>JANNVJ010000048.1:0-33532 GCA_031414375.1 Haliea sp.
CCGGGTGTTTAACTACCCCCCGCAAACGGTGGTGGGTTTGTTTGGGGGGTGTGGCCGTGGGCTTGCTCGGTTGTCTAAAACTGTGGGTTTTTTGCCCGGGTAGCTTGCCCACTGCCACTCGCCGCAACGAAGCCCTCCAGCTTTGCCGGGGGATAGTTACTCACGAGTAGATTTTCTGCCCGTTAGTCGTGCAGGGCTGTTAACCTTTGCACCAACATGTGGCAGGATGCGGGTTCTGCTTCGTTTGGTGATAGTGGAAACTGTCCTGTCAGCCCCGCAGATTGGATAAAACATAAATCAATGCGGCACTGTATTACTGAGGAAACAAAATGAAAATGATGACTGCAATCATCAAGCCGTTCAAGCTTGATGACGTTCGTGATGCGTTGCAACTGATTGGTATTTCCGGCATGACAGTGGAGGAAGTGAAAGGCTATGGCCGCCAGAAGGGGCATACCGAGCTGTATCGTGGCGCGGAATACGTGGTGGAGTTTCAACCCAAGGTCAAAATACAGATCGGGATCAGTGATCACCAGGTGGATGCCGCGATAGAGGCGATCTGCAACGCTGCCAGCACCGGGAAGATTGGTGATGGCAAGATATTTGTGACCCCACTGGAGCAGAGTATTCGCATTCGCACGGGTGAGACTGGCGAGGAGGCACTCTAATTATGCGTACAATTCTTGCAGCACAAAAAGGAAAAGCACAACTGCTGGCGGCCCTGATGTTGGTATCTGCTGGTGCCAGTGCTGACGAGCTCAATGGCGCTGATACGGCGTGGATACTCACTTCTACTGCGCTCGTGTTGTTTATGACGATCCCTGGGCTGTCGCTGTTCTATGCGGGTCTGGTAAGGGTTAAGAACGTATTGTCCGTGCTCATGCAGTGCTTCGCTTTGACCTGCCTGATGTCGGTGTTGTGGTTTGCAGTGGGCTATACCATTGCGTTTGGCAGTGATGGCGTTGAGCAGGGCAAGTACATTGGTGATTTTGGCAATGTATTCTTCGGTGCCATGACGCGAGACACCATGAAGGGCACCATTCCGGCCAGCTTGTTTGCGATCTTTCAAATGACGTTCGCCATTATTACACCGGCCCTGATCGCCGGTGCGTTTGCCGAGCGTATGCGCTTTTCTGCCATGCTGATCTTCAGCGCGCTGTGGCTACTGGTGGTGTATTCGCCTGTTTGTCATTGGGTGTGGGGTGGTGGTTGGCTGGGAGCGATGGGCCTGCAGGACTTCGCCGGTGGCACCGTGGTGCATATTACTGCGGGCGTTGCGGCAGTGGTGGCGGCACTGGTAATGGGGCCGCGCAGGGGTTTTGGCACCGTGGCCATGCCACCGCACAATCTCACCCTGACTGTTGCCGGTGCCGGTATGCTGTGGGTTGGCTGGTTCGGCTTTAACGCCGGTTCTGCGCTGGCCGCCAACAACACGGCCGCCATGGCGATGCTGGTCACACACCTTTCCGCTGCCTGTGGCGCACTGGCGTGGATGACCATGGAGTGGGTGCGCCACGGTAAACCGTCGGTGCTGGGGATTGTTACCGGCATGGTCGCGGGATTGGGCACCATCACTCCCGCGTCCGGTTCGGTCGGCCCCGCTGCTGCTGTTGTGATCGGGCTGAGCGCCGGTGTCATCTGCTACTTCGCCACCAATCTCCTCAAAAATGCGCTGAAAGTTGACGATAGTCTGGACGTCTTTCCGGTACACGGAGTCGGAGGCATCCTCGGCACACTGCTGGTGGGTTTTTTTGCCTCCACGCAGCTTGGGATATTTAGCGGAAATGGCTTTTCCGCCGGTATTGACAGTATCAGTGGTCAGTTGGCCGTGCAGGCAACCGGCGTAGTAGCCACCTTTGTCTACACCGGCGTGATGACGTTCATTATTCTCAAGCTGGTGGATTTGATGGTTGGTTTACGCATCGACGCAGACGAGGAAAACCAGGGCCTGGATCTGGTGCTCCATGACGAGCGCGGCTACAACCTGTAGACGATTGCCTTTGCTATCACAGGTCACCGATGGTGGCCTTTTTTTGTTAGGGAGTACCAAATTTGAACTGGCAGCACCGCCATGCCATCATCAACGGCATCCGCATGCACTATGTGGAGCAGGGGGAGGGTATGCCGGTGGTTTTGTGCCACGGTTTTCCCCACCTGTGGTTCAGTTGGCATCGACAAATCACTGCACTGGCCAACGCGGGTTATCGGGTAATCGCACCGGACATGCGCGGCATGGGGCAGACCGAGGCACCTCCTGATCCGGCATCCTATGACATTTATCACATCACTGCGGATCTGGTGGGTTTGCTTGATCACATCGCGGTGGAGAGCGCGGTGTTTGCTGGCCTGGATTTTGGCGCCTTTGCCATCTACGATCTGGCCTTGCGCCATCCCGAACGTGTGCTCGCGGTGATTGGTCTGGAGAATCCGGCAGCGCCCCATAACCCGAACGAGCCGCCGCTCACCGAGTACCGGCGCATCGCGCAAGAGCATTTCCTGCATATTGAGTACTTCCGGGTACCGCCGCGAGCGGACGAGGAGCTGGCGGCCCAGCCGCGCCGCTTCCTGCACAAGGTTTTCCATACCTTGAGTGGTGCCGGCAACTATTTCGATGTGTTCAACTATCCGCCGGGCACGGCCTATATCGACGCCATGGCCGAGCCGCCGCCGCTGCCCTGGTCATGGTTATCCGAGCTTGAGCTGGAATTTTTTGTCAGTGAGTACAGTCGCAGCGGATTTACTGGCGGTCTCAACTGGTACCGTTCATTCGATCTAAAGTGGGCCCAGCGCAAACCGTTTGAGGGTGTGCAAAGTAAGCTTCCTGCCTATTTTATTGGCAGCGAGCACGATGTCGATCTGGAGGGCTTTCACGGCGATGATCCTATCGCACAGATGCGGGCAATATTTCCGGACTTGCGCGAGGTGCGCATGATTCCCGGTGCCGGTCATATGGTGCAGTTGGAAGCAGCGCAAGAGGTTAACGCGATTCTGCTCGATTATCTGCGGGATATTGAGAGGCGTCTTTAGCGCTGCACCGGGTGCGCCAATAGGTGCTGTGGCCTAGCTTATCGACAGTGTTAATCCCGCCTTGCCCAGTACTGTTTTCTCATTCTCTAGTGCATGGGCGGTGAGAGGGTGTTCCTCCAGCCAGCCTCTGGGGAAATCCAGCATGAGCGATTTTTCCTTTGCGACAATGGAAAAATCCGGCAACTGTTCCAGCTTTTCCACATACTTGAAACAGCTGGCCAGACGCATAATGGGCAGCAGGTACAGTATTCTCGATAAGTCGCTCTCTGCAATGCCCGCAAAGAAATCAGCCCCCAATTTGCCGCGGTGACCGAGGGCAAGCACGGCCAGCAGCTCCTGCTCATCCTGCGAGAAGCCCGGCAAATCGGCATGGCGCAGCAGATAGGCCGAATGGCGATTGAAATGCTTGTGTGAAATCGCCATGCCGATTTCGTGGGTGCGGGCGAGCCAGTGCAGCAGCTCCCAGTCGTCGGTCGTCAGCTGCCAGCTTTTGCGCGTAGCAGTAAAGAGCGTGCGCGCCCGCCGTTCCACGATGTCTGCCGTATCGGCATCTACGGCATAGCGCTGCATCAGCGCATTTACCGTGCGTTCGCGCACATCCTCATGGTTGAGTCGTCCCATCAAGTCGTAGATGACGCCCTCACGCAGAGCTCCCCTGGAGGTGCGCATGCGGTCTATACCCAATACATCGAACACGGCACTGGCGATGGCGACGCCGGGCAGGATCACGTTGCGCCGCTGGACCGCCAGACCCTCCAACTGGATATCGTCCATCAGCTTGCATTTGAGTAGCGTCTTTTCCAGTGTCGACAGGCCCTGGCGATCAATGCCGCCGTCACTCCAGCCGTTTTGGGTCAGGATGCTCTCGATGGCCTGCAGAGTGCCGGATGAACCCACGCATTCTGCCCAGTGTTTCGAGCGGAACCTGTGGCGGATAGGAAGGGCCTGGGCGCGCGCCTGGTTGTAGGCGTTGCGGAAGTTATCCCGGCTAATTTTGCCCTTGGGGAAAAAGGTCTTGCCGTAGGAGACGCAGCCTATTTGCAGGCTCTCCATGAACTGTGGTTCAAAGCGTTGGCCGATGATAAATTCGGTGCTGCCGCCTCCGATGTCGATGACCAGGCGTGAGTGGGCATCGTCAGCCAGGGAATGAGCCACCCCCAGATAGACCAGCCGCGCTTCCTCAAGACCATAAATGACATCCACGCGCGCACCGAGGATGCGCTTGGCCGGTACGGTAAACGCTTTACGGTTTTTTGCCATACGCAGGGCATTGGTGCCGACCACGCGTACGCGCTGTATGGCCACGCTGCCCAGTAACTGGGCGAAGCGCGACAGGCAATCCAGCCCGCGCTGTATGGCCTCGTCGGACAGTATGCCGTCCTCCAAGCCCGCACCCAGCTGGACTTTTTCCGCCAGCGTCTCCACCGGACGTATTTCACCGTGCTCGATCTTGGCAATAAGAAGATGAAAGGAATTACTGCCGAGGTCTATGGCAGCGAGTAAACTACCGTCTGGGAGAGCTTCCTGCGCGCCGGTGTCCACGTCCTGATCGTTCCTTGTAGAGTGAGTTGTCTTGGAAATTTTGCGAAGTATGTTAAAGGATTACGTGGCCGAGCGCACTTACGTTCTAGGGGACTTCTGAACTGATCCTGTTGATCATCAGTTTGTATTGGACAAGTCTGGCAGTGGACGCAATTTGCGCTAGAGTATAAACTGATATCCTATTTTGAGCGCTGTTGACAGATATGCACTGAGGAGTCTTTGAGTTGAGCAAAGAAGTAGAAGTCATTGAAATGATAAAAACCATACTCAAGAATCAGGCCATGCTAGAAGCGAAGGTGGAGCTGTCCTCGGGACTTTACGATGACGGCATTGGACTGGACTCCCTGTGTGTCGCGGAGTTGTCCGCTATGCTGGAAAAAGCCTATGGCAGAGATCCTTACACCAGTAAAATTATGCCCCGTACAGTCAACGATATAGTAAATTTCTACGGTGAACCCTGAAGGTGATTGCGGCCCGATTTGGTGACGCGCTCGAGCGTTGTCCAGAACGACCCTTTCTACTGAGCGCCCGTAACGAATACGGTTACTCTGATTTTTTTCAATATTGCCGCAGACTAGGTACTGGTTTCTCCAGGCTTGAGGGAAGCCGACTGGCCTGTCACATGGCTGATTCAACTGAGTTGGTGGCTGTGATGCTCGCTGCAGGGATGAGCGGCAAGTCGCTGCTAATACTGAACCGTGACTTCACGGATCAACAGTTGCCCGGCCTCTTGCAGCGCTATGAGGTCGATGTGCTGATCAGTGATTCAATGCCCACCATCGCACTTCCCGTTACGTTGCTGAGCGCTGATGAGCTGGAGCAACTGTCCAGCGGCGAGCCACTGCACGACTACGGCGATGGCGAAATACTGATTCTGACATCCGGAACGACCGGGCAGCCTAAATGCGCTCGCTACACATGGGCGGATCTTTTTGCCCAAGTTAGCGACCGGTCCGCAACGGAGGGTGAGCGCTGGCTGCTGGCCTACCGCCTGAATCACTTTGCCGGCTTGCAGATGTTGGTGCATGTTCTGCAAAACTGTAGCACTTTGGTGCTGGCAGAATCGACACGAGTAGCCCAGGCTCTTGACACTATGCAGGCATTTGCTGTTACACATGTCAGTTCCACCCCCACTTTCTGGCGATATGCGCTGGCGACCCTGTCCGCATCGGGGCATACGTTGAATCTTAGGCATATTACACTCGGTAGTGAACCGGTTTCGTCGTCCTTGCTGGAACAGCTACACGATGTATTTCCCGCAGCCCGCATTGTCCATGTCTATGCGTCTACCGAAGCCGGCTCTTGCGTCTCTGTTAGTGATATGCGAGCGGGCTTGCCGATTTCAATACTGCAACGGGATGCTGGTGCAGACGTTCGGTTCCGCGTGGTGGATGACGAGCTTCATGTCCTGAGTGCGCATGGAATGCGCGGCTACGCAGGTCCCGGAGAGATTGCCAATAAGGATGAGGACGGTTGGCTGGCTACAGGCGATCTAGTGCGAATCGAGAACGACCGGATACTCTTTATGGGTAGACGATCAGAGACTATCAATGTCGGTGGTGTCAAGGTACATCCCCTGGAGGTAGAGAATATGATCTCTTCTCTTCCCGGGGTAAAACTGGCACGTGTGTTTGGGCAGGACAATCCTGTAGTGGGTCAAATTGTCGCAGTGGAAGTAGTTATCAATTCAGGATATAACGAACCGGAGGTTGAGGAATCGATTCGCGAAGCCTGTCTGGCGTTGTCTCGATATGCGCGCCCACGCAGTATCAGTTTTGTTGATGCAATAGAAACCAATAACTTCAAGCTAAAAAGGCAATAGAGCGCACAATGAAAGTAGTGCTAATCAGTGGTGGCAGTAAGGGTCTGGGTGCAGGCCTGGTAGACAGCTTCCTTAGTCGCGGGTTCAAGGTTGCTACTTTCAGTCGCACAACAACTGACAGGACTGAACAGTGGCAACAGCAATATGGCGACAATTTCTATTTTGAAACCCTAAGCTTAGGCGACAAGCCTGCATGCAAGCAGTATGTGCAAAATGTGCAACAGCAACTGGGCGATATCAATATTCTGGTCAACAATGCGGGAGTTGCACATACAGCGGTGCTGGCGCTGACCGACGACGATGCCATTGATCGCTTGATCGACACCAATCTGAAGGGAACCTTTTACCTGACCCGTCTGGTCTGTCGCCCTATGCTTTCTCTGGGTTGGGGTCGCATCATCAATATATCTTCTATTGTCGGCCTTTCCGGTTATCGAGGCCTTTCGGTGTACAGCGCCACCAAAGCGGGCCTGGACGGTTTTACTCGGTCGCTTGCCCGGGAGCTTGGCTCACGGAATATAACGGTCAACTCTGTCGCGCCAGGCTACCTCACCACGGAAATGACTGAGGAGCTGGGCGCCAGGCAGCGACAGCAAATCGTCGGTCGCACACCCATGGGGCGCATGGGTACGGCCGAGGACGTGGCAGCCGCGGTTCAATTTTTGGCTGGTGATGACGCCAACTTCATAACGGGCCAGGTGCTTGTAGTCGATGGGGGCATTAGCTGCTGATGGCCATTATGCCCATATCTGCGCTTTCCCCCGGCAGCGAACCGTCACAGCACTACGATACCGTGGTGGCGGCTTGGGGCGACTTACTCGAGGAAGACCTGCACTACGGCTACTTCCATAGCGGTACTGAATCGCTGGTTGAAGCGACTAATGAACTCACCAATCAGATGCTGAATCTAGCTGAGCTTCGATCGGGTCTTCATGTGCTCGATGTCGGCTGCGGGACGGGCAAAGCCGGCTGCCGCATGGCAGGGGAGTACGCAGCGAGGGTAACCGGCATTTCACCCAGTAATGCCTGCGTGGAAAGCGCCCAACTGCTGGCCGCTGGATCGGGGCAGCAGGAGCTTGCTATTTTCTGTCATGGCGATGGTACTTCCATGTCCTTCGATGACAATAGTTTTGATCGTGTCTGGTTGATGGAATCCTCACACCTGATGCAGGATAAGAAGGCGCTTATCTCTGAATGTGCGCGGGTAGTTCGTCCCGGCGGACGCGTAGTACTTTGCGATATCATCGTTAAGCGTAAACTCGCATTGGAAGAAGTTATCCAGTATAGGGACGAATTTCTACTACTTCGAGACGTGTTCGGTCGTGCGATCATGGAGCCATTGCAATTCTATCGACAGCAGTTTGAGTCCAAAGGTTTCAGTGTTGCTGCCGAGTCAGATATTTCCGCACCAACCTACCAGACGTTTACTCGTTGGCGCCAGAACGCCAATCAAAACCGGGAGAGCGTTTGCAGCAAGATTGGCGAGCGGGCCTGGGAGCAGTTCGTATTATCCTGCGATGTGCTGGAGCAGTTTTGGCAGAATAATATTCTTGGCTATGGCATCATTTGCGCAGTCAAAAATGTGTAATAGATTAAAACTGGAAGTAGAGGAATTCGCTGAGTTCCGTCAGGTTTACAATTGATGCGACGGCCAGCACAGCAATACCAGTAGACCAGCCCAGGCTAGCTCGCCACTGCAGGGTAATCACCGGTTCTCGGCCCGCCAGTGGCTTGTCAATGGCAATCTCGCAGTGTCGAAAGAGTTGGTAGGTGCTGGGCAACAACCAGCATGCGGCCAGCGCCATTGCAAGAAGCAGGAAAACTACGCTGACTGTGTAGCTTTCCCCAAACAACATGGACGCGAATTCAAGGTTATTATTTCCGGTCAGAGTCGCCATGTACGCAGTCCCAAACTGCAGCCCATCCCAGTTAAAGATCGCGCCATACACATGGCCTGCAGTGGGCAGTGTATCTGCGCGAAACACCACCAGGGTTAACGCCACCACCAAAAACGTAAATAGCTGTGCCACCGCTTTGTAGTCTCGTCTACCTACCAGTCTCAGCGGACCGGAAACTTTGATCCTCCAGAGTTGATGTATCACCACATAGCTACCATGACACAGCCCGTATACGACAAACGTCCAGCCGGCACCGTGCCAGACACCGCCGATGAACATCGTGGCGAATAAGTTAAATCTCTGCCTTGCAGGACTACAGAAAAAACCGCCCAAGGGAGCGTAAACGTAATCCCTGAGGAAACGAGAAAGGGTGGCGTGCCACATGCGCCAGAAATCACTGATATTCAAAGCTCGATAAGGCGAGAAGAAGTTTACCGGAAGCTTGATTCCGAACAGGCAGGATAGCCCTATCGCCATGTCGCAGTAACCAGAGAAATCAAAGTAGAGCTGGAACGCGTAACTGAATGTTCCGGCAAGAGCATCGAGGGTAGACAAATTGCTGTCCTGTGATGCAAGTGTGAAAACGGGCGATGAAAACTGGGCAAAGCCGTCAGCAATAACCACTTTCTTAAACAAACCGATTACCAAGATAGATAGCCCAATACTTAGATTGGAATAGGTTCTCGAACGGTCAGTGAGTGTTCTGAACTGTGACATCATCTCGCGGTGATGAACGATTGGGCCAGCAATCAGTTGCGGGAAAAACGCGACAAATAGGCAGTATTCAACGAATCCATGGTCTCCAGTCAGTCCTTTGCGAGCATCCACTAAATAGGCAATTTTCTGAAAGGTGAAAAAAGAAATACCGAGTGGCAAAATAATGTGCTTGAACTCGAAGCTCCAGTCTGTTGCCAGCCGAAAGTTATCGAGAAAGAAATTGGCATACTTAAAATAGCCAAGCAGGCCGAGATTGAATAGCACTCCGAGCGCCAGCCAATGACTGCCCTGATCTTTCCCGCCCTTAGCGAGCAGCGTACCCAGACAATAATTCACGCAGGCGGAGAAGATCAGCAACAGCAGGTAAACTGGGTTCCACCAGCCATAAAAAAACATTGAGCAAGCAACCAGCCAGAGCAAAATCAGGCGAAGATTGCCCACTTTTTGTAGAGAGAGAAATCCTGCCAACACCATGGGCAGGAAGAAAAAAAGAAACTCGCTGGAATTGAATAGCATAGATTGGCCACGTTGATCCCGGCCGCTCATTCAATCTCGCCCCAGGCACTAAAGTATATCTTTTTTCCTGGCAAATCGGTAGGGTATGAAGGCCCCAGAGGTAGTCGGAAGCGGTAACTTTCGTTCGGCCTGGTAGTTCCGAGATATGTCTGCTCGAAGTTATGGGGTTGTATAGTTTGACGCTCGGATTTACCAGAAATCAGGTAGTGTATGTAATACTGCTATCCATTAACCGGAATCGGCTATCCTGACTCTCGCGGTCTGCTCGACATGCACTTGTGGTCTGGATTGTGTTCACTGCAGTAGAGCGCCGCTAGTCGCGAGTATCTGTGTACTCAACCAGCAAGCCGTCAATGACTTCGTCTACTTTTAGTTCTAATTATGAAGCGATATTTTTTTGGTACTTCAGCCCTCATATTTGGACTCTGCGTGATAGTAGGTTTGTTCAATTATTTGGTTGATCCCTTTGGCATCTATCATTTCGAGCAGGCAAATGTAAATAGCCTTAGTCGTAGTGAGCAGTTCTATCACATGCGAACAACAAAACCTTGGTATGTACTACAGGCAAATCCGACTGCAATCGTTATAGGATCATCAAGGTCCGCAGCGGTACATCCAGAACACCCTACCTGGCCGAAAAATTACAGTTACAACTTATCCGTGCCTGGCTTAACGATTTATGAAATGGGTCGCTTTATTGAGCATGCACAAGCCAATGGCCCGCTTAGCGAACTGATGATAGGGCTGGACTTTGAAACTTTCATTGTCCCAGAACCGCAATTCAATAGTGGTTTTGAGGAGTCACGTATGGCTCGCAATGCTAGTGACCTTAGCTCGCCACGTTTTTTTTGGCAGTTTTTGACTGACTTAAGCGAGACATTGTTATCTCTCCCGGCTTTTACTCGTAGTTTCTCTGCACTCACCGGTACTGCGAAGGTCGACCATCGCTACTTTAAGGATGGATCCTGGGTAAGAACCACATCGGCAGCTAACGGAAGAGGCGGTTACATCTTTTTTGGAAAGGTGAATGTATTCGATTCGAGAAATGACAAGCTGAGTTTGGATTCAAATCTGAAAATATTTTCTGACACATTGCGTTTTGCACATCAGCACAAAATTGACACTCGTTTGTATATCACGCCAGAGCATGTGTTCATGGTCGATCTTTGGGCACGTCTCGGCTATGGCGAATTATGGAGCGAATTCCACCGTGGCTTATTGGCTGTAAACAGTGCAGTAGCGAAAGAGATGGGGGTCGATCCTTTCCCGGTATTTGGGTTTAATCATATTCGAGGAGTAGTCGATGAGCCGATAAGAAAGAATCGGGAGTCACAAAAATCCTTGTTCATTGATGGCGCCCACTTTCGACCAGCGCTGGGTAGTCAAATCATGGACGGAGTGTGGACCGAAGGCAGTCAACTGGGCATCCAACTAGATGCCGATACAGTAGAGAGCTATCTTGCGCAGGTGGAGCAGTTGCGATACGAGTTCGAGGCTGCCAATGCCAAACTCACTACCTTCCTGCGCCACGAAATCTCCCCCGATCTGAAGTGATTGGGCACTTGCCCACAGCGCAGCAGCGCGCTATGTTTGACCAGGATTAAACTGGAGTTGGATTTATGAGTAGTCTTGCCTATCGCGATTTCCTGCCACAGGAGACAAAGCGCAGTGGCGTGTTTGGCGGTGTGGATTTTTCCGACTTTAATTCGTGTGTGGTCGCTATGAATCACTGGTTGGCAAGCAACCCCGTGCAAATAGTCCATGTGGAGTCTGTTACTCTGCCCAATATCCACAATGTCTATGAAGACGGCTCCAGCGATACAGAGTTGCACGCCACCGGGCATACGGTGTGGTACCAGTTTGTGCGGCTGTGGTATTCAGCGCCGACCATTTAATTGCTGGGCCGCGCTAGATGAGTTTTTTGGGATCCAGCAAGGCGGCCAATGTGTCCCGCGACAGATCCGTCATTTCCGCCGCGACATCAAGGATCTCGCGGCGCTCCTGGTAGGCGCGCTTGGCGATTTCGGCGGCGCGACTATAGCCAATCTCCCGGTTCAATGCGGTCACCAGAATGGGGTTCCTCGCCACATTGGCCTCCATGTTGTCGAGATTCACCGTAAAATCAGCAATGCAGTTTTCCGCCAGCGCTGTGCAACTGTTGGCTAGCAGGGCAATGCTTTGCAACAGATTGTAGGCGATCACCGGTAGCATCACATTGAGCTGGAAATTCCCCGACTGGCCTGCTACGGTGATGGCGCCGTCATTGCCAATCACCTGCGCCGCCGTCATGGCGACCGCTTCAGGTATCACCGGATTCACCTTCCCAGGCATGATGCTGCTGCCAGGTTGCAGAGGCTTTAGGCTGATTTCACCGAGTCCGGACAAGGGGCCGCTGTTCATCCAGCGTAGATCATTGGCGATTTTCAGCAATGCCACGGCCAGTGCTTTGAGTTGTCCGGACAGGGCGACTGCGATGTCCTGGCTAGCGAGGGCGGCAAAGAAATTTTCTGCAGGCCGGAACGCTCCGCTGCAACTCTCATTGAGATAGAAACAGAAGCGCGCGGCAAACTGCGGGTTCGCATTAATGCCCGTGCCAACAGCCGTGCCGCCCTGTGCTAACTGGCACAGCTGTGCGCGACATCCTTCGATACGCTGTCCGGCTTGCACCAGCTGTGCGCGCCAGCCGGAGAGTTCCTGGGCTAAACTCAGCGGCATGGCATCCATCAAGTGCGTCCGCCCGGTCTTGATACTGTCGCCTAACGTTTCTTCGCGTGCAGCAATCACATCTGCCAGTCGGTGCAGGGCTGGCATCAATGCATTGGCTAGAGCCAGTTCGGCACTGACGTGAATCGCGGTGGGGATTACATCGTTACTGCTTTGGCTACAATTGACATGGTCATTGGGATGCACAGACTGTCCAGCCTGTTGGGAGGCGAGGGTGGCGATGACCTCATTGGCATTCATGTTGGTGCTGGTGCCTGAGCCGGTCTGGAAGACATCCACGGGAAACTGCTGCAGGTGCTCCCCCGCAGCGATAGCTAGAGCTGCATCGGCGATGCTCTGCGCCAGTGTGGGGTCCAGCAAACCCAACTCGGCATTGGCGCGCGCGGCAGCGGCTTTGATCAGGCCCAGTGCCGCTATGAACTGAGCTGGCATGGGCAGACCGCTGAATTGAAAATTCTCGATGGCCCGCTGTGTTTGCGCGCCGTACAGCGCCGCTACAGGTACCTGCACGTCACCGAGGCTGTCTGTTTCTACGCGCATTTCAGGCATGGTGGTCTTCCCGATCAGGATGGGTTGGCGATTCGATTGAGCACGTAGTTCAACACGCCGCCGCAGCGGTAGTACGCGACGTCCACGATGGTATCGAGTCTTGACTGCAACTGGACGTCGCGACGCTCACCGGACGGATAATGCACGATGGCACGCAATTGTTGCTGTGGCACCAGCTCACCCTCGAGGTCGAGGATGTCGAATGTTTCGTCACCGCGCAGCTGCAGGGTCTTGCGCGTTTCCCCTGGCATAAATTGCAACGGCAGTACGCCCATGCCGACAAGGTTGGAGCGGTGAATGCGCTCGAAACTTTCCACGATCACCGCCTTGACACCCAGTAACAGCGTGCCCTTGGCGGCCCAGTCACGGCTGGAGCCGGTGCCGTACTCGAGTCCGGCCACCACCACGGTGCTGACACCGCGCGACTGGTAGTCCATGGCGGCGTCGTAGATGAACAGTGGTTGAGACTGGCCGTTGAGTCGTGTGTAACCGCCTTCCAGCGCCGGTGTCATCTCATTGCGAATGCGGATATTGCCGAAGGTGCCGCGCATCATGACCTGGTGGTTGCCACGGCGTGAACCGTAGGAGTTGAAGTCTTCCTCACGCACACCGTGCTCGCGCAGATACTGTGCGGCGGGGCTGTCTGTGGGAATCGCGCCGGCCGGGGAAATGTGGTCTGTGGTCACCGAGTCGCCCAGCATGGCGAGCATTGGGGCGGCCAGGATATTGTGCCGGTTACCCTGGTACTGGTCATCGAAGAAAGGCGGTAGTTGTATGTAGGTGGAGTCCACCGCGAAGGCGTAGGTGGCGCCGCCTCCCGTGGCAATGGACTGCCAGGTCTGGTCGCCATCAAACACTGCGCTGTACTCCTTCCTGAACATGTCCTTGTGCAGGGTTTGCACCAGTGCTGCAATCTCGGCGTTGCTGGGCCAGATGTCGCGCAGGTACACAGGCACACCGTTGGGATCTTCTCCCAGCGGCTCCTGGCTTAAGTCGATGCGCGTGGTACCGGCCAGCGCATAGGCCACGACCAAAGGTGGCGATGCCAGCCAGTTGGCTTTCACCAGCGGGTGGATGCGGCCTTCAAAGTTGCGGTTGCCGGACAGCACCGAGCAGGCGACGAGGTCGTTATCGGTAATTGCCTTTTCCACCGCCTCAGGCAACGGGCCTGAGTTGCCAATACAGGTGGTACAGCCGTAGCCCACCAGGTTGAACCCCAGCGCATCCAATGACGTTTGCAGGCCGGCTCTGGTCAGGTAATCGGTGACCACTTTCGAGCCGGGTGCCAGTGACGATTTTACCCAGGGCTTGCGTTGCAGGCCACGCGCCAGAGCTTTTTGTGCGACCAGTCCTGCACCTATCATCACTGCAGGATTGGAGGTGTTGGTACAGGAGGTAATGGCAGCGATCACCACATCGCCGTGGTGCAGCGAAGCGGTGCCATCAGCCAGCGGGAACGCCGTATCCAGCTGACCCGATTTCCCTTCCAAAGCAATGTACTCGTCGATGGCACGATGCAGGTCGCGCACGGCCACACGGTCCTGTGGACGCCGCGGTCCTGCCAGGTTGGGCTCAACGGTGGACATATCGAGGTGTAGGGTCGCGGCAAAACTTGGCGTGACATACTGCTCGTCGCGCCACATACCCTGTGCTTTGCAGTAGGCTTCCACCAAGGCGACAGTGTGTTCGTCGCGACCAGTGAGGCGCAGGTAGGTGAGTGTTTGCGCATCCACCGGAAAGAAGCCGCAGGTGGCCCCGTACTCGGGCGCCATATTGGCGATGGTGGCGCGGTCAGACAGTGGCAGCAGGTTGAGCCCGCTGCCGTAGAATTCCACAAACTTGCCCACCACGCCGTGTGCGCGCAGCATCTGTACCACCTGCAACACCAGGTCGGTGGCGGTGATCCCCTCGCGCATATTCCCGGTGAGCTCAAAACCCACAACGTCTGGTAGCAGCATCGAAATCGGCTGTCCGAGCATGGCCGCTTCCGCTTCGATGCCGCCCACGCCCCAGCCCAGCACACCCAGGCCATTGATCATGGTGGTGTGGCTGTCGGTTCCCACCAGTGTGTCGGGGTAGGCGAGGACGCCGTCTGCATCGGGCTGCTGCCACACCACCTGCGCCAGGTACTCCAGGTTGACCTGGTGACAGATACCGGTGCCCGGAGGCACCACCCTGAAATTGTCGAAGGCACCCTGGCCCCATTTCAGGAACTGGTAGCGCTCGTGATTGCGCTGCATCTCCAGCTCGACGTTCTGCGCGAAGGCTTTGCTGGTGGCGAACTTGTCGATGCTGACCGAGTGATCAATGACCAGGTCGACCGGCGAGAGCGGGTTAATTTTCTGCGGATCGATACCGCGTTTGACCAGGGCATCGCGCATGGCAGCCAGATCCACCACAGCGGGCACGCCAGTAAAGTCCTGCATCAGGACGCGCGCGGGGTGATAGGCAATTTCCTGGTCGGAGCCATGGCCAGCGCTGGCGGCCAGGGATTCGATATCATTGCGGGTGCAGCTGATACCGTCCTCATGGCGCAACAGATTTTCCAGCAGGATCTTGCTGCACACAGGAAGGCGGTTGACCGTGGAGTGTGCTGCCAGCTCGCCGCCATTGACGGCGAAATAGGAGTAGGTCTTGCCGTCCACCTCAAGCGTGGACAGTGCGTTGAAGGAATTTATCGATGCATGCATGGTGGCTGTCCTGTTGCGATGGTGCGCATCGCAGTATAGAGGATAACTAGGCTTGGCGCCGTCACGGGCCCTGGGTGCAGACGCGGTAGCGTTGGCGCCTGGACCTATAACTCCAGAACATTAATGCCATCCACTACACGCACCTTGCCACTGTGCCCAATCGGATCCTGAGCGATCAGTTGGTTCAGGGTATCAACATCGCTGGCCGTATTGGCAATCACGCGTTCACCCGAGGCATTGCACGCTATCACAATACCCTGCTTGGGGCCTTCCCGACCAAAACTCACCGTATAGGTTTCGATGGTGGCAGGCCCCGACGGGTTGGTGGCCAGTGACAAACGCGGTGCGGCGTCGATGCGCTGTTGCAGAGCGTTGCTATCAATACCCTGCCAGGGCTGTGCCGGTGGCTCTGTCGAGTACAGTCCCAGTGAATGTTTGGTCAGGTACAAGCCGTTGGCGGTAACCAGGCCATGTCCTGCACCTGCTTGCCGCAGGGTTGTGACCATTTCGGCAATGGCGTGCAGGGAGTAATTGTTGCCCGGCCCGCCGAAGCAGGGCAGGCCGCCGGTGACCGTCACGCCGCGCGGGTCCAGTGGCGACAAGCCTATTTCGTTGCAGGCGATCTGTACGGCGCTGGGAAAGCAACTGTAAATGTCAAAGTGCGAAATTTCGTCCAGCGCGATGCCCGCATGTGCTGATACCGAGTTCCAGGCCATGTTGATGGCAGGTGAGCGGTGCAGGGTAGGGCGCTCGCTCACAAACCAGATATCGTTGACGTCGGCACCGCCGCGCAGATAGATCCACTGGCTCGGGTCAATGCCGAGTTCGCGGGCCTTGCCCACCGTGGTCATGATCACCGCTGCCGCCATGTCCACTGCCAGAATCGGATTCATCGCGCGCGTGTAGGGGTAGCCGATATAGCGATTGTTTTGCGCAACCGTACTGATCTCGTCGGCACTCTGGAAATACGGACGCCACGCATGCGGGTTGCCCGCAGCAACGCGGCTCATGCGGCTGCACAATTCTGCGATGTGCGCGGTGTGTTGTGCCCGGTCAATTCCAAGGTGATGACGCAGGCTGTTCTCGAACAAGGGGTAGGTGTTGATCGGTTCGTACAGGCCGTGAGCCAATTCGGTGGCGCTGTGTCCCTCTCGCTCCTGTCCCACTGTGGGTGGTTCCGCCACGGCGTCTCCTGCCCAGGCCGAGATATCTGCACCCGAGCGCAGCGCATCAAACAGTGTCGCCAGCAGTTCCGCGCCAGCCAGCAATACGGCGCTGTGTGCGCCCCGCGCCAGCTTGCCGGCAAAGTGGTTGACCAGATACTGCGGTGTATTGCCACCGATGGTGCCCTGGAACATGACCGCGTCTTTGATACCCAGGCGTTGTGCCAACTGGCTGCCCGGATCGCGCGGGAACAGGGCACCAATGCCGGGCGTGGTGTCGGCGATAAAGCGGATCATCGCCACAGCGTCTATGGCGTTGGCCAGTTTGCTGCAGCCTGCGTCTGCCAGGGCAGCCGCGCTGGCCTCCACCAAAGCATCCACCGGGGTGCGGGTGGCATCTGTGGTTGGCCAGGTCTGTTGCCCGGCGGCAATGATGATGGGGGTGTTGTCAGGTATCGGCATAAAATAATTGCGCTGTATCCGCTTGCGGGTGAACATGGGCTGGCCACAACATAAACAGGATCAGCACGGAAAGCTACCCCTGCGACCCGATGAATCTCACCAAACGGAATACGATTATGAAGACCCAGTTTGAAGTCGGTTCCCATCGTGTGATCCTGTTGATCTTTCTCGCCATTGCGCTGTATGCCTGCTACTGGTTGGTCAAACCCTTTCTCCAACCGATTATTCTGGCGATACTGATTGGCTTGCTCGCGTTGCCCGCCCACGAACGCCTGCTGCGGGTATTGCGCGGGCGAAAAACCACTGCTGCGCTGATCAGTTGCCTGGGCTTGGCGTTGGTTTTTCTGATCCCCACTGTGGTGCTGTTAGTGGCCGTACTCAAGCAGGGGATCAATTATTCGGTGATCGTGCGGGAGTGGGCGACACAGGAAAATATTCAGCAGCTGATGTCGCATCCCTGGTTGCTCGAAGTGCAATCCCGCGTGACCAGGGTGCTGCCGGAGGGCGCATTGAACGCGGCTAACATCCGCGACGGCGCGCTGGATGCGGCAGGCATCATGGGGCGCCAATTCGCCGATGTATCGGCGTCGGTTGCGGGTAGCCTTACGCATTTCGTCATCAATTTTCTGTTGTTGCTCTTCGTGCTGTTTTTTGTGCTGCGCGACAATGATAAATTGATTGCGTTCCTGCACCGCGCGTTACCGCTGTCCAACTCCCAGGAGGAGACGCTGTTTCAGGAGGTGAAGGACGTCAGCAAATCCGCGTTGATGGGCTCGTTGTTAACTGCAGTAACGCAGGGTGCTGTGGGCGGCTTTGGCCTGTGGCTTGCCGGATTCCCGGGGGTATTCTGGGGCGCAGTGATGGCGTTTACCTCGTTGATTCCGTTTGTGGGGACGGCACTGATCTGGCTGCCGGCGGCACTGTATCTGTTGGTGACAGGGGAGTTGGAGTGGTCTGCGTTCCTGTTTTTATGGGGTGTGGTGGTGATTGGCTCAATCGATAATTTTTTGCGACCGATGTTTATGCAGGGCGCGAGCATGAATACGGTGGTGGTGTTTTTCTCTCTGATCGGTGGATTGCAGGTGTTCGGTTTGATCGGGTTGATCTACGGTCCACTGCTGTTCTCGATTGCGCTGGTGTTGTTCAAACTCTACGAGAGTGAGTTTGCTGAATTTCTGGATTCACAGGACAGCAGTTAGGTGTGTAGATTCGAGGGCGATCATTCGAGCTGGCGGGTTCGGGCGTCAGGTGTGCAATTCGCCGGCTTCCCCGATACTCGCATACGACAACGCTTTCCCGGTCAGAGCCTCTAGCAACAATGCACAAGCAATGTCAAAGCCGCCAAGTCAATCTTCAGGCTGTGTCCCGAGTCCCATACAGCCGCCTGAGCAGTGGCTTGTCGATTTTGCCGGCGGCATTGACGGGCAGTTCATCGACGCGAATCCAGCGCCTGGGCGTTTTGTAAGCGGCAAGATAAGCGCGGCAGTGGTCAGACAGTTCCCGGTCACTGACATCGCACGATAGGCGCAGTACCGCGCAGGGGCTCTCGCCCCATTTTGGGTCTGGTACGCCGATAACCGCGCAGTCCCTGACCGATGTGTGGCGGCGTAGCACCTCCTCGATTTCCCGCGATGCAATATTTTCCCCGCCGCTGATAATCATGTCTTTTTTGCGGTCGACGAGCGTCAGGTAACCCTCGTGATCAAAGCGGCCAATGTCGCCGGTGTGCAGCCAGCCGTCGACCACAGCCTGTGCCGTTGCTACATCATCATTCCAATACCGCTGCATGCACTGCTGCGCTTGCACCAGAATCTCGCCGGACGTGCCAACCGGGCAGGGGCGTCCCGCATCATCAACTATGTGTATTTGGGCCGTTGGCAAGGGCCGGCCTACGGTGTGCAGTAACTCCGGCCTGTCACTGGCCGCTGCGCGGTGATCTGCCACCGTCAGGAAGGCAACGCTGCCGGACAGTTCCGTCATGCCGTAGCTCTGGCACAGGCCGACATCGGTGTCGGCGAGCAGGCGCTGCAACAGGGTTTGCGGCATGGCCGAGGCACCGTAGCCGATCGTGCGCACCGAGCGCAGGTCCGCCGGTTTGAAATCGGGATGATCCAGCAACAGCGCAATCATGGTCGGTGCCAGCGACATCGTGGTCACGTGCAGCTCGCGACAGGCCCTGAGGGTCTCGGCTGCGTCAAAGGAACGGGCCAGCACCACGGCTGCTCCGTACTGGTGTTGCAGCAGGACATTGTGTGCAGACACATGGAACAGGGTGAAAGGGTAGTAGTAGCGATCACTGGCCTCGACGCGGCGCGCCAGTGCCGCGGAGCGCAGTCCGGCTAAAAACGAGCGATGGCTCAACACTGCGCCTTTGGGTCGCCCGGTCGAGCCAGAGGTGAACAAAATCCACACCGGGTCTTCCGGCCGGGTATCGGGCAATACCGCGCCAGGGGCGTTTTCTCTCCAGGTCACGTAGTCATCGCCCAGCACAATGATGCGTATTCCTGCCGGAAAATCGGCATGACTCACCAGGGGCTGCAGTAGCTCGGGGTCTGCGAACAGCGTCGTCGCGCCAGCACACTGCAGTTGGTAAATCAGCTCGGCCGGCGCCAGCCGGGCGTTGAGAGGGACCAGTATCCTGCCTGCGGCGGGCACGCCGTACAGCAGTTCTACAAACTCGGGGCAGTTCCAGGCCAGCACCGCGACGCGATCACCGGCAGCGCCAGCGGCGGCCAGGCGAGCAGCAGCGGCCAAAATATTGTGTTGCAAGCTGGTGTAGTCGATCGCCACACCCTGCCACCATAACGCCACGCTGTTTGGATTTGTCGCCGCCTGCTGTGCAATCAACTGCTGCAGCAACGCAGCCTCAGGCATGGATGACAATCCGTGGAGTGCGCGCCGGCATGCGTGTGGTGAGTTCGTAACCGATTGTCTGAGCGCAGCGCGCTACTTCAGCCAACGGCAGGCCCACGCCCCACAGCACCACCTCGGCGCCGAGTTCCACCTGCTTGAGGTCTGTGACATCAACCGTAATCATATCCATGGAGACACGCCCCACCAGTGGCGCACGCTGTCCATGCACCAGTACCGGCGTACCGTTGGGCGCATGCCGCGGATAACCGTCGCCATAGCCAATGGTTACCGTGGCGATGCGCGAGGGACGCTGCGCTACCCATGTACCACCGTATCCCACCGGGTCGCCTGCGGCGACATCGCGCAGGCTGATCACGGCCGAGGTGAGGGTCATTACCGGTTGCAAGGACTGTGCACTCGGGTGGTCCTGTAGCAGGGGAGAGTTGCCGTACAGCATGTATCCCGGGCGCACCCAGTCGTAATGGGCCTGGGGCCAGGCCAGCAGGCCGGCAGAATTGGATGCGCTGCGCAGTGCGCCAAAGGGCAGGGCATCGAACACCGCCAGCTGTTGCTGCGTTTGCTGACTGTGCACATCATCTGCCGCAGCGAAATGGGTGTAGGTCACCACCGCGTTCACCGCGTTGTCGCTGGCGACAAGACGCTCGTAGCAGTACCTGGCTGCGTCCGGCGCCACGCCCAGGCGATGCATGCCTGTATCCACTTTCAGCCAACAGCTTAGCGGTGCCGATAAAGTGGCATCTTCCAGCCAGCGCAACTGTTCTTCGCTGCCAATGGTCAGCCACAGGTCCAGATGCGTAGCCGTTTCCAGTTCCGCTGCCTCGAAAATGCCTTCCAGCAGCAGTATGGGTGTGGTGATGCCAGCGCTACGCAGCTCTGCGGCTTCCTCTATGCAGGCCACCGCCAATGCATCCACTGCACTCTGCAATGCCTCGGCAATGGTCACCGCGCCGTGCCCATACGCATTGGCTTTTACCACGGCCATCACTTTGGAGTGCGGCGCCAACTGGCGCGCCACGCTAGCGTTGTGCCGCAATGCACGCAAATCCAGTCTCGCCTGGTTGGGTCTGGTCATCAGAAATCGAACTTGTGTGCGCTGTACAGGGTTTGTGCTGCCAGCCACACATCCCCCACCTTGCCGTCAGCCACCGGATGCCCGTCAACGGCGACCACGGGTACGATATCCCTGGTGGAACTGGACAGCCAAACCTCGTCTGCAGCGCGCAGTTCGTGCAGGGTCACAACACGTTCTTCGATGTCGATACCGCCATCGCGACGCAGAATATCCAACAGCATGTAGCGCGTGATTCCCGGCAGCTTTTGCTCATCCAGCGGCGGGGTTGCCACAACGCCATGTTTGACCACATACACATTGCAGGAAGCCGCCTCGGTGAGTTCGCACCGGTGGTTGTAGAGAATGGTTTCATCATGCCCCGCCTGGTGGCCGTGTTGGTAGTGCATGACATTTCCCAGCAGGGAGATGGATTTGATATTGCAGCGCCGCCAGCGCAGGTCCTCGGCAGTGGCGACCGCGTAGGGCGTCGCGGCGCTTTTGTCGGGTATTGGCGCAGGAGGAATCTCGTAAGCATAGGCAAAAACGGTTGGTGTCAGGCTGTTTGGATAGGCGTGATGGCGTTTGTTGTCGGCGCCGCGACTAATGTGCAAGTAGAGCCCCAGATTGCCACCGCCATTGCGCGTAATCAGTTGCGCTGCGATGTCGCGCCACTGCGCGTGATCCAGCTGCAGTGGTATTTCGATAGTGTCCAATCCATTCTGCATGCGGGCCAGGTGGGGTGTGAAGCCCACCAGTCGGCCGTCGTAGGAGGGGATAACCTCGTAGATGCCGTCACCGAACAGGAAGCCGCGATCCATGGGCGAGATGCGTGCCTCGCTCATGGGTAGATAGTCGCCGTTTAGGTAAACCGTTGTCATTGTCGTTACTCATTGTCCCTTAAAAGTGTCACAACCTTCAGTTGTACGCAAAACACGACCATAATAGGACACTTGTTCTGGCTGATAAATGGGCTGAAGAAAAAGCAGCGCTCGGCGCGGTCGTCACAGGGGGTTTGGCATGGGAGCACAAATCTGGATAATAGCGACTCGACGGGGAACCCTGTGACCATCATGCTCGACCAATTACTTGCAGTGCTAAACCCCAGTTCTCTGGGCAATGATAGATTTACGGCCGGTAATATGCACCCTTCGGCCTTTCGGGTGTACGGTGGACAGGTATTGGCGCAGTGCATCAGTGCCGCTGTCGCCACGGTGGACCCAGAGCGCGCCCTGCACTCGCAACATGCGTATTTCCTGCGCCCCGGCGATCCAGCCAAAGCGATTGCTTTCGAGGTGGAGCGCGCCCGCGATGGCCTAAGTTTCAGCTCCCGACGGGTGGTGGCGCTGCAAAGTGGCAAGCCTATCCTGGTCAGCTCCATGTCCTTTCAGGTGCCGTCCCGGGGGGATGACTACCAACCCCAAATGCCTGCGGTGCCGCCGCCGGAAGCGCTGCCCAATGAGCGACAGCTGAGTCTGGAAGCGGGCAAGCTGGACGAAAGTTTTATGATTACCACCGGGGAAGACCTGGACATCCGCGTGGTAGAGCCGGTGGACTGGGACCATCCGGTGGCGCGTGAGCCAGTGTTGCAGGCCTGGATGAAAACCACGGGTCCCGTGCCAGCTGACCCAGGAATACATCAGGCCCTGCTGGCCTATATGTCCGATGCCTTTCTGATTGATGTCTGTCTGATCGCGCACGGGCGCCATTTTGCAGGTGCAGACTTTCAGGTCGCCAGCCTGGATCATGCCCTGTGGTTTCACGAGGAGTTTCGGGCCGATGACTGGTTGTTACATACCGTCGAAGCCGAGCGCGTCGGTGGTGGCCGGGGTCTCGCCCGCGGCCATTTCTACACGCGGGAGGGGCGTCTGGTCGCGACCACCATGCAGCAGGGTGTGATGCGCTTTCGTTGATTGGCTGTCACTTTTGGCTTGAAGATTCTATAGTGCAGCGTGCATTCGCAAACACGTAAGGAAGATCCCATGCCGCATCCGAGTATTACCGCACAAACCTACCCGCACAAGCCCGCTATCATCATGGGTGCATCCGGCGACATGGTCACTTACCAGGAACTGGATCAGCGTTCCAATCAGGGCGCACAGCTGTTTCGCTCCCTGGGCCTGAAAGCAGGCGATCATATTGGCATGATGTTGGAAAACAATCGCCCGTTCCTCGAAATTGTCTGGGCGGCGCAGCGCTGTGGCCTGATTTTTACGCCTATCAGTACCCATCTCAAAAAAGACGAGACGGCGTACATCCTGCAAAATTGCGGGGCCAAGATGTTTATCGGCTCCCTGGCGCTGGCGCCGGTTGCCGAGCAGTTACTGTCTGTGGCCAACGGTGTTGAGCACTTTTACATGGTGGGCGGCATCAAGCCTGGTTTTGAGTCCTGGGAGGAGGCCACGGATGCGCAGCCGACTACCCCGATTAATGATGAGAGTAATGGTGTTCCCATGCTGTACTCATCGGGCACCACGGGGCAGCCCAAAGGTGTTTTCATTTCCGAGTATGCCAAGGACGTCAACACACCACCGGGCATTGCCACCACTCTCGGCGTGCTCTTCGGCTTTGGCGAGGAGACGGTCTATTTGTCGCCCGCACCCCTGTACCACGCGGCGCCGCTGCACTACAACATGATGGTGATCTACAACGGTGGCACCTCTGTGATCATGGAAAAATTTGACCCTGAGCTTGCGCTAAAACTGATCGAGGAGCACCGCGTCACCCACAGCCAGTGGGTACCGATCATGTTTAACCGCATGCTCAAGTTGCCGCAGGCGGTGCGGGACGCTTACGACATGAGTTCGATGCAGATCGCTATTCATGCGGCGGCTCCATGCCCCATCGAAATCAAAGAGAAGATGATCCAGTGGTGGGGAGAGATCGTCGTGGAGTACTACGCTGCCAGCGAAGGTATCGGCTTTACCATGATCGACTCCGCCAACTGGTTGACCCACAAGGGCTCGGTGGGTCCCGCCCTGCTGGGAGAACTGCATATCGTTGACGATGCCGACAATGAGGTAGGGCAGGGCGAGACAGGCACCGTGTATTTTGGCGGCCAGCCCATGCGCTTCCACTATCATGATGAGCCGCTAAAGACCTCGCAGGCCTATAACGACAAAGGTTGGGCGACCACCGGGGATGTGGGCTATGTGGATCCGGATGGCTATCTTTACCTGACTGATCGCAAGAATTTTATGATCATCAGTGGTGGGGTGAATATCTACCCACAGGAAGTTGAAAACATTTTGGCCAGCCATTCTAAGGTGGCGGATGTGGCCGTTTTCGGCATTCCCAACGAGGAATTCGGTGAAGAGGTGAAGGCGGTGGTCGAGCCCATGAACTGGGCCGATGCCACTGACGAGACCGCCATTGAGATAATGGAATGGCTGCGCGAACGGATTTCCAGTATCAAGATGCCGCGCTCACTGGATTTCCATCCCAGGCTGCCGCGCATGGACAACGGTAAACTTTACAAGCGTCATCTGGTGGATGAGTACCGCGATGCGGCGCGCGGCGAACAAGGGCAGGAACCAGGCGAGTCCGGGAAGCCTAGTACAAAGGGAGGCAGTCATGATCCGTCCCTCCGGGGATAAGCCCTGATCGCTCAGAAGGCTGAGATATTCGTTCTTCAGGCCTTATCCCCGGAGGGACTCCAGCGCAGTGAACTCAACCGTTGTGACCTACGCGCGATTCCAGGCGAGTGGCAGTGGTCATGCTCCGCGGCGAATATCCCAGCACTTTGAGCAAGCGGGGCATGCCCACTGCCACTCGCCGCAACGAAGCCTTTAATCATGACCCATCGACGCCAAGCTGATGCCATTGGTTTGAACGAAACGCCCCCCGGCTGTGCAGAGGGGATATTTAATGAAAGAGCCGTAGTGCGTCGTCAGGCGGGGCAGGATCTGCGCTGGCTGGGTCTGGAATCGGCTGCGCACCGCGCCGGGTCAAGGGTAGATAAAACACCGGAATCACGAACAGCGTAAACAGGGTACCCACCAGCATGCCGGCGGTGATCATAAGGCCGATGCTAAAGCGGCTGTTAGCGCCGGGTCCGCTGGCGATGACCAGCGGCCACACGCCCATGACGGTAGCGAAGGTTGTCATCAGAATGGGTCGCAGGCGCAGCGATGCCGCCTCTAGCACGGCTTCGTGCCGTGTCAGGCCCTGTAATACCAGCTTGTTGGAAAATTCCACAATCAGAATTCCGTGTTTGCTGATTAACCCGATCAGGGTGAGCAAACCAATCTGGGTGTAGATGTTAAGCGTCGCGAACCCCAATGCGATGGGTACCACAGCACCAAAGATCGACAGAGGCACGCTAAGCAGCACCACGAAAGGATCCCGAAAACTGTTGAACTGCGCTGCCAGAACCAGAAAGATCAGGACCATCGACAGGAAAAACAGGATGGGGAAGGACGCGGTCTCCTGCATAAAACGCTGCGACGCGCCTGTGTATCCGGCTTTAAATCCCTTCGGCGCAATCTCCTCCATCTTGTCGCGGAGAAAGGCCAGCCCAGTGCCCAGGCTATTGGGCGGCATCATAATGCCCTGTATGGTGGTGCTGTTCAGCTGCTGGTACTGGGTCAATTCGTTCGGCTCCACGTCGGAATCCAGGGAGATCACCACGGACAGCGGTACCAGTTCATCACTGGCGGTGCGTACATAGTATTTTTCCAGCTGCTCTTTGGTCAGTCGGAAGCCTTTACCGGCCTGGGGGATCACCTTGTAGGAGCGCCCTTCCAGGTTGAAACGGTTCACTTCTGCCTCGCCCAGCATGGTCGACAGGGTTTGGCCGATATCGCGCATGGAAATGCCCAGCTGCGCCGCGAGTTCCCTGTCGATATTGACTTTGACTTCCGGTCGATCGAAATCGAGTGTTTGTTTGATAAACACAAACAGCCCCGATTCATTGGCGGCTTTCACCAACTCTGCACCAACGTGCATAACCTCTTCGTAATCCGCAGTTGAGGCCACCACAAAACTGACAGGCAGGCCGGCGTCAAATCCCGGCAGTGGTGGTGCGGCGAAGGCAAATAGTTGCATGCCGGCTACGCCACCGAGTTTTTCCTGGAATTCCGCCTGCACCTCCTGCTGCGAGCGCTCCCTCTGCGACCAGGGAAAAAGCGTAACGCCGCCAAAGTTATCGCTGGGAAACATGATCTGGAAAGAGTGGCTGAACTCGGGTATCCCCTTCCAGATAGTTACCACATCATTGAGAAAGTAATCGATATACTCCAGATTGGCATAGCGCGGCGCGATGCCGGTGACATAAACACTCCCTGTATCTTCCTCCGGTGCCAGTTCTTCCTGGGACAGCACGAACAGTACCGGTAGGCTCGCCAGGATGCAGGCGGCGAACAGGATGACGGCGCCGCGATGGTCGAGGCTGATGGACAACATTTTTCGGTAGCGCATTTTCAGCCGGTTGAAACTGCGGTCCAAAAAGCGTGCGAAGCGGCCCTGGTGCGCGCTGTCACTGAGTACGCGGGAACACATCATCGGACTCAGGGTCAGCGCGACGACGCCCGATACCAACACCGCGCCCGCCAGGGTCAGGGCGAATTCGCTGAACAGCGCGCCCGTCAGGCCGCCGATAAAACTGATGGGGGCGTATACCGCTGCCAAGGTCAGGGTCATAGCCAGCACGGGCAGCGCGACCTCACGGGCGCCGATCAGCGCCGCTTCCCGTGGCGAGGCCCCGAGCTCGATATGCCGGTGTACGTTTTCCACTACGACAATGGCGTCATCCACCACCAGACCGATAGCGATGATCATGGCCAGCAACGTCAGCAGGTTGAGCGAGAAACCCATTGCCATGATCAGGAACACCACGCCGATCAGCGACAAGGGAATAGCGACCAGTGGAATCAGCACCACCCTGAAGGAGCCGAGGAACAGGTAAATCACCAGCATGACAATCAGGCTTGCTTCGAGCAGGGTGATGACGACCTCCTTCAAGGCTTCATCAATCACGATACTGCCGTCCCAGTCCAGCACCACCTCCATATCGGCGGGTAGGTTGTCCCTGATGCCCGGCAGCGCCGCGTGCACCGCCCGTGATACTTCCAGTGGGTTGGCATCAGGGGTCTGCGCAATGGACATGAAGACAGCATCGCGCCCGCTGGACAGGGTTTTTAGTTGATTGGTTTCTGCGGACAGTTCGACATCGGCCACATCGCCCAGCCGGACCCGTTCCTCGCCCACCTGGCGCACCACCAATGCTTCGAAATCGGCGGCGCTTTGCATATCGGTGCGCGCATCTACCGTGGCGCGTACCAGGTTGCCTTCGGTCGTGCCGGAGGTGGAGATGAAATTGTCCCGCTGGATAGCATCATTGACATCGAGTGCGGTTACCCCGGAGGCCGTCATCCGCACCGGGTCGAGCCAGATCCGCATCGCCAGGAAGCGGCCAAAAATATTGGCATTACCGACACCCTCCAGTGCGGCAAGCTCAGGCTGTACCGTGCGCACCAGGTAGTCCGTAATCTGGTAAGGGGTCATCTGTTTGCTGATGAATGCCAGGTACATCATGGCGTCACCGCCGCTGGTGGTCGAGACGACCGGGTCCTCGATTTCTCGCGGCAGGTCACCCCGTGCCTCGTTGACCTTGGCGATGACCTCCGACAGCACGTCACTGCTGTTCTCCCCCAGGCGGACATGAACTTCGATCTCCGACACGCTCGGGTTGCTGCTGGATGTCATGTACTCAATGCCGCGGGCCCCGGCAATGCTGATTTGCAGCGGCGTGGTGACAAAACCCTGCACCGTGCGGGCACTGGCGCCACGGTAGAGGGTGACGACGCGAATGACACTGCGCTCCAGCTCCGGGAACTCACGCAACGGCACCCGGGATAATGCGGTACCGCCCAGCAGCAGTAGCAGGCTACTGACCACAATGGCCAGCACCGGACGTTTTATAAAGTGGTCGGTGAAGGTCATCGGTCAGGCAGCTGCACGTCGTCGTCGACGATGACGCGAGCGTCCCGATACAGTTTATTTTGCCCCACTGTGACCACCCATTCGCTGCTGAGCAGCCCATCGAGAATGGCAATCTGCCCATCGCGGGTGGCACCTGTTTTTACCACGCGTGGTTGCGCGGTCGTTTGACCGGTACCTTGCAGCAGGACGTAGACGGTGTCGCCGTGCAACGAGTAGCTGACGGCGGTCTCCGGCACTGTGACCACCCGTGTCGGTTGGTCCAGATCAATAATCAGGCGGGCAAACATGCCCGGCAGCAGGCCCTCGCTCTCGGTCAGGGTGGCGCGCGCCAGGATATTGCGGGTGCCGATTTCCACTCTGGCGTCCAATGCACTCAGGGTCGCGTTGAATACCCGGTCCGGAAAGGCAGCGGTGTGCACCGCAATTTTCAATCCCGGTCGCAGGCTGGGAACGTAGCGGTCGGGCACCGAAAAGTCGATCTCAAGCTCACTTAAATCCTGCAGGTTAGTAATGGGTGTACCGGATTCAATATAGTCGCCCACCTTCACCCTGATGAGTCCCGTAGTCCCGTCAAAGGGGGCCACGATGCGTTTGTTATCCAGTTGGGCGTCGGTCTCCGCCAACTGCGCGATGGCGCCGTCCAGATTGGCCTTGGAGCGGTCATACTGGCTTTGGGGTATGGATTTCTGCTTGATCAGGCGGGCATCCCGCTCGTACAGCTGGCGGGCCAGTTTGAGGTTCGCCTCCTGGCGGTTGCGGTTGGCCCGTTGCGTGCCGTTATTGAGCGTCAGTATCGCTTGTCCGGCCTGCACCTGTTCGCCGGATTTTACGGCAATGGCAATGATTTCGCCGCTGGTCTCGGCGCTCAACTCCACACCCCGTGCGGCGCGAATGGTGCCTACGGTTTCGAGTTCGGACGTCCACACAGCAGTCTGCGCCGTGGCGGCGGCGATGGTGACGGGTGGTGGCGTAAAATCCATGTCGGCCAGTGCGGAAAATTTGTTGTAAAGATAGCCCGCGATGCTGCCAAAAATGAGCAGCAGTAGCAGGATGACGAACACGTAAGCGCGCAAAGCTGAGCCCCTTTTTGCTTCCTGGATTGCTGTGGTATTGAAATAGTAAACGACCAGCGGGCAGTTTAAGTGCTTTGTGCTCCGCGTGCACCCTTTGTGCGAAAATTGTGCGAAAAGCACGCTTTTGCTGGCCCCTACCTGAATTTCGATCAGTACTTGATGTGTAAGGATTGCAACTACTCAGCGTCGAACACGGGCTTAACGCGGGCTAGGACTGACCCGGTATTTGGCTTATGCTAGACGTTCCCGGCGTGAACTGTTCATTCCTACGGCAGGTAATCCTTTGAGAAAAACACGCAAGCTGAAGACACTACAGAAGCAGATGGACAAGGCCACTTCGTATGACGAGTGGGCAGCAGCCGCGCAGGAGCACGATGCATTGTCCGGGCAGCAACGCTGGCGTGAGATAGACCAGACCACGCAGTACGACTATGGCCAAATTCGGTTGCGATTGGATAAGTTGCGTAGTTTACGCTCGCGCCATGATTACCAGGGGCTGTTGTTTACCCTAAATGAGGGTATTCACGGCAATATGGGAGGTATGGGGCGCCATAGCCTCTACAGTCGCGCGAAGTTTGGCACTAAAACCCTGATCGAACAGTACATTGACGAGGTCGATGACTCGCTGCGTTTTCTTGCGGAGTTGGACAGTGCTGAGATTGACGTGCAGCAAAAATTGGATTTTTTCTATCGCGCCAATATTTGTTTCGGTCGTTCTGCCCTGATGCTCAGCGGTGGCGGGGTGTTGGGATTTTATCACCTGGGAGTGGTGAAGACCCTGCTCGACCAGGGTCTGTTGCCGCGGGTCATTTCCGGGTCCAGCGCTGGCTCTCTGGTGGCAGGGACACTGGGTACACGCACGGACAAGGAGCTGCAGCGTTTCTACGACCCGGCCAATGTCATGTCTGAGGCCGAGCGCGAGGCCGGCGCATTTTCGCGTATGTTCTTTGGCGCGAACCCGCAAATCGATGTGGCTGATTTGGAAAAGCTGATTGCGCGCATGATTCCGGATTTGACCTTCCAGGAGGCGTACGAGAAGACGGGCAGGCAAATCAGCATTTCTGTGGCACCGGCAGAATTACACCAGCGCTCCCGCTTGCTCAATGCCATTACGTCACCCAACGTGTATGTGCGTGCCGCTGTGATGGCCTCCTGTGCCGTGCCCGGTGTCTTTCCGCCGGTCATGTTAATGGCCAAGAATCAGCATGGCGAGCGCCAGCCCTATCTGCCCACCCGTAAGTGGGTAGACGGATCTATCGCCGACGACCTCCCGGCGAAGCGCCTGCAGCGCCTCTACAGCACCAATCACTATATCGTGAGCATGGTGAACCCCATCGCCATACCGTTCCTGAAGAAGGACGGTGAGCGTAGCGCACTGAGCTCGGCCCTGGGTACTCTGGGTATCGGCATGGGACGGGAGTTGCTGAATTTTTACCGGGGCATGGTACAAAATCGCAGCGAGACCTGGCCGCGTTTCAATATGTTGATGAGTAGCATCCACGGCCTGATGGACCAGGAGTACAGCGGCGACATCAACATCGTGCCCAACTTCAGCTGGTATAACCCGGCCAAGCTGCTGTCACATTTGTCGGAAAAGGATTTAGTCGCTTTGATGGAAGGCGGGGAGCGCTCCACTTACCCCGAGGTGGAAGCGATCCGCATCTGTACGCGCATTAGTCGTACCATGGAAGAGATCCTGGGCCGCTTTGAGCAGGGTGACTTGCGCCCCGATGAGTCCGAGTATCATCGTCCTCGATCTTCGCGCCGCCGTCCGTCACCGACCCGTGCCGACCGCGAGGCCCTGCGCGAGCATCGAGTGCATTCCGACCAGTTGCAGAAGCCGCCGCAACGTAAACTGCCGACTGCGCGCAAAAAGAATGCATCGCGCGCAAAAGTGACAAGAGCGCGTAAGACATCCGCAAACGATAAATTAGGCGAACGGCGGGCGGCCTAGCCAGGTGTTGTCGATTACCATAGTGTCGTCGTTCCTGATCCCCACAGGAGCCATGCCTTACAGTGGTGCAGCATGAAAGATTTTTTTCTGGGTGTTGTGTCGATCCTGGTAGCCTTTTTATTCCTGGCAATTGGCGGGGAAATTGTGACCCGGCTTGTTTACATGATGCCAGACCCCATCCATCCCAATCGCGTTATAGGGGTTATTACCCTCGATCCAGAGTTGGGATGGGTAGCCACTGCGAATTACGCCTTTGATGGCGAGCTGGTCGATGCAGGTGGAAATGCGTATCCTGCAAGCATCCATAGCAATAGTGCTGGCTATAGAATGTATGGCAATCCGCAGGAGGAAAGTCGTAAAAAAGTGCTGTTTATAGGCGACTCCTTTACTCAAGCGATGCATGTATCCAACGACAACACGTACTACGGAATATTGGGACGGGACCTGAATCTGGAAGTGTTTGCATTGGGCACAGAGGCCTACGGCACGTTGCAGGAGTATATGCTGCTCGACAAAATTATCGATGATATACAGCCCGATGTTGTTGTTCTGCAATTTTGCCCCAATGATTTTATCAATAACCACTATGAGCTCGAGCTGGAATCTGTGGCCAATAACAATGGTTTGCGCCGACCTTATTTTTCCGAGGGTAAAATCGCCTATCGAACGCCTTCCAGGATTGCGACACTGCGCGAATTTGCCGCCAACTATTCGCATTTCTTGTATTGGATACTGTCAAGAATAGATATAGTAAAGGCGAGTCCTGCCGATTTGGCGGCGGAGACAACGTCGGAAAAATTGATAGTAAAATATGGGGTATCCTACCCGTACTTCCAGGAGTCAGTTCAGGTAACCGAACAACTTATCGGGAAAATCAGAGCGCGAATTCCGGCAACGACACCTGTCTATATGTTTTCCAGCCATTCCGTCTGGCCCTATCATGCGGAGATACAAAGAATTGCGCAAAATAGCGGAATGATTTTTATTGATGGCACAGCGCAGGCGGTTACTGCCGCACAAAAAGAAGGGATTACAACGGTTGCTGGCGATAATGCCCATTGGAACAATGCAGGGCACCAGATTGTGGCGGATGTTCTGAAACGCTTTTTTGCAGAACAGGGGAACATTTGGGGTCAGAGTAAAAATACCGCAGACGGTATCTCGGATTAGTACTGCCGTGGTGATATTTTTACTCTGACCCCATACTTAACCCCCGCTATAGCGTGTAATGATCTGCTTGCCCAGCGCCATCTGATGGACCTGGTCGGGACCGTCCGCCTGGCGACACCAACGCGCGTAGTTGAACGCTTCCGCCATGCAATAGTCAGCCGTCAAGCCGCCGGCGCCATGCATCTGCATACAGCGATCGATGATGTTCTGCACCATCAGTGGAACAGTGGTTTTGCTGGCTGCGATCATATCGAGCGCACCCTTGGCACCTACTGCATCCATTTTTTTGCAGGTTTTGAGTACCAGCAGGCGCGCCATTTCAATTTCGGAAAAACAGCGGGCAATATCCTCTCGTACGGACTGATGTTGACTCAAGGTGCGGCCAAACGTAGTGCGCGAGGCGACGCGCTGGCACGCCAGCTCCAGTGAACGCTGCGCCGCGCCGATCAGTCGCATGCAGTGGTGGATGCGACCTGGCCCCAAGCGGCCCTGCGCGATTTCAAAGCCCCGCCCTTCGCCCAATAGCACGTTTTCCAGCGGTACGCGCACATTGCTGAACACCATCTCGGCGTGGCCGATCGGTGCATCGTCATAGCCCAGTGTGGTCAGCGGGCGAATCAGTTGCAGGCCCGGCGTATCTTTGGGCACCAGCACCTGGGTCTGCTGCAGGTGGCGATTGGGATTGGTCGGGTCGGATTTTCCCATCACGATAAATATCCGGGTGCGCTCATACAGTGCGCCGGTGATGAACCATTTGCGACCGTTCAATACCCACTCATCGCCTTCGCGCACAATACCCAGTTCAATATTGGTGGCATCCGAAGACGCAACCTGGGGTTCTGTCATGGCGTAGGAGGAGCGAATCTCGCCTGCCAGCAGCGGTGTGAGCCACTGCGCCTGTTGCGCTGCAGTGGCGTACTTCATGAACACTTCCATGTTGCCGGTGTCAGGCGCATTGCAGTTGAACACCTCCGGTGACCACAGCACCCGGCCCATGGTTTCCGCCAGCGGCGCGTAGTCGAAATTGCTCAGGCCGCCGTGTTCGCTGAAAGCCTCCAGCGACGGCGGAATAAACAGGTTCCACAGGCCAACAGCTTGGGCTTTCGTCTTGAGTTCATCCATGATGGGTAGGTAGCTGTAGCGGTTTGCTGCGCCGTGCAGCTGTTGCGCATACTCTTCCTCCCGCGGGTAAATGTGCTGCGCCATAAATTCATTGAGCACGGCCTGATACCTGAGAGATTTTTCACTGAACTCGAACATGTGGGTTTCCGTTGTAGATGACAGGAAGTCGTTTGGCGACACGGGATCGTCTACTATCATGCCGCCGCGCTCGGTAGCCTATAGCCTCATTCGGTTGGAAC
>JANNVJ010000049.1:0-18661 GCA_031414375.1 Haliea sp.
TGGCAGGGAAGTCGTAAAGAACCTGAAGATTGCTCTGTCCAGCAAGTCGAAGGATTTACTGGAACGCGATTTGAACGTGGACCCGTACGCCTACGAACTTTATCTCCGTGGCAGGGACTACCTGCGCGGGCCGGGTGATAATCCGGCGCTGACAAATGCCGAGAGCATGTTTACCAAAGCAATAAAATTGTCTCCAGGCTACTCCGATGCTCTGGCGGGATTGTGCGATACGCTGCTGCAACAGTATTTCCTGAACCTTGAAAAGGACCGGTTCACAAAAGCCGAACAGGCTTGCCAGCGTGCCCAGGCACTGGATAGCGGAACCTCAGCGGTTTACACCGCACTAGGCAATCTCTATCGCGCGTCCGGGCAGTACACGCTCGCAGAACGGGAGTTTAATCGCGCACTCTCGCTGAAACCCACTGCGGTGGATGCCTATGTGGGACTGGCGGAAACATTCAAGCTCGAGGAAAAGTATGTGCTGGCGGAACAAACCCTGATTCGAGCAATGGAATTGGAACCCAAGAACTGGGCAGCATCTATGGCGATGGGACGGTACCTGTTCAACGTGGGTCGGGTGGAGGAATCGATACCCTATTTCGAGCGCATCGATGAGCTTATGCCGGAGAGCAATGCCGCTGCTAACAACCTTGGTTCAGCTTATTTTGTAATGGGACGCTTTCAGGAAGCAGCGTCAGTCTGGGAAAAAGCGTTACGCGGTACCCCGATGGCAGACCTGTACGCAAATCTCGGCTCGAGTTACTTCTTCCTCGGCCGTTTTGATGAGGCAGCAAAAATCTACCAGAAGGCTCTCAGGATGGCGCCTGAAGCGTACGTGAATTGGGGCAATCTGGCAGATGCGCACCGGCATTCTCCAGCGCAATCAGATCTCGCTCCCGCCGCCTACGAGCGCGCAATCACACTGGCGAAGCAACATTTGCAGATCAACCCCTCAGACGCAGTTGCAATCGCAGCGCTAGGGCATTACCTAGCCTGCATGGGTGAGCGAGAAGCGTCTCTGGAGAATCTGGATGTAGCCGAGCAATTAGCGCACAAGGAAATGCTGGTCTACTATTATTCAGCGACCGCCCTGTGCGCACTGCACGACCGGGATCAGGCATTGCACGCAATGGGTACTGCCTTATCGCTGGGGTATCCGGCGCACATGGTGGAGGCGGATGCCGGACTTTCCTGCTTGAGGGGGATGCCGGAGTACTCCACGATGCTGACACAGAGTGCCCCGGAAGATGCAAAACTGACTCACGGAGAATCTAACGATGCGAAGAACAACTAGTGTTTTGAATGTACCTGCTCCGCTAGCCTGCGCCATGACTTTGTGCCTGTGCACATACGCCTTGAGCTCCTGTGCGGACTGGCCAGGGGCAGAGCCGACGAATACGCTGAATGATGTTCCCGTCCAGATTGAATTCGACGCGGCGGGCTGCCCCAAATCGGCTAAACCTGAGGCACTAGGCGTGGATAAAGCCAAGCGAATCGTCTGGCAGTCTGTGAACGCTGCCGGAAACCCAATCAACGTGGAGTATGTAATCTGGCTTGATCCTTTCAGGGGGGGTAATCCACTAAAGTCAAATGCGAACGGAGTACGCAAATCGCCCCTGTTTAACAGTGACGCGCCGCCTACTAGAGGTGGGGAAATCGAATACAAGTACACCATCGTTGGTACAAGCTGTGAAGACAAGCCCCTTGACCCACATTTCAGGTTGCGCTGAGCTCACGGTCTTTGGGTAGCGCGGCGGCGTGTCTTACTGCGCCGTTCCAAAAGTGCTCCGAAACTTCCTTCACGTGGAGATACCTTTCCCCTGCCAGCGGCGGTTCCGGAGACCGTGCAGATTGTCACGTGTCCGTTGAATACCAGCACTGATTTTCGGGTAGTTTCCCGCCTCCATCGCCAGCACGAAGAGAGCGAGTGCGGCGAGCGTGAACATGGTCACCACGAACAAAAGATCTTGTATCGGAACAGAGGCGATCAAGACCGCGGTATAAGCAGATTGCATAGTTTCACTCCTTGGCCTGCCGACACTTCTACACCATCGTCGGCCGGTTGAGTTGCTAAAGACTGTACTGTTAAGAGGGAGCTCAGTTTTTGGCCACAACCTCGCCTTGTCGCTGGTAGAGTCGCAATTCCCGGTTGTAGGCGTCAGCCGCTGCAATTGCTCTGTCGACCAGCTCGTTGTAGGAGCGATCAGTCAACTCCATATCACGGCAGTGCAGGTACGTTTCGATGTTCGCCACGTAGGCCTGCACCGCGACTCTGGCGTCGCGTATGGTCTCTTCGTTAGCGGCGGGACCAGCGGGTATCGCCGGCATTTCTGTCGGCTTACTCGATGGGCAAGCGGCCGACGCATTGAGTGCAAAGAGTAATGTTGATAGTGCGATTAAATGTTTCATGCTGCTCATCTCCAGGTGTGTTGTGTTAGTGCAGCGCAGTAACGCTGTGTTACCAATATACACACCTAAGTTATGCGGCGTAGTTAAACTTGTATGAATTTTATGTGACATAACCACATGATATTCCTACTTTTTATAAACCATGGTTTAGTCAGAGTTTCATGACTACGAAGAATCAAAATTTATTGAAACGGTAACATTTGGTGCGGCTGTCGGCGCATGTTGGATGTTGCCGGTGCAGGCGCAGCCCAGTCGTTTCAAGGGGCGCTGCACCTTTGGTGCAAGCGCACGCACACAGTGCACCTGCAGGCTGCCAGCGACTGAATTTCACCAAGAAACCGGATCTCGATACGCGGCGTACGTGTTCCGTGCACATGCGCAGGATTACAGGTCATAATTGGACGATGGTGTGTAGGGGCCGCGCCAACGTAGCAGCAGGTGCCCAACAATGACGATTGATCTTTTCCAGCGGCAGCATCCATGAAAAAATTACTCCTTGGCATTGCCGGCGTCTCACTGCTGCTCGTGGTTATCGGTGCGTGGCAGATCAATCGATGGATGGATACACCGCACGGCAGGCTGACAGCACCTGCGGCCGTTTTGCTACAACTGGCTGCGCTGGTTGCGGATCCAGCGATTGATGCTGATCCCGTGGCGACGCGAGCGGCGCGGCGCAAATCCATAGGGTTAGTGACTGCTGCTCCGGCCGCTGTATTCAACGTGGAAAACCGGCACATTCCCGGTCCCGCGCAACCGATTCCCGTGCGCATCTATCGCCCCACTGACGAGCGTGCGGCCAGCCCGGTGATCATCTACTTCCACGGCGGCGGCTGGGTCCTGGGTGACCTGGGCTCACACGACAATCTGTGTCGCACACTGGCCGTTAAAGCCAAGGCCATGGTCATTGCAGTTGAGTACCGTCTGGCGCCCGAGCATCGTTTCCCGGCCGCAGCAGACGATGCCTATGCCGCCTTGCTGTGGGTGGCGGCGAATGCCCGGATTCTTGGTGCCGACCCATCGCGTATGGTCGTCGCGGGAGACAGCGCGGGTGGCAATCTTGCTGCGGTGGTGTCGCAGCTGGCGCGTGATCGCAGCGGTCCGACGTTGCGAGCCCAGGTGCTGCTGTATCCGACGGTCGATCTCAGCCGTCTGGATCGCCAATCGACCACCGACTTTGCCAGCGGATTTCTCCTCACGCGCGAGCGCATGAGTTGGCTCATCGATCTCTACGTTCCCGACAAAGAAACACGTACCAACCCAATGGCTTCGCCCTTGCTGGCAACGAACCATCAAGGCCTTGCGCCCGCGATTGTGGTCACCGCGCAGTTTGATGTGTTACGCGATGAAGGCGAGGAGTACGCAGAAACGTTGCGCAAGGCCGGCGTCCCGGTGCGTTCGCGTCGGGTCGAGGGCATGATCCATGGATTCATGTCGATGGATCGCTGGTTCCCTGAAGCCGGCGTCACAACGGAGTGGGTGGCGGAGCAATTGGCAGTGGTGCTCAAATAGAGGCAAAGTGCGCGTGCGACCTCAAGCGGCTATACCGCCTGAACGTGGTGTTACCTAACTGAGAAAAACCAATGACCGAACAGCAAGTTTACGCCGTGGGGATACCGATTGTCGTAGCGATGATTGCCATTGAAGTGGCAGTATCTGTAGCGCGCAATCGCCGCGTTTACGAATGGTACGACACGTGGGGTACGCTGGGGATGCTGGCGGGCAATGTTTTAGTGGGCGCGACAGTAAAAGGCTTAACCGTCGCCAGCTTTTTTGTAGCATACGAATATCGTATCTGGACGCTCTCTGAAGTCATGCCAACATGGGCGCTGTGGCTAACGGCCTTTGTGTCGATCGACCTGGTCTTTTATATTTGGCACCGCAGCTCGCACCGCGTCAATTTTCTCTGGGCAAGCCATATGAACCACCACTGTAGCGAACACATGAACTTTGTGGTTGCTTTTCGACAGCCGTGGCTGGCACCGTTATTGAAAATTCCATTTTTCGCTAGCCTGGCATTATTGGGCCAGGATCCCACCATGTTGGCTGTCGCAGGCGTTATATTGACACTGTGGGGCGTGGTCGGACATACGCAAGTGATTCCAAAGCTGGGACCTGTGGAATGGATTTTTAACACGCCGTCGCATCACCGCGTGCATCACGGTTCAAACCCGCAGTACATCGACAAAAACTACGGCAATTGGCTGATAGTCTGGGATCGCATGTTCGGCACGTTCGAGGCCGAGCAAGAACCCGTCGTATACGGCCTGACGCACCAGGTGGGCACCAACAATCCCTGGCGCCTCACCTGGTACGAATGGCGTCGATTATTTGCAGCATTGCGCCAAGCGCGCAGCCTGGGCGAAGCACTGCGCGTCGTGTTTGCGCCGCCTGACAGGGTGCTTTAGTAAATGCAGAGATACGGTCACGGCTTGCGGGCGATCACCAGCAGGCAAATTGCGGACAGATCCTGCAGAGACAGGTTGCAATAGGGCGGCGCAAACCCGGCCCGCATCGCCTCGGTGACCCAGGGTTCCACGTCCTGCAGACTCGCGCGGGGATAGAATTCCTCCAGCGAAATCTCCGCCAGATCGACAAGGTCCGGCCGGCCGTACATGGGTTCCGGCAGGGGACGGTCCCGCCAACGCGCGGAGACCAGTTCGAAGCCCGCCTTTTCAAATCGCTCCAGATACTGGCTGGCCCTCAGCCGATTCTCGTTGCCCCCTCCCGCGGCCTGCAGGTACTCCTCTTCGGTGAGTGTGAGGAAATCAACCGGGCGACTAAAGTCGCGATGGTCGCGCAGATCGATTGCATGGTAGCACCACCCGCCCGGCCGCAAGAGCTCATAGCTGCGGGCCAGTACTGCGTCCGGCTGTTTCACATGCTCCAGCACGGCCAACGAGAACACGACATCCACACTCTCGGACGGCAAGGGCAGCGCTTCCGCTACGAGTTCTCCCCAGGCTTCGAATACCTCCGGTTTCAATCTTGCCACGCGACCGCGGTCTGTAGCCTCCCAGATGACCAATTCGGCCAGCGGTCGCGATGGCTCATGCAGTGCGCTGCGCAACAGTCCGATCAAACGCACGGAGGCCTCTGGCACCGTCTGCTCCAGAGGCAGCAGATTGTTTGAAAAGACCCGCTCGGCCCCGGATAGCAGCAGAATCAATGGCAACGTGGGGCATGCGGATGACCCGATTTCCAAAATCGTACGATGCCTAAAGTCCTGCCCCACGGACTGCGCCATCAAATTCAGCAGGCGATGTGAGTGCACCATATTGCACAGACTGAGGCCGTTCTGATTCACATTTGCAACGACCGCTTGGTACAGCAGTTCGTCATCGCAGCCAATGCGCCGCACATTTCGGTCAGTGACTCGTCCGGCCCAGTGCCATTCGGGAAGACGTTTGCTTATTTTGCGAAACAGTCGCTTGATGGATCGGTTCGGGCGACGATGTGGATTGGCCATACGTTGGATTGCCGTTGAGGAATGTGTTACCGGCATCCTACCATGGCTTCGCGGCCCAAAAAGTCGATCGCTCAGAGGCTTTTGAAGAACACCTTCGAGTTGCGCTGCAGATTGTAGAGCGACTTTTTCTTGCCCGGCAATGCATCTCGGGACGCCTCGACAAAGCCCTGCTCGATAAACCAGTGCGCCGTTTGCGTGGTGAGAACGAATACCCGATCCAGCCCCTGGCGACGGGCTTCCTGCTCAATGCTGCGCAGCAAGCGCTGCCCGCGTTTGCCGCCCCGGTAGTCCGGGTGCGAGACAATACAGGCCATTTCGCCACAGCCATCCTCGGGAAAAGGGTACAGCGCCGCGCAGGCGATGATCCGCCCATCGCGCACCAACAGGCGGAACTGGCTGATTTCAGTTTCCAGCAATTCACGCGAGCGCTTCAGCAGCACACCCTCTTGCTCCAGCGGTTCGATCAGTTCGAGAATACCGCCCACGTCGTCGATGTTCGCTTCGCGCAACAGCTCATACTCGTCTTTCGCCACCAGCGTGCCACAGCCGTCATGGGAGAACAGTTCCTGCAAAAGCGCACAGTCGTCTTCGCAGCTGATAATGTGACAGCGCGACACACCTGCCAGACAAGCGCGTTTGGCGGTTTGCAGCAACGAGGCCTGCTTCGGGTCGGTGGCAGTCAGGCCGTCGATATCGCCCACTGCACACTGCCGGATGAGTTCTCCGCTGCCGTTGAGGACGCCGGCTGCGTTACCAAATAGCACTAACTTGTCAGCGCCAATCGCAGCGGCGCAGTGCACTGCGATATCTTCCAGCGCCAGGTTGAAAATCTCGCCGGTTGGTGAATAGCCCAGTGGTGACAGCAACACAATGGAGCCGTCCGCCAGCTGCTGGTGTATGCCGTGGGCGTCGATGCGGCGCACCATGCCGGTGTGGTGGAAGTCCACGCCGTTGACCACCCCGAGCGGCTGCGCCGTGACGAAATTACCCGAGCACACCCGCATGCGCGAACCCTGCATGGGCGAATTGGGTAGACCCATCGATAGTAGCGCTTCAATCTGCGCCCGCAGTGATCCGGCGGCATCCTTGACGTGCTCCATAGCGGCATTGTCGGTGATGCGCATGCCCTCGTGAAATGCGCTCTCCAGTCCCGCGCGCTGCAGGCGCTCATCGATTTGCAGACGTGCGCCGTGGATCAACACCAGGCGCACGCCGAGGCTGTTCAGCAGCGCGATGTCGTGGATGATGTTGGGAAAGTTTTCGTGTTGCGCCACGGCGCCCTCCATCATCAGCACAAAGGTCTTGCCCCGGTGTGCGTTGATGTAGGGTGCGGTGTTTCTCAACCAGCGTATGTTGGCCCGCGCCGACGTCGTCACAGTATCATCCAAGCTATTGATAAATAGAAAGTTATTAAGGGTACCGAAAGCCGCACAGATTACCTAATGGCAATATTGCACAGTGTTTACAGGCAGTAGTGGCCGATACACTTCTGCAGTAGCGCAATACAGGGCTGCATCTGGTCCAGCTCAAGGTATTCGTCGGGTTGGTGGGCGCGGTCGATGGAGCCCGGCCCCATGACGATGGTTTCCATGCCCAGCCGCTGCAAGAACGGTGCTTCGGTGGCGAAGGCGACGGCTGCGGCGCTGTGGCCCGTCAGCGCTTCGGCCAACTGCACAAGTTCGCTCTGCGCGCCTTCCTCGAACGGCCCGATGTCGTCCATCAGCGCGCGCACGTCGATTTCCAGGCAGTGTTGTGCGGCCAGCATCTCCATGCGCTGGGCGATTTCACCACGCACTGTGGCGTTGTCGCCGCCGGGCGTCATGCGCAGGTCAAAATGCAGCTCGACCTGGCCACAGATGCGATTGGGGCTGTCACCACCGTGGATGCACCCCAGATTGAGGGTGGGAAAGGCGACGTTGAAAAAGTCGTTGCTGTAGCGCACAGCGAGTTCTTTGCGGTAGGCCAGTAAATCAGCTATCACCGCGTGCATACCTTCCAGTGCACTGTTGCCCAATTCCGGATTGGAGGAGTGGCCGGGTTTTCCAGTCACGCGCACCGCCTCCATCATCATGCCCTTGTGCATGCGCACCGGCACCAGTGACGTGGGTTCACCGATGATGGCCGCGCGGCCCCAGCGTCGTCCGGCTGCTGCCAATTGGCGGGCACCCAGCATGGAGCTTTCCTCGTCGGCGGTGGCCAGCAGTATCAGTGGTTGCTTGAGTTGGGAGGCACAGAACGCACTGGCGGCGGCCATGGCCAGCGGGAAGAAGCCTTTCATATCAGCGCTACCCAGGCCATATAACCGGTTGTCGCGCTCGACCAACTTAAGCGGATCGCTGTGCCAGCCACTCTCGTCGAAAGGTACAGTATCCGTGTGACCTGCCAGTACGAGGCCGCCAGAGCCGCTGCCCAGGGTAGCGATCAGGTTGGCCTTGTCGCCGCGCGGCGTGAGCGGCTGAATCTCCACCTGAAATCCCATAGCGGTCAACCAGTCGGCCAACAGGTCGATTACGGTGCGGTTGCCCTGGTCCCAGCGCGGATCGGTGGAGCTGATGGAGGATGTGCCCACCAGCTGCTGGAGCTGCTGCCGAATGCGTTTGTGGGATTGGGCCATGATCATTCCGGGTTATTGGCTGTGCATTCCACGCCCTGAGCGTGTTACCAGTTTAGATTCTAACCACGCGGATGTCACAAAAAAGCGTATGTAAGGCCATAACAACAATACGTTAGGTGACCAGGATCACAAGACCTGGGGCAGCGTTTAAACGGCGCTGTGTTAGCATGCGGTGACATGAAAATTTTCACCCTCAATCTGGCCCATAGTGACAATGACAAGTAAGTCTAGCGAGCAGCTGTTGGAACATCGCCTGAGCCTGTCTTCCCTGGTGCAGGAGTTGCATGCAGACGGGTGCCTGACGGATGCGGATCTGGTGCGCATTGGTCTACCTTCCAAAGTCAAAGTGCATCCTCTGGTCTACCTCTCGGAGCAACAGCTGGTTGATCAGTCTGCACCGGGAAATATCCTGACCATGGAGCGCTTGTTGCGCTGGTTGGGCGGTCGGTGTGGCCAGGCTTTCTATCGCATCGATCCGTTGAAAATAAATGTCACGGCAGTGGCGGATGTGATGTCCAGGGCGTTCGCCGAGCGGCATCGTATTCTGGCCGTAGAAGTCAATGACCGTGAAGTCCTCATCGCCAGCGCAGAACCGTATATCAGCTCCTGGGAGCGCAATCTGGAGCACGTCTTGCGCAAGCCAATACGGCGTGTGCTGGCGGACCCGCGGGAACTAGCGCGCCACACCGGCGAGTTCTACAGTATGGCGGGATCAGTGCGGGGCGCGCGCGTCACAGAGCGACCGGGCGGCCCTGGTGGAGTCGGCAATCTGGAGCAAATGCTGGAGTTGGGCTCCATGAATGAGCCGGACGCCAACGATCAGCACATTGTAAAAATTGTCGATTGGTTGCTGCAGTACGCCTTCGAACAGCGTGCCAGCGATATTCATATTGAGCCGCGGCGTGACATCGGCAGCGTGCGCTTTCGTATCGACGGAGTACTGCACAAAGTGTACGAGTTACCGACGCATGTGTGCGCCGCTGTCAGCAGTCGCATCAAGATCCTGGGCCGCATGGACGTGGCGGAGAAGCGTCGGCCACAGGATGGCCGACTGAAAACGCGCACGCCGAACGGCAACGAGGTGGAATTGCGCCTGGCCACACTGCCTACCGCATTTGGTGAAAAGCTGGTCATGCGTATTTTCGATCCGGATGTGTTGCAGCGCAGTTTCGAGCAGTTAGGCCTGACGGATGCAGACTTGCAACATTGGCACGCCATGACCTCGTCTGGTCACGGCATCGTGCTGGTCACGGGGCCGACCGGGTCGGGCAAAACCACGACGCTGTATTCCACGCTGCGCCAGCTGGCAACGCCGGAAGTTAACGTGTGCACGATCGAAGATCCGATCGAGATGGTAGAGGGCGCCTTCAACCAGATGCAGGTGAATCACGGCATCAACCTGAATTTTTCCGCTGGCGTGCGGGCCCTGATGCGCCAGGATCCGGACATCATTATGGTGGGGGAGATTCGCGATCTGGAAACCGCCAATATGGCGATACAAGCCGCACTGACCGGGCATCTGGTGCTGTCTACACTGCACACCAATGACTCTCCCAGTTCCATCTCACGGCTGCTGGAGCTGGGTGCGCCTGCCTACCTGATCAGGGCCACGGTGCGCGGCATCATGTCCCAGCGCCTGGTGCGTATCCTGTGTCCGCACTGCAAGGACTTTGGCCCGCTGGACGAAGATGCCTGGCAACAACTTACCCAGCCCTGGGAAGTGGCCCCGCCAGCGCAGATCGCGCGCCCGGTGGGTTGTCCCAAGTGCCGTGAAACCGGGTACGTGGGGCGCCAGGGGATTTATGAAGTGTTGGTCAACAGCCGTGCCGTGCAGGCGCAGATCAGGTCCCAACTGAATACCTCCAGAATTCGCGAAATAGCGATGGGCGAAGGTATGCGCACCTTGCGGCTCAGCGGTGCCGAGCGAGTAGCGCGGGGCGAGACCACTATTGAGGAAGTCATGCGCGTTGCACCCCAGGTGGATGCCTGAATCCTCTTTCATGGGGGGTTGAGTTGCCATGAACTTACTCACCGCAGAGCTGCCGCAAACACTGGCTGTGGAGGCCCAGCGTGCTTGGCAAGACATTCTGGAGCACGCCGGTGCGGATCTAGCGGCCAAGCTGGCCGCTGTGTTGCAGGACAACCCTGCCGCGCTGCAGCTGCCCCGTGTGCTGGCCTGCAGCCCTTTCATCGCAGACGTGCTGCGGCGCCAGCCGCAATTGCTGCTGGATCTGCTAGCCACTGGTCAGTTGCAGCACTCCTTGCCTCCAGAGACATTCCACGATGAACTCCACTCCCTATTAAGGTGTGACGGGGCGGCACTGGCCCCGGTACTGCGCCACTTCCGGGCACGGCATATGTTGCGCATTGTGTGGCGCGACTTCACGCGCCTGGCCGACACGCTGGAAACCGTGCGTGATACCTCACTGTTGGCCGAGGCGAGTATTGCGCAGGCCCTGGCATTTTCCCAGGCTGAACTGGAGGCGCGCTTTGGTGTTCCGCGAGGACGCCACAGCGGTGCCGCACAGCAGTTGATCGTGCTGGGTATGGGCAAGCTCGGGGCGCGTGAACTGAATGTTTCCTCCGACATTGATCTGATATTCACTTACCCGGAGGCCGGGCAGACTGACAGCGCAGAACGATCCATCAGCAACGAGGAGTTTTTTACCCGGGTAGGACAGGCGGTGATCAATGCTCTCAGCCAGATCACGGTGGACGGGTTTGTGTTTCGTGTGGACATGCGCTTGCGCCCCTACGGTGAGAGCGGCGCCCTGGTGCACAATTTCGCTGCGCTGGAGGATTACTATCAGGATCAAGGCCGGGATTGGGAGCGCTACGCCCTCATCAAGGCCCGGCCCCTCACCGGAGACCCACAACGGGCGCAGGAGCTGATGGACATGCTGCGCCCCTTCGTTTATCGCCGCTACATGGATTTCTCGGTGATAGAGAGTCTGCGCTCCATGAAGCAGATGATCACCGCCGAGGTGCGCCGCCGCGGGCTGCAGGACAACGTCAAGCTGGGTCATGGTGGCATTCGGGAGGTGGAGTTTATCGCCCAGTGCTTCCAGCTTATTCGGGGTGGGCGTGATCTCGGTCTGCAGCAGCGTGAACTGCTGTTGGTGCTGGAGGAATGCGTTGTGCTGGGCTGCCTGCCGCAGGCGGCGGCGACGCAGCTGCGCACCGCCTACCTGTTCCTGCGCGATAGCGAACACGCGATCCAGGGTTATCAGGACAAACAGAGCCAGGACCTGCCATTGGCGGCACTGCCGCGCATGGCCATGGCCACGGTCATGGGGTATGGCAGCTGGGAAAGCTTCCTCATCGCCCTGGAGGTGCATCGTTCCATCGTGGCAGGACACTTCAGGGAATTGATCGCCGCCCCGGAGGACGAGGACCGCAGCGCTGTGGAAGATGGCAGCTCCCTGTGGGGTGAGGCGCTGTGCGAGGAATCGTTATCCGCCTGCGGATTTAAGCGACCGCAGGAAACGTTACACGCGCTGCTCGCGCTGCAGCAGAGCCCCCGCGTGATGACCTTGCAGGCACAGGGTCGGGAGCGCCTGCAACAGTTCATGCCGCAGTTGCTGTACGCATGCGGTGAAATGGCGGATCCGGACCTGGCAGTGCAGCGCGTGCTGCCGCTGGTGGCGGCGGTGCTGCGACGCAGCGCCTATCTGGTGTTATTGCTGGAAAATCGCCCGGCCCTCGCAGAACTGGTGGCGCTGTGTGGTGCCAGTCCCTGGATCGCCGAACAATTGGCGCACAACCCGGTACTGCTGGATGAGTTACTGGATCGGGCCAGCCTGTACACGGCCCCGGACAAGGATTTGTTGCGCGACGAGTTGCGTCAGCAAGTGGCTCGTCTGGGAGTAGACGACCAGGAGGCGCAGATGGACGCCCTGCGCTACTTCAAGGCCTCTCATGTGCTGCGGGTCGCCGCCAGCGAACTGGTCGGGCGCCTGCCGCTGATGCAGGTCAGCGACAAGTTGACCTGGATAGCCGAGGTGATACTGGAACAGGTTCTGGCCGTCGCCTGGGCCGACCTGACACACAAATACGGGCAGCCCCGGCGCACTGGCAGTGGCCTGGGTTTGGCGATTTTTGGCTACGGCAAACTCGGGGGTATCGAGCTGGGTTACGGTTCGGATCTGGATCTGGTGTTTGTTTACGATGCCGTGCAGGGCGGTGCGACCGATGGGGAGCGCACTATAGACAATGCGGTGTTCTACACCCGTCTCGGCCAGCGCATCATCCACATCATGGAATCGCGCATGGCCATGGGCCAGTTGTACGAAGTGGATATGCGCCTGCGACCCTCCGGAGACTCCGGCATGTTGGTAATCTCGGTGCAGGGATTTCGCAGCTATCAGCAGGAATCCGCGTGGACCTGGGAGCATCAGGCGCTGGTGCGGGCACGGTTTGTCGCAGGTGACATCGAGCTGGCCGCTGTAGTGAACCAGGTGCGCGAGGACATTCTGCGCAAGCCCCGCGACGAGGCCACTCTGGCGCGGGAAGTGCATGCGATGCGCGAGAAAATGCGTAAGCACTTACTGCCTCAGGAGCAGCCTTTAGAAGGGGAATTTCACCTAAAACAAGGCACCGGAGGTATCGTCGATATAGAATTTATGGTGCAATACGCGGTCTTGGCGTGGTCCCATCGCGTGCCGGAACTGGCGCGCTGGTCCGATAATGTTCGCATTCTCGAGACCCTTGGCCGGGAAGGCTTGTTCGAGCTGCACGATTGTGCAGCGCTGACACAAGCGTATTTGGCCTATCGCTGTGCTGCCCACCAACTTTCCTTGCAGCAGCAACCGGGCATTGCTCCGGTCGGTAGCTTTGTGGCAGAGCGAGCCGCCGTCAGCGCCAAGTGGCGGCAATTGTTTGCGCCTTATACCAATGACACTGCGGATGAATAAACAGGAGTGATGTGATGAGTTTCGCTGATCGTGATGGTCTAATCTGGATGGATGGCGAGATGGTGCCTTGGCGCGACGCCAAGGTGCATGTGCTGACGCACTCCCTACACTACGGCATGGGTGTGTTTGAAGGCGTGCGGGCTTACAAGACGCCGAAGAAGGGCACGTGCATATTCCGGCTGCAGGACCACACCGACCGCCTGTTTCGCTCGGCGCATATCATGGGAATGAATATGCCGTTCGATAAAGCGACCCTGAACCAGGCGCAGAAGGATGTCGTGCGGCTTAACGGCCTGGAGGAAGGCTACCTGCGCCCGCTGGCCTTCCTGGGCTCGGAAGGCATGGGCCTGCGCGCGGATAACCTGCGCACGCACGTGGCTATCGCTGCGTGGGAGTGGCCGTCCTATATGGACCCGGAAGCTAACCAGCGGGGCATCAAGGTGCGCACTTCGTCCTACACCCGCCATCACGTAAACATTTCCATGTGCAAGGCCAAGGCCACCGGCAATTACATCAATTCCCTGCTGGCCCTGCGCGAAGCCATCGAGAGTGGCGCAGAGGAAGCCCTGCTGCTGGACAACGAAGGTTATGTCGCCGAGGGCAGTGGCGAAAACGTATTTATGGTCCGCGGCAATACCATCTACACACCTGAGCTGACCTCGTGTCTCGAGGGCATCACCAGGGACACGATATTCGTGTTGGCTGCCGAGCTTGGTTATCAGATCCACAACAAGCGCATAACCCGTGACGAAGTGTACGTCGCCGATGAAGCATTCTTTACTGGCACGGCCGCCGAGGTGGTGCCGATCCGCATGCTGGACGGGCGCGTCATCGGCAGCGGCAGTCGCGGCCCGGTGACTGAAAAGCTACAGGCACTGTATTTTGATTCCGTGCGCGGCAATCGCAGCCAGAACAGCCAGTGGCTCGACCCCGTCGCCGGATAGAGAGTGTCCTGTCACTGCTACAAGGTGGCAGGATACGTAGCGTTGACCGTGGGCTGACCCGCCGGCGACAGCGGGAGTGAGATAGATATGCGTCTCGCTTTGCTGTTGTATCACTATCCGCCTTATGGTGGTTTGCAGCGGGACTTAGCGCAGCTGGGCCAGGAACTGACGCAGCGCGGCCACCATTGTCGAGTGTATTGCAGCGCTTGGCAGGGCGCAGCGCTTGCCGCTGGTGTCGATGTGCGCCGCGTGCCGGGCACGGGTTGCAACAGTCGGCTGCGCCAGCAGCGTTTTCTTGCCTGGGTACACACCGATCTGGCCGACGATCCGGTTGATGGCGTTATCGGTTTTAACAAGATGCCGGGGCTGGATATCTATTTTGCCGCCGATAACTGTTATCTGGAAACCTCGCTGGGGGAGCGCGGACTCTTCTATCACCGCAGCGCGGCCCATCGCCAGCGCTCCGACTGGGAGCGCGCGATTTTTTCACCCGACAATGACACACACAGTCTGTTGCTGTCCGCTGCGCAGCGCGATGCCTATCAACGACACTACAACACGCCGCCGCAGCGCTTGCACCTGTTGCCACCTGGCATAGCTGCCGCCAGGCATACACCGCAAGATGCACCAGAGCGGCGCAAAGCCGTGCGCGCAAGCCTGGGATTGCAACCGCAGGAACTGACCTTGCTATTTGTGGGCTCGACGTTTTTCAGCAAGGGTCTCGACCGCGCGATTATTGCTCTCGCGCAAGCGCGCGCGGCGCAGCCCAGTGTCACGTCGCGCCTACTGGTGGTGGGACAGGACAAGCCCCGGCGTTTTCAGCGTCTCGCCAAGCGTCTGGGTGTCGCCGATGGGGTTACATTTTTGGGTGGCCGCGATGATGTTGTCGATCTGATGTTGGGCGCTGACCTGCTCGTGCACCCGGCCCGTAACGAAGCTGCGGGTGCTGTGCTGCTCGAAGCGCTCGTTGCAGGATTGCCCGTAGTGGTCACCGATGTTTGCGGTTATGCGCAGCATGTCAAGGCAGCGCGAGCGGGCATACTGTTGCCCGCGCCGTTCTCGCAAGAGCAACTGGACCGTGCGGTACTGCGCTATATCGACGGTGTTTTTCGCGCGGAGTGCCGCAGTAGTGCACTGCAGTATGCGCGCTTGACGGATATGTATTCAATGTACCGTCGGGGCGCGGAGCTCATTGAGAAGTTGATCAGCCAAAAATGCGCAGCAGGTGCTCGCGGCTAGCGTCACACTCACCGCTTGGGACGCCGTCGCCGCAGCGACTTGTGATAGGCTTCCGCCGCCAGTATTTTTGCCTCCATGGGGGACAGGTCGCGCATCTGGCGCTGCCATGCACGAAAAAAACGCAGTCGGTCCGCTCGGCTCAGTACCGCACGTGGCAACCTGTTCAACTGCGTCAGATCGCGCAATAGCAATTTTCCCGGAACGGGTGTCTTCTGGGTGATGCGTTCATTGTCGATCAGGGTAAAGCGAAATTGCTCCTGCGCCAGTGCTACCAGCACATGGTCCGGCTGCAGGTTACCGTGGATAAATCCGGTGGCGTGTAAGCGCCCGACAAATGTGCCCAGCGCTTGCAGCAATTGGCGGCGCAGCTGCAGTGATGCGCTGCTTCTGGCTACCAGGTTGTCACGCAGCCAGTGGCCAACACCATTGCCAGGCGCTGCGGCGCTAAACACGTATTCGCGGCCGCCGGGAAGCTCGCCCCAAAAAACAGTTTCGGGTGCGTCTATCCCTGCCAATAACAGCGCGTCACCACTCATGCGGGCGCGTGTAGCACGACTGCCCTTGGTCAAAGCCCGCAGTGCTGCCGCCGGGCTGCGCGCGCGGAATTCTTTGTAGTACAGCCCCAATTCGCGATGTACAGCGACCCGCGTGAACGCGGAACGACTCACCCGCTGCCAGTGGTCAGGCAGAGAGTCCTCCATCAGTTGCGTGGCCCAGTGGTGTAACTGGTCCGGGTCGAATCGAGCGCTAATACTGGCACACCTCTGGCAGTCACCAATGGCTTCATTCTACGCCTCGCGCCTGCGCCAGTCTCCCTGGTGCGAGGTGCCGATGTGGTCACGGACATGGCGTAGAGTTATTATGATGGCCAAATTATTTACCGCCAGTGCAAAGAGCTTTCGTGTGGCAATGCCACAAGGCTCGATGCTGCAGGCTTGCGCAGAGGTTAACGTTTGAAGCAAAGAGTGTTGGTTGTAGGCGCCGGCGGGCAGCTTGGACAGGAATTGCAGCGCACAGCGGCAGCAAACGTGGAGTGCGTGCCCATGACACGCGCGCAACTTGATATCGCCGATGCAGCGATGGTCGCTCACTGTCTCACTAAAGAGGCACCGCACTTGGTGATAAACGCCGCTGCGTATACGGCTGTGGATAAAGCAGAATCGGAGCCTGCGGCCGCCCACCGTGGCAATGCCGAGGGCCCGGGCACGTTGGCACAGGCCTGTGCCCAACAGGGTATTCGATTCATTCATATTTCCACCGACTTCGTTTTTGATGGCACCTCGTCCCAGCCCTATCGCCCGGACGCTGCTACCGCACCACTGGGTGAATACGGACGCAGCAAGCGCGCTGGGGAGTTGACTGTACAACGCGCGCAGCCGGAGGCGCTTATCCTGCGCACCGGCTGGGTGTACTCACGTTTTGGCGGCAATTTTGTCAAGACCATGCTGCGCCTGATGGGCGAGCGGGACGAGTTGTCCGTGGTGACCGACCAGGTAGGAACACCGACCTGGGCGCACGGTTTGGCTGCAGCGGTGTGGGCGGCTGCTGCGCGGCCACAGTTGAGCGGCATCTATCATTGGAGTGACGCCGGTGTCTGCAGTTGGTATGACTTTGCAGTGGCAATCCATGAAGAGGCGCTGCTGCTTGGTCTGCTTTCGCGGCCCATAAAGATTCGGCCCATTCCTGCGGCGCAGTATCCGACGCCAGCACAACGTCCGGCCTACAGCGTACTGGACAAGAGCAACAGCTGGCGCGATTTTGCCCTTGAGGGCGTCCACTGGCGCCAGCAATTGCGTGCTATGCTCGCGGATTTCAAGGAGCAGGCGGATGGCTAAATCCCTGTTGGTAACCGGGGCGGCCGGGTTTATCGGTGCTAACTTTGTCCACTATTGGATGCAGCATCACCCCGAAGATTTGGTTGTGGCTTATGACGCCCTCACCTACGCGGGCAATCGCGCCAACCTTGACGCGTTGCGCGATAACAAGAAGTTCACTTTCGTTCATGCTGATATTTGCGACTACAAGCGGGTGTTGCAAACACTGCGCGAGCACAATGTTACCACCGTGGTACATTTTGCCGCCGAGAGTCATGTGGATCGTTCGATCACCGGACCGGATGCGTTTATCGAAACCAATGTGGTGGGCACGCACACGCTGTTAAAAGCGGCGCGTGAAGTCTGGTTGTCGGGTGGCACATCACAACCGCATCGCTTCCACCATGTATCGACGGATGAGGTGTATGGCTCGCTTGGCGTAGATGCGCCGAGTTTTCACGAGCAACAGAAATATGAGCCGAACTCGCCCTACTCAGCGAGCAAAGCGGCTTCGGACCATCTCGTGCGGGCTTACCACCATACCTACGGTTTGCAAGTAAGCACCAGCAACTGTTCCAACAACTATGGCCCCTATCATTTCCCCGAAAAGCTGATCCCCCTGTGTCTAACCAATATCCTGCGCGGGCGGCCGCTGCCGGTTTACGGCGACGGCACGAACATCCGCGACTGGTTGTACGTGGAGGATCACTGTCGGGGCATCGAGCTGGTGTTACAGCGTGGTGAGGTTGGCGAGACCTACAATATCGGCGGTAACAATGAGTGGAACAACCTGGATATCGTGCACTTGCTGTGTGACCAGATGGATGCGCGTTTCGCCGCCGACCCGACGCTGGCAAAACGCTTCCCCGACGCGCCGGGTGCCACTGGCGGCAGCGCGCGCGATCTTATTACGTTTGTGAAAGACCGCGCCGGTCACGATTGGCGCTATGCGATTGACGCCAGCAAGATCAGCCGCGAGTTGGGCTATAAACCGCGCGAGAGTTTCGAGACGGGGTTGCAGCGCACGCTGGACTGGTATCTGTCCAACGAGCCGTGGTGGCAGCCGTTGCTGAGTGCGTGATTGCGTTGGACGATACTAAACATTTGCTGTTCATGCCCGCCATCGGCTCCGGCCGGGAAGGCCTTTTCGCCTGCTTCCCCGATGCGGGCCACCCGATACTCGCATTCGAAAAGGCCTTCCCGGCCGTATCCTTGTACCGTCCGCTGCACCTGAGAGCGGTTCGAATGAGTGAACGACGGTT
>JANNVJ010000050.1:0-31615 GCA_031414375.1 Haliea sp.
GAAGGGCCACAAGAAGTTCACGCTTGCAACTGATATCCAAGTGTACTTCTGCGACCCAAGAAGTCCTTGGCAACGAGGCTCAAACGAAAACACCAATAGACTACTCCGGCAGTACTTCCCGAAGGGTACAGACCTGTCAGTACATTCTCAGACAGAGCTAGGTTGGGTGGCTCGAAAGCTGAACACACGGCCTAGGAAAACACTGGACTTCGAGACACCAGCTGATAAATTCAATCAATGTGTTGCGCTGACCGGTTGAATCCGCAGCTGGATAGCGGTCCTAGATGAGTCGAAGAGGCGAAGGTCGCAAAACGGCTAACTCCGGTCCTAAGCGTTAAAGAGAATTCATCGGCAGTATGAGCAAGAGAGGCCTGCACCCACCGTACCTGCCGGTTAAGCAGAACAGAAGTTAAATAGATCTGTCCCAATTGTTCACAGTGCAATTAAGCGGATCTGTCCCGAGTATTCTTCGAGCGAGTTGAGCAAAGAAAAAGGGCTCTGACCCCTTTGTTCCTGACTGATCCTGACGCTCGAGTGATGTCGACCGCTGCTCGCAGTAAGGCTATCGTAGGCTACAACGTACAGGCCGCTGTAGATACCAAACACCACCTGATCGTGGCGCACGAAGTCACCAATGTCGGACACGATCGCGCACAGCTGGCCAACATGGCACTACAAGCGAAGGAGGCCATCGACTGCGATGAGTTGACGGTAGTGGCTGACCGAGGATATTTCAGTGGCGCGGAGATACTGGCGTGTGATCAGGCCGGTATTACCGCCTACGTTCCCAAAACTCAAACGTCGAACAACCAGGCCAGGGGATTATTCGGCAAGCGGGACTTTATCTATCACCCTGATGACAATGAATATGCGTGTCCGGCAGGAGAGCGTTTGATCTATCGATTCACGCGCCAGGAAGACGGCAAAATCCAGCATCGCTATTGGAGCTCGGCTTGCCCGCGTTGCAGACTAAAAGAGAAATGTACAACGGGCGTCTACCGGCGAGTCAAACGCTGGGAGCACGAAGCGGTAATGGAGGCGATGGAAGATCGCGTGGACCGCAAACCCGACTGCATGCGCATTCGCGGAAGTACTGTCGAACATCCCTTTGGCACGATCAAGTCCTGGTTGGGCCCTACGCATTTCCAGATGAGACGACTGGAACACGTGAGCACGGAGATGAGCCTGCACGTCCTGTCCTACAATCTCAAACGGATGCTCCAGATGTTTGGTGTTGGGCCACTGATAGCGGCGATAAGGGGCTAGAGAGCCCGCTATTGCGCTAGAAATCAGCGACCTGTGATCGCCTCCGTGCGATTCTCTGCCACAAATGTTGGAAAGCAAAACATCAACCGGGGCAAATTAACGTTGGTACATGTCGCTGTCAGTGCAACCTGAGCACCGTTACTGGTCGACTATTCGATGAGAAAAGCTGCAAACCGAGTTTTGACACAGTCTGAGGTGGTTAGAGTCTTCCGATTTACCTAATTAGACTACCTCGAAAGGTCCGCTTTCGAAAAACGCGGTCAGTAGAGCCAGGCCTGATCCCAAACGTTCTGTAGGATCATGTATGAGTTGTTACACCTATGACAAACGCCCTTTAAAATCCTCGTAACCAAACTCCCGCACAATCTCAAGCTCGTCGGTCACTGAATTCCACAGTGCAATGGCGGGCAGTTTGGTGCCATTGAACGTGCTGGTCTTGACCATGGTGTAATGCGCCATGTCACCAAACACGAGGCGCTGGCCTACCTGCAGTGGCGCGGCAAAACTGTAGTCGCCCATTACATCACCCGCCAGACAAGTGAGGCCACCCAGACGGTAGGTATGTTCGAATACGCCGGGTTCTGCGGCGTTGAGAATGTCCGGGCGGTAGGGCATTTCCAGCACGTCTGGCATGTGGCAGGTGGCTGAGCAATCGAGAATAGCCTGGTTCAGCTGGTTCCAGCCCAGGTCCAGCACCTCAGTGACCAGCACCCCGGTGCCAATGGCAATAGCCTCGCCCGGCTCCAGATAGACCTGCACGTCATAACGGTTGGAGAAATCGCGAATACACGTCGCCAGCTCATCCAGCTGGTAGCCCGGGCGCGTGATGTGATGCCCGCCGCCGAAGTTGATCCACTGCATGCGTCCCAGCAGATGCCCGAACTTTTCCTCCACAGCCTGCAATGTTCTTTGCAGCGGCGGAAAATCCTGCTCGCACAGTGTATGAAAATGCAGCCCGGTGATATGTTCAAGGGAATTCTCATCCAGCTGTGACAACGGCATGCCCAGACGTGAACCCGGCGCACAGGGGTCGTAAATGGGCACCGCCCCTTCGGAGTGCTCGGGATTAATGCGCAGGCCGAATTTTAGCCCGGGTCTGCGGGCCTGGGCCGCCAGCGCGAGCGGACGGAAGCGATCCCACTGCGCGCAACTGTTAAATACCACATGGTCGGCGATCTCCAGAATGTCGCGCAGATCGCCCTCGGTATACGCGGCGCTGAACACGTGGACTTCACCGCCGTAACACTCCCGGCCCAGCCGGGCTTCATGCAGGCCACTGGCACAGGTACCGCTCAGGGAGTTGGATATCAGGGGTGCCAGCCGCCACATGGAGAAAGCTTTGAGTGCAGACAGCACTTTTGCACCGCTGGCGTCAGCAAGCGAAGCGAGAATGTGTAAATTGCGTTCGATAGCAACCTGGTCAACGACAAAACAGGGCGTTGGCAATCGCCCCAGATCCAGTTTCCGAAAGTCCGTGAATTGCATGCTCGGGCTCCCCGAAGGTATTAAAAGGTATCAGCTGTGTATGACATCCAATGTAAAACCCGGATCCAGCTCCACCACTTTCCAGGGCAGGCCGTAACGGTTCATGTCTGCCATAAAGGGATCGGGGTCTAACTGCTCCACGTTCCATACGCCGGGTTTGCGCCACTTGCCCTCGACAATCATTTTGGCACCGATGACGGCAGGCACACCGGTGGTGTAGGAAATGGCCTGCGACTGGACTTCCTGGTAGCAAGCCTGATGGTCGCAGATGTTATAGATGAACATGACCTTTTCCACACCGCCCTTGATACCGCGCACGATGCAGCCGATGCAGGTGCGCCCCTTGGTGCGTGGGCCCAGCGTTGAAGGGTCGGGCAATAGGTGCGCCAGAAACTGGATGGGCACGATGGATTGGCCCTGGAATTGGACGGGCTCAATGCTGGTCATGCCCACATTTTCCAGCACCTTAAGGTGGTTCAGGTAATTTTCGGAAAAGCTCATCCAGAACTGGGCGCGTTTGAGGCTGGGGAAATTCTTGCTGAGCGACTCCAGCTCCTCGTGGTACATGCGGTAGATATTAAAAGCCCCGACGTCTTCGGGACAGGTAAAGCGCGCCTTCTTTGACATCGCGGGAGTGGTGACGAATGCGCCGTTTTCCCAATGACGACACTCGGCGCTGACCTCGCGAATATTGATTTCGGGATTAAAATTGGTGGCAAAGGGATAGCCGTGGTCGCCGCCGTTCACGTCAATGATATCCAGTTCATGAATCTCATCGAAATAGTGCTTGGCCAGGTAGGCGGTAAATATATTGGTAGCGCCCGGGTCAAAGCCGCTGCCCAGCACGGCGGTCAGTCCCGCATCAAGGAAGCGTTGTTGGTATGCCCACTGCCAGTGGTACTCGAATTTTGCGGTATCGATAGGCTCGTAGTTGGCCGTGTCCAGATAATGTACGCCAGCTTCCAGGCAGGCATCCATGATGGTCAGGTCCTGGTAGGGCAGTGCCACGTTGATGACCAGTTCCGGTCGCTCCTGTTTTAACAGGCTGACCAGTTCGGGAACGTTGCCAGCATCCACCTGCGCGGTGCGAATGGGTCGGCTCAGTTGGGCAGCGATGGCTTTGCACTTGGACTGCGTGCGACTGGCCAGCACGATCTCGGTAAATACATCGGTTAGCTGCGCGCATTTGTGTGCCACAACAGCACCAACACCACCTGCGCCGATAATCATCACCTTGGACATGGCCTTACTCCCGTTCAATTGCTGGTTTATTCATGCTCAAAATAGGTGTAGCCGTGCAGGCTGGCCTTAAACGCCTGCAAAATCACCTGGCGCTGGGCAATGCTGATCTTGCCGCTGCGCACCGCATCCTCGGCGATCAGGCGGAACTGTTCTTGCATCTGCTTGGGTTCATACTCGACATAACTGAGTACGTCGAAAATACTGTCCCCATGAAATTCACGCACGAATTCGAAACTGCCATCAGGGTTGACCGCCACATTCACTACGTTGGTATCCCCGAACAGGTTGTGCAGGTCGCCAAGGGTTTCCTGGTAGGCGCCGACCAGAAAAACGCCCAGGTAGTAATCCTCATCGGGTTTCAGTGCATGCAGATTGAGGGTGCGACTGATCCCTTCCGGTGTGGAAAAACTGTCGATCTTGCCGTCACAATCACAGGTCAAATCAGCCAAGACCGCTGAACGGGTGGGCTCTTCGGTGAGGCGATGAATCGGCATGATCGGGAACACCTGGTCTATCGCCCACATATCAGGCAGCGATTGAAACAGGCTGAAGTTGCCATAGTAGATGTCGGACAATAACTCGGGCAGATTTTCCAGTTCAGGTGGCACCCTGTTCAAGCGTGGGAGTATTGCCGCGACGCGCTGTAATACGGCCAGGTAGATGTTTTCGCCCAGCGCCCGCTCTCGTAGCGTGGCCTGGCCGTGGTGAAACTCTTCGCGCAATTCATCCCGATAAAACAGGGCATCGTTATAGCACTCCTGAAAATTTCGCTCAGACACGGTATCGAGCACCGAGCGCAGGCTTACCAGATTTTCGCTGCAATCCTCGGGTAGCGTCTCAGGGATTGGCCCTGGCTTGCTGTCGCGCACATCCAGAATATTAAACAGTAGCATTGACGAATAGGCCACGGTGGCACGGCCCGACTCCGAGACGATCACCGGATGCTTGATTTCAAGAGGATCCAGAGTTTCGCAAATGCTCTCTACGATATTCGAGCAGTACTCGTGCAGTTGGTAGTTCATGCTGTGCGTGCTGTTGGTACGCGCGCCTTCATAGTCGACTGCCAAGCCGCCGCCGAGATCGAGATAGCCCATGGGTGCGCCTTCCTGCACCAGTCCGGCGTAGAAACGGCAGGCATCCAATACTCCAGTGCGCACATTGCGAATATTGGGTATCTGCGAACCCAGATGGCAGTGCAGTAACTGCAGGCAGTGCAGCATCCCGGCCGCGCGCAATTCATCTACAATGCTGATGAGCGAATCTGTGGAGAGACCGAAGATGGAGCGGTCCCCGCTGTCCTGGCTCCAGTGGCCATCGACCACGACGCTGTTTTTAATGCGCACGCCGATCAGTGGTTCCACATTCATGGCGCGGCTGCGTTCGATCACCAGTGGCAGCTCGGTCACCGATTCCAGCACGAAGAAACAGGAAATGCCCATCTGCCTGGCGTAGAGTCCCAGATCGATAAATTCGGCGTCCTTGTAGCCGTTGCAGATGATCAGGCTTTCATGATCGCGCAGCTGGGACAGCGCGATGATCAGTTCCGCTTTGCTGCCCGCTTCAAATCCGTGATGGTAGCGACGTCCATAGTCCGCAATTTCCTCGATAACGTGGCACTGCTGGTTCACCTTGATAGGGAAAACGCCGCGGTAAACGTTCTGGTACCCGCCCTGTTCGATGGCCAGCGCAAAAGACTCGTTCAGGACCTTGATGCGATGATCCAGCAGGTTCCTGATGCGCAGTACAGCCGGCATATGCAGACCCCGCGCACGCATGCCCAGGACGATATCCATGATGGATACCACGACCTGGTGCTCACCGAAATCGACATTGACCTGCGCTTCACCCTGCTCGGAGAGATTAAAGTACCCCGCGCCCCAGGTATTGATGCCGTAGAGCTCTGCGCTGCGCTCACTGCTCCAGCCCTCGACCGTATCGGGAATGGGTGTTTTTTGGGACTGCTCTTTAGGCATGATGTATTTCGCTTCCTCTGCAATCGCATTACTGGCATTCCCCGGGAGCGGTCCCCGATCAAACCCCAGGTGGGTGTCAATTTAGTAGTGCCGCCGATGGTAAAACTCTATACGAGGAATATGACAGAAAACATATAATCTCTAGGGCGATCAATCAGTTGCGAATTCTATTCCAGACGAACCAGAACACAAGGTTTTTCTTTTCGGCCCATCACTGGGTTAGGTAAAGTCAGATCCGCCGTCGACGTTGATATTGGCGCCGGTCATATACGTGTTTCGAGCAGAGGCAGCGAAGGCTATAACCGGGCCGATTTCTGAGGGATCAGCCGCGCGGTTCAGGAAGACGTGATGACCAAAGTTCTCGTTGATGTAACGCATCACGGCGTGCAGGTCGTTCTCATCGAGATCAGGAATGGGGGCCAAAGCCGCCTTGAACGACTCGGAGACAAAGGTGCCAGGGCTGACTGTGTTGACGAGAATTCCCTCGGGAGCAAGTGACTGCGACAGATTCTTCGACACACTCGTAAGCGCCGCTTTGGCCGAGGTATACGCGACCAGGGAGGGCGACTGCCGTTTGGTGGACATTGCCGAGACATTGACGATGCGTGCCCAATCCGCTTTGCGCAGCAACGGCAACGCAGCTCGAATGGTCCGTACGGCACCCATTAGTAGACCACTGTATACGCTTTGCCATTCGTCGTCCGTATAGGTTTCAAAACTCTTGAGGTCTCCCGCCAGCGGGCCTGCTGCGTTGACCAGTGCATTAAGGTGTCCCCACCGTTGATCCAGCTGGACCAGCGCAGCATCAACCGATGCACCGTCGAACAGGTCCACCTGCAAGCCAACCGCATCGGGCGCCCCGAGTTTTTTTAACGCGGTAACCGTCGCGTCCAGGTCATCCCTGGACCTGGCCATTACAGCAACCCGGGCACCATCGGCCGCGAAACACTCTGCCGCAGCCCGGCCCATACCGCTGGTGCCGCCCGAAACCAGTACCGCCGCATTTTTTAGTCCAAGATCCACGTATATTGACCTCCCCTAGGGGTAAAAAAAATGCGCCTGGATTGCGTGTGCTTAGTTGAGTTTTTCGAATGTCACCGGTATTCGATCGGGACCCCGAAACGACAAACCCACAATAGAAAATTCTTCACCCGGAACAACCTGAATATTCCCCATTCGATCCAGTAGGGCGTTAACGCCAATCTCCGCCTCCATTTTTGCCAGATGGGAACCGGCACAATAGTGGCGTCCGTAACCGAAGGGAATGGGGTCACAATCTTTGCGATCGATATCAAAGGTGTCTGGATTGTCAAACTGACGTTCGTCACGGTTAGCGGAACCAATATGGCAGATGACTTCGGTACCCTTTTCAATGGCAACATCGCCAATTCGGGTGTCGCAGCTTGCTTCGCGCATCAGCGTTGAAACCGGTGATTCCCAGCGCATTGCCTCCGTTAAGAGTTTCGGCACCAGTGATCGATCTGCGCGAACGCGCTCCATAAGTTCAGGGTTGGCTAGCAGCGCAACAAACGCAGTGCCAATTGAATGATTGGTGGTCTCAGCACCCGCCAGGGTGAGCAAGCGAAGAAAGGAAACGACTTCCAGGTCACTCAACATTTCGCCTTCAACTTCAGACTGGACGAGCACACTGATCAGGTCGCTGCCCTGTTGGCGGCGTTTCTCATGAACAATGGGCTGGAGGAAGTTCATGAGCCAACCAGAGGCAGCGAATCCTTTTACCGGATCAGCTGTAATCAGGCAAAGATCCTTGCTGTGATCGTGAAACTCTTTTACGTCCCCCACATCAATGCCAAGCAGGGCAACGAATACCGAAAGAGGGAAGGAATAACAAAATTGATCGTGAAGGTCGGCTTTGCCAGCGTTAATGAATTTGTCGATATAGCCGTCGGCAATTTTTCTGACCTCGTCGGGAAATTCGCCTCCCTTTAATCCGCGAGTGGTCATAGAGGGGGTAATCAACGCACGGTGTTTTAGATGCTCCTTGCCATCCATGCCGATAACAGTGGGCCCCATCACCAAACCCATGGTGCGCTGTATGATGTCATTAGTGAACGCTTCACTATCCCTTAATACCGCTTTGACGTCCTGGTAGCGCGAAACCAAAACTGCACGACTGCTGTCGGAAACGCCCAGGGTAGCCTTAATGTCGTATACGGGATTTTTGTCACGTAATTCATTGTAGAGAGGGTACGGATTTTTTACTGCAGGCATTGGCCCAAGCGTCAGCAATTCGTTGATACTCACTGGATTCAGGTACTTTGACATCGTAGTACACCTATAGGTGAAGGCTTCCTGGCAGTTGCATGGACTGAATCATCACTTGATCCGCCGAATGTTACAATATTATAATAATGTTTTATAACAAAACAAGTAACAGAGCTGATTTAGCCATCTAAAGAGAAGCACAATGGCGTATAACTTTGATCCGGAACTTGCAGACATCATCCCGCTATTACCCGTCGGTGCGTTTGACGATCCGGTAGCTGCTCGCGTATTCATGATGGACATTGTTAGCGCGATGAATGCCGGACTGGATTTCAGTAACCTGCATATCGATGATCGCCGCATTGCAGGTTACGAAGGCGCGCCCGATGTCACAGTTCGTGTGTATACCCCCAGGGAACGCCAGACCAACATACCGGCACTGTTGTATATCCACGGCGGGGGTTTTACCGTAGGCAATCTTGATTCGGAACACGGTATAGCCGGTGAGTTCAGTCGAGCACTGGGCATTGTGGTGGTGTCGGTTGATTACCGACTGGCGCCTGAAGACCCGTATCCTGCTGGCCTCAATGATTGTTATGCGGCCCTGCTGTGGATGCATGCCAATGTGACTGAGCTTGATATTGATCCGGCTCACATTGGCATCTGCGGTCAAAGCGCCGGTGGTGGCCTGGCGGCAGGGCTGGCCCTGATGGCCCGGGATAAGCACGGGCCTGCTATTTGTTTTCAGGCTTTGGGCATTCCCGAATTGGATGATCGACTGGAAACCCCCAGCATGAAAACCTTTACGGACACGCCCTTGTGGAACCGCCCAAGCGCCATACTGAGTTGGCAGTTTTATCTTGGGAAGATTGAGCCGGGCAGTCCGGGCGTTCCCATTTACGCGGCACCTGCCCGCGCCACCGACCTCAGTGAACTGCCGCCGGCCTACGTGACGGCGATGGAGTTTGATCCGCTGCGGGATGAAGACATTCTCTATGCGCTTAAACTACTGCAGGCGGGCGTCCCGGTGGAGTTGCACACTTACCCTGGAACTTTCCATGGCTGCGGCATCATACCGCACGCTGCGGTAAGTCAACGCTATAACCAGGATGTGCTCGGGGCCGTCAGCCGCGGGTTGAAACTGTCCTGAGCATTGACAGGCACAGGACTGGAATAAGGATTTGCCATGCTCAAACTCGACAGTAACTTGATGATAGATCGCGCAGTCAAGAAGGCGGGGCACTCAGGTTTTGGCGGGGACAGCTGGCGTGAAGGATTGGATCGACTGGTCGATTCCCTCAATGACACGGCACAATTAACACAAGATGGTGCCAACATGATGGGCTACCGAATAACATTGCTGTTGGTTAACCGTTTGGCCATTGAAAAAACGTATCAGGCGCATCCAGAAATAGCGGATCAGGTGGTGCAAGGACCCGTCTTTGTCATCGGACTGCCGCGCACGGGAACCACGGCGCTCAGTCAGTTGGTGGCGGCTGATCCGCAAATGCGGTCGCTGCGTGCCTGGGAATCCGGCAATCCGGTACCCCCTCCCGAAAGTGCCACAGAACATTCAGACGCACGCATTAGCGAGGCGCAAGCAGGCCTTGACTATATGTACACCGCGTATCCCAAATGGGCGTCGCTGCATCACGAAACAGCAGAAACTCCAACCGAATGCCAGGATTTATTGGGCATGGAATTCAAGGCTGAACATTTCGATGGCATGGCCTACATTCCCGCCTATTCAGATTGGGTAGTAAATTGCGACATGACATCCGCGTACGCCTATCACCATCGTGTTCTGCAATTGTTGCAATGGAAGTGCCCGCCCTATCGGTGGCACCTGAAGACCCCAGTTCACATGCTGTATCTGGATACCCTGGTCGGGGAATATCCGCACGCCAAATTTTTATGGAGCCACCGGGATCCAGTCAAGGTACTTGGTTCTGTCTGCAGCCTGATCGCCTATTGCCGCACCTGGGTTAGCGATCGCGACGACAGGCCGACCATCGGAGAACAACAGCTTTCCATATGGGCCGAAGCGATACGTCGCGCCATCGCCTTTCGTGATCGTGTGGGAGATAAGCGCTTTGCCGACCTCCCTTTTGCCGAGATTGAATCCGATCCCGTCGGCGCCATACAGCGCGCCTATACGCAACTCGATATTGCGTTTGACGAACATAGTTACGCCGCCATTGCGCAGTGGGCGGATAGCCACAAACCGGGTTTGCATGGAAAGCATGACTCGCATCTTGAAGATTTTGGTTTGAATGCAGATCATGTGCATGCGGCCTTTGCAAGCTACACCAAACGTTTCGAATTACTTTTGTCCTGAATTGAGGAAATATGGATGCATTTTTCCTGCTCGCTCCCGGTAGACGACATTGGCGAAGATGGCTTCCTGACCGTTGAGGGAATAAGTGAAATGGCCCAGGCCATCGAGAAGGCCGGCCTCGATGCCACTTTTGTTACCGACCACCCCGCACCAAGTCAGCGGTGGCTGGAGCATGGTGGTCATGCCACGCTTGACCCGTTTGTCGTGTTATCTGTTGCTGCGGCAGCGACCAAACGAATCCGGCTGCATACACACATTCTGGTGCTCGCCTATCGCAACCCGTTCATTGTCGCCAAATCCGTCGCCTCGCTCGACCGCCTAAGCGGTGGCCGCTTTACCATGGGGATCGGCACGGGCTACTTGAAACCCGAGTACGCCGCAGTCGGCGTGCCCTTTGAGGAACGCGGTGCCGTGACTGACGATGCTATTAAAGTCCTACGCATGGCATGGACAGGTGAACCTGTTAGCTATGTCTCAAAATATTTTGAGGCGCGTGACATCTGCACGCTGCCCACACCGGTGCAATCACCCCTGCCAATATGGGCTGGCGGCAACAGTGCCCGCGCCATCCGGCGTGCGGTTGAATGGTGCGAAGGCTGGTGCCCCTTTCCTGCCGCCGGCGCAGTAAGCAATACGGCCCGCACGGAAGAATTGTCGAACATGGATCAACTGCGGGAAAAAATAAAATTCGCGCATGAGCTCTGTGAGAAGATCGGACGTACGGCGCCGCTCCAGATATGCATGAGTACGTTTGGAAATAGAACGATGAAACCAAACTTACGCGCTGATACCGCAAAGCTGATCGATGGCTACGCTGAGCTTGTTGGCGCAGGCGTTTCATGGACTACAGTGTCTGTGCCATCACCCAGCCGTGGTGCATTTATCGACAACGTACAATGGTTCGGCGAAGATGTCGCCTCCAAGGTGCCTGGCTAAGGATTATCAAATGGCAACTTCACCGAGAAAAACGCAGGCTAAGCCAAAAAAGAGAACCCAGGCAGAGCGCTATGCCGAGACTCGTCGAAAAATTATGGATGCTACGGTCGCCTGCATTGATTCATTTGGTTTCCCCAAAACCACAATGCAGAAGGTTGCACGTGAAGCGGGGTTCACTGTCGGCGCTGTGCAACACCATTTCCCCTCAAAGTCGGATTTGTTAGCGGCTGTCCTGGAAGATGGCTTCAGAAATATGTCGTTTGAACTTGAGCATGTTTTGTTCGTAGGAAAGAGTCTGACTGAGCGTGTCTCGTTATTTATAGATCACTGCTGGCTGCATTACAAAACGCCAGCCTTCCAGGCCAATCTGTACATTTTGTTGGGAATGCGTAATGAGTCCCCAAAGGCCCTGGACGAATGGATGCAAGGACCACTGGCCGACATCGCAAATCAGGGCAGGGAGCTGTGGTTGAGGGTATTCGATGACATAAATTTAACCGAAGAGGAACACATTGAATTTTTGTACTTTGTTTTTTCTGCTATGAGCGGTATCACAACGTTTGCGCGCATTACCGGGCCAGCGACCCAAGACGCCCTTATTGAAAGTAATTTGGACGTATTAAAGGAACTTCTGTTGTCAAGATTTTTGCCGGTAGCGAAGAGTTCCAGGTCCCGGCGTAAATAAGTGCTGTTCCGATCGATTGAGAGCGATTGAACTAGGTGCTGTCTCCCATTGCTACCACCAGGTCATCCAGTATTTGGTCCATGTCACCGCGGTAGGGTTCTGCAAGTGTAAGCAGCGCCTCCCGCAATTGCCGCTCAGCCGTAGAAAGTGCAGAGGAAAAGTCGCCACTATCCACGGCTTTACCGACCTTGGAAATAATTTTTAGAATGTCCTCAATGGGCATAGTGGTAGGCAGGATCGCTGCGGAGGGTAGATGCCTCACGCTATCAGACAATACTGTCACCAACTCAAAATCCCGGTACAGATGCAATGTCATTTCGAAAGAGCCGATACCTTTGATCGGTTGGCCTTTCAGCGTGCCTTTTAGCCATACCGGCCCGTGCATGTACTCGACTGGAAAGGCGAGTAGCGGAGCATTTACGATAGGATCGGCTTCTAATTGCAAATCCAGTGAGGCCGATGATAGCCGATGTCGATTTGGGAAGTAGAGCACATCTGACCGAGCCGGCATTAAGGGTTTAACAGGATGATTTTCCGTTCGAACGTATGACAGGTTTTCATAAACGATATCGCTAACGTAGCGAGCGCCGTCTGCAGGCGTAAAGATCGTGGCACCGCCATAGGAATATTCCGAATTTCTGTCCATCCGGTCGAACTGCCGCCAACTACTGACATCCATACCATTATCAAGGAAGTAGGTACGCCATTCATGTGAAAGGTCGCGCGCGTCCCAACTGCGACTATTGACGCCGCTGAATTCGGGAAACATTTGTCGGTCTATGTGTCCCAGGGAACCTGTCACCGGCTCACTGAAATCCCCCCAGTTCAATACCCCGCTGAACTGCACTCCGGTTTGAAAATACGAGAAGGTGTTGGGCTGCTTGAGCACCGTAATTTTGCCGTTGTAGGTGTCAGCTCCCACCGCGACAGGCGGATTAACCGGCCTTGCGTCAGAAACCAAACTCATCTTGCGCCCATTCTGATCTACTCCCATGAGATTGACCTGGTAGGAGTAAGGAATCAGATAGCCATTCTTGTCTATCGACGAAGTCCAGACGGCATTGTGGCCGTCCACGGGAAACGACAGGTCCAGATACCCGGTAGATGCCCGCATCCTTCCGATATCATATTGGGTGAACGTACCGTATTCGGCCTTATCGAGGTCGTAAAAAGTCAGGGAGTAAAAGTTGAAGGGGAAGATGCCCTTGATGCGACTGACGTAATACACGACGATAAAGGAAAACCGACGGCCGCTCTGCTGGCCTTCGAGTACACCCTCCAGAAACCAGGTGTCGGAATCCATATTCAATAGACGGCCTTCAGCGGCAGGAAAATCCAATACCGGGTTGCCAGGTACCAACGAATAGGGGTAGGCCAGTCCGCCGTCTGCAGGCAGAACCGGATTGATGGGAGGAGCGGGATTTTCGGTCTGGCGAAATTGCACAAACAACAGGCTGCCTGTGAGGAGAATACCAGCGCAAAAAAACGCGAGGTAGACAGCATAAGCCCTCTTTTTCTTTCTGGCTGTGTGCTGCGTATTCTGTGTTGCCATGAAACACTCCCGCTACTATCTATTTTTGAGGATCAAAATTCCCGGGTTTGCATCTTGTCCCATAGTCGAGTCGGTACAATTCGTGCCAACATTGGCATCCATCGTGCCATCGCAGTGACCGGATAGTGCGCTTTGGGTTCTTTGCTCTCAAGCACACGAATTACCGTAGCTGCAACATCGTGTGGCGTGCCAGCCAAAGATGCGGCCATTTTTGCCGCACCGGTTGGATTGTCGGTCTCCGCCTCGTTGGTCATTGCGAAATAGGATTTTAACGACGATCCATACACCTCGTGTTCCAGCCACTTTGCCGGGGCGTGCGCCATGGCTGTTTTAAGAAAGCGGGTGCTGATCCAGCCCGGCTGAATGAGTACAACGTCGATAGATTGCGCACGCAATTCCATCCGCAGCGCACAGAATGCCCCTTCCAACGCATACTTGGACGCGGCGTAAATTCCCTGATAGGGACTTGAGACCAGACCCAACATGCTGGACATGGTAATGATAAGGCTGTGGTGATCGGGGCCCGCCTGTTGCCGCAGTCGCGGCAGTGTTGCGCGCGTCATCGCCAAAGTGCCGAATACATTGACGTCAAATTGACGTCGAACTTGATCGTCGTCAATCAGCTCGATGGGTCCTGGTTGGGCATAGCCCGCATTGTTGATCAAGCAAGTGAGAGCTATCCCAGCCAGATCAATTTTCTCAAGTGCTTTGTCCATGGAACGCTGGTCACAGATATCGATGACCAATTTCATGCGGGCACTGTCATGGATCTCCGCCAGCAGCGCTTCCGTCGGCGCGCTCGCAATCACAGTGTGCCCTCGCGCTGCGGCCAGGGTGGCTATCTCCTTACCAATGCCACTGGAAGCACCGGTAATTAGTAGGGTCTGTCGTAATGTCATGAAACTATTCTCCCGATGGGTGAGGCTGGGGTCTTTTCTATACGGGAGATTTCAATTTGCGCCTTATGAATACGATGTTGAAGACAATGAATGCGGTGACAAATACGGCGGTATTGGCGAGCACCAGGCCAATCTGCTTTTCAGGCGGCACAGCAGGGTTGAGGTAAAGATAAATAGCTACCGCAAGTATGAAGAGGAAATTGCCGATGAAATAGCCAATACTCCAGAGACATTTATGTGGGAGATTGAAGGCCGGCTGGTGTGGGATCCCCTGGTTCATCAAAAATCGATCGATGAGTTGATTGGCGTAGACGATGGCGAAAATGGTCAACAGCCAACCGCCGTAATTCCATATTGGAACATCAAAATGCCATGCGGCCGATGTGGTGATCCAAAAATAGATTTTGCCGAGAAACCAATACTCCCCAAGGTGGGCGACAGGGTCGACCACAAAGTCTGTCCAGGTGGTCAGCAGTGCGGCCCAAAGTGCAACTTTTAAGGACAGCAGCAGCTTCATGTTGTCTGTCCGTTCAATTCCGCTGGGGCCTTTGTGCAGTGGTGACAGCAGGGTATAGGTTGCGGAGTGACCGAAGTATGACATCGAGGCAAAGCTCAGTGACGCAAATAAGGGTATACCGGCAAGCCATAGTTCATTCGGGAAACTGGCGGGGTAGTATTCATACCAGGAAAACGGGAAGCCGGTGCGCACGCTGATGAATTCAGACAGCCAACCGATGAAAGTACCCACAATCAGCCAAATGACCATGCGCAGCCAGCCGCGCTCTGCGGTGGCGACCACCATGAAGGTGAGCACGAGACTTACCACATAGGGTCGATTGACAAACATTGAAACCACGTAGTCCATAATGGTTAACTCCTCACCGATTCATCTTCCGTAGAGAAACATCATCAACTTTTCCAGACGCTGGGCAGTTTTGATAGGGTACGGGAACCATGCAGCCTCTCTGTGTCGCTTGCGTGGTTCTACCATCACCGATTTGGTGTAGCAGAAGGCGTGCAGGCCACGCTCATTGCCGTGGCGACTACCGACGCCGCTCTGTTTGATCCCGCCGAAAGGAAGGCTTTGTACCCCGGCATTCAAAATGCAGTCGTTGACGCAGACATTGCCCGCCTGGATACGCTGTGCAATTTCGATTCCCTTGGCTATGTCCTGGGTCCAGACGCTGGCATTCAGGCCGAACTCACTGTCGTTGGCATAGTTGATTGCCTCTTCCAGATCGTTGACTTCCATAACGCAGGCCACCGGACCAAACGTTTCATCAACCATAATTTTCATGTCGTGATTGACGTTGGACATCAGGGTGGGTTGAAAATAGTGGCTGTCACTCCCGGCGGGCAGCCGGGTTCCTCCGGTCTCCAGTACGGCGCCTTTGCCGATTGCGTCCGCAATGTGGGATTCTACAATCTCAATTTGCCCTGGCCCGGTAAAGGGACCGTAATCCAAATTCGCTGTGGGTTCATCTGGCCCGGTGCGAATGGATTCAATCCTGATTTTTAGCCTGCGCTTGAATTCTGCGGCAATATCTTTTTCAACATAGATGCGTTCCACCGACATGCAGACCTGGCCCGTCATAAAACAGGAACCCCAGGCCGCAGCGTTAACCGCACGCTCAATATCGGCATCCTTGAGGACTATCATTGGATCTTTGCCGCCCAGTTCCAGCAGAACCGGAGTGAGGCGCCGACTGGCCCGTTCCATAACCCGACGACCGGTCTGGCTGGAACCCGTTACCGCCACCATGTCGACCTGATCGACCAGAGCTGCGCCGGTGGGTCCTGCGCCGATCAGGCAATGGAGTACACCCGCAGGTAAGACGCGATTAAATGCCCCCACGGCGTACTTAACGGCCAGCGGAGTTATCTCTGACGGTTTTACCAGTACTGCATTTCCGGCAACTAGCGCCGGAAGCACGTCGCTCATGGCGAGCGTAAGTGGCGCATTCCATGGCGAGATGACCCCGACCAGGCCATAGGGTTGGTAAAAGATAAGACCTCTTTTACCAAATAGCGGGAACGTGCTGACTTTACGTGGGCGCAGCCATTTTTTTGCACGTTTTGAAAAATGCCCGATATCCTGGCACACCGAAAATAGCTCGCCAATCACATCGAAGGCAACCTTACCCGTCTCCCGCGCCAATGCGTCCCGGATTTTGTCCTTGTCCTTTAACAATTCCTTGCGCGCGAGCTTTAGTAAGCGGACGCGTTCTTTTACCGCCAGGGTTGCCCATGCTGGCTGGACGGCTCTGGCGCGAGTGGCGGCCGCTAGCACGGCCTGTTCATCGTCAATGGGTAAGCTTGCGATGAGCTGTGACGTCGATTTGTCCAGAACCTCGATGGTAGTCATGGCTTCTCCTGATTGGCATGTACGGCCGCTAAGCTCGGTCCTAATTACACTTCATCCAAGATAGCGTTGCTCGCCGCCAGTTGTTGCGCCCAGCGGTAATTAATCTTGCCGTTATCTGTTAACTTGAATGCCCTCAAAACAAGTCCCCGGGGAATCTTGTAACCTGCGACAAAATGCCTGCAATGGTCTTGCAATGCGTCCAGGGTGAGGCTGCGACCCTGCTTGCATTCGACTACTGCAACGATGCGTTGTTGCCAGATCGGGTCGCTGACTCCCACCACGGCACAATAGAGAACGTCGGGATGGGCGAGCACGGCGCGTTCCACTTCCTCGACAAAAATTTTCTCACCACCGGAGTTGATACACTGGGAGCCACGTCCTGCCAGGGTGAAGCTGCCATCTTGCTCCACTCGCGCATAATCCCCAGGCAATACCCAGCGGACGCCAGCCCTGTCGGTGAGAAAAGTCCGTGCCGTTTTTTCCGGGTCGTTGTAGTAGCCCAGCGGTATAAATCCGCGCATTGCCAGCCGCCCTGCCTTGCCACTGCCCGGCTGCACCGGTTGCAGGTCTTCATCCAGTACCGCCATCAGGGAATTGGGAGCGAAGCCCGGTCCTCGCAGCTTGTCATAGCTCCCGGTCTCGCGCGCGGCGCTGCCTATTTCTGAGCCGCCAATGCCCCCGGTGATATAAACCGAATCGCCGAATGCCTGTTGTAGCATTGCCCTTCCTTCGGTGGAGAGAATGGCTCCACCGGAGGCGATAATGACAAGTGTTGGGGTAGCGTAATCTCCGGCCATCTTTTCCTCGGCGATACGACGCGCCATGGCATCGCCAATGAGGCTAAGCATGACCACGCCCTCCTCGGCGATGGAGCGCAACACGGCCGCAGGGTCAAGGCTGCGCGCGACAGGAATAATCGCCACGCCACCGGTGTAGAGTGTGATCAGGGTGGAAAATTGCCCGCCGCCATGCATCAGTGGCGACAGCATCATGGTGCGCATGGCGTTGGGGTTATTGGCGTGTTGCAGGATTGACTCGGGGTTTGGAGTGGCCTCGTTCATACAGAGGACGTTGTGATAAAAATCCTCATGGCGCCACAGCACACCTTTGGGCATGCCCGTGGTGCCGCCGGTATAAACAAGATAGAGGTCATCGGCGCTGCGCGGCGCAAAGCCACGGGTAAGGGGATTCAGCGCAAGGGCCGACTCATAATCGACACCAAGGGAGGTTGGCCCTTCCTTATCAGTGGCAGAATCCTGAAGGTAGAGATACGTCTGTAACAGCACAAAGCGGTCCGCCAATTCCGCAACACGAGGCGTGAAACTGCGTTCGTACACCAGCGCGACAAGATTCGCATCCTGCCACAGGTATTCGAGTTCTGGCCCAACGTAGCGGAAGTTAATATTCACTGCAACTGCGCGGATTTTCCAGCAGGCCAACAGCGCCTCCAACCACTCCACCCGGTTATGGGCATAGATACCGATGTGGTCTCCGGGCATTACCCCCTGCTGCACCAGGTAGTGGGCGAGTTGGTTGGCACGACTGTCCAGTTCGGCTCGACTGCGACGCGCAAAACCCGCAATGACGCACGGCGCGTCAGGGTTCGCGTCACACAGTGCTTCAAAAAGATCTGCCAGCTGGTATTCCACAGCGCAATTCTCTCAGCGGGCGGCCCGCTCAATCCTCCGGGTTGTGTTGCAAATGGGGAGGTAGGGGCCTGTTGATATTTACAATATGTATATAATGTTAGTTGTACCAGCTTTCTTCTTGCATTGGAAGCCTGCTGTTGTCGATAAGGCGTCGCAGTCCGCACTCACTCATCGGAGCGTGTCGAATTTCACCAAGCGCGTTGATGGCACAACCGTTCCGAGAATGTTGGCGCCCACCCAGCGCACCCCCAGCACGGTGTTGTTGTGTCCAGCGAGATCCAGCCAATTGTCCACACCCGGGTCGCTGTGCGCCACCACACAACGAATAGTCCCGTCCGCAGCTGCGGTTGCTGTGGCGTCGTTGAGTGCAATCTGGTGATAACGGTAATCGAGTGTTTCCATCCAGTGGTTATGCAAGGCAATCATCCAGTAATCGCATTTTGGTGGAACGAATTCCACGATCAGCGCCTCGTCAGGTTGCAGCTTGAGATAGGCCATTTGCCATTGGATTTGCGGGTCCATGAACTTCTTGGTGTCCTCCTCTTGCGCGTCCCAGAACACATTCGGCCTGGAGGCATTACGCTGCGCCCAGCCCGCGCCGATTTGCGTCAGCATGCGCGCGTGTTGCACGCAGCCGGTGAGAACAAACTCCAGGACATCTGCCGTCAGTAGCGGGGGAGCTTCGGGTTCTGCATTGATGCGCTCGATGCGCAGCTCAGCAGGGCGCTGCACGCCCTTGCGCCAGAACGTTTGGCGCACAGTGAGACTCGCCGTATCTGGCTCGAGGCGCAACCAGTTGCCTGGCTGTTCGCGTTGCGAGAGGATAACTTCAAACCGGCCATCGGGGCCGATATCAAGGTGCTCTTCGTGTAAGGTTGTTCCGGTACCGCGCCCGCCGCCTCCAAATCCGCCGCCGGGGAAGGTATTGAAGCTAATCCATTTGGCCTCTCCGCGTGTGCCAGAAATTCGGTATTCACAGTCGCCGCGTAATTTGCAACCGAGGTAAATGTTGTCAGGATTTTCAGCAACCAGCTTAATCGTTTCGTGACAGGTGCAAATCAGTGTCGGATTGCGGGAATTCGCCCATTCGAGTCGCTCCTCCAGAGCGCCTCGCAACAGCCTGGTTAACAAGCGGTAACCTTCGACTGCATCGAGCGGCTCCTCTGTGTCGAGGCGCAGTACGTCGTCACCCGCAGCCTTCAGGTCATCGCAAAATTTGCTCCAGAGTTCGCCGGAGAAGAGGCGCGACTGCGCGTCACTTTTCTTATCGATGCTTGAGGTCATGGTGATCTCTCCTTGCGTAGACTGTGAAGTGCTCGCCGTCAGGCAGCGATGTGTGTAGTCACGTAGCACCCGCTGCCTGGCACTCCTACAATGGCGTCGGAAAATACCGACTTATGCTACGGGGGCCCTAAAATATAGTCGCCCGTCCCGGGCTTGTGATACCAGCCGCTGGAGGCTTGTGTGCCGCCGTCCACGTGAATTGTCTGGCCGGTGATATAGCTCGACATATCAGACGCCAGGAACACCGCTGCGCCGGCCATCTCATCGACGTGGCCAGCTCGCCCCAGTGGAATGGTAAAAGCAAAGCGTTCTTCTGCCCCCGGCGGAGCGATCGCCATAATCCCTTCGGTGAGTGTCACGTCGGGCGCCAGCGCGTTGACCCTGATGCCGTACTGCGCAAGTTCGAGTGCTGCGGTCTTGGTGTAGTTGATGACGCCGGCTTTTGCCGCAGCGTAGCTGGCATAACCGGGTGCCGCCCGCACGCCCTCAATGGAGGTGACCGTTGTAATGCTGCCACCCATTTTGGCCTTGACCAGGGCGCGCGCAACCCGTTGGGTGCATAAAAACACGTGGCGGAGGTTCGCTCGATAGAGGGCATCCCAGCCTTTCTCAGCGGTATCCAGAAGCGGTGAGTAAAACACGCCACCGGCATTGTTGATCAGGATCGACACTGTACCGAGTTCGGCGCTGGTACGTTCCAGCGCGGCGTCGACTGAGTCGGAGTCGCGCACGTCTGTAACAATGCCCAGGGCGCCGATCTCAGCGGCGGCGGCTGCACACGATGCCGGGTTGATTTCCCAAATGGCCACTGACGCTCCGAACGCTGTGAGCCCGGCTGCAATGCCGCGACCAATGCCAGAGCCGCCCCCGGTGACGACAGCGACCCGCCCATTAAGCAGAAATTTAGAAGGATCAATAGCCACAATTGGATACTCCGTTGGGACAGCATGCACTATAGGCACGGTACTGGAATTAACGCGCCTTATAAGGTCGCCACTCTTACAATATATTCATAATGTTACTATAATACAACTTTTTACAGCTATTGGAGCCGGCATGTATGGGTAGGCCGCAACGAAAAACCCAGGCAGCGCGCCACGCCGAAACCGATCACAGAATTTTTCCTGATACCTCGATGCGGGAATTGGTACACATCCCTGGGAAAGCTGGCGCTCCGATATTGGGCATGACCCCCTGGCTCTTCAGGGACTTCTACGGCACCTTGAAGAAACACCAGGAAAAATACGGACTGATATCGAAAATCGGGATTGGCCTGCAAAAAGGAGTCCTGGTTCTGGGCCCGCAAAACTGTCAGCAAGTGCTATTGGATTCAGAGAAAAATTTTTCCAGCCAGATGGGTTATCGAGAAAGTGCAGGTGCATGGTTTGGCAATGCGATTCTCTCCCGCGACTTCGATGAGCATCGTTTGCACCGCCGCGTATTTCAAACTGCCTTCAAGTCCGAAGCGATGCAGGGGTACTCCGAGGGTATTAACACGATTATCAATGACTCGCTGCAGGGCTGGGCGGGACATGACGAGATCGTCTTCATGCCTTTCATAAAAGCACTCCTCATGAACATCGGCGCGAAAATATTTTACGGCATCCACGATTTGGGTGATGATGCTGCGCGCTTCACGAAGGCATTCAACCTTATACTAGATAAAGGCATGTTAAGCCTGATCAAAAAGGACATTCCGCCCCTGGCATTTTACTACGGCCAGAAAGGGCGAAGATTTATTTACCAATATCTTGATTCCCTGATTGAGGAAAAGCGAAAAAACGATGGCAGGGATTTTATGTCCTATCTGGTCAAAAGCACACGGGAGGATGGCTCCTACTTTAGTAACGAGGAACTTATTGACCACTTGTCGTTTTTGTTCTTTGCTGCCTATGACACCACCAGCGCCGGTCTCAGCCATTTGCTAATGCACCTCGCGGCGAATCCCGCGATGCAGGAGACTCTGAGGGAGGAATCGCTGCGACTGAATCAGGATGAAGTGACCTTTGCGGACATTGAGCAACTCAGCGGCATTGAAATGGCGTTTAACGAGGCGTTACGACTCTATCCTTCTGCGTCAATAATTTTGCGGCGCAGCATTCGAGAATGCCAGCTTGGAAATGTCACAATCCCTGCGCATACGATGATGTTCATGGCCCCGGGGTTCAACCACCGCATGCCAGAATTCTGGTTCGATCCGGAATCCTTTGATCCGCACCGTTTCAGCGAGGAACGCCAGGAGCACCGCAGGCACAAGTTTCAATATATCCCTTTTGGCGGCGGTGCACATAAATGTATCGGTATGAACTTCGCGCACATGAATGCCAAATTATTCATGCACCAGCTGCTGCGGCAATACCGGGTAAGCCTTAGGCCCGGATATAAAATAGGTTCGCAGATTCTTCCCACGCCCTGCCCGCCGCAGGGACTACCCCTTTGTATCGAAAAGCTCTGAGCAGGAAACCCCATGCCGATTCACTATGAGAAGAACGACGAGCATATCGTGGTCATTACCATCGACAGGCCGGAAGCAAAAAACGCCTGCGATATTTATCACTTCAGGGACCTTGCCAGCGCCTGGCGGGATTTTAATACCGATGAAGATGCTTGGGTTGCCATAATAACCGGGGTCGGACGCAATTTTATGGCGGGCGCCGACCTGAAAACCTTCATTCCGCAAGTCACGGCATTGCGGGACCAAATTGCGACGGGAGGAATTGATTCCATCGACGGCTGTCGGCTCAGTGATGCTGTCGATGCCGTACTGCGCAATTCCAACATCTACAAACCCATCATAGCCGCGATCAACGGGCCCTGTGTGGCTGGCGGTATGGAGATGCTCGGTGGTGTAGATATACGCATTGCTACAGACAACGCGAGTTTCGGAGTCATGGAGCCAAAACGGGGTTTGTTTGCCGGGGGAGGAACGACCGTCCGGTTACCGCGCCAGCTCAATTACCCGGCGGCCATGGAATTCCTGCTTACCGCGGAACGCTTTCCCGCCCGGCGAGCCATGGAACTTGGTTTGCTCAATGAGATCGTGGCCGAAGACCAGTTACTGGCGAAGGCTCTTGATTGGGCGCACCGCATTACGGCCAATTCGCCCATGGCGGTGCAGGCTACCAAAGAATCCGTGGTGCGTGGTCTCAAAGAAAACATGCGCGAGGCCTACAAAATCGAGTCTGAACTCAGTGGACGAGTATTCAGTAGCGAGGATGCGAAGGAGGGGCCCAGGGCATTTGCCGAAAAACGCCCCCCGCGCTGGACGGGAAAATAGCGGGGCTATCCTATGAATGGCCAATTGCCCTGCATCATAGGCGTCGCCCAACGAACATGGCGCCAGGAAGAAGGTGATGCTCCGCATCCGTTGGGCCAGATTCTAGACGTCGCCAACAATGCCGTGGCCGACTGTGAAAACGCTGCCATCCTTGACTGGATCGACGAATTGGATGTCGTGCGCAGCCTTAGCTGGCATTACGACGATTTCCCTGGCGCGATCGCTGCCGCACTGGGATTAAAGCAGGGCGAACGTAAACTGTCCGGGATGAGTGGTACCAGCCCCCAACGTTTTATTAGTGATGCCGCCGAAAAAATCCTCACAGGGGAAAGACGGGCCGTAATGGTCACGGGTGCAGAAGCGCTTGCAACGCTGCGGCGCGCAAAGAAATCAGGTCGGCCACTCAACTGGCCCAAAGCGCAGAGCAAGCCTGAGTATCCTTTTGAGGATCCGATCCATCCTGATGAAATTAACCATGACATCCGCCAGGCTTACACGACCTTTGCCATTCTGGATTCCGCCAGGCGCGCACATCTTGGCTTGACTCCCGATGAGAATCGTTGGCAGGAAGCGGCCATGATGGCTCAGTTTAGTACGCGAGCGGCAGCGAATCCGCACGCCTGGTTTCGCAAAGCGCACACTGCCGAAAGCCTATTCAACCTGACCGACAATGATCGCATGGTGGCGTCGCCATTTTCCAAAAACACTATGGCATTTATGGATGTGGACATGGCGGCCGCTATCATTATCACCAGCAACCAGTTAGCGGATGAACTCAAGATACCGCCACATAAGCGGATTTATTTGCAGGGTTGGGGTTATGCCAAGGAGCCGCCTTACATCGCACAGCGCGCTGAACTCTTTCACTCGCCTGCGATGCGGTCTGCCTGTGACCAGGCCTTTGCCATGGCGGGCAAGGGAATGACTGATATAGATTTTCTCGACATTTATTCGTGTTTCGCCAGCAATGTAAATTTCACCCGCGACATTCTCGGCATCGCCGACCACGATCCGCGGCCGTTGACGGTCACTGGTGGTCTTCCCTATTTTGGCGGCCCCGGCAACAACTACAGTGCGCACGCGATAGCGTCCATGGTTGAATTACTGCGCGAAAACAGAGGCAGAAGTGGATTGGTGACGAGCGTCGGCATGCATATGACGAATCACAGCTTCGGGATCTATTGTGCTACACCCCGCGACATCAACTGGGTTGCACCGGGCAAGCCGGAAACGACGATTCGGGAAATGTCAGTGCCCGCTGATGGCCCTGCAACCATCGTAGGCTATACGATCGTTCATACCAAAACAGATCGGTATGCGCTGGCGGTTTGTGAGATCGCAGGCGGCGCGCGTTGCTATGCCCGGTGTAACGATCCTGAGTCGGTCAGCGCCATGGAACAGGAGGAGTGGGTTGGTCGTGCAATCACGTTGCGCCGGGAGAACTCGGTGAATACTATTTTGAAGTTGAGGGGTTACAGCACAGGAAAGAATCCAATATAATTCAACAATATAGCAAAAGCGAAAACAGGCTATCGAGTATGACCAGAGCAATTATCTTCCTCGCGCTGCTGCTTTCCTGCCTGAACGTGAGTGCTTCAAATTTCCCCAGACCAACTGCGCTGGAACCCGCTGTGCAGTTCTGGATCAAGGTTTACACCCGGATTTCCACCAATCAAGGCTACATCCACGACGACGAAACCTTATCGGTGATCTACGACACGTTGGATTTGCCGCTCTATGCCAACAGAGCCGATCGCGACCGCCAGATTGCCGCCACCACCAAGCGCGTGATCAGTGCACTGCATAACCTGGCCAACGGTAAGCGCAGTGGGCTCAGCACTGTCGAGGCACAGGTACTCGCCGCATGGCCCGCAGGGACCTCTTCCAAAACATTTGCGGCAGCGGCGGAGCGTGTGCGTTTTCAGCTAGGGCAATCAGACCGGTTCCGGGAAGGACTGGTCCGCTCGGGGCAATGGAAGCCACATATACGCAGTGTGCTGGCTGAGCAGGGTTTGCCTGCGGAGCTGTCGGTGCTGCCCCACGTGGAGTCCTCCTTTAACCCCTCTGCCTATTCCAAGGCGGCAGCGGCGGGTATGTGGCAGTTCATGCCTGCCACCGCGCGACAGTACATGCGTGTTGATCACGTAGTGGACGAGCGCATGGATCCGTTTATCGCCACTGAGGGCGCCGCCAAACTGCTCAAGACGAATTATAAAATCACGGGTACCTGGCCGCTGGCGTTGACCAGTTACAATCACGGCGCGGGCGGTATGGTGCGTGCTGCAAAAGCCGTGGGTACCAAAGATATCGATGTCATCGTTAAAGAATACAAGGGTACGGCCTTCGGTTTTGCGTCGCGCAATTTTTATGCATCGTTTTTGGCGGTGCTCGAGATCGACAGCAATCCCGGACGTTATTTTGGCAAGGTGAAAATGGATCCCCCGACTGCGTACGATGTGGTGGCAGTGCGAGAGTATGTCTCTGCCAAGGCCCTGGCCAGTAACGCGGGTATCAGTATGGATGAGTTGAAGCTGCATAATCCGGCGCTACTGGATCCGGTGTGGAGTGGCGATAAATACATTCCACAGGGTTTTTCGGTGCGGGTGCCGCAGTCGCAATTGGGTAGGCCACTGGAGCGTACAGTGGCGTCACTCTCCACTGATGCGCGTTTAAGTCAGCAGAAGCCAGATCGATTGCACCGTGTCGCCCCGGGCGACTCCCTGTCGACCATCGCCCGACGGTATGGCACATCCGTGTCACAGCTCATGGCCCTCAACGGCATGCACAATTATTCTCTCCGTACTGGTAAGTCGCTGGTTTTACCCGGGAGCGGGAAGTCCCAGTCCTTATCGGCAGCGCAGGTGGCGAGCACTCGTGCGCGCCTTGCTGCGGGCAGTTCGCGTGAACGCGAATATGTTATTCGCAGCGGCGATTCGTTGTGGAGCATTGCGCGACGCTTCAAGGTCTCGCCGCAGCAGTTACAGGCGTGGAACGATATTTCCTCTAAAAAAGCGTTGCAACCGGGCCAGAAGCTGAAAATCGCCAGCGCTGGCTAGTACCCCCTACGCTTATTTCTCTTCACGCTTTTTGCGTGTCACCGTGAGCCAGTCCAGGCTGATGCCGGACAACGCACTGAATTTCGAGATTCTGTAAATCAGCTTTAGGCCTTCGGGACGTCGTCGAACCTGGGGTTCGTGCGCGCGCGGTATAAACCATGCGATCACCAACACGCGCAACATCGCGCTGGTGGCAAATACCAGGAATAAGGGGCGCGAAGGTGCCAGCCACTCTGGCAGCAGCGTAACCAATTGCGGTGCGTATGCGGCCAAAAATCCACCGGTGAGTCCGCCCACGAATACTGCGCCGGCTGTAATACTGGCCTGCATGGCGGCATAGGCGGCGAAACCGGTGCGATGGGGACGCAGGTCGTAGAGAAAATTGGCGGTACTCAGCGTAAAGCCGCTCCAGGCCGCTCCCGACATTATCTGGACCAGCAGCAGGTAGTAGTAGTTGGGTGAAACCAGCCACAACAGTGGTAGGCAAGGCAGCATTGAACCGGTCAGGATGATGACGACACGATTGCCATGACGATCGCTGAAGCGGCCCCAGAAGCCCAGCAGTAGAAACTGCGTAACAATCGAGGCAGCCGCGTTAATACTGTATTCCAGATAGGTGAAACCCAAACCGTTGAGCATGTGGACCGCGAAAAAGGGTGCAGAAATCGCCACCACGCCCATCATTCCCGAGAGGAAAAACGTGTAGTGACGAAAGCCCGGTTCGCGCAGGGCACTGACCAGTTGTCCGATACTTTCGCGCAACACCCGGTGACTCTGGTCCTGGCTGTGCGGCTCCGGATCGTGCATTCTCCACAGTAGCGTAGACGAACACGCGCGCCCCAGTGCGGCAAACGCAAACAGCAGCGCGAAGCCCAGCGCTGTATTGCCGCGCTGCGCACACAGCGTCAGCATGCCACCCCCGGCGATAAATATGAGTAGAGAGGACACCATGGTGAGACGGGTTCTGACCGCAAAAAAAGCGCCGCGTCGGCGGGCTGGCACGATGCTGCCCATCCACGCGCGCCAGTGGGGCTGGATCAGGTTAAGGGCCGCGCTGTAAACCGAGGCCAACACAATCAGCCACACGCTGGGACGGCTCAAATTCTGCGTCGCAATCCAGCCGATGGCCGCCACTACGAGGGCCTGGAATACCGCCACGGTTACTACCAGGTTCTTGCGCGGCAAGCGCGCACCGATCCAGATGGAAAGCAGTTGCATCCATGCACCAAACAGCTGGGGGATCGCCGTGAGTGCACCCATCTGGGTTGCGCTGGCTTGCAGGTAAATGGCGAACGCGTTGAAAAAGTTATCCCCGGTGGCGGTCATGGTGGCCGAGGCAACCGCTTCCTGCTGGGACAGCCGCAGCGTGCGCCGCAACCAGGAACTGCGCTCGGTGCGTTGGCTCATGTTGCCACTGTCCGGGTTGGTATGAGCGTGTTCACATACTTCAGGTGTTCGCCTTCACGCGCTCCCGCAGCTCGGCTGCCCGAATAATCTTGTGCAGCATATCGGCGTAGGTCCAGCCGGCCAGCGCCGCCATCTTGTTCAGGTGCCCGTCCCAACACCAGCCGGGATTGGGATTCACTTCCAGCAAGCGGGGCGTGCCCTCGCTGTCGAGGCGCCAGTCGAAGCGCGCGTAATCCCGACATCCGAGTCGCTCAAACAATTTCTGGCAACTGGCGTGCAGGAACTGTTCGGTCGCGCTATCCAGCTTCGCGGGCACCGAGCGGATGGCGGCATAGGGCGAGTCCGGATCCCATTTGGCTTCGTAGCCACAGATTCTCGGCAAACCTTCAGGTAGCAGCGAATAGTCCTCCTCGATGATCGGCAGAAACTCAAACTGCCCTGGCGGGTTGCCGATAATGCCGACACTGATATCGGCGCCTGTGAGGTATTGTTCGATCAGGACCGGTTGTTCATAGCCAAATTTCTGGCGGATCGACAGCAGCGCGTTCTCCAACTGCCTGAAGTCCTCACACACGTTGTCAGCGCTGATCCCAAAACTGGAATCGCCCAGATTCGGCTTGATGATCACCGGGAAGGGCACCCAGACTTCAATGAAGGTCGTGTCGTCAGGATTGACCATGTAGGCCTCAGCCACCGGAATGCCCATCTCGGTTGCCATACCCCGCACCAGCGATTTGTCGTAGCAGTAACTCAGGCACTGCGGATTGCCGCCAGTGTAGGGCACGCCGACGATCTCCAGCAGGGCCGGCACATGCAATTCGCACAACGCGTCATTGTTGAAGCCTTCGTCACAAATGTTCAGCGCCAGGTCAAAGTCCGACTTCCACTTGTAGCAATCGGTCATAAATTGGTCGTGATGGTCGAAATAGGAAAATTCGTAGCCCTTCAGGGTCGCCAGGGCTTTCTTCATCTCGTTGATGGTGTGCAGGTCGTCGTCATCCCAGGTCGCGCCCGGTTTGATCTTGTCGCTCTTGCGCGGGTCGCCCATCAGGACAGCGATACGGGCCACCTTCTTGGGCTGTTTGGCGGCGACCGATTCAGCGGGCTTGTGCACGCGCCCGATGAGAATATTGCGACGCGCCATCATGCCCAGGTCCTGGTCGCGGGTTGAGGAGGTGTCCAGCGATTCGCAAATCTCAACATCGGAAAAGCCGTTGTCCTCCAGCAATTCCTTCAGCAGCTCACTGCTGTACAGGCGCTCTGCATAGAACTGGTCGGCGATCACACCTTTCTTGACGTGCGTGATAACTTCTCTGGAGACCAGGCGTTGGTTGTCGCTGGAGATGGAGCGCTCACGACAGACAAAATAGGTCTTGTCGATCCACTCCCAGCTGCGCGGCTCAAAGGTGGCGCGCATGTGATCGCCATCGGTCACGTCGACCAGCAACTTGCCGTCAGGTTTTAATATGCGGAATATCTCTCCCAGCACTAACTGGTCATCTTCCTGGCTTTCGAAATACCCAAAGCTGTTGCCCAGAATAGTCACCACATCAAACTGGTTGTTCTTGTAGGGCAGTTTGCGTGCATCACCCTCTTTGAAGATGGCGTTGAGACGCTCCCTCTTGGCCTGTCCCCGCGCGCGGCTGATCAGGTAGTGTGAACGGTCGAACCCCTGGGCCTGCCCAAAACCACGCCGTGCAAATTCCATGACATGACGGCCCTGGCCACAGCACAGGTCAAGCATGGCCGCATTCTTCTCCACGTCGAGAATTCTCTCGAAGACATCGACCTCAGTCTGGGTAATGGCGTTGTCATTCACCACGTCACCGTCGGTACGCAGGTAATTGGCATTGAACAGGTGTTTCCACCAGTCTGCCTTGACATAGCTTTCCAGGTTTTCGACCGGGCCGAGCACATCTGCCAGTTTGCTGTTGCGCACGTTGCGCTTGGTGGGTGGTTTGACCAGCTTCTCCATAGACACAATTTCCCTTGTGTGGGTACGAGTTAGAGGTGCGATTTTTGGTGATATATCCCGCCTTGTCCAGTATAACTTTGAGTAAATATCCACCGCCTGAGGGGCGGCTGAGGGCGCACGTATTCCCGGGACACAAACTTATGAAAGAAGTAGCCGAATGAGCGGTAACGAACCGCGAGATCCCTCCTACATTTCCGGCAGTGAACTGCGTGGCAGTGCCCGGGCAGTGCGACCCAGGGATGCGGCAACCCTGCTCATTGTGCGCCGGGAGGGCCCTGAGCCACGGGTGTTGATGGGCAGGCGAGCCGCCAGCCACGCCTTCATGCCCAACAAGTTTGTGTTCCCGGGCGGCAAGGTGGATCCGGCGGACAGCCGTATTGTGCCGCCACACGATTTGCACCCGCAGGTGATGCAGCGCCTGTGCCTGGGAAGTTCACCAACCCGGGCGCGGGCACTGGCCCTGGCGGCCATCCGTGAAACCTACGAAGAGACCGGGCTGATCATCGGGGAACCGCACACGCCGACGCTGACATCCCGCTCCCGGCATTGGGCCGATTTTCTGCAGCACAATATCAACCCACGGCTGGATGTCCTGCATCTCATCGCCCGGGCCATCACCCCGCCCTACCGCAATCGCCGCTTCGACGCGCGCTTCTTCATGGTCGACGCCCAGCACATCCAGGGCGAGGTACACGAGCGGCCGGAGGGCTCGGGAGAGTTGCTCGATCTGCATTGGGTGGAGCTGTCCAGGGCTCAGCACATGGAGGGGATTCCGCATATCACCCGGCTGGTATTGCAGGAACTGGAGCGGCGCCTGCGCGAGGGAGTCGGTCCTGAAGCGCGCGGTCCCTTTCTATATACCCGCTTCGGCAAACCTGTCATGGAGTCGATCTAGTCCTGGCGCCGCTAGCGCTGCGGCCACTGGCGGTAATCCCACCAGGGCGGCAGCAGCTCGCGGTATTGCTTCTGGCGGTAGCGGGGGTCGATGAGCAACGCGCTGCCCGTGTCCTCCAGTCGCCGGATCACCCGGCCCAGGGCCTGGTCCACTTTCAACATTCCCGGGTACAGAAAAGCATATTCAAATCCGGCGGCATAACGCCGCTGGTACCATTCCTGTAACTGTCGGGTATCGCGGTTGACCTGTGGCATACCGATGCCCACCACCACCACGCTGCGCAGCAATTCTCCGGGCAGGTCTATACCTTCCCCGAAAACCCCGCCCAAAATACAAAATGCCGCCATATCGGTACGTTGCGCCAACAATTGCAACAGTTGTTCACGCTCTCCGTCATTCTGTTCCCGCGCCTGGACCCACAGGGTACGCGACAGTGCGGGCAATGCAGTCGATTGCAGCAGCTTAAGGCAGTCCTGCAGGTAGCGGTACGAGGGAAAGTAGACTATGCAATTCCCCGGTGTGGCAGCGAGCCATTCTTGCAGCAGCCGCGCCAGCTGCGGCAGGCTTGCGTCGCGCTGGTGATAACGGGTGTCGATGTGGGTGGCCAGCCACACGCGCAGTTGTTCGCTGTCAAAGGGAGACGTCGCGCGGGTGCAGACCGCCTGATCATGCAGGCCCAGGGATGTGCGTGACCAGGGCAGGGGCGATAATGTCGCGGAAAAGGCGATCACGGCATGGACTCGCCGCTGCCGCTGGGCCAACTGCCGCGCCGGATCCAGACAGTTCAAGGTAACACTCAAACTCTGTTTACCCGCTGCCCGGCTCAGTTGGAAGCGGTAGTCGTCGCCCCACTGCTCCGCCACCCGCAGGAATTGCAGGACTTGGAAATAGCAGTCCATTAGTACCGGGCGCCGCTGCAGGAACGCGGGTTCCCTGGCCAGTTGCTCGGCAGTGGCGCTGGTGAACGCCTGCAGTGTGTAGAGGAGTTCCTGCGGCAAGTCCTCACTGCTGTGAAACTCCGTCTCCTGCCACGGGCTTTTCAGCAGGGCGAGGAATTGCCGGTTGATGCGCGCCAGAGATTTGGCCATGTCGCCAGTGACGGTGC
>JANNVJ010000051.1:0-1755 GCA_031414375.1 Haliea sp.
CGTAATCAGGATCGTGGCGATAGTCAAAATCCGACGTGTAAACTGCCACCGCATGAAGCCCCCTAACGATTATTTGAACAGGTGCAATTGCGTGATAGGAAAAAACTCAACGCATCAATCACCTGGCCAAAGTGACACAAATTGCCACAAGTGGACTCAGTCTAGTACCTTGCCCATTTTTTGTACAATGCTAGCGCCCCAGTCTGCACCCTCGGTTCACCCCATGACCCCACCCATGCTCCGCCCGGAGAAAGAGGGTCAACCCGGCCGCTCACTGAAGCGGCGCAGGGAACGGCTTTGCAGCATCCGGCTCCAGGCAATAAAGGGCTCGCGTTGCGCCGCCCACACCGACTCCATTTTCTCCCCGGAGGCTAATCCGGTAGCCGGGTATTCATTTATATCCGGGTGGTAATAACTGCCAAACGCGATGTCAAACAGCGGCAGCCAGATGGCGAAGTTTTTATCCCGGTGCTGAGGCATTTTGGAATGGTGGATCCAGTGAAATTGCGGTACTGAGAAAAACGGCAACAAGCGGTGCAGGGCATTTATCCTGACGTTGGCATGGATGAAGTAATCCCATAGGGCTGGCAACAGTATGCCCGCCACTACGGCGAGAATCGTTTGCGGGGTCTCGGATGTATCGAAGATCAAGCCAATGGTCAGACCCTTCACCACCGCCTGTCCGGCTGGTTCCAAAAAGTGTGAGCGGTAGATCGTAGTGCTGTTCAGGTTTTCTTCACTGTGGTGCAGCTTATGTATCTCCCACAGAAACGCGATCTTGTGCTGCGCGCGATGCCACCAGTAGTAGGAAAAATCTCCAAGGAAAACCGACGTGAAAAAATCACCGTGCCCTGCAAAATGATATCCAGTAACGGTACGCCGACGGAGATCGGTGCAGTAGAGATGCTGAGGCTGGGCAATCCTGTGGCACGCGCCAGATACAAAGTCGACAGCACGGCCAAGGCTAGAAATGCGGGTGCAAGCAGTAGATTGCTGACAGTAATTTTCCAATTGAGGATGTAGTTGGAGCGCGGCGTGGGGCGATGGACCGGCAATTTCTTCTCCAGCCATAAAAATGCGGGCCAACTTACCAGCAGTGACAAATAGGCAAGCAACAGAACGACATAAGTCAGTGTGACTTGTTCGAGGAGCTCGGCCCCAAATTGCTGCATGGCGGTAATCCCAGCATAAGGTTAGGAGAAGTTAAGCAAATATAGCTTCAGCTGTACAGGCGAAACGGTGCTGTCAAGTTAAGTGGTGATATTCGACAATCAGGCAATGAATACTTACAAGCGCCATAGATTTCCGCCAGACATCATCAGTTACACCGTTTGGCTCCTCTACAGATTCAATCTAAGCCACCGAGATATTGAAGATCTACTGGTTGAACTCGGTATGACAGTGAGTCACGAATCCATCCAACTCTGGAGCATCAAGTTTGGTGCTAATGGCGTCAGCCGATTGAAATGCAGACATCAGGGCTATGGCGAAACTTCTCGGCATGCCAACAACAGAGTCGAGCAATCCCATGAACCAACCAGGGTGCGGGAGCGAGGGATGCGGAAATTTAAATCAGTACGGCAGGCTCAGCGATTTCTGGGTGCCCATGCCACAGTCTACAATCTATTTAATCTCGGTCGTCATCTGGTATCTGCGAGTCATTATAGGAACCTCAGGACAGGTGCGTTCAATGAGTGGTCATTGGCGGTGGCCTGAGCCTGGATACCGGTTTGTCAGGGTCTGGAGAAGTTAAAT
>JANNVJ010000052.1:0-75909 GCA_031414375.1 Haliea sp.
AACGCGCCAGTCACAGGCGACCGCCAGTGCCGCGCCGCCACCAATACACCAGCCCTCTATGGCGGCGATGGTCACCGGCTCCAGGGCTTCCCAGGCGGCGCACATGGCGGGCCCTACCTTGACCAGCTGGCGCCGCTCGGCCACGGTCATACTAACGGCATTGGCCGCCTCCGGATCCCTGAGGTCCATGCCGGCGGTGAAGATATCCGGGGCCCCGTTCAGAATGACGGCATTCAGTTCACTGTCAAACTGTAGTTCCTGGGCCAGGCGCGTCAGCTCACGCATCAATGCGTTGTTAAGGCTGTTGACCTTATTGGGGGAGCGAAACGTCACTTCCAGTACCCGCTCGTTGCGGTGCAGACTCAGGTACTTCCACTGCGTATCAGTCATCCGGTGTATTCCTACTCTGATGGCATCTTATCGATAGAGGCCTGTGGGTCAATTGCGTATAGTGATGACACAGTGGCTGGCATCTGAGTCACCTGCAGTCCGCAACCATAATAACGAGGAGAAGCGGTTGAGCACACCATCAACTGCACCTGATACTGCTATTAGCAATCGCGTAGCCGGCTACGGCCTGTTCATACTCACCCTGGTGTACGCCTTCAATTTCGTGGACCGGCAGATTCTGGTCATCCTGCAGGAGCCGATCAAGCGTGAGATGGGCCTGAAAGATGCTCAGCTGGGCCTGCTCAGTGGCTTTTCTTTTGCGTTGGTGTATATCACCGCTGGCATCCCCATCGCTTACTGGGCTGACCGCAGCAACCGGCGCAATATCATTGCGGGTGCGCTGACCGTCTGGAGTGGCATGACCGCCCTGTCTGGTCTGGCACAGAATTACAGCCAACTGTTGCTGGCCCGGATCGGTGTCGGTATCGGCGAGGCGGGGGGCAGTCCCCCGGCCCACTCGATGATCAGCGACTACTACCCACCGGCGCAACGTGGCACGGCGCTGGCTATTTATTCCACCGGCGTGCACATCGGGGTGCTGCTCGGATTCCTGCTCGGCGGACTGATCAGCCAGGCCTACGGCTGGCGCGTGGCGTTCATGGCGGCGGGACTTCCCGGCGTGCTACTGGCGGTGGTGCTGCTACTCACGGTGCGGGAACCACCGCGGGGGCGCTGGGAATCCGCGTCCCAGGCCGCGTATAAGCCGAGTTTGCGGGAGACCCTCATGCTCCTGTCATCCTATCGCTCCTTCTGGTACCTGGCCGCGGCGGGTGGCCTGACGGCCTTCGTGAGTTACGGCAATGGCAACTTCGCACCGTCTTTCCTGATGCGCTACCACGGTCTGCAACTGGGCGAGGTGGGGGTTGTCCTGGCGCTGTTTGGCGGTGGCGGCGGCATGCTGGGTACGTTTCTGGGTGGCTATCTGGCGGACCGTGTCGGCGTAAGGGACAGACGCTGGTATCTGTGGTTGCCTGCCATCGCGGGCACACTGGCGCTGCCGCTGGGGTTCCCTTACCTGCTGTTGGCTGACACTACTATGGTGATCGGATTCATGTTCGTTGTGACTTTCATGATCAATACGTATCTGGGCCCTTCTCTGGCTATCTCGCACACGCTGGTGCCACCGGCCATGCGGGCCCTGACCTCCGCTGTCCTGTTCTTTGTGTTTAACATGATCGGCCTCGGTCTGGGGCCATTGACGGTGGGCCTGCTCAGCGATTTTTACGTGGCTTACTTTGGCGATGACAGTTTGCGTTACGCCATGTTGACCGTGGGTGTAATGGGTTCGCCGGCGGTGTTGTTGTACATTCTCGCCGCGCGGCACCTCCGGGCGGATCTGGCCAGGAGCTCGACGCATAATTGAAAGAATGGGTTATCCTGAGACAGCGCATTGAACACCGGGTCAGCGCTCAGTATCCTATCTGTCAGGCATTAATGAGACCAACCACAATGGAAGGTTATAAAATCTCAACAAACACAGATGAGATGAATGTTGATGCCATTCACGACTTCATTGGCCGATCTTACTGGGCAGAAGGAATCCCCAAAGACACACTTGCCAAAGCGATCAGTAATTCTCTGTGCTTTGGGGTTTTTACATCATCAGGCGAGCAGATCGGATTTGCACGAATGATTACCGACTCTGTAACATTCGCCTATCTTGCTGATGTTTATATTCTGGAAGCCCATCGGGGGAGGGGTTTATCCAAATGGCTTATGAAGGAAGTTTTGGCTCATCCAGAATATGTCGTCATGCCTTTTGTATTTGCAAAAGCCACGCCAACATACGTTGGCTCCTGAACAGTGACGTTAGAAGGCGTATCTACACTTGAAGATACTGAAAAATGAAAAAGCATTGGTAAAAAAGGCAATCGCCGAAGGGATGAAATACGGCGAGAAAAGAGGAGTTGTCGAATTTGAGCCCACAGATTCTGCTACGGAAAAAATAGAATATATTTACCGACTTCTGGTGCACGATAAAATAATTCAGCCCCTACCTCAAGACCAGATTTCTCAGCTCGCCATGAGGCATAAAATTGCTATTTGGGCGTCAAAACTAAAATGACGCTTTACGCTCAATCGTAAGGAGAAAAATATGGAACTAGTGACAATAGTAATTGCATTGGCTTTGATCGAGTACTCGGTATTTGGCATGCTCGTTGGTAAGGCGCGAGGAAAATACGGTATCGCCGCTCCGGCGATATCAGGCGACCCAATTTTCGAGCGGTATTACCGCGTTCATCAAAACACACTTGAGATTTTGGTGCTCTTTATTCCAGGAATGGTCATGTTTGCTCAGTATGTTAGTGCCGACGTCGCTGCCGGATTGGGCATGATCTTCATTGTTGGGCGTTTTCTATACTTCCAGGCTTACGTAGCTGAGCCAAAAACGCGAAGTCTCGGCTTTGCTCTAAGTTACATTCCGGTGCAAATACTGGTAATCGGTGGGCTTATTGGCGCGGCTATAAAGCTGTTGTGACACAGATTCACATGACCACTTCACATGATCATGGCACCGGACAACTCTTTCTGGACGCAGTGGCGATTTTGGTTGTGAGTCATGCTAGCCTTGTTACAGTGGCTGGGAAGCTGTGCCCGTCTCGCAGGAGGAAAACCATGAAATACTTGAGCGCAATCGCAGTGACATTATTGGCGTTGGCCGGCTGCACCACCACCGACGAAATCATCATCGATGAGAAAAGTGTCGACATGAACAAGTACCAGCAGGATCTGGCCGAGTGCCGATCCTATGCCAGTCAGGTGAAAACCGGAGAGAAAACGGCCAAGGGCGCTGCCTCTGGCGCGGTGGTGGGTGGTTTGACCGGTGCCATTTTCGGGGGTGCCAGCGGCGCCGCCCAGGGCGCGGGTGTCGGCGCAGTGGGCGGCGGCGTCAAGGGCGCGGATGAGGGCGAAAGGACCGAAGTGGATGTGGCCAAGCGCTGCCTCGCCGGGCGCGGTTACCACTTGCTCAACTAGTCCTTCCTGTTGAACAATTTATCCATCAGCTTGCCCGCTTTTTTCTCGAGTTTATCCCGTACCTCGTTGGTGCCCAGGTCCTGCACGATTTTTGCCGCATCCACGCGACACCACGTGGCGGGCTTTCAGGGTCACGTCAAAATTCTTTTGCGCCAGATCGTAATTCCCGCTGCCAGCTAGCGCCAGCAAGGCCGCCTGCGCGTCACTGACTCGGGCCAGACTCGACGCTGGCCGTGACGCCGTCCAGCACGATGGTGTCAATCTCTACCTGGCGGCGCATCTTGCCCGTGTATTCCGATATTGCGCTGCGTCACGTTCTGAGCGGAACGGGTCCTGGCGGGGTGCCGCAGTGGCTGCAAACTGTGGTATGTTTTGACTCAGGCTATGCCAATTGAAAACCCCCGATAACAATAGCAAATATCAGGCAACCGCAATGATGAAAAAGCACGCACGGTCCCGCAGCTTGCACCTGGACGGCCGCATACACCCGGATTTCGCCGCGGTGGAAACTACGCTGCGCCAGCAGTTGCGCAACTACCCCGGGGGCGCCGCGGTTTGTGTTTACCATCGCGGCGAGTGCGTGGTGGATTTGTGGGGAGGCTACAAGGATGACCAGGGAACGCCGTGGGCCCAGGACACCATGGCCCCGAGTTTTTCCACGACCAAGGGTGTGGCCGCCACTTTGTTGCACATCTGCGCTGATCGCGGACTCATCGATTACGACGCCCGCGTGTCAAAGTACTGGCCGGAATTTGGCCAGGCCGGGAAAAAGGCCATTACTGTCAGGCAGGTGCTGACCCATCAATCGGGTCTGTACCACATTCGCCAGATGATTGATCACGTGGAGCGTATGCGGGACTGGAAGTATATGATCCGGGCCATCGAACAGGCCGCCCCGGTGCACACGCCTGGCACGCGCACCGGCTATCATGGACTGACTTTCGGCTTCCTGGTCGGGGAGATCATCCAGCGCGTCACCGGCAGGAAATTTTCTGATCTGGTACAGAAGGAAATCGCCAGGCCGCTCAAACTGGACGGCATGTATATCGGCACGCCGCTGCGCGAGATACCGCGGGCCGCAAAGTTGATTTTTCCGGCTGCGACCAAACGGCTGGCGCAGACGTCGCTGGGCAGCAAACTCGAGATCGGCGCCAGTAAGCTCAGCAGGTTGTTACAGCGTCTGGGTGTGGACTCGGACCTGGTCAGCATATTCGATGCGCTGGCGCCACGCGGGGTGAGCGACTTCGATTTTGGTTCACCGGAAACGCTGCGGGTCGCGATACCGGCGGCCAACGGTTTGTTCACGGCCCGCTCACTCGCGAAACTGTACGCATTGCTGGCCAATGGCGGTGAATTGAACGGGGTGCGCCTGTTGTCGCAGGAGACCGTTATCGAGGCCACGACGTTGCAAAAGCCAACCGGCAAGCTCTCGGTCATTCCCTTTGATATGCGCTGGCGCCTGGGTTACCACGGGGTGTTTACGACTCGTGGTTTTCCGCGCCAGGCTTTCGGACATTTCGGCTTTGGCGGTTCAGGCGCCTGGGCGGATCCGCAGCGGCACCTGTCCGTGGCACTTATCGTCAACAGCGGACTGGGTTCTCCCTTTGGGGATTTGCGCACCGCGCGGATGGGTGGTGCGGCGCTGGCCTGCGTCAATGCGCGCGGCAGGTCCGGAAGCCTTGTGCGGGAGCCGGGGGTATTGGCGCCGGGCTGAGGCACGCTGCACCTCAAGCACAAACAGAACCGGCTTTTCCCGCTGTAACGGTGGACGTATACTGGCGGCTTTTACCAGCAGTGACGCCATGACCAGCCAGCCCTACCTGAACACTGCCGTTTTGGATGCCATCGATCCGGCACAATTTCAGGCCCAACCGCCTTTCCCCTGGACGAATCCGCAGTATTTCATCCGCCCGGATCACTACGGCGAATTGTTGGATAATCTGCCCGAATTAGCGCGTTTCACGCCTTTTTTCGGCAAACAGCGCAAGCACGGCCAGGCCAGTCACGACCGCTATATCCTCGACTATGAGCGGGGCATGGAGCTTGTGCCGCAGTGGCGCAATTTTGTCGAGGAACTGTGCGGCGATACGTATCGCAAGTTCATTTGCCGCTTGCTCGATGTATCCGATGTGCGTTTTCGCTTCCACTGGCACTTCACACCCAATGGCGGGGAGGTTTCACCGCACTGTGATTCGAAAGGAAAAATCGGCTCCCAGATTTTCTACCTGAATACAGAGCGTGACTGGCAGTGGGATTGGGGTGGCGAGACCGTCATCCTCGATGACAAGGGTCGTTTTGCGGCGGATACCGCGCCGGCATTCGAGGACTTTGACGCCGCCTACCCCGCCCAAACCAGGGACAATCGCAGTATTCTCTTCGGGCGTCGGGGTAATTCCTGGCACGGTGTCAGGCGCATCAATTGCCCCGAGAATTACTACCGCAAGGTTTTCATTGTGGTGTTCGAGGAGCATCGACCACTGCGCATGGCGCTGAAAAAAACCCGCAGAATGTTAACGGGCGCTGAACTGGTTACCGAAAAAGAACGCCTGATGTATTGATCTGTCAGCGCCGCCGCGCGGCCGCCGCCGCCAGTTCTTCATACAGCGCAGCGTAGCGATCCAGGCTGTGTTCCTGGTCGACATTATCCGCCACGTAACGCTCCCCTCTGCTGCCGAACTCGCCGCATAGCGTCTCGCTCTGCAACAGCCGGGTAAGCGCCGTGGCAATGGCGTCGGGATGGCGATCCACCAGTTGATAGTGTTCCCCAGGCTGGCCGATGCCCGCGGAGATGCCGAGATAGGGCGTGACCAGGCAGGGCAGTCCCGTGGCCATCGCTTCCAGAACCGAGTTGGGCGTACCCTCGCGGTTAGAGGCCAGGATAAAGATATCGGCGGCGCGCAGGTAGTTCTCGACATCGTTGACAATACCGGCGAAGTGCACCTGGTGGGCGGCGCCAGAATTCGCGACCAGATCGGCGACCTCGCTGCCGAATTTGCGCAATTTTGGATCATGGGTGTCGGCGCGTGGTCCGACAAACAGTACGTGCGTGTCAGGATACTGCGCCAGGATCGCTCGCCAGGACTGCAGCACGATATCCGGCCCCTTACGCGGCATGATCGCACCGACTACCGCGATGACTTTGTGATGCGCAGGAATGGCGAAGCGTTCGCGCAGCGCCTCCCTGGCTAGTCGTTCCTGCTCCGTACGAATGGCGTGAAAGCGCCGCAGGTCGACGCCGTTGGGAATGTACTCGATGCGGGCGGTGACACCGATATTGCGTAAAAACAGTTCGATGGCCTCGCTGTTGGTGACCAGTGCATCGAAAGCGTTATAGACCTGCCGATAGCCGCGGCGCCTGAAAATCCGCTTGGCCGGTTTCTGGTGCCAGGTGGGAAACTGCGAGACCGAATATACGGTGGCGACTCCGCTGTCCTGCAGTCGGCGCAGCCAGGGCAATGCCTGGGGACGCATATTGGTCAGCAGCTGGGCCACGACGGGGCCCTGGGCCTGGCGTTTGCAGACGTCGAGCAACGCCTCGTAGTAAATCTGCGTGCGCGCGCGGCTCTTGCTGTCTGGCAGGCGTATGCGTTCCAGGGGAGCACCATCCAGAACGGTCTGCGGCAGCCAGGAACCAGGCGCGGCCGTGTACCAGTCTACTTCCGTATCTGCTTCACTGCGTTCCTGGATTTGCGGTGTGCCGGTCATGACATGCACGTCGAGGTTGCGCGCCAGCAAGCCGGGGATATAGCTGCGATAACGGTTCTGGGCACCTCCGTAAGTGGGATAAAAATGCGGAGAGGTCAGCCAGAGGCGGGTGCGCTTGTCATTAGTGGACGAGATAAGACTTTCTCCCTGCAAGGTCTCCCGGGGGTGATTGGCAAATGTGTTGCGCAATGACAGTTCCTGCCAGGCGGTGGCCCGTTTCATTCCAGTGACCAGCGCACATCTCGGTATTTTCAAACCCGTGCACACACTCGCCATGTTCCTGCGCCCACGCTTGTAGCGGCGGAGCGAGCATGAGGAAATCGATAGCCTCACGCCCGGCGAATTGCTCGATGCGCCTGTCCGGATAGAGCAGGTCGTCAACTCCCAGTGAGGCCGCGAATTTTTTCCTCTCCTGCGGATCCGGATGCACCTGAACACCGTTGGTCAGTGTGACCAGCAGCAGGTTCGCGTTATGCGCGATGACATCGGCATGCATCAGGTGCAGCAGATCCTCGGTCACCTTCCACGTCTCGACCCATGCCGGCGTCGATGGGGGCGTGTACACTTCATTATCGAGACCTTGCTCGTACAGACGTTGGGCATGCTTTTTTGCTTCCCGCTCGCTGCCATTCTTCAACTGGTTGACATAGTCGGAAAACTTGACCAGCAATTGCAGCACGCGGGAGCGCGGCACGGCGGCGAACCACCACTGCCCCAATGCACTGGCCATAAAACGTGACCCTGATTTATCCAGAAAACTGTCATCGAGCACAAGTTTACCGTGCTGGTAAATATAATAGGGTTGATTACCTCCTCTCTGCAGCTCCCTCAGGTTGTTGCGTAAATCGTTTCCCGTCAGAAATGCGAGCAGTACAATATCTGGAGCGTATTTCCAGACCTTGTGTTGCAGGGTCAATAACTCCTGCACCGTACCGTACCCGGAGACGCCAAAATTAATGACTTCGACCCGCTTGCCCGCCAACCCCGGGCAAGCTCCCAGTTCGTCTTGCATGACCCGCCAGAACGCTTGCTCCAGCGGAACTTGCATGGCTTCCGCATAGGAATCGCCGAGCACCGCAATGCGCAGCGTATTGGCAGGTTTTTCGATGGCGTGCTCGACATCGCGCAGCCCGTCTGAATTGATCTGGATGAGGGCAGCATGTCCTTCCCCTGAATTCCACATTTTCACACCCGACTGCAAGGCCTTGCCGGTGATACTGTCGAAGCGCCAGGGTGTGAGGTAGGAAAAGTTTATTATCCGCAGTCCTGCCTCCATCACAGCCAGGGCAAAGATCAATGAGCAAATCACCAGTAGTGTATTTGCCGCCCGTTCCTGCGCTCGTGTTCTGGGCAAGGCGTTGATCCTGAATGTGAGAAACGGCGCAGTCTACCATAGGGAACACGCACTGTGAGGCACGCAGCACAGCTTGCGTGACGATGGTCCAGGCACGGCGTTGCTTAACCATCGCAGACCTAGCGTGTATAGTGGCACCGCCGTTGACCACTGCAGTATTCAATAATGCGCTCCACGGCCCGGAATAACAGGGTGCCATGATAAAAAAAATAGTCTTCTATTTCATAATGGTGGCGATCATGCTCTGTATGGTGGAGTTGTCGTCCTTTGTGATTGTGCAGTTGGTGGATAGCGATGACTTTTTCGATTCCCGCGATGTCGTGTTTGCGCGCCTGAACGACGCCGACCTGGCCGAGTTCAAGGCCAGGAGTGCTGATCCCGTGATGGGCTGGCGTTGGCACGGCCCCCTGGCGCGCGAGGAAAAGAACTGTTTGGGCGACACCATTGAATACCATTACGATGCAGCCGGCGCGCGCGTGCATCCCTGGTTCGATGTGGCAAATACCAAAGTTATTGTGGTTGGCGACTCGTACACTAATGGCGATGAAGTCAGTGACAGTGAAACTTTTCCCGCCAGACTTTCACCGCTGCTGGGTGTGTCAGTGGCAAATCACGGAGTGGGTGGCTACGACCCAACCCAGAGCCTGCTAAACCTGCAGGAAAATATCTCCCGGTACCCACAGGCCAAGGTCGTCGTGATGGCGATTATGTACGAGAACCTTTACCGCATGGTGAACAGCTACCGGCCGGTACTTTACACCGCCTCGTCGGATTACAGCCTCAAGCCTTACATGGCGGGTGGCCATAGGGTGCCACATCCCGGCGGTCAGGTGTTTGACAGTCTCGAACACTTCAAGACGGTGGCAGAACAATCCTTTGACAATGATTTCTGGGCCAAACCCGTGGCGCAGTTTCCCTACTCGCTGGCGCTTGGCCGCAGTCTCGCCAGTAATTACTTCTACTATCGCAAGTTCCAGCGAGCCGTGAGCCGGTTGGGTAAGCCGGAGTATTTCCTGATTTTCAACGCGCAGGAAATCAAGCTGAATCTCATTGCCCTGTTGAACCAGTACGCAGAGAAGGCGGCAGAGTGGGGCGTCCAGCCGGTGGTCATTTTCGTGCCGCGAAACCGGCTCGATACGTCCAGCGCGTCCGAATTTATCGAGCAAAACCGCGCAGCAATCGATCCGCGCCTGCTGCTGGGTGATGTAGCCGAATTCCCCGGTGTGGATTGGATTAAATTCAATACCCGGGAAAAAGAAGACAGTGACAATATTTGCCACCCCTCAGTGTACGGCTATCAAACCATCGCCGAATACATTGCCCAGTTTTTGCGCAACAACCAGGCCTGGCCAGCGCCCTAGAGTTTGTGCGCTTTTGGCCAGCGCCGTTTCAGGCAGACCCACTGCTCGGGGTACTCTGTTATCCATTGCTCGAAATAGCGGTGGACAATCTCGGTCATTGCCACAGCCTGCTCTTTGACCGGCGCATCGGGAATGGGGCTGACCAGTGGATCGTATACGGTTATGCGATAGCGTGCGTTCGGTAAGCGCTCGGCGCGCGACACGACCAGCGCCGCGCCGGTGCGCAGGGCCAGACCGGCTGCGCTGGTATTGGTGAGTGCATCCTCGCCAAAGAAGGGAATGAGCTTGCCCGTTTCCGGGCGCGTGTCCATGGCCATGATGATACTGTGGCCCGCTTGCAATGCCTTCATCAGCGGGCGGGGTCCGGCGTCAGCAGGTATTAACGTTTCCCCAAAGGACTTGCGCAGGTCCAGCATGAGATCGAGCACGATCGGGTTGGATTCGGGCGCATAGATTGCGCTGACATTGAATCCGTACTGCCGGGTCACCAGCGGCGCGACTTGCCAGGCGCCCACGTGCGCAGTGATAAAGATGGTCGCGCGCTGGCTCTGCATATGCTTGAGGGCTTCGGGTTCGAGCACGAACTCGATACGCTGTTCGCGCTGCTCCCAGATCTGCTCCAGTTTGATCAGTTCTGCCGCGGAGTAACCCAGGTGCCGAAAAATCTGCCGCTTCGTCTGTTCGCGCCACGCCTGCGAGCGATTCGGGAAGGCGATGGTCAGGTTTTCCACTGCTTTTTTTGCTTTATCTGAATGGGGTCCCACGAGGCCAAAGGCAAAGGCTGACAGTTGCAGTGCTTGTTCCACGCTCAGTTTGTGCATCAGCCAAAAGATGCCGCGAAACACCACGCCTTCAAGCCACTGGGCGATAGTGACCAGAAAGGGCGCTTTACGCGCCAGGCGCTTTGGAACCAGGTAAAACTCGGGCACCGGAGCTGGCTCAGCCCCGGCCCGGATCAGTTCCAAACACCCAGTCCCAGACCGGGGAACTCACACCGTAGCGTCCGCCCTCGCCCGAATAGTGATGCTTCAGGTGGTAGTGCTTGATGAACTTCGCCAGCGGATTTTTCATCGGGAAATGGTGCGTGGAGTAGTGGATATAGTCGTAGATCAAATAGCCGATGATGAATCCCCCGCAAAACGGCTGGATCCAGGGCTGCGGGATAACGAGCCCGAACAGCAGGTAGAGCACGGCCATGATGGGAATGGCGCCTGCAGGCGGCATGACCAGGCGGGTTTTGTCCTTGGGGTCCTCATGGTGGTTGCCGTGAAACAGGAATACCAGCCATTTGCCCGCCTTGCTGCGCGCCGCAAAGTGAAACAGGAAGCGGTGCAGGCAGTATTCGCTGAGCGTCCACACCAGGATTCCGGCCAGCGCAATGGCCAGCAGCGGTAAGCCTGGTAGTTGATACAAGGAATAGCCGCGCCACAGCAACCAGCCGGCGATGGGGCCCCACATCAGCAACGGCGTGATGGGGTGGACATGGGATAGCCTCTCGAGCAGCTCGTTCTCGAACAGGCGAATGGATTGATGTTGTTTTTGAGGTTGCATGGAGTCAGGTTGCATAGGAATCGGTGTCGGCGTCACGGCCGGTCTCCCCTGTTTGTTGATTCTCGCCCTTGGGCCACAGTCGCTTGGAGCAGAACCAGTCTTCCGGTTGTTGGCGAATCCAGTTCTCAAACTGGTAGTGCACTTGCTGGATCATATCGATGGCCTGGGCTGTTTCGTTGACACTCGTATCGCGTGGGCGAACCGGTGGATGAAACGTCACCCGATAGCGGGCGTCCTGCAATCGCTGGACCTGTACTGGCACCAGGTCGCAGTTGAATTTCAGGGCCAGCTTGGCCGGCATGATGGTCGAGGGCTTGTCGCGCCCGAAAAATCGTATGGGTTTGCCGTCATCCACCCGTCTATCCATTACCATGGCGGCGGTTTGCCCGTTTTTCAATGCGCGCATCAGCAGTCGGGCACTGTTTTCCGCGGGCAGCAGTTCACAGTTCAAGGCCCTGCGTGATTCCAGCAGCATGCGGTCCAGCAGCGGGTTGGTGGGCGGGGAGTAGAGGCTGGCGTTGGGGATTCCCAATTTCGCCATGGCGGAGCACACCACCTCCCAATTGCTCTGGTGCGCGGTCACAATGACACAGGGTCTGGCCGGATTGCTGTAGGTCTCAATGGGCTCGCGGATATCGATGATCAGGCGATCCTCTTCAGCCAGCACGGTGGCAAGGTGCGGGTATTCCGCCAGTATGCGCCCGGTGCGGCCCCAGGCCCGGGTGACCAATTCATCAAGCTCCCCCGGGCTCAATGTGGGGAATGCGATGGCCATATTGGCCCGGTAAATCGATGTTTTATCCTTCAACATCGGACCGATCCAGCAACCCACGGCATTGCCGAGCCTGGAGGCGGTATCGATGGGCAGTAATTGCGACAATTTACCCAGCAGCCAGATGGCCCCGAAATCGATGCGCCACAGCAATTGGCGCAACCATTGATGGTCGCGTGCCAATTTGCGTAGTGGATTGCCGACAATAAACTCAGCCACGGGTGGATGTTCCTACAATCGGTTTGGTGAATAACAGCCCCTTATTGTATCGCACTATAGCTACCGGATTCGTGGTCATAGTGTGGATAATTTGAGCTGGGCTAGTCCCTCATGCAGCGCTACCACCGGAGTCCAGCCGGTAGCGGCGGTAATCGCGTTGTTGTCTACCACCCAGTCCAGATGGCGCAGCTCGCGCAATTTGGGCGGTGTCAGCATGGGCGCCCTGCCGGTAATGTTGGCGATGTTGCTGTTCAGCGCGGCGACGCCGTTCAGCAGCCAGTGAGGCACACACCACAAGCGCACCCGCCGCGACCAGTGCGCTGCGGCAATACCGGCCATTTCGCGCCAGCTGTAGCCCTGGTGCTTGCCATCGCACAGGGCCAGGGTTTGCCGATTGGCGCCCTCGCTCCTCAGGCAGGCGATAATGGCGTCCACCAGGTCTGACACGTGAATCAGCGATGTGCGCGCCTCCGGCGAGCCTGGGACCAGTGCAATTCCCCGGTGCATCCATTGAAATATCGGCAGCATCTCCTTGTCGCCCGGCCCGTAAACAGCCGGCGGACGCAGAATGACCCGATCGAGGTGGGCAAATTGCTCCAGCAGTTGTTCTCCCTCCCATTTGCTGTGCGCATACCAGGACAAGTGTGGTTCCCGGGCGACAATGGAGGACAGCAGGATCAAAATTGGAGGGTGCTGTTGTGCACTGATGGCAGTCAGCAGTGCGGCTGTCCCTGCGACATTGACGCGGTCAAAGTCCGCCTGTGAATTGCCCCTGACAGCGCCCGCGCCGTGAACGACACCAGCGCAGGTGGCCACGAGTTGCTCCAGGGCGGCGGTGTTTCCGAGGTCGCCCTCAACCAGGCTTACGCCCCGGGAGGACAGGCTTGTGGCTTTGGCGGGATTTCTGACCAGTGCACGAACCTGGAAGCCCTGCTCCAGTAAACGCTGGCACAGGCTGGTACCGATGAATCCAGTAGCGCCGGTAACGGCGATCAGACTGCCCCTGGCTATCAGGCTGATGCGGCCCTCAGCTGGACCTCGGCAGCGGCAGCGTCGAGTCTGTCCATATCATTGTTGTTGATAAAGTCGAGCCGTGCCTTGGCGCGTGACAGTTTGCCCGACGACGTCCTCGGCAGGGAGTGGATTGGGACAAGTTCAACGTAGCAGTCCAGGCTCATTTCCATACGCACCAGGGCGGTGAGTCTGCGGACCAGGTGGTTGCGTTTTACGGGATCTGATTCCCGACACTGCACCATCAGCACACACAGTTCCTCCCCGTCGCTGTTGGGGGCGGAAAATGCCACGGCATCGCCGGCCCGCACTTCAGGCTGGGTTTCGGCAACATGCTCCAGGTCCTGGGGCCAGATGTTGCGTCCGTGGATGATGATGAGATCTTTCTTGCGCCCGGTAATGGTCAAAACGCCATCGACCAGGTAGCCGATATCGCCGGTATTCAACCAACCGTCTTCACACAGGGCGTGGTTAGTTTCCTCCGGCAGGTTGAAATAGCCTGACATGACGCTCGGGCCGCGCAGGTAAATCACGCCGCTCTGCCAGTCTTCCAGCAGGCGGTTGTCATCGCGGATTTGCACTTCAAAGTCGGGCATGGGAATGCCGCAGTTGACGAAATGGCGACCCCGGCCCCTCAAATCTTCTTTATCCAGGAGCACCGCCTGGTGGTGGTCCGACAGATGGTCGCAGTCGATATAGTGTGTAGTGAAACCTGTCCACAGGGGTGAAAAGCTGACCGCGAGAGTGCACTCGGCCATACCGTAACAGGCCAGGAAGGCGCGTCGGTCGAAGCCGGCGGGTTCCATCATTTCGGCAAAATGTTCCAGCGTTTGCGGGCGGATCATTTCAGCGCCGATACCGGCAACGCGCCAGTTGCTGAGGTCATAGGTTTCGATGTCGTTTGGGCGGACCCTGCGGGCGCAAAGGTCATAACCAAAGGAGGGGGCGAAGGAGATAGTCGCGCGGGTCTGGGTCATCAGGGTCAGCCACTGGCGCGGGCGCATGGCGAATTCGCGGGTGTCCAGGTAATCAATGGATACCTGGGCCGCCATAGGCACCAGTACGAAGCCGACCAGTCCCATATCGTGGTAAAAGGGCAGCCAGGACATCATACGATCCGCTGCGGTCATTTTCAGGCCATGGGTGATGATGCCGCGCAGGTTGGCCATGGCGGTGCGGTGCTTGATGACCACGCCCCGCGGGAAACGTGTACTGCCGGAGGTGTACTGGATGTAGGAGATATCCTCCGGATCAATTTCTGGCAGCGGCTGGGCGACGGCGGGGAGTGCGTAGAACGCCTCGGGTGTCGCCACCATGCGAATATCCAGGCCCGTACTGGCTTCCTGCAGGAAAGGCAGATAACCCTCAGAGGCAACGCCAATGACGGCGTCGCTGGCTTCGAGCAGCAGATGCAGCTGTGCCACATAGGCACAGTGTGCGCCCACCTTGACCGATGCCGGTAGCGCCACGGGAATCAGGCCGGCGTACTGGCAGGCGTAAAAGAAGCGGATGAAATCCGGGTTGGTTTCAGCCACCAGCGCCACGCGGTCACCCTTGGCGAGGCCCAGGCCGAGCAGTTTGTGTGCCAGTTCAATTGTCTGGGTGCGCAGTTCGGCGTAGGTAATGCTGGCGTAGATAGCGCCCCGGCCGGTGTAGAAGTTGGAGCCGGTTTCACCCTGGGCTGCGTAGTCGAGCGCCTCGGTCAGGGTGGCGAAGTCCGCTGCGCGAAACGGCAGCGGGTGGCGAGATGGCATGGTATTCAGGTTAACTTGTGACAATGTAGATTCCTCGTTCTTGACGCTCTGCCCGCGAGTGCAACAATTCGCAAAACAGATTTTGTTCACCCCCTTTGACGCAGAGGAATGACACTCAATTCAATAATTTTTCCACCTGGTTCTACGGGCCACTTGTTCGCTGTTCGTATAGGTATGTGCACATGCGGACACCCCCCGTTCAGGCCCTGAAAAAGGGTTATCTGATGAGGAGTAATCCTAACATTTGGGGCTTTGCCGCTTATAGGAAATAATACCGACAGTCGGCGTGAACAATCCCATAGAAAGGGCACACATTCTACTCAGAATCGCTTGTTTAGCGGCGTGCGCGGCTGCCCTGTGTGGGGTAGGGTCTCCCTCTAATTCAAAGTGATTGCTACTTCAGGTTTGGCCGATAACGTGATGTTATTTATAGAGATCGGCGGAGCATATTTTGGCCACGCCACGGGCGGTTAATGACCATCAGGCGGGCTTTCATGCCTGTCAATAGTCGGCTTTTGCAAGGACGTCAAGTCGACGCCCGATCAGGACGCTGGCCAGGGTGTCGGGGGAGTAATTGCGCGCTTCACTAATCGGCGGTTTGGGCCTGCCACCAGGCCTGGAACATGAGCACCGACCACATGAGTTCAGAGTGATTGGCCCAGCCGTAAAGATGCTGATGCCAGGCGTCGCGAATGCTGGTGACATCGAAAATGCCCTGCTCGCGCAGGGTCTGCTCAGAGAGCAGGTCTTCGGCCCAATCCCGCAGGGGGCCGACCAGCCATTCCTTGATCGGCACGCTGAAGCCACGCTTGGGCCGATCAATCAGCTGGCGCGGTACGTAGCGCATCAACAGGTCCCGCAGTACGCGCTTTCCTGTGGTGCCATCAAACAGATACTCGCGCGGCAGCGACCAGGCCAGTTCCAGAACCCGGTGATCGAGTAGAGGCGCACGCGCTTCCAGGCCCACCGCCATACTGGCGCGGTCCACCTTGACCAGAATATCGTCCGGCAAGTAGCCGATGTAGTCGTAGTGAAGCATGGCCAGCAGTGGATCCTGCACCTGGGCCCAGAACGCCGGATCCGACAAAGGTGTTGCCGGATCTACCGCCCCCGGCACGAACTGATCCACCGCCAGGCACTTGTTGAACTTGTTGGCCAGGATCTCCTGCGGTGAATTGGCCGCCCAATTACAGGAACGCTGGCTGATTTTCCCCAGTTTGCGGGTCCAACGCGGCACATTCCTGCCTTCATGGGCGTAATTTTTTGCCCAGTGCCAGCTCCCCGCGCCCAGCGCGCTCGCAACGGGCTGGACAATACTCCTGGCGCTTCGAGGTAGCCTCTGCACTGCGCGCCAGTGCTCCAGGCAATTCTTGTAGCGCCGGTAGCCGGCCATCTGTTCATCACCGCCATCGCCGGTCAGTACCACTTTCAACTGCTCGCGCGCCAGCTTGCAGACCAGGTAGGTGGGTATCTGTGAGGAGTCCGCGAAGGGTTCATCATAAATGTGCGGCAGGTGCTCGACCACATCCAGGGCCTGGTCAGGCGTTACATAGATTTCGTGGTGCTCGGTCTGCAGGTGGTTGGCCACGGCTGCGGCATACTCGGCCTCATTGTATTTCTCTTCCCAGAACCCGATGCTGAATGTCTTGACCGGTCGGTCGGACATTTTCTGCATCAGCGCAACAATCATGGAAGAGTCGATACCCCCGGACAGCAGCGCCCCCAGCTCCACATCGGCCACCATGCGGTCGCCGACAGCTTGCTGCAGTACCACGCCAAGCTGTTTAACGGCGTCCTCGTAACTTCCTGTAAACCTGTTTTTCTCACCGTGTTCAGCCACCGCTTTGGCGGACCAGAACGGGATCGGCTGCGCCGCCCAGGGTTTACAGTCCTGCGGTATTTTTATCAGGTTGCCGGGCGGGAGCTTGCGCACCTCGCGATAAATGGAGTGCGGCTGGGACACCCAGCCATACTGCATATACTGGCCCAGGGCATTGCGGTCCAGGTCGGGCGCAAAATCCGGGTGTTTGCGCAGTGCCTTCAGCTCCGAACCGAACAGGAAACTGTTGCCACACCAGCCGTAATACAGCGGTTTCTTGCCGACCCGGTCGCGTGCCAGCCACAGGCAGCGCTCCTCCCGATCCCATAAGGCAAGGGCGAACATACCCTCAAACTTGCTGACGGCCTTTTCCACACCGAGGTGTTGTACGGCGGCCAGGATGACTTCGGTGTCGGAGTGTCCCTTGAAGGGATAGCTGGCAAGTGCGGGTTCCTGCCGCAGCCTGGAAAAATTATAGACCTCACCATTGAACGACAGCACGTAGCGCCCGGATGCGGACTCCATGGGCTGTGCGCCGGCTGCTGACAGGTCGATGATGGACAGGCGGCGATGACCGAGCGCCAGCGGAAACGAAGGATCCACCCAAACGCCGCCCGCATCGGGCCCGCGGTGCACAATGGTATCCGCCATACTCTGGCAGCGCCGCGCAAGCTCCTGTGGTGTGCCGCCCTTGTACTGTATAAATCCGGTGATTCCACACATGGCAAAGCGTCTCTTATGTTCGACTTGCAGCCCGTGTGACAACGGCGTCCAGCAATGCAAGATACTTGCTTACGCCGCTCTCGACCGAGAAATCCTGTGCCCTGCGCAGCAAAAGTTCCTTGGACGTGGGATCGCTCAGCTCGCGCAGAATGGCCTGCGCCATCCCCTGTGCATCTCCTACCCGGACCAATGCACCGTATTTGCCATCACAGAGAATCTCCCTGGAACCGCCGGGACAATCCGTGCTGACTACCGGACACCCGCAGGCCAGGGCTTGAATGAGCACGCCGGGCAAACCCTCGTAGTGCGAGGATAAGACAAGTACGGATGCCCGCGCCATATACTGGAACGGATTCTCTACAAAGCCAGGCATGTCCACATCTGCCTGTATGCCCAGAGTCCCGGCCAACGCCTGCAGTTCTGCGCGCAGCCGGCCCTCTCCCAGAATGACCAGCCGCGCTTCCCGCACCGCCCGTACCCCCGCAAACGCACGCAACAAGGTGGCAAAGTCTTTCTGCTCCGTCAGCCGACCCACCGCCAGAATCACCGGCGCCGCGCCGGGCGTCGCCACGCCGGGCGTCGTCGCGCCGGACGTAGCGACGCCCGACGCAAACCAGTGATGCGCAAGCGCCTGTTGCGCGCGGCCCCGCAGGCTGTCATCGACGACCGGGTTGTGGATCGTGGTGACGGTGTTGCGCTCCAGGCCAATCGCAGTCACCAGATCGTCCTCAACATCGCTTGACACCGTCGTCACGGCAGCGGCCCCGGGATAAGTGCGGCGCACCACCTCCGGTAAATAACGCCACCGCCATTTGCGGAAATTGGACGGTGCGGCACAGTAGGTGGACAACGCAATACGCTCGCTGACGACCACCGGCACGCGGGAACCGGACATACGCTGTGCCCAGATGGCAATGAGATTGGCGTAGGTGAGCGCGGACAGGATCACGTCGGGACGATACTTGTCGATGTAGCGTTGCAAGGAATGCAGGCGCAGGATTTCCGGCGCGATCTTCCTCGCCAGCAATACTGGACGCAGCAAGGCGAAGAAGTCGCGTCGAATGCCCATCGCGGCGATCAATCGCGCCTGCAGTTCGCCCGACGCCTGCAGCTCTATCATAGTCGCTCCGGGTGGAATCTCCCCGAGGTACGCACCTTTCGCCTGACAGAGCACCAGGTCAACTGTCCGACCCTGTGCCAAAAAGCCCTTTACCAGCGTCAGCATGGAACGCTCCGCCCCGCCGCCTTCCAGGGATGGCAGTAGCACGGCAATCCGGTTGGCCTGGGTGGTTGCAGCTGGCGTGTGATTCATCAGCGTGAAATCCCGCAACTCTCAGGCCAGCCGGGGATGCGGCTCTCTGCCTGCGTATCCCAACAACAACGCCAGCGGCAGCCAGAATAACAGCCACTGGTCCCTGGGCCTGGCAATTAGCGTGTCGACCCCGGTCATCATGATGCAGGCGGTAAACACCAGTATGCAGAACACGGTGTAATCGCCTCGTTGTCGGCCGCGCAGCCAGGCAGAGCGAAACGCCACCATCAGTACGGCAAGGAACAGGCAAAGTGCTATCATCCCCCCCTGCCAGAATACTTGCAGGTAAGCATTGTGGGCAGAACCAAAATGCTGATAACCCGCATCGACCGACCCCAGGCTGATCAGACCGTGCCCGACGATTGGCGAGGCTTTGGCCTCAGCCCACATGTGGGCCCAGATGTCGGGGCGTAACCCCAGGCCTCTGTGCAATGCCTGCAGCAGCAGATCGGGGAATGCGACAACCAGGGCGCCCGCTAACACGGCCAGGAACGCCGAGTACAGCACCCTGCCATTCCTCAGCGTCAAACCCATAAGAATCAGCAGGGCCAATAACATGGACGCGAATGCCGTGCGACTCTGGCCAAACCAGGCGAAACAGACGAACGCCGTGATGGCCAGTAAAAATGCCACCTTGTGGACGAGCTGCCTGGACCGCAGTGCAAATCCCATGGCCAGTATGGCGAACAGGCCGTACACATTGGCAAACTCGTTGACGTTGGTCAGTGAGCCAATGCCATTCAGGCGGGTATCGGGAAATGGATTCTCGCGATAAAAGACCAGCACACTTACCAGTGCGGACAGCGCCGCCAGCATCACGCATAACTGCAACATGCGTTGATACCAGGCCTCGTTCCAGCGCAGCAGGAAATGCGTGATGGCGATAAAGCTCAGCAGGTAGGCGGATATCGTGAATTTCTGGCCAATCTGATACCAGTCGAACGGCGTGCTCCAGAATCCGCTGCACAGGAGGTAGAGCATATACAGGATCAGGAGCCGGAACAGCGGTTGTTTCCCGACCTCCCTGAAACTTCCGGCCAACACAAAAAAGCCCAGAACAAATACCACCCTGGCGAAAAATCGGTAGGGATCACTGTAGTCGTAAAAGATAAAATAACTGCACAGGAAAATGCCGTACGCGGTGAGCAGCAGGAAGGGGAATGCTCGCTTCAAATGATCGGAAAGGGTCAATTCAGTGCTGCCTGGCAAGCCAACATGTCCGTTCCGGAAGTAACGGGCGCACTATCAAAGCCATTAGCCCAGACGATAAAGCGCGGCAGTATACACTGAAGGTGTATGCAGATGTATACTCCCCACCACCCCAGCCGGCGCAGCGCATAGGCATGACTGTCCAGAGCGATACTAATGCGCTGATCTCAGTGGAGATCGTGACCCAGCCCCGGCAAATGCGCCAGTTTCTGTCTCTGCCGCAACGCCTCTACGCATCCGATCCGGCCTGGATTGAGCCGCTTGGCTTTCTGAAGCGCGAACAAATGTCGCCGGCCAACCACTTCTTCGAACATGCCCGCTGGCGCGCCTGGATCGCCCACAGGAAGGGCGAGCCGGTGGGACGCATTACCGCGCAGATAGATGAAATGCACCTCAAGCAGCACGGCGACGCCACCGGGTACTTCGGCATGCTGGAGGCAGAAGAAGACCCCGCCATTTTATCCGCCCTGTTCGGTGCAGCACAGGACTGGCTGCGCAGTGAGGGGATGCGACAGGTGCGCGGCCCATTCAATCTGCATGTCAATGAGGAGGTAGGGCTGTTGGTGGAGGGATTTTCCACACCCCCCTATGTGCTGATGGGTCATGCGCGCCCGTGGTACGGTCCTGCTATCGAAGCCCAGGGCTACACGGGGGTCAAAGACCTGCTGGCCTATCACGTGCGGCCGGATTTTGTGGCACCCCGGGTGATGGAGCGACTCGCCGCCCGTGTATCGGATCGGGTGGTGGTACGCGCGGTGCGGCGCAAGCAACTCCTGGAAGATGCCCGCATCATGCTGGAAATCTTCAATGACGCGTGGCAACACAACTGGGGTTTCGTGCCCCTGGCGGAAGCGGATTGGGTTGAGACCGTCTCCACCCTGACCAAACTGATGCCTGACGACTACATCCAGATTGCCGAGTATGACGGCACGCCCGTCGCCTTCATTGTGGCGCTACCGAATCTCAATGAGGCAGCCCGCGATCTCAACGGCCGCCTGCTGCCTTTCGGCTGGCTCAAACTCCTGTGGCGGTTGAAGGTGCGGCATCCGCAAACCGCCCGTGTCCCACTAATGGGCGTCAGGCAGAGCTACCAGCATTCGCGTCTCGGCCCGACCCTGGCTTTCATGGTCATAGACGCCGTGCGCAAGGCGCTGCACGCCCGCGGCGTGACGGATGTGGAGATGGGCTGGATATTGGAGGACAACGACGGTATGCGCAATATCATTGAAACCATTGGCGGCAAGGCGTATAAACGCTACCGCATATACCAAAAAGAATTATAGCAATGCACCTGGATCCTGAAACGCATCGAATGACCGCGATCGTGCTGGCCGGTGATCGCACCAAGGCCGACTCCCTGATCAATCACACCAAAGCCGGCAGCAAGGCCATGATCGATCTGGACGGCACACCGATGGTGCGCAGGGTCCTCAACTGCCTGCGTGTCTCCCGGGTCGTGAAGAAGATCTACATGACCGGACCTGAGGCCAGTGAAGTGGCCACCGATGCGGCCCTGCAAGCTTGGATTGACAACGGCGAGATCATTTGGAGCGAGCCGAGTGTCAGTCCCAGTACCAGCGCCTATCGCGCGATGTCGAAGCTGGCCCCGGATGAGGCAGTGCTGCTGACTACCGCGGATCACCCCCTGCTGACGCCTGAAATCGTGGACGCCTTTGGCCGCCAGAGCCTGGCCGACGATGTCGATGTCACAGTGGGCCTGGCACCGTATGCGCTCGTCGCCGAGGCCTATCCCGGCATCCGCAAGACGGTACTGCATTTCAGTGACGGCGATTTTTGTGGGTGCAACCTGTTCGCCTTCATCACCCCGGAAGGACGGCGTGCCGCCAAGTTCTGGCGCAAAATTGAACAGGAGCGCAAGAAGCCGCTGGTGGTGATTGGCCTGCTGGGCTGGTGGGCAGTCATTCGCTACCGCCTGGGACTGCTGTCGCTGGAGGAGGCATTGGCCAAGCTCAGCAAGCGCCTGGGATTGCGTATGCGGGCGGTTATTTTACCCTACGCTAACGCCGCCATAGACGTGGATTCCATCGCCGACCTGGTGCTGGTGCAGGGTGCGCTGGAGAAAGCGGCAGCGGAAGACGCCTGAGCGGACTGCCTCCGACCCCCCACTTGATCGCTTCGGATTCAACCCGGGACTAAACATGGCGAGACCGACATCTTGCGTGGGTGTCTGTATACGGCTCCGGTCGGGAAGGCTTTTTCGCCTGCTTCCCCGATACTCGCATTCGAAAAAGCCTTCCCGCCCGGATCCTTGTTCCATCGCCTGCACTGAACATCGTTTGAGCGATAGCGCGGAATGAGGGATCGGGTGTCGGGTGTGCAAATCGTTAGCGAGTATCGGGGAAGCTGGCGATTTGCACACCCGGCGGCCGAGCCCGTCACCCAACGATCCCCCTCGAATCGACATGTTGTACGGTTAACCTGCTGAGAGATTACAACTAGCGCCGGTCGATTTGCAGAGTCCGGTCTTCGCCCTGCGTAAACCGTCCCGAACCGGCTTCGTAACGCCTTGTATCGATGCGCACCTGCCAGCCCCCGTCGCAGCGCGCTACCTCGTAACGGTTGTATTGCGCGATATCCGCGCCGTGCAAGCCCAGGGCCGAGGCCGAAGGCACGGCAATAACTGGCAGACTCCCGTGCCGGGTTTGTAGTTCGCTGTAATGCGCGCGATGGCCGTGGCCGTGCAGGACCAGCTCAGCGCCGTGTTCCTCCAGCAACGCCTGCAGCTGCGGAGCGTCGGTCAGGCGTTTGCGCCATTTTTCCTGCCCCACCAGGGGGCAGTGGTGCAGGTAGAGGACCCGGAACAGGCCTTCGCTGGCCGTGCGTTGCAATAACTCCGACAGTTGTTTTATCTGCTCGGTACCGAGGGTGCCGGTAGCCATCAGGGGGGGGGTGGGACAGGCAGTGGACAGCCCTATGAACGCAATGGAACCGCGTACACGCAGGCTGGGGAAGATACCCGCACTGTCGCCAGGCATGTGATCCGAGGCCATATAGTCCTGCCACAGGGCGAAGGTGTCGCGCCAGGGCGCCGTCACACAGGCGTCGTGATTACCCGGCACCACGGCAACCTGGGTGGGTTCGCCCAGTGCCCGCAGCCAGTCCCGCGCTTCGATAAACTCCCGGGGCAGGCCGGTATGTGTCAAATCGCCGGTGACCAGCAGTTGATCCAGCTCGATACCTGCAAGGTCACGCTGCAGCGCTTCGAGTACTTCCGGGCGGTGCTCGAAGCGACGTTTCTGGCGCCAGGACAGGTAGCTCAGGGCCCGCTTGCTGAGCAGATCCTGCGGGCGGACTCCGGACAATGAACTCAGGTGGGGGTCGGACAGTTGGGCGAAGCGCTGCGGCATGGCTTGGTGTTCCTCGTCGGCGGCATTGTATCACCCGCCCGGAATGCTACCGTGGGTTACCCCTATCCCCCTGTGAGCTTTCGAATACGCTCCAGTATCCCAATATTTCTGGTCTGCACGGCATTTTGCGTGGCTGCAGCGCCTTTCTTCCTCAGCACGATCCACGGCTGGATATTTACCACCTTCCGGTCCAGCAGGGTCGCCTCAAGTCCCGCTTCCGCCGCTATCTGCTGGATGGTCTCAAACTTGAAGGTGGTATCCATGCCACCCTGATGGGGTTTGTCCTGGGCGAGCGACTCGCCAACGAGCGTGTTCTTGCCCTTGTGGGTGCCGTGTTCCCAATAGGACACCAGGAAGAAACCGTTGGGGGAACAGTTTTGCGCGAATTGTTGGAACAAAATCCGCATCGCTCCGGGGTTCAGGTGCGTCAAAACCGACCGCGCCACCGCCGCATCGAACTTAACGTCAAACACATCCAGGCGATGCTCCGCATTGTTGTTGAAACGGGGCTTTTTCCAATTCAGCAATTCCTCACCGATCGTGATCCGCTTACCCGCATCCAGCCATTTGGTGTTCGGTTCAATCCCAAAATACCTGCCCTCGTCCATGAACCGGATGAGCCAATAGCCGAGGCGCAACGCGCCACATCCGAAGTCCAAAAAGTTGTGGTGTGGGAGAAGACCGCTCTCCAGCAGTGCAACGAAAGTCTCTCTGCCAACGGGTTCGAACTGGTCTGTGGGACCACCGGTAAAATTGACTTCGGCGAGCAGTTGCTCGGCAATTTGAACCAACTTGTCCTGTCGCCCCTGATCTTCCATAATGTGCTCAACCTCGGCAGTTGCTTATTATTCATGACTCGGTGCTGGACCCAGTCGATTTGCGACCCAGTCGAATTGCAAGGATGCTAACACAAGCCCATGCGGAATTCACAATCTGTGCCTGGATGGCGCATAGGTATAGCGGCCCCAACGATCTGCTGCGCATCGACAATGTGGAAAATTCTGTGAACCGCTTGGCGGGATTAAACGGTCAGGGCTAATATGCCTGCCGCATACCTGATATTCTTTAGCTGATAATAAACATCTCCGGAATCCATCATGGCGAATTTATTACGTCTCACCGTCCTCGTCGCTGCGTTTTGCTGTACCGCGTCCTTTGCCTTTGCAGGCGACGCCCCCAGGCCAAACATAGTGCTGATCATGACCGATGATCAGAGCCCCATTGCCGAGCGCGCACCCGGCCTTAACGAACCCCACGCCTTTGGCGTATACGGTGGCAGTGTCTTCACGCCAAACATTGATCGCATGGCTGCCGAGGGTATCCGCTTTGATCAGGCAAACGTCGCCTCACCCGTTTGCACGGCGAGCCGCTACAATTACCTCACCGGGCGCTATGCCACTCGCTCGCTTGGGCCTCACTTCAATCAACTTTATCCGCCAGGCACCATTGGCCGCCCCGAGAACATGGTGGACTTTGATCCGTTCGACCAGCGAATCAATCTGCCGCAACTGTTGCAGGCAGCGGGCTATCGCACCGGCTTTGTGGGGAAATCCCATCTCATCAACCACCATTTGCTGGACAACCCAAACAATTGGGAGGCCTTCGGCCTGCGCACCTACGCCAAAGATGCGGACCCCTACGATCCCGCGGTTAGTGCGGCGCTCGCATTCAACCAGTCAAAGTGGAGCGAGTGGATGAAGCCTTATGGCTTCGACTATGTGGACGGCATTTACGCCGGCAACTTGCATGAACTTTTTTTGCAGGCCGGCAACATCCACCACATCGAGTGGACGGTATCCAAGGCCCTCAAGTTCCTCGATGGTTCCCGCGATGCAAAGCAGCCGTTCTTCCTGTACTTCGCCACCACCATCCCGCACGGGCCCCAGCCCTTCGATAAGAAGCAAGGCAAGTACACCGCTGGTCTCGACGGCGACATTCGCGTCACCCCCGAGGGGGTGTCATGGGACAAATACCCCTTCATGCCTTCTCGCGCCGAGATCCGCGCCCAGAACGCTGCCGCCGGCTTCCCGGATGAGGTTGCTTACATGACATGGTTGGACGCTGGTGTTGGCGCCATCCTGCAAAAGTTACGCGACATTGGCGCCGACGAGAATACCATTGTCATAGTGACTTCGGACCACGGCCTCTGGCGCCACGGCAAGTCCACGCTTTACGATGGCGGCATGCGTGTCGGCATGATCGCTCGCTGGCCCGCGTCCCAGCAGGCCGGCCGCGTCTACAGCGGACTGATCAATAACATCGACTTTGCTCCCACAATACTCGACCTCGCCGGTGTCGAGGTGCCCGCCGACGCGCACATTGACGGCCGCTCGTACCGCGCTGTACTCGAAGGTTCGGACGCGCCGATCCAGGACGCCATCTTCGCCGAGTTGGGCTTTGCCAGGGCGGTGAAAACGCCAAAATGGAAGTACATCACGGTACGTTACGGCGCTGCGCAGGAGGCTAAGATTTTGCGCGGGGAAAAATTCCCTGGTTTTTACGACAGTCCGCCGAATGCTCGCCCCTATTATGCGCAGAACTCTGACCTGGGATACTGGGCCGCCAAACGAAATCCACATTATTTCGAGGACGACCAGCTCTACGACCTCGAGGCTGACCCGAAGGAGGAGCATAATGTGTTCGCCGAGCACCCCGAGGTCGTGGCCGAACTGCGTGGGCGCCTCGCGGCCTGGTTGCGCACGTTCCCCGAACGCCCCTATGGCGAATTCACCGAGCCATAATGCACTTCAATTTAGGGGCAACTGGGCTTGCGCTGAAGAAAATTGCATTTTATTTGAACCGATTGGGCAATATGAATAAGAACGACATCACGAAGCGCGACCAATTCGACGAACAGGCCTATATCCATCACCACGATGATGTCAGGAAGGCGCTGGATGCTGGAGCCATCGAAAGCGCCTGGTCGCATTACGAGCAGTTCGGCCGCGCGGAAGGCCGCAAGGCTTTCCGCCTGGACTCGAAATTTGACGAACAGTTCTATCTCAAGTCCTATCCATACGTGAACATGGAACTGCGGGAGAAAAAAGACAGAACGCCGAAAGACCACTTTGACGAGCGCGGCAAGGGGCGTGGTTTCCTGCCTCACGTGCGTGCGGCCAGGCCCGACAATGCCGCGACGCAATCGTCGATCTACGGAGGCTTCTGGCCGGATGCAACCAACGCGCTGGATATTCTCGAGGGCAAGCTGGAAATCGGCCAGATCACGGAGGCGCAGGCCGCGCTCTTGTCCACCTGGATCAGGGATGGCTACGTGGTGCTGGAACAGGCGATTCCAATGGCATTGATCGATGCGGCCGAGCGCGACCTGGACAAGGCGTTTGCGGGCGGCTTCCCTGATATGCGCTTCGAATGCCACAAAGTCGCCCCCGGATTGACCCGTTGGAAGAAGGAGATCGTCAGGCACGCCGCCAAGGCCGTCGATATCCACCATTTTTCCCCGGCGTCCAGGAATGTGATGTTTGCCGACGCGATCGGTGAGTTCCTCGGGCTAATTTTCGAGAGCAAGACTTTCGCCACGCAAACACTGGGCTTCCTGCGGGGCTCAGGCCAGGAGGGACACCAGGACAGCGCCTACGTCCCGTTCACAATTCCGAGGCGGTTCGCCGCCACCTGGGTTGCCCTCGAGGACGTCACGGTGGGTGCAGGCGAGCTTTTCTACTATCCCGGCAGCCACCGCTTTCCCGACTTTCTCTACGGGGGCAGGCACAAGAGTATTGCCGAAGCCACGCGCTCCGGGTACACCGTGGAGCGCGCTGAAGTGGAAGAGCACGTGACGTCACTGCAACGCCGTGCCCAAGAGCAGGGCATAGAGAAAAAAATCCTGGCGGCGAAACGGGGCGATGTGCTTGTTTGGCACGCCGATCTCGTGCACGGCGGGAATCCGGTGTCGGCCGACATCACACGTAAGAGCCTGGTCACGCACTACTGTCCGAAGCGGATGTCGCCGCTGTTCAGCGAGATGACCAGCACGGAAATCTACGAGCATAACGGCCATATCTTCACCTCACATCTGTACCCGTCAAAGCACTTCATAAGGAGTCAGTCTTGAGCACAGACCTGGTAGAGTTGGGCAAGCGCATCGTCGGTGATACCGGTCACTACGCGGGCGGACCAGCGCACGATTTCGAGATTGTCGGCCGCCACACGTTCCAGACGTTGCTGGCCGGCGGCCTGCTGCCCTCGCACCGCGTGCTCGATTTTGGCTGCGGGTCGCTGCGCAATGGCTACTGGCTGATGCGCTTCCTGGACAGCGGCAATTACTACGGCATCGAACCCGTGGAGAAAGGCGTACGGGCAGGCCTGAGGCACCTGATCGGCCCGGAGTTGGAAGCCTTCAAGAAACCCACGTTCCGCTTCACCACCGACAACGACATCAGCGCATTCGGCGTGCCGTTCGATTTCGTGGTGGCGCGTTCCATTCTCTCGCACACCTGTCCCGGCATGCTCCACCAGATGCTGAAGACCTTTGCCAGTTCCTGTCCCACCGGTGTCCTGTATGGTTCCTATTGGCGTCTGGACCTGCCGCGTGGGGGCAACATACCGTGGTGGCGGGTGTGGGAGCGGAGCCAGCCTGCAGTCGGGCGCTACCATAATATGGCAGTGAATCCCGCGAGTCTGAAAGAGCACCAGATCTACGCGGTCGGCGACGACCTTCCCGATGACGATATGCGGTTCATTGAGATCATCACCTACTCGCTGGGTAAAATCCGCAGCATCGCGGCGCAATACGGCCTGTCGGCGGAAGAGGACTGGACCTTCACGCCCATCAACAAGCAGATCTGGCTGAAGTTCAGAAAGAAATCGACGGCTTGAAATCGCCACATTGAACGTTACACGCGGCGAATAATGGCGCCCAGCCCTGCCAGTTTGGTGTCGATGTTGGCGTAGCCGCGATCGAGGTGATAGACCCGGTCGATCGTAGTGTCACCGTCAGCGGCCAGGCCCGCAATGATCAGTGAAGCCGAGGCGCGCAGGTCTGTGGCCATGACCGGGGCCCCCTGCAGGCGCTCGCGGCCGCGCACGATAGCGGTGTGACCCTGCAACTCGATATCGGCTCCCATGCGCTGTAACTCCGCGACGTGCATAAAGCGGTTCTCGAAAATGTTCTCCACCACGGTGGCGGAGCCTTCCGCCAGGGCGTTGAGGGCCATGAACTGGGCCTGCATGTCGGTGGGAAAGGCGGGGTAGGGGGCGGTGTGTATATTGACTGCTGTACAGCGCTTACCCCCGGTATCGAGATGAATCCAGTCGGCCCCCAGCTTCAGCTGACAACCGGCCTGTTCCAGCTTGCCCAGCACGTGGTGCAGAAAGTCGGGGTTGGTGTCCTGTACGGTGATAGCGCCGCGCGTGGCGGCCGCAGCGACCAGGAAAGTCCCGGTCTCAATGCGATCCGGCGGTACCCTGTGGCTAGCGCCGTGCAGGTGTTCTGCGCCGACAATGGTGATGGTACCGGTGCCGGCGCCGGTGATTCTGGCGCCCATCGCGGTGAGCAGCAGCGCCAGGTCGCCGATTTCCGGCTCCAGCGCACAATTTTCCAGGGTAGTCACACCGTCTGCCAGGGAGGCGGCCATCAGCAGGTTTTCCGTGGCCGTCACCGAGGGTACGTCAAACGCGAAATGGGCTCCGCGCAGGCGTTTGGCCTTGGCCTTGATGTAACCGGCCTCGATATTGATTTCCGCGCCAAGCGCCTCCAAGCCAGCGATGTGTTCATTGACCGGCCGGGAGCCGATGGCGCAGCCGCCGGGCAGGGAGACATCGGCCTCGCCGAAGCGGGCCAGCAGGGGCCCGAGCAGAAGAATGGACGCGCGGATAGTTTTCACGAGTTCATAGGGTGCATGCACTGAGTGCACTTTACTGCTGTCGATGACCAGCTCGGTCCCGCTGCGTTCGCACTGCGCGCCGAGCAACCCCATCAATTGCAGCACCGTAGTGATATCGCGCACGCCGGGAATGTTGCTGATGTGCAGGGGCTCGGAAGTCAGCAGTGCGGCGGCAATGATGGGCAATGCGGCGTTTTTGGCGCCGGCCATTCGCACTTCACCGCGCAATGGGCCATTGCCGGTGATGATAATCTTGTCCATCAGTGGGCCTTCGCCGGAGTGATGAGACCGGCCGCGACGAGAGCGGCATAGCCGGCGATAATCGCATCGATCTGTGCGCTGGTGTGCGCGGCGCTGACGCTGTTGCGCAGCAGGAAATTACTGGAGGGCGAGGCGGGTGGAACCACCAGGTTGACGTACACTCCGGCCTCCATCAAGGCCTTCCAGCAGTCGATCGTGCGCGAGCGATCTGTCATTTCCACCGCCACCACCGGGCTGGCGGTGGGGCCAACCGGCAGGCCCAGGGCTTGCAGTCCGTTGTACAGGCGGGTGGCGTTGTCCCATAACTGTTGCCGCAATTGGGGTTCGGCCGCGATGATGCGCAGCGCCTCGCGTGTCGACGCGATGATGGACGGCGACGATGAGGCGGTAAACATGTAGGCGTTGATGCAAAAACGGATTGCTTCCAGTTCCGGGTGGCGACTGACGCAGAATCCGCCGATGGCACCGAGGCTTTTGCTGAAGGTGCCGGCAAAAAAATCGACATCCGCTTCCACGCCGGCGGCCTGCGCCGCGCCGCGTCCGGTCTCCCCCAGGACACCCATGGAATGCGCCTCGTCGAGAAACAGATAGCCGCCGTACTCACGTTTGACGGCGGCAATTTCCTTAAGCGGTGCGACATCACCCAGCATGGAATAGATGCCTTCGGCAATAATCAGCGCCTGGCTGGCCCTCTCGCCCAGGCGTCGCATGCGTTTGGCGAGGTCTTCGGGGTTGTTGTGTTTGAAACGAATGACTTCCGCGCCGCTCTGTTTGACGCCGGCGTAGATGCTGGCGTGGCTGTCAGCGTCCAGCAGGATCACATCGCCAGGTCCCGCCAGTGTGGCGCACATTCCCATGGTGGCTGCGTAACCGGTGGAGAAGACGATGGCGTGGTCCACGCCATAGAACGCGGCGATTTCCGTTTCCAGCGCACGATGCTCTGCGAAGGAGCCGTTGGCCAGCCGCGACCCGGTGGTACCGGTACCCCAACGCGCTGCCGCGTCCTGCGCGGCCTTGATACAACGCGGGTCATACGATAAACCCAGGTAGTTGTTGGTGCCGGCCAGAATGACGTTGCGGCCCTGCACTACGCCTTCCGTGGCGGACAGGATTTTTTCGGTGACGGCGCCAAAAGGCTCGACGCGGCGCTCGGCGAGTTCGGCCTGGAAATCGGCCATGGTCTGGAATTTGTCGAACAGCATGGGTGTCATCTACCTCGCGACCCGCCCGGTGACTTTCAGAGATTGAGTTCCCTGACTTTTTTCGCCAGATCGCCGATGGTGTTCACGTCCGGAAGAATATTGAGGGGGATGGAGATGTCGAAGTGATCCTCGATTTTCTCAATGAATTCCATCACCTCCAGCGAACTGAGCCCGATATCGGCGACCAGAGCGGTATTTTCAGACAGCACAAGCGTATTTTTGTTCTGTGATTCCAGCGCGCTGTAGAGGAAGCTCAGGTATTCCTGATAGTCGGTCATTGGGTCGCCGCCCTTGCGTCGGTCAAGGTAAGTCGCTAGATTTCGAAGGCTGGAACTATACCCACGGAAGAATGGTAATGCCAGTAGTTTGGTTGATCGACGCCTACCGCGCGGGAGAGCGAGGGCAAGTGCGTGCCCTGGTCGAAGCCCTGGGTTGGCCCAGCGAAACCAAAGTCCTGAGATACCGCAGTCGCGTGTTTCTGCCGCATGTGTTGGGGCAGTCCACCTTGCGGGGTATCAGTGCCGAATCGGCCGCACTATTGCACCCGCCCTGGCCCGACCTCGTGATTAGCAGCGGGGTGCGCAACGAACCGGTGTGCCGCTGGATTCGCGCCCAGTCCGGAGGCCACACCCGTTATGTCCATATCGGACGCCCCTGGGCGCCACTTGCTTCCTTCGACCTGGTGATCACCACCTCGCAGTACCGTGTGCCGCCGGCTCCCAACGTGCTCAACAATGTGCTGACCCTGCACAGTGTGTCTACCGAGCACCTGGCGCAAGCCCGCCTCGAGTGGGAGTCCACCTTCGCCGCTCTGCCCAGGCCGCGCTTCGCGGTGATGGTGGGGGGTGACAGCGGCCCCTTCACCCTGGGACCGAAGGCCGCGGGTCGACTGGGCCGGGAAGCCTCGCAATTGGTCCGGGCGCACGGAGGCTCGCTGTTGGTGTCCACCAGTGCGCGCACCCGGCCTGCGGCCATCGACGCTCTGGAAGCGGCCATCGCCGCACCGAGTTACTTTTATCGCTGGCAGGGGGCGGGTCCTGCCAATCCCTACATGGGCATGCTGGCGTGGGCCGATCGTTTGATTGTGACCGGTGACAGTATTGCCATGTTGTCCGAGGCCTGCGCCACAGGAAAACCGGTGACGATGTTTGATCTGGGGGGCATGCGCGACCCGCAGGATGAATCCGTGCGGGACTTCCGTCTGGGCGGCACGCTCTACGCGGTGCTGCAGCGCTGGTTCTGGCGGCGCCTGAGTCGGGATATTACGCTGGTGCACCGGCAACTGCGCGCCGCCGGTTACGCGGCGTGGATGGAAGAAAACCCGGCGACGGCCCGGGTGCCCGCTGAAACGGATTTGCAGCGGGCAGTCGCGGCTGTGCACACACTATTTGGCCAATCCTGACTGACCCGCAGTATCCAATAATAGCGCACCGCCGCCTGCCATCTGGTACACCCGATCCGCGGCCTCCACCATGGCGCGATTGTGCGAAATCGCAAGGATAGTCAGCTGGCCCTTCAGTCCTTGCAGGGTTTGCCTGACCGCTTCTTCGGTGTCGCGGTCAAGCGCGCTGGTCGCCTCGTCGAGAATTAACAGTCGGGGCTGGTTGATCAGTGCGCGCGCGATGACGATGCGCTGCCGCTGACCGCCGGAGAGTTTGCCGCCGCGCTCCCCAACAATGGTATCCAGCCCCTGTGCTAGCTGGCCGACGAACTCCCAGGCACCTGCGGCCCGCAGCGCCCGCTCCACATCGTCATTGGTCAGTGACGGATCGCCCAGAGTGACGTTGTGCACAATACTGTCGTGCAGCAGGATGGTGTCCTGTGGCACGTAGCCGATCATCCTGCGCCATTGATTGATGTCGATATCCTGCAGCGGGACGCCATCCAGCAGGACGTTTCCGCGCTGTGGCCGCAACAAGCCTATCGCCAAATCGATGATGGTGGTCTTCCCGGATCCGGAAGGGCCCACCAGTGTGGTCAATGAGCCGAATTCAATGTGCAGCGACAAGCCTTTGAAAACCGGATGCTGGTCGTAATCAAAAGAGACATTGTCCAGCGTGAGGCTTTGTGCAAAACGCGGCGCAATGCCGCCGTCCAGATTCTCCTGTGCACCTTCGGCCGCCTTGATCGCATTGGTCAATGACCAATAGGCGCTTTCACCCTCCACCAGTTTCTGGTGCTGTTTTTGCACTTTGCCAAAATAGGAAAAGGCCCGGCCCAACGCTACTACCAGTACCATGACCGTAGGCAATGCCATGCTGAACTGTACCATGGCGAGGTAGATGCCCAGGCAGATAAACGCCGTGAACATCAGTTCCTGTGCCGAGTTCAGCAGAGCGCTGCTCAGCACCTGCCGGCGCTGGGATTTATTCAGCAGATTGGTATCGTGCGCCAGTACCTGGTCCGCCAGGTTTTCGCGTGCCATGGCCTTGAGCGGCTTCACGGATTGCAGCGTGTCGGTGAGGTTGGCCATCAGCGAGGTCATCAGCCGGGTCTGCTTGGACGCTGCCTTGCGGGTGATGCCCACCAGAAAGTGGGATAGCCCGATCACGATAGAACCGGCCACTATGGCCACCAGCGCGGCGCGCCAGGACAGCGCAAAGGCAACGCCACCGTAAATCAGCCCAGGGATCAGGAAAGTGAGGGCCGTGGTGCCGTTGACAAACGACTGCGCAGAACGCTGTGCTTCAGTCGCCATGGCATTGGTCAACTTGCCGACGGGTTGATGTAAAAAATATTCCCATTTGCTGCGCAATACCGCGCGCAGTAACTGCAGGCGCAGATCGGTACTGACCTGCGCCGCGGTGTAACCCACCTGCCGCTGCGCGAGTAGCAGAAAGATACTTTTGAACGCCACCCCGCCAAGGATGATGACCAGCATATTGCCCAGTGTCGGCGCGATGCCGACCATATCCAATGAGCGCAGTATGAATTGCTCAAACTTACTGTCGCCGCCCACATCTGCTCCGGGAACCATGCTGCTGGCTGCAGGGCCCAGTGCAATATTTAGCAACGGTAGCAGCGCCGACAGTCCGATGCCCTCCGCCACGCCAGACAGTACCAGGGCCAGCATCATGAGTAAGGTCTGTCCACGATAGGCGCGAAAAAAATTGAGCATCAGGCCCATGGAACGTACCCTCTTTCCGCCGAGGGACGCAGTGCTGCAACTTTCATTCTACGGTGCCAGTGGGGTTTCATCGCAAGGATCACCAACGCATTCGGCGCAGTAAGAACAGTGCGCACGCCAGGATAATCAGGGTGGGTAAGATCGCCACAAACGGGATGCTCCAGTGCAACAGCTGCCCGAGTGAAAAAATAATTTGCGTGCCCAGATAGAACAGAATACCCAGCGCCGCGCCAATACCGAGGCTGATACCGTAGCTGCGATCGCGGCCCGCAGTGACACTGGCGCTGATAGGCGTGGCCAGCAGCACCATCGCGCATACCGTCAGAGGCATCAGTAGTCGCTGCCAGAACGCGTTCAGGTATTTTCCCGTCGGCTGACCGTTGCTGGCCAGATACTGGCTGCGCCCGTACAGTAGCGACAAATTCATGCTGTCGCTCTGTAGCGTGAGCGTGGGCAATTCGCCACGGGACCAGAGATTGGCAACTTCCAGTTCCGGGTAGTAACGGGTTTGCAATCGCCCATCCACCAATTTTTTTTCCCTGACATATTTGAACAACCACGTGCGGTCCTTGCTGACCAGGGCTTTGCCAGCCCGCAAGGCTCGTACCAATTGTCCGGCATCGCCAAACTCAAAGAGACTGATGTCGCCGGGCACGTTGTCCTCGGATAGTTTTACCAGATGGATGTAGCGGCGGCCATCCGTGGACCAGACACCACCGCCTGGAAGCCATTCGTTGCCGTCGCCGCGCAATCTCTGCCGTTCCTGTTCCGCAGACTGGTGCAGCTGTGGGGTGACATACTCCATGGATAGCCAGAGTACCGACATTAACAGTGCAGTGGGCAGGGCGAGGGCGCCGAGCAATTGTGCAGGTGAAAATCCGGCGCAACTTACGATGGTCAACTCGTTGTAGCGGTCAAGGTTTGCCAGGGCCACAATACTACCCAGCAGCGCGATCACCGGCGCCAGGCCCACCAATTGGTTGGGCAAGGTGAACAGGGTAAAGCGGGCTACGGCCCACGCGTCGTAGCCGAATTCTGTATGATCCAACTCCTGGGTAAAACTGATCAGGCCGAATATGGCGCCCAGTACCAGCAAGACCAATAGCCAGCCCTTCACTACGCTGAAACCAATATAGCGTTGCAGAATCATCGCCGCCACAGCCTTGGCGGTGAGACCAGTACTGCCAGCAGTAACGCCTGTATGACATAGGCCGTCCACAGGCCAGGGATCGCCCCCAATTTGTCCTGCTCTATAAAAGTGCGCAGCACGCTTACCATGGCGAACAGTGAGATATACGCCAACAGTGCAATGGCGAAGTTGCGAAATCGCGATTCACGTGGTGCGGAGCGCGCCAGCGGCACGGCGATCAATGCCAACAGTATAGTTGCCAGAGGGGTGCTGATACGCCATTGGTATTCGGCGACGTCCTTGGGGTCCGATGATCGCGCGAGAATTGGCGTGGTTTCGGCCTTGCGTCGATATTTTGCCTGGGCTTCCTCGTTAGGAAGGTGCACTACCATCTCCTTGAACTGCAGCGTCAAGTCCTGGTGATTGTTGTTGTCCAGCAGGTAGTTGTAGCCATTGTAAAATATGGCCCGTGTAGCTTGCCCTGGATTGAGTGTGGGCATGGCAGCGGATTCGGCAACGATGATCTCCGAGCGACCTCTCTCCTCATAATTCTTCTGCAGGAATACCCCCTTGTGTAAACCTTTGTCGAGATCTATGTCGCGGGCGATGAAGGTGTAGGCACTACCATCCATGGTCACGAACTCGTTGGCCGACATTTTTTTCAGATCAAATTGTGCGGCCGCCTGCGACTCCAGTGCATAGCTGGTACGGAAGGCCCAGGGTCGCCCCAGGACCGACATCAATCCGGTAATGACAGCGATCACCAGCGACAGTTTCAATACCGCTTCCAGAATACGTGCCCTACTGATGCCTGCCGCATACAGTGCGCGCATTTCGGAATCACGATACAGCCGCCCAATGGCTGACAACACCGAGAAGAAGAACGCCGAGGGCAGTAAAATCTCCAGTGTGATCAGCGTATTCAGGCCGATGAGCTTGAACGCCGTTGGCATATCGAGCTGCCCGTCTGCAGCCAAGGTTAACTGGCGCGCTGCGGAAAAGCCGATAAAAACCAGTACCAGCAGGCCTAGCCCGGTGCAGAAGGGGCGCAGGATTTCCCAGCTGATATGGCGGTCGATAATCAAGGGGGCAGTGTTCCTGTCAAGACTGTCGGTCATTGTACATGAAGCGCCCGTTGTCTGGTCATTTTGGGCTGCTTCGCGCATAATTACCCGCTTCGCGCATGCCGTTGTACCCTTCCTGCGAGTAATACAGTCCATGTTTAATTTGAGCGATGGCGTTAAGAAGGCGCTGATTCTCATTCCGACGCAACCGCTGCCGGCCAAGACTCGGGTCGCCCTGCGCCGCAAGCATCTGGCGCGGCTGGAGTTGGCCAAGGCACAGCGCGCAAATTTTTTGATTATCGGGCATCCCAAGAGCGGCAACACCTGGCTCAAGGTAATGCTCTCGCGCCTATATCAGATGCGTTACAACCTGCCTGAATCAACGTTGATTAACACGGACGAATTCGCTCGCAAAATTCCGCAAATTCCAAGGCTAGCCGCAACTAACGCCTATTACAGTTATGAGGGAGAGGTGGGTAAACTGTTGGCCTGTGGCGCCGCTGACAACCCGCTGCGGCACAAGCCCGTGCTGTTTCTGGCACGCAATCCGATCGACATTGCCGTGTCCTGGTACCACCAGTTTACCAAGCGGCAGTCCCGCGCCAAACAGGAGCTTATCAATCATTTCGTAGCGCACCCCATTGATCGCCGCACCGTGCAGATGTGGGAATTCGTGCGCTATTCTGATATCGGCCTGCCCAGCCTCATCGAGTACCAGAATACCTGGGCCCGCAATGTACGTGAGCTGGAGCGAGGGATGTTGGTTCGCTACGAAGACCTGCGCGCGCAACCTGTGGTGACACTGCAAGCTATCACGCAATTGATGGCCGAGGAATTCACCGAAGCAGAGATCCGTGCGGCGGTGGAGTGGGGCTCCTTCGAGAATCTGCAGAAGCTGGAAACCAGCGGCACCTTTAGCCAGGGCGGGATGAAATTGGTCGACGCGAATGATCCTAGTACCTTCAAGGTGCGCCGTGGCAAGGTCGGTGGTTATCGCGAGGATTTTAATACGCAACAGGTAGCAGAACTCGAGGCATTAGTGCGCGCCACTATCTTGCCGGAACTGGGCTACTGCCAGGACGGCGCGGACGCCTGACAGTGACGCCGCGCACCTGGGTCATCCTCAGCGACAAGCGCGGCGATAACGGTCAGGTAGAGACTATCGTCGACGCACTGCCCTGGCCGGTGGAACACAAAACTGTGCACATGCGACCCGAGTACGTACTGGGCAAGCCGCGTTACCGTCCCTCTCTGGAACATCTCGACCTGAGCCGCTGTGATTCCCTTGCGGCGCCCTGGCCCGAACTGATCATCACCGTAGGACGCCGCCCTTCCATGGCCGCCTTATGGGTGCGCCAGCAGTCCGGCAATAGAACGAAAATTGTGCTGGTGGGAAAACCTTCCGGACATATGCTCGACTTCTCGCTGGTGATCGCCAGCGCGGAGAACCAGATGCCGCCCATGCACAATTTTCTGCCGATCACCCTGCCACTGATGCGCATGCAATCCGAGGACGTTGCTAGTGAAGCGCTGGCCTGGCGGGAGCGCTTTGCCGCGCTGCGCAGACCATTGATAGCCATGCTGGTGGGTGGCGAGACCAACCCTTTCATTATGAATCGCAAGGTCGCCAATGATCTCGTGGCGACGGCGCGCTGGATTGTCGATGAGTTGGGCGGCACACCCTATGTTACGACCAGTCGGCGCACCACCCCTGAGGTCGTGTCAGTGTTGCGACGCGACCTGCCTGCGCAAGCTATTTTTTATGAATGGACGGCAGACTCTACGGACAATCCCTACCGCGCCTTGCTGGGTAGCGCCGATGGTTTCATCGCCACGGCTGACAGTGTGTCCATGATGGTCGAAGTCATCTACCTGCATAAGCCATTGGCTATATTTCCCCTGCCGGGCGGCTGGCTGGGCAGTATCGATCAGTGGCGGCGCTCGCTGGCCCACTGGTTGTTCAACCCGAAACTGGATGCGGCGGCTGATCACTGGCGTCATCGACTTGCCAGGGGTGTTTACTACGTGGATGTGTTCAAAGTTCTCTGCGCCACACGGGACTTTCGTGCCTTTCATCGCCTGCTGGTGGAGCAGGGTCTCGCAGTGTGGTCAGGTCAGCCATTCAAGCAACCGAAGGCGCAATTGCCCGACGATGTCGGCGCTGTCGTAAAACGAATCGAGGCGCTGTTCTACTCGGCGTAGAGACTGCACAAGGCGAGCGGCAGCGGGCATGCTCCGCGACGAATATCTCAGCACTCTGAGCAAGTGGGGCATGCCCGCTGCCGCTCGCCGGTACGATGCTCCAATTACCCGAATTAATTTGTGACACAAACAACTTGCTCCGGATCAACGTCCCCGAACGGGTGAACCCTGATCGCTCAGAAGGCTGAGATATTCGCTCTTCAGGGTTCACCCCTTCAGGGACTCTGGCGAAGTGCAGCTAGAGTTTACGACAATGTATCAGGGGCGCTTTCGGAAGAGTCCTTAGAGCCAGGCTGTCGCAGATAGCCGTGTAGGGCCCGTACGACCCGCTCGCGCAGACCGTCGAGATCTGGCACCACCCGGCTCGCCTCGGACTCAACCAGTGCTTTTACGATCACCAGACAATCTACCGCAGCAGCTGCGGGAAGCGGCGCGCCGATGTCCTGACGGTGCTCAGTGAGCAGTAACTGGATGCTGGTGATCAGGCGCTCCTGTGCGTGGTTGAGCACATCGCCCAGGGGCAGTCGACGTTCTTCGTGATCCAGGGCGGCGGCGAACACCGGGTTGCCGAATTGATGGGTGATAGCGATATTGGCCAGTTCCAACAACACTGCGGCCAGCGACTTGCCTTGGCTGCGCGCAACACAAAGGTCTACCGCATCCGCGAGGGAGGTTTGTGTGCGCTCGATCAGCGTGGTTACCAGTGCGGCCTTGTTCGGGAAATACTGATACACGGAACCGACGCTCACGCCTGCCACCTGCGCGATGCGGTTGGTGTTGAAACCCGAGAGCGATTCCTCAGTCAGAACGCGAGTAGCCGCTTGTAGAATCACTTCAATCGTCGCGACGGATCTTGCTTGCTGCGGTGATTTACGAGGGCGCAGTGCTTCATCAGGCATAGCGGATAGCGGTCGGTAGAATGCGAGTAGCGAATATGAGCGAAGGCTCGCATACTTTTCCCACACGGTCAAACTGCACGAGGCCAGCCATGTCAGGACAGCATTCAGGATTCTCCAACTTTTACCACCAGGTGTTCCTTGTCGAGCACCAAGATCCGCTCAACGTGGCACTGCACGTGTTCGGAACTGTCCTCGGCGGCGTGTATCTGGTCGCGGTGCTATGGTTCGGATGGCCGTGGCTCGCGCTGCTGTATCCGGTAGTGCACGCAGGGCCGGGATTGATCGGCCATCGATTATTCGAACGCAACAGCACTGTTGGTGATCTGCGGGTGACGCGCAAGGACTACTCGCCGTTGTGGTTCATCGCTGGCAACCACGTGATGACCTTCGAGTTGTTGCGCAAGGGTTTTTACTGGCGTACACCGGCCTAGACTCCATCTGAGTACGTTCGCCTCGCGCGTGCGTCAGGCTTTGCGCACGCCTTTGTAGATCATTTTGCGCACCGCGAGCGGGAATAACAGGGTCTGGATCGTCCACTTGGGGAATCGAAAGCTGCCGCCGTCGGGTTGGAACACGCGCATGCCATTGTCCTGGACGCCGAAGACCGAACCCCAGCGATAGCGTGGTGGGTCGTAACGCTTCATGTCAGCTTCCCGGCCCTCCAGATAGGCGCGAATATTGTGGCCGAGCAGACGATAGCCCCAGTTGCGCGCTGAGCTACGATGAGGGTCTGAGGCGGCAATGTCGCCGACGGTGAAGGCGTTGTCGTAGCCTTCTACGCGCAACATTGCATCGGCTTTGACAAAGCCCTGGTCGTTCAGCATGGCTGCTGGAATAAAGTCGTTATTGGGAGTCATATTGCCGATTGCCCACATGGTGAGGTCGGCGTTAAAGATGTCTTGCCCGCCGGACCACGCAACGGGTTCGAAGCTGAAACGGTCGCAGTGGAAACCGGCTGGGATAATTGCACGATAACCTGGGTGTAAGTTGACGCCAATTTGTCGCAGGTGCCGCTCCACGCTGTCGCGTACCCTCGGGTGATAACCGGGCAGGGGCTGTGGCTCGCTGAAAAAAAAGTGCACGGATTTTTCCGGGTGGCGTGCGGTGAGATTGGCCGCGACACTCACGCCGGTGGCGCCACCGCCGATAATGGCCACCGAATTCGCCCGGAGTAATTGCTGCGAGGTGCTGTCGATCCTCTGATGAATGGAGTCGAGGTCCTCCAGCGCATTGTTACGCCAGAAGCCGTTGGTTACGCCGGATGAAATCACCAGGGCGTCGTAGTGTTCCAGCTGTATGCTGTCGTCCTGCAATCTCACGGTAACGGTAGACTTTTCAGGATCGATCGAAGTGATCAGGCCCTGCAGCGTTGTTACCCCATCCAGCTTTTCGTAGCGCTGAAAGGGCATTAAATAGTCCTGTTTCCAAACCTGTGGTTGTGTCAGTCGCATACCCAGTTCCTGGCCACTCACCAGGCAGGGTTTGGGGCTGATCCCGACGATATCGAAGTCCTTGCCCAGATTGATAGCCACTAGCAGGCCGGTATCACCAAAGCCGGCGATCACTACTCGTTTTTTCACTGCTCCATGCCCTATTTCTTTTTTACTTCGGGAATCGCCGCGATCATGATGCGCTACACGGAATCCGGCGAGCGACAGCGGGCATGCCCCGCTTGCTCAAAGGGCTGAGATATTCGCCGCGGGGCATTCCCCCTGCCGCTCGCCTTGCATCGCGCCAACGTCACTCACTCTAAATCCGCTGCATTAGAGTCCCCGCAGGGGCGAACCCTGAGAGCGAATATCTTAGCCCTCTGAGCGAACAGGGTTCGCCCCTGCGGGGACGTCAATCTGGTATGACTAATTTAGTTACGGATGCGCCCGCTCAGCGCACGCCCAGCACGTTTTTCATAAAGTGCGTACCAAAGCGGCTGATGCGCTGTGCCGCAAGGGCCAGCGGGCTCTGGTCGAGGTAGTTGATTTGCACCATACGTCGCTCACCGACAAAGCGGGTGTGTCCGTGCCAGGAATGATCCGTGCGGCGAAACACCAGCAGAGTGCCTCCCACGGGTGGCACCTGGGCAGCGTAGTCTTCAATATCGTCGCCGGAGCGCAGCAGACGCAGTTGGCCGTCCTCGTGCTCCCACTGTTCGTTGAAGTAGAGCAGCACAGTGATGACCTTGCTTTTGTGGTCGGTGTGAATATTCCCGTCGGTGCGCTCACAGAATTTGCGCACAGTGACCGTGGTGGGTAGAGAGGCCAGCTCCATATCAAACTTTTCACCCAGTACGCGCGCCATGGTCGGACCGCGCAATTCCTCCATGAGTGCCTCGAAGGCAGCGCCATAGCTAAGGTTTTCCAGGTCGTGGTTGGCGGCGGAGTCTATCGTGGGGTAATCCCGGTTGACCCGCGCCAGTGCGTCGACGTCAAGAAAACCCGGTACCACCAGAAAATCGTAGGGGTCGGTTTGTAACGGCGTGTTGCGCAGTGCAGCGATATTGATCAGTGACATAAGGGCATTTTAGTACGGCCATTGTCGGCCGGGCAAGGTGACGCAGTGGCGCAGGATGTTAATAGTGCGGTAAATGAAGCCTTGCCCCCGTAGTGCGAGCGAGCGCGTTTTGCGGTAATATTTGCCGCCTTTTCAAACACTTATCGAGGATGGTCGCGCACATGGCCGACAAGGCACGCGTCGTGGTACGCCATCTCATCCTGTTGCTCTGCTGCTGGTTACCTGCCGCGCGCCGCAAGAAGATAGAACGCTGGCTGCGCGGTCGCGAGGAGTTCAAGAAACTGCAGCGCAGTGACTGGGTGCTGATGAGTTGGGGGAAATCCGGGCGGACCTGGTTACGTGTCATGCTGTCGCGCGCCTATCAGCTCAAGGCGAATCTGGACGCGAATAACTTACTGGATTTCGATAATCTCAAGCAGTTTGACCCGCAATTACCCGCAGTCTTTTTTACCCACAATAATTATCTGCGCGATTACACCGGCAACCAGGATTCCAAGCGACACTTCCAGGGCAAGCGTATTGTGTTGCTGGTGCGCGACCCGCGTGACGTGGCCGTGTCGCAATTTTTTCAGTGGCAATTCCGTATGCGCCCCAACAAAAAGTTCATCAATGATTATCCGCTACATGGCGCAAATATTGATGCCTGGGACTTTGTACTGGATAAGGAAGCGGGTGTGCCGCGTATTGTTGAGTATTTCAACGGGTGGGCGCAGGCCATACCTGAATTGCGCGATGTTCTCGTCGTGCGGTATGAGGATATGCGCAGCGATCCTGCCGCGGTGCTGGCAAAAATCCTCGCTTTCACCGGTACCGCTGTGACCGCAGGGCAGGTGCAGGAGGCCGTAGACTTCGCGGCCCTCGATAATATGAAGAAAATGGAACAGGACACATTCTTCAAGGGCAGCGGTGCGCGGGTTAAACCCGGTGACAAGGACAATCCCGATTCCTATAAGACGCGCAAAGCCAAGGTGGGTGGGTATCGAGACTATTTCACCGAAGCACAGTGCCTGCAACTCGAGCAGATGGTGGCGCGCTTGGATCCGCTGTTCGGCTATGGGGTGCAGTCGGCATGAAGCTGGCTATGCAGAGTCTGCGCCAGGGCTGGCAGACGGGTCGTAAAAAACTCGCTCGCCGTATGCTGCACTGGCGCATGCGCGGCCAGCCGCAGGCGGCTATCCTGATTGCTGAGCGACAACTGCGCGGCGTGGAGCAGTACGAGAAACTGCAACTTGCCGACATCGTGGTGGTGTCTTTTGGTAAGAGTGGCCGTACCTGGTTGCGAGTGATGATGTCCCACTTGTTTCGGGTGATGTACACGTTGCCCAAGAACGCTGTGTTGGGGTTTGACAACTTTCACAATTTGAACAGCGCCGTACCTAAGGTTTTTTTCACTCACGACAACTACATCAAGGACTTCACCGGCGATGCGTATAGCAAAGCGCCGTTCTACGACAAGCGTGTCGTACTGCTGGCACGAGATCCTCGCGACGTCGCAGTATCGCAGTTTTTCCAGTGGAAATTCCGCATCAAGTCGAGCAAAGTGGCTATCAATAATTATCCGCCCCAGGGCAGCGACATCAGTCTGTTCAACTTTGTCATGGGCGACAACGGTGGCAGTATGCAGGTAGTGACGGACTACCTGAATTTGTGGGCGGCGGAAGTAAGTAAGGTGGAGCACTTTCATCTGTTGCGCTATGAGGACCTGCGCGCGCGGCCGCGTGAGGAGTTGCGCCACCTGTTGGAGTTCATGCACGTTGCCGCCACTGACGCGCAAGTCGACGCAGCGGTCGATTATTCTTCCTATGAAAATATGAAAAAAATGGAGGGCGCGCAGCAGTTTCGCCTGGCCGGCGGACGCATGATGCCCCGGGACAAAGACAACCCCGACAGCTTCAAGGTGCGTCGCGCCAAAGTGGGTGGTTATCGGGATTACTTTACGGATGAGGAAGTGGCCGCCATAGATCGTCGGTTGGCGGATACGCTGGATCCGATGTTTAACTATTAGTAAAGAGCGCCGACTTCTGGTTCGTCGGTCGACGTCCCAGAAGGGGCAAACCCTGATCGCTCAAAGGGCTAAGATATTCGCTCTTCAGGATTTACCCCTTCTGGGACTCTATCTCAGTGACTTCGAAGTCGGCAACGTTCGCGCGATGCAAGGCGAGTGGCAGCGGGCATGCCACGCGGCGAATATCTCAGCCCTCTGAGCAAGCGGGGCATGCCCGCTGCCGCTCGCCGCAACGGAACTAAAGTTCAGGCGCCTATCAGCTCCAGTGCGTCGGGACGCAAATGTCCCTGTGCGATCTCGTCGCGCAGCAGTGCTTCAGTAAATTCACCGTCTTCCATCGCGTCTCGGACCATGCCAAAGAAAAATGCTTCCTGGCGCGGGTCGGGGTGAGCGTCGTACGTGCCGGCAAATTTGTAGTCGCCAAACAGGGCACGGCGACCCCGGCGCAGCCAGTGTCTGGGAGGGAACAACTGAAAGGTGTCAGCCGGGCGATAGTCGATCTTGAGCCCGGTTTTCCACGGCTGTGTATTGCGTTTGGTGTTGTGTAGCAGTTTGGTATCGTCGTTGAGGGTATCGAAATCGTTCCACTGGTTTTCGAACAGGCCAATCGTCGCCGGGTCTTCCAGCTTGAGCGACACCCAGTCCATGTAATCCCGTTTCACCGGCTCGAACATCTCCGCGAAATTCTTCGCAAACTGCCAGTGCCTTAGCCTCGCGCAGTCCAGCAGCATCACACTGCTGGCGAAGGCGCCCTTGCGGCCCTTGCGCCCGGACTTGGGACGGCACATCAGCGCTGCGCCGGCCATATCGCGCTGTAGCAGCTCCCAGATGTCGCCGATGGCGAATATGTCTGGGTCCATGATGACCGCCTTGCCTTCGTAATTCATCAGCTGTGGCGGCGTGAAGCGCAGTGGTGTGAAGGATTGCAGATCCTCATTCACCCAGGGGCGCATTTCTCCGTCCCGACGGTAGCGCTGCCCCTCGCGCTCAAGCATGCAGGGGTAATTCTTCACCTCGATAAACTGCACGTCGAACTTATCCGCGTTCGCAGAGTGCTTGCGTATCGAGTAGCGGCTCACCAGGGCGCCCAGCATCTGTTTTTGGTTGGTGTGTATAAAGACTGTTGGCTTCAAACCGTTTCTACTCGTGAGTGATCTGTGGGATAGTTTACTGCCAGCACGGTATTCCACAAACGGCTGGCTTTGGCAATTTTTGGAGCGATGCTCGTCAGCGGCGCTTCGACTATCGCGATGAATGTAACGAGGAAGCGGCGTGGGCGAGGGAACTATCTCAGTCTGGTGTTTGCTGGGCGCGAAAGCGGGTGATAACACCCAGGTGCGTGCCCTGGCCGATGAGCTGGACTGCGGCTATCTGGAGAAGCACATCCTCGCCCGGTCCTGGGAATTGCTCAGTCATGTCAGTGGTGGCGTCACCCTGGCCGGTATCGACCTGGCGCGCTCCAGCACACTGGAGGCTCCCTGGCCTGACGTTGTGATCAGCGCCGGGCGGCGCAATGAACCCGTAGCACGCTGGATTCAGCGACAGTCCGGTGGCAGGACGCGTCTGGTGCACATCGGCCGTCCCTGGGCGCCACTGGCCTGTTGGGATCTGGTGGTTACCACGCCACAGTATTTTTTACCTCTGCAGGACAATATTGTGCACAACAGCCTGCCCTTGCATCGGGTGTCTGCAGATGACCTGAGCAGTGCCGGTGATCAACTGCGTGCGCAGCTTGCAGACCTGCCGCGCCCCTGGGTAGCGGTATTGATGGGTGGGGATAGTGGCCGCTTTGTGCTGACCCGCAGCAAGGCACGCCGTTTGGGTGATCTGGCCAGGGACCTGGCTGCGGCTGCTGGCGGTTCTTTGTTGATCACCGACAGCCCGCGCACTCCCCGGCGTGCGGGCGACACCCTGCAGGCGCAGCTGCAGGTGCCGCATTATTGCTTTCGCTGGGGTAGCGGCAAGGTCAATCCCTATCGCGGACTGCTGGCGTTGGCCGACGCCTTTGTAGTGACCGGCGAATCCATGTCCATGCTGGGAGAGGCGGCAGACACGGGCCGGCCCTTGTACATTTTTGATGTCGGCGATGGCGCAGCGCGCTGGTGGCTACTGCCGCACAGCTATCGCTACAAGCCCCTCAGTCATCGCTTGGCGATGCGTGTAGCGCCCCGTCGCATGCGCCGCGAGGTGGGTAATATACAAAATGCCCTGGTGGGCAGCGGCAGAGCGCAATGGCTGATGCCCGGGATGATTGCCCAGGCCGCGGCGGCATTGAAAGCAAACGTTGGTATGGTCACAGCAGCCACGGCGAGGGATGCCAGGGCTGAGTTACAGCGCACTGCGCAGGCGGTCAGGCAGCTTGTGATACCGCGCTGAGCGGGTGCAGCATGCTGGTCTGAAGCGTGAACGTGTCGAAGTCGTTCCACTCCGGCAAGCGTCAACCTTACATGGAGGGCTGCAATACCAGCGGCCATTTTCGTTTAGCGCGTAAAGCTGCTAGCCTGCGTCGCAAGGGAGGGCAGTGCGATGTTCATCGGTCATTGGGCGCCAGCGCTGTTCGCGGCCACACACAAGGATGCGCCGAGCCTGCCGCTACTGTTCATCGCGGCACAGCTGGTTGACTGGGCATTTTTCCTGTTCCTGATTTTCGGGATCGAGGCGATGCGTGTGACGCCGGGACTGTCGGCGATGAACCCGATGGATCTTTACCACATGCCTTATACGCACAGCCTGGTTGGTTCATGCATTTGGGCGGTGGGTTTTGGCGGACTGATTTATGCCGTCACCCGCAACCGGATGGCCGCAGTGATGGCCGCGCTGGTAGTGTTGTCGCACTGGTTTCTCGACCTGCTTGTTCATGTGCCCGATCTGACGGTCGCGGGCAACACGCCGAAGCTTGGGCTTGGCCTGTGGAATCACCCTGCCATAGCAATGCCGCTTGAACTAGCCCTGACATTCGGTGCGCTATGGTTCTACGCTAGCAAGGCCAAACCCAAGGCGATCCCGTTTTTCGCGTTGGTAGCTATCATGCTGGTGTTGCAGGCGGTCAACTGGTTCGGCCCCGTCGAACCCGAAGTCACGCTTGGCACAAGCCTGCTTGCCTTTTTCGCTTTTGGCATTGTCACGCTCGCATCATGGTGGGCTTTCCGGTCAACCCAGCATTAACCTGGCACTATAGACACGGCCTCACTGAGGCACTGCGATGTCGGCAAGTTGGCCAAGCGCACACTGCATGGCACCTGACTTGCGAATCCTAAACTTCCGTTTATAGCCAAAGTTCTGCGCACAGGCTGATAATGTTCAGACGTATTGGCCAAGGGGTGCTTCACCCCTTTCTAAGCAGATGTACTAATTCGCTGCCGCAGTTGCAGTCGGCGCAGTCGAAATGTGTTGAATGAGAAGGAAGCTCGGTCATCTACCTCTACCCTATTAGAATTCCGGTAATTCCTGCGATAACGACTCTGGTTGCGAGCTTCGAGTGCGGTGACTCGACGATCCTAACGTGTTTGGAGGTCGAGCTTGGGTTAAGGAGACCCGTGCATGAGTAAAAGTAAAAATGGAACAAGGATTAACGTTGGTGATCTTTGGTACGCCAAGATCGGTGACAGTATTGTTCTGGACGAAATTCGACTGGATGAGGTGACGGACCAAACCGTCTGTTTCGCGTTGCGTATAGATGATCCGGCCGTTTTTCGTCAACGTGCAAGCAGCAGTGCGTGGAATGCCCCTAGACGGTATGCGCTATCGGATATCAAATTTATAGAATTGAAAAGCGCGAGGAGCGTAGCCTGATCTTGGGTCTTGCACGCGAGCGTCTCTAGGCCGCTTGTGACACCGCGCTGAGCGGGTGCAACGGCGCGGGTGGCAGGTCAGGTGTTCTGGCTAAAATCTCCAATGCATCGTGGCGCACATGATTGTGTGCCATTTCGGCCCGCAGAAAGTCCTCGCTGATCTTGCCCTGCTGCAGGCACTCCTTGAGTAGCCCGAAGAAAAACACTTCCTGATTGCGGTCGGGGTGCGGTTTGTAGTTGCCCAAAAAGGCGTACTCGCCAAACAGTTTGCGCCGGGCGCGCATCACCCATGCGGCAGGCGGAAACAGGCGAAATCGCTCGGCGGGTCGCCAGTCGGTGGGTAGCCCCGTTTTCCAGGGCTGGGTCTTGCGCCGCGTGGTGTGCAGCAACTTGGTTTGCAGGGTGAATTTGTCGAAGTCGTTCCACTCGGCCTCAAAAAAATCCAGGGTAGCGCGATCCTCTTCCTTCAGGCAGATCCACGGCTGGTAGTCCTGGGTGAAATCGAACATCGCCTCAAATTTTTTGTGCGCATCCCAATGGGTGAGTTTGGCACAATCCAGCAGCATGACACTGCTGGCCATGCACTTGTCGACCAGGCCCTTGGGGCCGGAGCGCATGCGGCACATGATGGCCTTGCCGTGCATGTCCCGGCTGAGCAGTTCCCAGATATCGGCGACGGCGAAAATATCCGGGTCGATCACCACTGCTTGACCCTCGTAGCCCATTAATGTCGGCGGCATGAAGCGGGTCGGGGTAAAGGACTGCAAATCGTCATTCATCCAGGTGCGCTTTACGCCATCACGCAAGTATTCCTGGCCTTCGCGGGCGGCAAAAAAGGGATAGTCGCGGGTATCCATGATCTGCACATCGAATTTTTCATTGTTACTGGAATAGCGGCGCAGCGCGTGCTCGGCGACGATGGCGCCGGTGATTTGCTTGTGGTTGGTCTGGATAAATACGCAGGCTTTCATGGGTTTGCCAGAGCGGTCGCATGAGGGCTTATTGAGCCTGAAACTATAAAGGAATACGCCTTATTTTGCCATTTTCAGGGGCTGGCTTTGGGCGTGAATAGTACGTGGTACGAGGGTCGGCTGGCCGGCGCCAGTTGTCCCGCTCAGGGCCCGGGCCATCGGAGGGACGCTGTCACTTGAAAATCCCGCGCCGATACAGGCCCCAGAAGAAGCCCCATAGGTGGATCAGTGGTGCTCGCCTGACCTTATCGGGAATGAGGATTTCCACGCCGGAATGGCGCTCCAGTTTCCAGGCGATATAGTCCAGGCCCCCGTCAAACGTAAACAGGGCTTTTACCAGTCGCAGGACAGACAGAAGCTTGCCTTGGCCCCGGCGCACTACCCAGGCCAGCGCCGAGATGCGGCGCTTGAACTCCCCTATCTGACTGCGGTAGTGCAACTCCCCGGCCTGCTCGTATACCGCAAATGAGAATCCGAGGCGCCCGGCGTGCTGGCGCGTCAGTGCGGTGTAAAAATCCTGGGACGATTGCACCAGCTCTTGTGCCCTGCCACTGCGTTCAGTACGCAGTTCAGTGGCGTAGCTCAGACCCAGTGCCTGCTCCCATAACGTATCAAGGCTGCCGGTGGGCGACAGCGCAGGCACGGCGGTTTGCAGCAGCGTGAGTGCCGCCCCGGCGAGGGTGGCTTCAAGTTGCGCCCGTAGCAGCTCGTCGCGGGCGTACAGAATGCGTGTTGGCTGTGCGAAGCGACCCCAGATATAGGACTCGAACCAGGCCGGGGAGCAACCGCGCTGGAAGTCGCGCAATGAAATGACCGTGACCTTGCTGCGCAGCGTTTGGCCCGCGACTGTCCCTTCCACTGGCCGTTGCTCGGCGTAGAAAACATTGGGCGGCAGCAGCCAGTTCGCGGCAGCCAACAGCGGGCGGCGGTAGGCGTCGCGATAGCTGTCACAGATCAGGTACAGGTCCAGCAAGCCGTCGTAAATATTGCCGCTGCGCAGGCATGATCCGTACACCAGGATGGCGCAGATGGACCCGTGGTGGTGTGTATTGAGCTGTGCCAGGAGCGCGGCCAGCGTGGGGTCCGCATCGCGCCCGGCTACCAAAGGATAGACGTTCACAGTCGCAAGAACTCCAGAGGGATGCTGGCGCTGATATCCACCACACCGGTGACTTCCAGCAGTTCTCCGTCCAGATTGATTTTGCCCTCCATTGCTAGCTGTATGCGCTGCGCATTGTGACTGCTATAGCCACTGGCGGGTACCGCGTTGCGGTTGGGGCGGCCTCGTATAATAGAGAAAAAGGTGCGAGCAAAACGCGTGCAGCCCTGCTCCATCAGGGTAATGCGGATGGTGCCGGGCTCGCTGCTCCAGAACGGGCGCATGCCAAAGGCCAGGCGCCGCAGTGTACTCACGGCGAGGATGAGGGTGTCGTACTGGATCGGAGCCCGCTCATCAAGGGTGAGCGTGATCACGACATGCCGATTGAACACCGGGTCATCACGCACTACCCCCCACACCGTGCGCAGTGTACCCAGTGCGAGGCTGAAATCATCGCGCAGGCCGCGCGAGTGAATTTCCTGATGGGCGTACTCTGCCCCGTGAACCACGGCGCCACTACCGAGAAACATGCCGTAGAGCGGGCGCTCGGTGTTGCTGATGAGCACACGCAACAGGGCGCGCTGTGTCACCCTGCCTGATGTATCACGCTCGCTTGTACACCACTGGCAGAAACGATCTACAGCGCCTTGCAGTGCGCCGCGTACACCTATGTCTCCCGCGTTCATATTGGCGGTGCCACCGGGTAGCAGGGCGATCAGTGGAGGGCGGGCAAACAGCTGCGACTCTATTAGCTCGCCGAGGATGGCAGACACCGTGCCATCGCCGCCGTTGATCGCTAGCACCTCGATATTCAGTGCGGCAAGCGCCTGCAACGCAGGCGCGATATCGGCCGGACTATGGGTAATGCGGTGGTGAATACCTGGTGTTCGCTCAACGCGCAAGCGTATGGCATCGAACTGGTCGCGGTTGTGGCCGCTGGCGGGGTTGCTGATCAAGCCTACCGGACCGGCCGGTGACCTCACTGCTGCAATTGCCTCATAGTGACAGACTTGAGGTTGATAGCGGTGGCACCGATGCGAGGTGCAGCGCCACGTATCTGCAAGGGCAAGCCGGAGCTGCGATCAAAAAAAACGATAATCTCACCCTGCAATCCGAGCAGGCTGAAATCATCGTCGTCCGCCAGCGTGCCCTCGGGCGTAACCCGCAATGCGACTGCCAGGGTTTCGCGCTTGCCACTGACGAGGCCCTGCCCGGTAACGGTATAATCTGCGTTGATGGGTATGCCATTGCCGCTGGTCAGGTGCACGCGATAAAAATTTAAATCTGTATGAACAATGAGTTCCATGGATTTGTCTGGCCCCTGTTCCTGCAAGCGTTGTGCGAGAAAGAGCAGCAGGTAAGGTTCAGTGAGTACGATGGTGCTCGCCGCGGCGGGAATGGCAACGCGACCACTGTTGGCGACAGGCCACTCCTGCGGCGACATGCTAGGATCAGTACCAGGATTCTGGCGCGCGCGCACGATGAAGTCGTCCTCGTACTGGTACGACTTGATACGTTGCTCCTTACCTCGACTCAGTCGTGAGCGCGTGAGGACGCGGCCCGTTGCTGGATCAAAGCGCACCACGATCTGTTCCGAATTGTCGACGACAGAACTCAGAACATGGAGCTCCCAGCGCTCCTTGTCATCAACGGCTGGAAGAATTTCCAGGTGAGATCGGGCGGTGGCCCAGAACGCCCTTTCCTCGAACTCCAATACCTGCCAGTCCGGTAACGATGGCATCTCAGTAGTGGCAGCGCGACTGACGCTAACCAGCGCCAGACTCAGGCCAAGCAACAGAATCCAGGTTAGTCTAGTCATGCTGTAACCGTACCGCAGTAGGCAGCAAAGCTTCCCAAAATGCAGGAATATCAATTGCTTGTGAAGGCGGGCGAAAGCCGTTAAAAATACCACACAATCTTGAGAATGGCCTGATCATCCTATACCCTTCGCGGCTTGATCTGCCCAGATCAGGGGAAATTACATGCACATGATTATCAAGCGGCTGATCAAATGGTTGGTACGCGCGATTTCGGTATTTTTACCAGAGGCCAAGGCGCACGAGCTGCAGCGCTGGCGCCGTGGCAGAGAAGAGTTCTGGAAGTACAATAAATGCGAGTACATCTTCGCCTCCTATGGCAAAAGTGGACGCACCTGGGTGCGGGTGATGATCTCGCGCTACTACCAGTTGGTGTATAAGTTACCCGACAATATTTTAATGGGCTTTGACAATTTCACCCGCCTCAACAAGGACATCCCGAAGATCTTTTTTACCCATGACAATTACTTGCGCGGCTATACCGGTAACGTCGATTCCAAAAAAGATTTTTATAATAAGAACACCGTGCTGCTGGTGCGCAATCCCATTGATGTCGCGGTATCGCAGTTTTTTCAGTGGAAGTACCGCATGCGTCCAGAGAAGAAGGCCATGAACAAGTATCCGGCGCACGAAGCGGATATTTCAGTCTACGACTTTGTGAAAGGCGACAATCAGGGACTTGCACATATTATCGACTTTATGAACAGCTGGGCCCGTGAACTACCCAAAATACAGAATCTGCTGGTGGTTCGCTACGAGGACCTGCGCACGCATCCGGAACGACAGATGGCAAAGATAGTCGAATTTCTGGGCCTTGAAGCCAACCCGGAGTACCTGCGGGATACGGCGGAGTTCGCCTCGGTAGAAAATCTACGGCAGAAGGAGCAGGAGAATTATTTCTGGCGTAGCGGTAGCCGCGTGCAGGCCAAGAATGTGAACGATCCGAATACTTTCAAGGTACGCAAAGCCAAGGTCGGCGGCTACCACGACTATTTTGACGACGAGCAGGTGGCGCAATTGAACGCGCTGGTTGATGCAAACCTGTTACCGGTATTCGGTTATACAAGCGGTGAAGCTGGATAGTCCGGTGAGCGACAACTGTGTCTTCATTCACACCAATGAGCGGCAGTGGCTGGGAGCGTTGGTCGCGCAGTACTCCTTTCGTCGTAACTCTGCGCACGCCGACAAGTTTGATGTGAGATTTATCCACACACAGGATTACCCCTATCTCAGCGAGAGAGAGGGGCAGAGTTTCCTGCGTGGCGGTACCACCCGGGTCTGGCATATGGCGGATTTACAGTCCTTCACCCCGCTGCGTTTCATGCCACCGAAGTTGATGAACTGGCAGGGCCGTGCAGTGGTCACCGATCCGGATGTGTTCGCGGTGGGTGATGTCTACGAACTGCTGCAGATGAATATGCAAGGCACCGCTGTGATGGGGCGTCACCGCTCGGACAAAACAGACAAGCGCGCTCAGGTGGCCACCAGTGTCATGCTGCTGGACTGTGCCCGCTTGCGGCACTGGGACGCGCAGCGTCAGTTTGCGCAGTTGTTTCGCGCGGAAAAGGATTACAAGGAGTGGATGGTGTTGGCCTACGAGGACTCTGCCAATATCGGTTATCTACCCGACTGCTGGAATGATTTCGATCATCTGGATGGCAACACACGTCTTCTGCACAACACGAAACGCAAGACGCAGCCGTGGAAAACAGGCTTGCCCGTCGATTACACACCGGCTGATAAATTCAAGGACAAGCCGCTGTTGGCCGCTGCCAATCACCTGCGTGCCAAAGTGTTTGGTGAGCACGGCCTGTTGGGTCGCTATCAGGAACACCCGGACCGTCGCCAGCAAGAATTCTTTTTTGGTCTATTGAAAGAGTGCTTGCGCGAAGGACACATCAGCGAGAATCTGGTGCGGGAGGAAATTAGAAAAAACCACGTGCGCCACGACGCCTTTGAAGTCTTGGAGCGCACACCCGATCTGCAAGATAGAGCCGCGTGAAGTACCTTGATATCCAGAAGCTGCGCGATCTGCGTTTGGAAGATTTTCTGGCGACGACGCCTTATCCGTATTTCAACAGCGCTGGTGTGCTGACGGATTCCGGTTTCCAGGATCTGTTGACGAACATGCCGCCGCTGTCGATGTTCGAGCAGCGCTTCGGTGAAGAGCGTCGCGCCGGGCAAGCGCCGCACGACCGTTACTCCCTGGAATATACGCCGGACATGGTAGTGCCCAAACCCTGGAAAGAGTTTATTGGTGAGCTTTGCTCGGATGCCTATCGTAACGAAATCGAACGTTTGCTAGGTGCCCCAAAAGCAGAGTTTCGCTTTCACTGGCACTACACGCCCAGCGGCGCGGATGTATCTCCGCACTGTGATGCCAGGCGGGAACTCGGTTCACACCTGTTCTATTTTAACTCTGTTGAGGATTGGAATCCGGCCTGGGGTGGCGCGACCGTAGTGCTCGATGATGGAGGGCGCTTGCACTACAACTCGGCCCCAGCCTTCGAAGATTTCGATCAAATCATTGAGTGCACGTCCATCGGTAATTGCAGTGCGTTGATCAAGCGCACCGACCATGCCTGGCACGCAGTACGCGCCATCAAATGCCCACAGGATAGGATGCGCCGCGTTTTCATTGTCGTGGTCAATCCCGACAGTCTTTTCTGGAAATTGCGTGACCGAGTTATCGGCAAGCGCATTCAACGCTTCTGAGGCGACGCATAAGACATGATCATCGACCAGTATTTTAGTGAGCCCAGTGGGCGCATTTGTTTTACCCGAGAGCAGGGTAGCAACTTTGCCAAGCAAATGGCCAATGACTTCAATCCCCTGCACGATGCTGATGCCAGGCGCTTTTGTATTCCGGGAGATTTGTTGTTCGCCATCATTCTGGCCAAGTACGGTATTAGCCAGCACATGGAGTTCGTTTTTTCCGGGATGGTGGTGGCTGGTGTGGAGCTCGTACTACCTGCACCTGCAGGAGAATTGCATATCAATGATACAGATGCAAAGGAGTATCTGCGTGTGAAATGCGCGGGAAACATCAGTCATGATGAATCGTTGATCCAGAATCTCACGCAGAGCTACGTCGAATTTTCCGGGCAAACGTTCCCCCACATTCTGGTGCCGCTGCTGGCTGAGCAGAATGTAATGATCAACCCCGATCGCCCCATGGTGATTTATGAAAGCATGACTATCGATCTGGACCGGTTGGATATCACGCAGCCTGTGCTACAGGGCGATTACAACGCGCTGGAAATCAACGGCAAGCGTGGCAGTGTGGAACTGGCGTTTAACCTGGTGGACGAGGGTGACATTGTCGGCCGAGGTAAAAAACACATGTTGTTGAGTGGGCTGCGTGATTACGATAAGGACGCCATCGCAAGCGCTATTGTGACGTATAACGACAGTAAAAGAGCGTTTGCTGCCCGGTAAATCAGGACGATCGGTACACCGAGATTTCTACAGCGTCTGGTACGGTAGTGTATTCAATGGTGGCCTTACGATGTTCGCAGTCGTAGTGCCCGCAATTTCTCACGTAGTCCAGGTAGGACTCCGGCGCAAAAATCTTTCCTACATTGTCTGCTACGACAATACTGCCGGGGCCAATCAGTTGCTGGCGCTCGATCAATTGCAGGTCGGATTTGTACAAATCTTTCCAGTGATCTAGGAATACGAGGTCGAAGCGGCCTTCCAGCGTGCCGATGATGTCGCTGGAAGAGCCATGCAAGAAGGTGATCTGGTCGGACAGTCCTGCGACCTCCACGTTAGCGCGCGAACTTGCCACCGCGTCTTTACTGATTTCAATCGACGTGATACGTGCCTGCACACCGAAGGCGCTGGCAAGCATGATGGAGGAGTAGCCGCAGTAGGCGCCCAGTTCCAGGATGCGAGCATTGGCGGGTAGGCGTTGTGCCAGCTCCTTGATCAGCGGGCCTTTCTCCGGCCCGATGTTCATCAGCCAGCGCTCTTCGCGTGCAAACTGGTCTATGGTGCGCAGCACGTCTTCAGGATCGCCTTGTAATGCGCGCCGAGCCACGTAGTGCGCGACCTGCACCGGTCGCGGTGGGGCGCCCCGAATTTTGTCGATAAGGGTGTGTGCGGTGGTCTTCAGCGTAAAGCCCAGTGCTGAGGGATGCAGGAATCGCCACAGTTGCATATCTTGTCTACTCCTTCTTCTTTTTTATCCGATCCAGTTGCGTGCGTATCTGCATGCCCCATGTATTGAACACGCGCCGCACCTCTGCGGCATTGGTCACACTATTGTTTATGCCCCAGAGGGAGGAGCCGGAGCGCGTGTCCTTGGCCAGTGCGAGCACTGCCCCGGTTTCAGCATCGCTGAACGTCACCTCAACGCGCAGCTTGCCAGCCCCTTCTGTAAAGACCTTGTTGCGACCCGGTGGCCTGGAGCGGTTGTCATCCTTGGAGGCAGTCGGTGCTATGCGCGTCAATCTGGCGGAAATTTGCAGCACGTTGTCAGCGGCGGTTTCGACCAGCGGGTAGCCGCCTTGTGCAGACAACTGCTTTACCATCGCCGCTTGAAAGTCCTGCTGCAGCCGTTGCTTATCGGCGGCGGTGAGCTCCCAATTGCGAATCCCGATCGTGCTGATACTGGAGGTGGGCTGGATAATCTCCACATTGTCCACGCCCAGCGGAGTGAGCAGGATAGCGGTGTATTTGCTGAAGTCAGCGTTAGGGTCGACATAGGCCAGTTTGGCGCTGGTGTGAGCGACGCGCACCAGGTTGTCGGGAATGGCCGCAGTGACTTTGTCGTTCTGATTGTAGGCGGCGTTTTGACAGGCGATCAGCAACAGGGACGTTAAGAGGGTGCCGATGATGGAATAGTGCATGACTGTCATCTCTACTCGGGCTGCGGAAGTAGTGTAGTCCTTTTTCGGTATGAAACTATTTCCAGCCGCGTTTGTTTTCAGCCATTTTGCGGTTGCGGGCCTCAAAGGCAGCGCGCAGGCGCGCCAGGTCATCCGGGTTGTGAGTAGACGTATCGTAGGCCTCGCGCGGATCTCCGGCCAGGTCAAACAGCCATTCCTTCATCGGCATCGTGATACCCACCGGCAACTGATCGGTACCGTAGAGAACCCCGGCCGGTCCGCGGTACTTAAACCGCTGGTCGCGCACCGCGAACAGTTTCTCGCCGTCGTAGTAGTACAGAAAGTCATGCGGCGAAGGGCCGCCCTGCGTCAGCACCGGCAGGATGCTACGGCCATCGAGCAGGCGATCCGGCGGCGGCAACTGCAGCATGTCCAGCACCGTCGGCAGCAGATCGACACCCATGGCCATGGCATGTTCAGTCCTGCCGCCTTTGATGGCAGCCGGCCAGTGCGCAATAAAGGGTACTCGCATGCCGCCCTCAAAGGTGTTGCCCTTGCGACCGCGCTGGTTGCCCGCATCCCCCAGGAACCAGGGCCCGTTGTCCGAACTGATAATGATCAGCGTATTGTCCAGGTTGCCGGTGCGCTGCAGCATTGCGACGATAGCGCCTACGCTGTCGTCGAGTTCCTCCAGCACGTCGCCATAAAGACCGGCTTTCGACCTGCCGCTGCGCTCCTCGCGCACGGACAGCGGATCGTGCGGAAAATTGTGTGCAAAGTAGAGAAAGAAGGGTTGCTGTGCATGCTGCTCGATAAAGTGGGTGGCCGCTTGCGTATAGCGCTCGGTCAGGTAGCGCTGGTCTACCGGCGCAGCGACGGCGACGTCGCGGTTGGCGAATAGCGCGAAGGGCTCCATGTCGTTGCTGTAATGTGCGCCGAAGTAGCTGTCAAAGCCCATATCGTTGGGCAGCGACGGACTGCGATCGCCCAGATGCCATTTTCCCACCATGCCGGTGGCGTAACCCGCAGCTTTGAGCAGATCCGCCAGCGTGATCTCTTCCGCCGGCAGGCGCACATGGCCGTCGGGATTAAATAGCGCATGGAAGACAGTGTCCTTGGTGCTGCCGGTGGGGAAGACCAGGTTGGGTAGCCCCGCGCGTGGGCCGAGGCGCCCGGTGAGATAGCCGGTGCGGGAGGGTGTGCACACGGGGGAGGGGGAATGAAAATCTGTGAGCACAACACCATCTGCGGCCAGTTGGTCGATGTTGGGTGTGTCAATCATCGTGCTGCCCACGGCGCCAGCCCCCAGGTCGCCGTAGCCCAGGTCATCGAACAGAATGAAGACAATATTGGGCGCGGGCCTGCTTTCGTCCCTGAGCTGGGAGATGTGTGCGAGGTAGTCGTGTTTGTTCTGCAGCCTGACCGTATCATCCACTTGCGCGCTAGTTGCCAGGCGATAGCCGAGGAACAACGCCAGCAGCACCGCCAGCAACAACAGGGTGGAGAGTGCTGCAGTGATCCTGTGCCATAGAAAGGTAAGAAATCTCATGACAGTTCAATTCTCCTACGGGTGTCTGCTGCTTTGCACTGGAAATTGCGCCTTCAGCTATGGATACTTGCACATTCGCCCGGTCCACTCAAACTCCTGTTGTTTGCACTCGTCTGGCGAGATCGATCTGTGGGGAGCACAGTATGAAAAATCTGCAGGGCAAGGCCATTCTGGTTTGCGGCGGAGCCACCGGTATTGGCGCGGCCACAGCCCGCCGCCTGTGCGCAGAAGGAGCCAGTGTTGGCATTGGCGATTTCAATATCGCCACCGCAGAAGCCCTTGCAGCAGAGTTGAACGCCGCCGGTGGCCAAGCGTTGGCCTGGCATTATGACCAGGCGGAAGAAGCGACCATCACCACTCTGGTCGAGACCGCTGTCTCCCATTTCGGTCGACTGGATGGCCTGTTCGCCAATGTGGCTGATCTGCAAGCGGTGTTGGTGGATGGCGACATCCTCAGCAATGACAGTGCCCTGTGGGAGCGCACCCTGCGGGTGAATGTCACCGGTACCGCGCTGTTGCTGCGGGCTGTGTTACCACACATGCTCGAGCATGGTAGTGGTGCATTGGTATTGACCTCCTCTGATGCGGCGGTCATCGGCGAGGGCGAACGACCGGCCTACGCCGCATCCAAGGCCGGGGTCAATGCACTGTGTCGGCACGTCGCCACCAAGTGGGGTCGGCAGGGAATTCGCTGCAATACCGTGTCGCCCGGTTTTGTGCTGACGCAGCAGATGGATGAAAACATGAGCCAGGAGATGAAAGACTGGGCGCTCAAAGGCTCGCGCAGTCCGCGCCACGGCGCGCCGCAGGACATCGCCGGCGCGGTGGCGTTCCTCTTATCCGACGACGCCGAGTGGGTCAACGGCCAGACCTGGCGAGTCAACGGCGGCGTCAGTTACGCTAACTAAAAAAACGGGCATGCCAGGTGCATCGCCAAACGTCTTATTGCAGGAGCTACAACGAATGATTACCGCAAACAGTGTCTCCAGTGAGGAAATAATCATCAACGCACCCGCGCAGGTGGTGTGGGACGTCATTCTGGATTTCGCGAACTATGGCCTGTGGAACACGTTCTGCCCGGGCATGAAGGGTGAAGCAGTCGTTGGCTCGCCCGTGGAAATGCAGGTTGACTTGGGCAACGGGCTGCAGACTCAGGTTGAATACGTCACCAAAGTAGAGCCCATCCATACGATTGTCTGGTCCATGGAAAACAAACCCGGAGACCCGATTCACGCGGACCGCGCGCAGCACATCACGCCGATTGACGACCACAGCTGCCGCTACGTAAGCATCGATGCATTCAGCGGTGAAGTCGCCGGGCCGATGATCGAGCAGATGGGTAAACAGGTGGAGAAAGGCTTCAATGATTGTGCTGCGGGTCTGAAGGCGCGGGCGGAGGCGCTGTACCAAGCGAGCGAACATTGATTCAGGGTTTTTCCCGCAACACAAAAAGACTGCTGGACCCGCCCAGGATCCGACTGATGCGATGCCGGGCAGGGATGCTGATGCGCTTGCCCATGAGCGCGCGACCGGTGTAGAAAATCGGGCAGGGCATCACGTTGACGACTTGCCAGCCTGTTTTCTCATACAATTGTCGCCACCAGCTTTTACGAAAAACCATAATCTCCGTCAGCGCGTTGGCGGCATGTTCGCCGTGAATATCAGGGATTTTCCACGACTTGAGGATATGGGTGATATTGGTCCAGAAGCGCCAGGAGCTGGATGGCACAATATGTACCGCAACACCTCCGGGCTTCAGCACACGGTGCAGTTCTGTTTGGAATTCTTCCAGGTGCGGAATGTGTTCCAGCACATTAGAGCTGAAGACCACATCAAATGAATCGTCACCAAAAGGAATTCGGTGGCCATCGTAATCAACCACCGGGAATACCCTGTGCTCTTTATAATTGCTGCTGCTCAGGTCGATGGCATCAACCTCGAACCCTTGCGCTTGTAGTGCCTTGGCCTGCCACCCCGTGCCTGCACCAATTTCCAATAACCTGCCGCTGTGCCCAAATGCGTGTCGGGCAAATTCAAGCTCGAAGCGACGTATTGACTCTAAATGCTGCAGCGACTCTTGCGCCCATAAAAATTTGGTCGTCTTGCGCAGGAACCTGGATAGGGCGTTGCCCCGGGAAGTGCTCATCTAGGCTCTGCCCCGCTAGGCGCGCCCCAGCAATTCCTTCGCGATCGCCACCACCTGCATCTCATCGGTGCCGGCGTAGATCTGCAGGATCTTCGCGTCCCGCATCAACTGCTCCACGCGTGTTTCGCGCATGTAGCCCGCGCCACCAAAAATCTGCACGGCCTCGATGGTCACTTCCATCGCTGCCTGCGCGGCGTACAGTTTCATGGCCGAGGCTTCGGCCATATTAAGATCCTTGCCCGCCGCTCGTGTTTCGATAAAGCGAAATACCAGGTTTTCCAGGTTCAGTCGCGCGACTTCCATCTTTGCCAGTTTTAACTGGATGAGTTGGTAACTGCCGATGGGTTGGTCGAACTGTATGCGTGTTTTCGCGTATTCAAGTGACATTTCAAGAGAGCGCTCGACCAGACCCAGCGCCATGGCAGCAACGCCGGAGCGTTCTGTGCTGAACGTGGATTTAGCCCCGGAGCGACCGTAGCCGTCCTCCGATTCTCCCATCAGGCGTTCAGGGCCGGCATGCACATCCGACAGGAACAGTTCGCCGGTGGGAGATGATCCTATGCCCATTTTCTTGAAGGCAGCACCCTGTACCAGCCCCGGCATTCCCGAGTCGAGAATAAAGGAGACGATCTTGCGGTCCCTGGGTTCAACGCCAGGCTCATCGAGGCGACAAATGAACACAATGGTATCGGCGTGCGGGCCGTTGGTGATGTAGGTCTTGCTGCCGTTGATGAGGTAGCCGCCCTTGCCGTCGCGCCGCGCGGTGGACTTCATCCCACCGAACGCGTCCGAGCCGGAGTTGGGTTCGGTGATCGCCCATGCGCCGATCTTCTTGAGGGTCATCAGGTCGCGCCCGTATTTTTTCTTCTGCGCCAGGCTGCCCTTGGACATGATCGCGCCGGCGGTTAGCCCGACAGAGACACCCATCGCAGTGATGAGTCCCTGGCAGTAGCGGCTGATTTCAATGATGGGGACTACGCCCATTGCGACGGCGTCCAGCGCTTCTTCGGACACTGGTCCGCTGGTCGTCTTGGCCGCTGCAGGTTTCTCGCTATGCTCGCCTCTTGCAATCGCTTCCTCCCTGGCGATTTGTTTATCAAAATTGGCGCCCGCCAGTTCATCCATACCGAAGGTTTTGAACAGCTTGCGCAGGATGTCGTAGGGCGGTAAACCGTTGTACTCAAGATCATCGATGTGCGGCACGATTTCCTTTTGCACGAAATCGCGCACCATGCCCCTGATCATTTGCTGTTGTTCGGTCCAGGCTATCATCTGTTGTTTCCCATTTTTCAGTCTGTTGTCACGACGTCATTCATGCGATGGCGGCCACTTTATACCACGCTGATCACGCTACCGTCCCAGCCGGATCTTGTGGCGCGGAAATTAATGTGGACAAGCCGGATAGCTGTACTCGCCTTATGAATACTTATCTTAATTTAATACACCATATATGACGTTTTATATCGCTATTATTCGTTAATACGCAGATTAAGACGTATAAAATAAATAATTTGTAAAACGCCTAAATAGGCGTATATTGTACATAAATCAATGTAATACGTAATAATTGACGTATAAATGATGCTGAATAGCGAACTTCTTGCACTGGGTCAACAGATCGCAGAACTGCGTATTGCCAGGCAGCTCAAGCAAACGGAACTGGCCTATGAAGCTGGCGTGTCGCATCGCACCCTGCAGCGGCTGGAGGCGGGTGAGGCGGTCAATTCCGCAGGCCTGATAAAAGTGATCAAGTGTCTGGGGCGATTGGACGGGTTGCTCGCTGCGCTGGAGTCACCGGGCTTCTCACCCTACGAAAAACTGGCCGAGGTGGGCCTCAAAGTGTCCCAGCTGAAACAACAGCGCCCTGCCGCAGTACTCACCGGGGAAGGTCGGGCGGGGTCGGGTGTGTCTGCCAAACGACGGGTGCGCCGTTCTCGGGCGGTGGCATCGCCATCCGATAAGTCTGCCGAGCGCGCGGTCACGACGGTACAAGTGCAATGGCCGGAAGATCAGCGGTAACCTTCAGCGAAGTCAGGTTGTGGGGCGCCAGCATCGGCCTGGTGGCCTGGGATCCGGCGCGAGCATATGCCGCCTTTGAATACTCACCTGAGTTTCTGGAGACCGGTATCGAACTGTCTCCGGTAATGATGCCGCTGTCGCGAGGGCCTTTTTCATTTCCGGCCCTAAACCGGGAGACCTACAGGGGCTTGCCAGGCATGCTGGCGGACTCGCTGCCGGATAAATTTGGCAACAGCCTGATTGACCAGTGGCTGGCCGAGTCCGGTCGCGCGCCCGATACGTTTAATCCGGTACAGCGCCTGATGTATGTCGGTCGGCGTGGCATGGGCGCGCTGGAATTCTACCCGGTGATCGAACAGGATGAGTCGGGCCCGATGTCGCTTAATATTGAAGAACTGGTCGCACTCTCATCACGGGTGCTGGCGCTTAAAGAGTCGGAACATGTGCAACTGAGCTCGCAGGGTGCGCCAGCCAATGTGGAAGGGCTGGGAAAAATCCTGGCGGTAGGGACTTCCGCCGGGGGCGCGCGGGCCAAAGCGATCATTGCCTGGAATGAAACGACCGGGGATGTGCGCTCGGGGCAGATTGAAGCCGGAGCGGGCTACACCTACTGGCTGCTCAAGTTTGACGGGGTGAGCAATAACAAGGATAAAGAACTGGCGGACCCCAAAGGCTATGGCCGCATCGAGTACGCCTACCATTTGATGGCGGTGGCTGCGGGCATCGAAATGACCCGCTGTCGCCTGTTGGAGGAAAATGGCCGGGCGCATTTTATGACGCAGCGTTTTGATCGCACCGCTGACGGCCAGAAACTGCACATGCAGACGCTGTGCGCGTTGGGTCACCACGACTTTAATGTGCCCGGTTCTTCCTCGTATGAGCAGGCCTTTTTACTGTGTGATCAACTGGGATTGGGGATGGCGACCAAGGAGCAACTGTTTTTGCGTATGGTCTTTAATGTTGCGGCGTATAACTGTGACGATCACACCAAACAGATCTCCTTCCTCATGGACAAGGCAGGCTTATGGCGTCTGAGCCCTGCCTACGACATGACCTACGCCTTTAACCCCAACGGCGACTATACTAGTAGCCATCAGATGAGCGTCAATCGCAAGCGTGCGGCGATTCTCGATGAGGACTTCTTGGCGGTTGCGCAGCGCCAGGGTGTCAACCGCTCCCTGGCAAAACGCCTGATCGCCAGAGTTAGAGAGGCAGCGGCCAACTGGCCCCGGTATGCGCAAGAAGCGGCAGTCAGTGATGCACAGACGGAAAAAATCGCGGGACTGTTGCAACTCACGGGAGGCAATACATGATTGAAGTAAAATCCTCAGGCCAGGCCTGCGGTGCCACTGTCACAGGAGTGGATCTCTCCACACCACTGGATGCAGCGACCATTCACGTTGTGCGTGCTGCCTGGATGGAACATCACGTGCTGGCATTTCCCGAGCAGAACTTGTCAGATGCAGATCTTGAACGCATCGCACAGTCATTTGGCGTGTTTGGCAGCGAACCCTTCTTTGGCACGATTACAGGCAGTGAACACGTCGTTGCGTTGACTCGCATGGCGAATGAAAAAGCCCCGCTGTTCGCGGAGAACTGGCATTCCGACTGGAGTTTTATGGCAGAACCGCCTATTGGCACCTGCCTCTATAGCCTCGTCATTCCGCCGGTGGGTGGTGATACCAGTTTTACCAATCAGCAAAAAGCACTGGTGGAGATGCCTGCTGCTTTGCGCGCCAGGATCGAGGGGCGTACAGCGCTGCATTCTGCGGGAGCGGCCTACGCGCCTGACGGTATGTATGGGGAGAAGGATAAGGCCGCCGGACGCAGCATGGCTATTCGCTTTGCGGACGATGCCAGGGACGTGTATGGCCACCCGTTTATCCTCAGGCATCCCGAAAGTGGTCGGGAGACTTTGCTCGGTTGCATAGGTTACATCGTTGGTGTGGAAGGTATGGCCGATGATGAGGCCCTGCAGTTGCTGCTGGATCTACACCAGTGGCAGACCCGGGAAGAGTTCCAGTACACCCACCAGTGGCAGGAAAACATGTTCGTGATCTGGGACAATCGTAGTGTGTTACACAAGGCCAACGGCGGGTATGACGGTTATGATCGCGTATTGCACCGGATTACAGTCGCGAGAGACCCCCAAAAGTATCTAAAATTGCACGCCACCTGAGCGCGCGCACTGTGGTAGCTCTCGTCCGAAATCGTTAAACTATGGCCCAACCACTACATCAGGATGATAATAATATGACCAACAAAATACGTACTGCTGTGTCCACCGCCCTGGCACTTACCCTTATTGGTTGTGCTAGCACTGACCCTGCGACTGGCTCCACGCGCAATGCCGTTATTTCAGTCCAATACGGTAGGGTCGAGAACATTCAGCAGGTAGCGATGGCGCCAAACTACGGCGCGGGTGCCTTGATCGGCGGCGCGCTTGGGCTGCTGGCAACGGCTACCCATTCAGGTGCGTCGCAAGTGGCAGGCGCTGCGGCCGGAGCAGGCCTGGGAGCCCTGGTTTCGAAAGAAACCGCAGGCTCAGCAGATAAATTCACGGTGCGCCTCGTAAACAACTCCACCATTGATATCGTAACGGAAAATCAGGACATTCAGCTTGGCGACTGTGTCTCCATTGAGCAGGGGCAGCATGCAAATATCCGGCGGGTGTCATCTGTGATGTGTTCGACCCCGGTTTCGGATCCGGCTTTTCAGACAATGAATTCCTCTGCAGAGAAGGAGTCATCGGAGTGCCAGACGGCCAAGCTGGAGTTGCTGAAAGCCACGACTTCTGAGCAAACCGATATCGGCTATAAGAAAATGCGCGCCTTCTGCGAGAGCTAGTGGAGCCGGGAAAACGTTCTGTCGCTGTTGCGAGCGTGATCCCCACTATGGAAAAAATTGCTCACGCCATTGTTAATCCGCTTAACTCGCTGAACCTGCTGTCGAAGGCAGATATAGAGGGGCTGACGAGTAGCGGCGGCGATTTGTTCGCGCTGTTTCGACACTGCGCGCTGGCGATTTTGAACACTGACAGCGACAAGGGTGATCCGGCAGACCCAAGTGTCGACCACTCTGATTTCGATATTCGCCTGATACCCCAGCCGCGCGGCCTCAGCATTGAGTTGTTCAATGCACCAATACAGTCCTTCGTTGATGGCAAGATGATCCGTGGTATTCAGGAGCACTTGTTTTCGGCGCTGCGTGACATTGTGTACACCGATTTCAAAATCACCGCCACCCAGACGCAGCCCCCGACTCCGGCTCAGACTACCAACACCGTATTTCGCATACTGCGCAATGCGCGTGTGGTTCGTCCCGATCAACCGCCCAGGATGGTCGTTTGCTGGGGTGGGCACTCGATTCCTCGCGCAGAGTATGACTTTGCCAAGCATGTGGGTTATGAACTTGGTTTGCGTGGACTGGACATTGTCACCGGCTGCGGTATCGGTGCCATGAAAGGACCCATGAAGGGCGCCGCTGTGGGACACGCCAAACAGCAGGTCAAGGACGGCCGCTATATCGGGATCAGCGAGCCTGGCATCATTGCCTTTGAATCGCCAAACGCCATCGTCAACGAACTGGTGATTATGCCCGATATCGAAAAACGCCTGGAGGCTTTTGTGCGGCTCGCCCATGCCGTCATTGTATTTCCCGGCGGAGTGGGAACGGTTGAGGAAATCCTCTACCTGCTGAGTATCCTGATGCACCCGGACAACAGTGAGGCGATTCCGCTGGTGTTTGCCGGGCCCGAATCGTGTCGCATGTACTTTCAGGCGCTGGAACGGTTTTTGGTGGATTGTCTGGGCGAGGAAGTAAAGCACCACTACCGCATAATCGTGGGTGCGCATGAAGAGGTCGGCCGTACCATCAGGGCGGCGATTGACGATGTGCACGCGCGTCGTCGCGCAGCTGGGCAAGCGTACTTTTTCAACTGGGAGTTGCAGATACCGTCTGCGCTGCAGCAGCCCTTCGTCCCGACCCATGCGAACATGGCTGCATTACAGCTGCGCGGCAATTTACCCAAACATGAGCTCGCCAGTGCCCTGCGCTGCGCGTTCTCTGGATTAGTAGCGGGTAACATAAAGACGTTTGGCAAGGAACAGGTGCGTCAGCACGGCCCCTACAAATTGTCGGGTGACGGGAAGTATCTGTCCAGTGTGGATCAGCTGCTACAGGTACTGGTGAAGGAAAAGCGGATGAAGCTGGGTGCGACGGATTATCAGCCCTGCTATCAGCTGGTGGACTGACTGGCGACGCGGTCACGGCGCCAGTACTTCCACAGGCCAATCAAGGAAGCGCCCATCCAGAACACTTCCATCACCACACTGGCAAGATTGAAACTGAAGCACAGGCTGATGAGCAGGAAGACAGCCCCCAGTAGGTTGAGCATATTGTAGCCCAGGCCCCTGGGGTCGGCTTTCTCCAGTTGCAGCAGGTAGTAGGCCACCAGCACCAGCAGTGTACCCAGCATTCCTATACCATCTGCGATCCAGGTTTCCATAGCAGAAAAATCCGATTTGAATAATGAGATGGGGAGCCTAGCATAGAAGATTCCGAGCCAGTACCGATAGCTGGTATATTCCCTCGCTTATGTAAAAACTCTGCGACTTGCCACTGGAAATAGTTCCTTGCGAGATGACCTGGCACCATATGATGTAATTATTCTCGGGGCTGGCGCAGCAGGCTTGTTTTGCGCTGCGGTCGCCGGCGCGCGCGGTCGCCGCGTTCTGGTGCTGGAGAAAGCTAACAAAGTGGGTAAGAAAATACTGATGTCCGGCGGTGGCCGCTGTAACTTTACAAATTATTCCGTCGAACCTGAGAATTTCATATCGGGTAACCCACACTTTTGTAAATCGGCCTTGAGCCGCTATACACAATGGGATTTCATCGCCATGGTTGAACGTCATGGCATCGCCTTTGAGGAGCGTAAACACGGCCAACTGTTTTGCCGCGATTCGGCTGGGGATATTCTGGCGATGCTGCTGCAAGAGTGTGACCAGGTTGGCGTCACGATTGCGACCCGTTGCGACATTCGCGCAATTGAATCTATTGCCGGTGCGATGGCATGCGTTTCGGATGGTGCGGATAAAGAGTCGCCCGAAACAGTGGATACACGCTATAAGGTGGAGTTCGAACAGGGGCCAGAGGGCGCGCGGAAGCCCCGCGTTCTGCGCTGCCAGTCGCTGGTGGTTGCCACCGGAGCGCTCTCCATTCCTACCCTTGGCGGCAGTGGCCTCGGCTACGAGATCGCGGCGCAGTTTACGCTCCCGCTTACCGCGCGTCGCGCCGGATTGGTACCCTTGATGTTCAGCGATACCATGAAGCCTGTCTGTGAGCGTCTGTCCGGCATAGCGATCGAGGTGGAAGTCAGTTGTAATAACCAATCCTTTACCGAGAATCTGCTGTTTACGCATCGAGGCATCAGTGGCCCGGCAATCCTGCAAATATCCAATTACTGGAACCCGGGAGATACGGTCTCGGTTAATCTGTTACCTGCCGTCGACAGCAGACAGTGGCTGCTCGATAGCAAGCGGTCGCAAGGCACTATTTTGCTGCGCACGCTGTTGCAGCAAAAACTGCCGAAAGCGCTAGTGACCGAGCTGCAAACCCTCTGGTGGCATATTGATGCGGAACGTAAGCTTGCGGACTATAGCGACTTGCGCCTACTGGAGTTGGCAGAGCGGATCAGTCACTGGCATCTGAAACCCTCCGCTACGGAAGGCTATCGTACTGCAGAAGTGACGCTGGGCGGTGTGGATACCGCTGCACTTAGCTCCAGAACGATGGAAGCCATAGCGCAGAAGGGCTTGTACTTTATCGGCGAGGTGGTGGACGTGAGCGGCCATTTGGGTGGCTACAACTTTCAATGGGCCTGGTCCTCGGGCTTTAGCGCGGCACAGTTTGTGTAGTGCGGCGACGGTAATCCGCTTGTCTTGTGCTGGGCATGTGCGGGAGAATCACGCCACTCCTGCAGCCGGTCGCCAGCGGCCCTTTGCCAAGCAATCCATGCGCCATGCTTAGACTTAACGACATCAAACTTCCGCTCGACCATGACGTCGCTGCGCTGCCTGCAGCCATTATTGAGCATCTGGGCATCGATGCCGCAGACCTACTTGGTTTTACGGTGTTCAAACGCAGTCACGATGCGCGTAAAAAAGCGCATATTCTGTTGATCTATCAGTTGGATGTGGAGCTGCCTGCAGCGCTGGAACAACAGATTCTGGAACGTGTACAGACGAATTCCCGAGTGGCACCAAGTCCGGATACGAGCTACCAATTTGTGGCGCAGGCAGCTGCGGATTTTCCAACGGCTGGGCAGTATCGGCCAATAGTTGTTGGGTTTGGGCCCTGTGGCATCCTGGCCGCGCTGGTTCTGGCGCAAATGGGATTTAAGCCTATTGTGCTGGAGCGGGGCTGTGAGGTGCGCCAGCGTACCCAGGATACCTGGGGCTTGTGGCGCAAGCGCAAGTTGAACACCGAGTCGAACGTGCAGTTTGGTGAGGGCGGTGCCGGTACATTCTCCGATGGCAAGCTCTACAGCCAGGTCAAGGATCGCCGTCATCTGGGGCGCAAGGTGCTGACGGAGTTCGTTAAGGCCGGTGCCCCCGAGGAAATCCTGTTCGAGAGCAAACCGCACATCGGGACTTTCAAGTTAGTGACGATGGTTGAAAAGCTGCGCGCGGAAATCATTCGTCTCGGTGGGGAGATTCGCTTCGAGCAAAAGGTCGAGTCGCTATTACGTGAGGAGGACAGCGACGGCATTGGCAACATCACCGGGCTGACCACCAGCAACGGTGAGACATTGCTGAGTAAGCATATTGTGCTGGCCATCGGGCACAGTGCGCGCGATACGTTTCAGATGTTGTTGGATGAGGGTGTGTATATCGAAGCCAAACCCTTCTCCATTGGCTTTCGTATAGAACATCCGCAATCAGTGATTGACGCGGCGCGTTTCGGCGAGAACGCGGGTAACCCGCTGCTAGGCGCAGCTGAGTACAAACTGGTACACCACTGTGACAATGGCCGCAGTGTGTACAGTTTTTGTATGTGTCCCGGCGGTACTGTGGTCGCGGCGGCCTCGGAGGAGGGACGCGTGGTGACGAATGGTATGTCGCAGTATTCGCGCAACGAGCGCAATGCCAACTCCGCCATTGTAGTGGGCATCAACCCCGAGGAAGACTACCCCGGGCATATACTGGCGGGCATCGATCTGCAGCGTGAGCTGGAAACACTGGCCTATAAGATGGGCGGTGAGAATTACAACGCACCGGCGCAATTGGTCGGTGACTTTCTCAAGGGCCGCCCATCCACTGCGCTGGGAACAGTAGCGCCGTCCTATCAACCGGGAGTGACACTGACTGATTTATCCAGCGCGCTGCCGGATTATGCGATTGCGGCTATTCGCGAAGCGATTGAGGTATTCGACAAGCAGATCAAGGGCTTTGCCATGGCCGATGCCGTGCTGACCGGCATCGAAACGCGCAGCTCGTCGCCTATTTGCATCAAGCGTGGCGAAGATTTCCAAAGCATAAACACCCGAGGGTTGTATCCGGCTGGGGAAGGTGCCGGTTATGCTGGTGGGATATTGTCAGCAGCCATTGATGGCATCAAGGTTGCTGAGGCGGTGGCAGGGGAACTCTCTGGCAACAGTAACCTTAATCAAGAGCTGCGGTAGCTAAATCAGGCCGATATCGCCAGCGCCTGAATCGTGATCGGTTGCAATTTCGCGGCGTGTTCGGCCTTGCTGGTGGAGCGCTCTGCATGAACCCAAACGCCGCCATCGGGGTCCTTGATAATGTCACCGACACCGCCGGGAATAAAGATACCAAGCTCGGTAGGCTGCGCTGCAAACAATGCAGGTGCTGGCAGCTCCATGCTCTCCAGCGTATCCATCACCGCGTTGGCATCAAAATCAAAGTGCCCGATGACTTCCCGCGTCGCCCCAGTATGCGGTGCAAAGGCCTCATCCAGCGCCAGCAACTGCGCGACGCGTTGCTTCACGCCTGCGGCTTCCAGTTGATTGTGCATATGCTCATCGATCCACCGCAGCGCCACGCGCTTCACGCAAATATAAGTGCGCTCGGGATAAGTAAAGGATGTGACAAACAGCTCTTCACGGAATTCATACACGCCCATTTTCTGCTCGGCATCGAGCAGGGGTATTTCGCGGCGAAATTCATGGCATAACTCATGCAGAATTGCGCGCATCATGCCCGCTACCGGCACCGTTTCACTCAAGGCAAGATAGCGCAGGGTCAGCGGTATCATATAGCCGCGACTCATCAATATATGCGCCGTGATCAGGAAGTATCCTTCCAGACCTTCCTCGATGGGAAAGCTGAAGCAACCGACCACGTACTCGCCCTTGGCCTTGCCGTAGCCAGCCACTGGTAGCGTTTCTATCTTGTATTCATCGCGCTTGTCGTAAAATTCCGTGCCGGGCAGCAAGGTGTAACCAAAAATATTGATGGTGGGAAATACAGCAAAGAGTCGATCGAGATTTTTCTCAAAACTGGCCAGGTTGTCGCCAATCAAGCCCCAGATCAGTTCACAGGCGATCGGTACTCTGGCTTTCGCCATCTCACGCGCAATCGGCTCGTATTTATTGGCAGCCATATTTTCGCGGTGACATAGTTCCAGCGCCAGTGGCGTCAAGGTTTGCAGGGCAAGGTGGTAATGGGGCAGTAAATTGTTCTCATGTAGCAGCAAAACAATTTCCTGTGATCGTGGCCCGTGCTTCTTGGACCAGGAGGTCGCAAAGGTATTGGGCAGGCCAGTACGCTGCTTTATTTCGCACAACACTTTGGCTTTCGCGACGTCTTCTTTCAGCGCTCCAAAGTTGGAATCGCACAGCCAGATATTCTTGATCCCGGCATCCACAATAAAATTCCAGTCATGCTGTATTCGCTCAACGGAGAACGACAGCATCTTGACGCCAATAGCCCCTGTTCCCCATTCGCAAAAGGAGCACTTGTACGGGCAGCCCCTACTGGTTTCGTAGGCGATGCAATCGTAGGGTTTTCCTTCGCTGTCGAGCAGGCTGATGACATCCAGTGCCGATGGCAATACATTCAGGTTGCGAAAACGCGGGCGCTCTGCGGTGCTTACCATCTCGCCATCTTTAACAAAGGCGAGACCCGCAACGTCGCCCCACTGCTGTGCATTGGCAGCATCCAGAAAATCCGTGAAGGTGGCTTCGCCTTCGCCCAGTACGACGACATCGACAGCTTCAGAAAACAGGTAATCACGGGCTTTCTGAACATGGGGCCCGCCGGCGACAATCAAAACTTCCGGACACAGGCTCTTGACCTGCCGCATCAGATCGAGAAACTCGGCGGCATTCCAGGTGTAAACGGAGAAACCCATAACCGGCTGCAGACCCTGTGCAACGGCCGCTTGTGCGCGCGGCAATTCTTCCTGCTGCCATTTGGCTAGCCACTGGGGGATGCGCTCGGGGTGATTCACAAAATGTACCAACTGAATATCCGTCTGCGCGGCATTCTTGCCCAGCTGCTGGTAATACGCCTTGAGACCACCCGTGGTCATGGGGGCGGCGGGAAAGGTGTCTGAATCCAGGGATAAAAGCCAGATGGGGCGCTGCATAGTGTCAAATCCGGGAGTGCGAGAACGGGGGCATTATCCTTAACAACGTGGTGAATGTCAGCGAATTTCTCTGCCCACACAGAAATCAGGTTTATTCCATTGCCCGGGTGTAATAGTTCAGACCTGGCCTGCCGTACATAGGAGTACCATAAGTCATTCATGAAGTTATGGGGAACAAAGCGCAATGAAGCTCTTGTCCGCAACGCTCTTTCGAATTTGCTCACTTTCGCTATTTCTGGTTCTCGCTGCCTGCAGCGATAGCAACAACAATAGCGGTGACCGCAGCGCAACGACAGGGTTGGCAGAGGCTGCCCGACAAGCGGAGCTGGCGGTCGGGGCTGCAGTAAATGGCGATGCCTCTTCCGAGCAACGAGCAGTTGTATCCAGGGAATTTACCTCCGTGACGGCGGAAAATGCCATGAAATGGGCAAGCCTTGCACCCACTTCCGACAGTTTCAATTTTAGCCAAGCCGATCAACTGGTGGACTTCGCCGTCGCCAATGGCCAACGTATCCGCGGCCATACCTTGTTCTGGCACCGATTGAATGGACTACCTCCCTGGCTCTCCGAAGAGCTTGAAAATGCAAGTGACCCGGCGCTGCGTTTACAGGAGCTGATGGCCACCCACACTGCCACGGTAGTGGGTCGCTATGCGGGCAAGTTAGCCCAGTGGGACGTGATCAACGAGCCTCTGGCGCCCTTGGGTGGAGACTTCGATCCAGAGAATGTTTTTTACCAGCTGTTAGGCGAAGAGTACCTGGATAGCGCACTACTGCAGGCCCATGCCGCAGACCCCTCCGCAGAACTGTTTATCAACGAAACGTTTGTCGAGTTTCAGCCGAAAAAATTTGACGCCCTGATCGCGCTGGCGCAGCGTCTGCTCGACAGGGGTATCCCGCTGCATGGCCTGGGCCTACAGGGACATTTCTTTGTGCGCGCACCGGATGAGGCCATCTTGCGCGATCAGCTACAGCGCATCGCAGCACTAGGGCTCAAGGCAGAAATCACTGAACTGGATATACCTCTGCCACTGTTCAGCGGCACACCTGATCCTCTTGCTGCGCAAGCGCAGGCCTACGCAGATGTGTTCAATGCCTGTCTTGCTGTTACGTTATGCAGTGGAATCACAGTGTGGGGTATAGATGATGCCCACACCTGGCTGGACAGCTTTTTAGCCATAACCGCGCCCAATCGGCCATTATTGTTCGACGAGATGCTACAGGCTAAACCGGCTTATGACAGTGTGGTGGAAACGCTGCTTGAAAATAATGGGGACAGATTTGATTAATGGGAAAAGCGGTAACGGGGCATTATCGTTAACAACCAACCGAATGGCAGCGAATTTTTCTGCCCCCACAGAAATCAGGTTTATTCCATTGCCCAAGTGTAATAGTTCAGCCTTGACCTGTCATAGAGTGGCAGACTTTATGTCTCCTTTCCGCAGGAGCGGTCCTTCGAGTGAAGTCGGAACAAACGTCGCAAAACGCGTACGAGCGGCCGTAAACGTTAGAGAGGATTCCCCTGACAAATGGGTCAGCTCTTGCGACGTTGCCTACGCACGGCATCAACCCGAGCAAACTCTTCTCTACCAACTCGTCGAAGCGCACTACCCTGCGTTGGTCAACCAACTGGCCCCGCAGCGCACGTTGCCTCTTTTCGCGGGAGAGGACGCGCGGTAGCAGAGCCCGTGCTATGACAGTCGATCGGCAGGGACGCCGCTGAACATTTGGTCGGCATAGAAGACTGTTGGCTACACCCTGAAAGCGACCCAAAAAGATCGGCAGATGGACCCACGTAAGCGTGATTTCAGCACACCCGTGGCCGTCGCTTGGTTCAATGCAGGTAAAGCATCGGGATTCCGGAAGAAAACTTCCCCCCATAGCTCCCCCCCCATAGCCCTTTTATCCGTCTTATACTTGCAATTGCCCAAAACGGACGCTTGGTCTACTCTGAGTCTGTTTCCAAATTCAAAATGAACACTGAATGTGAGAGCCCTTTATGAATGCCAGGCATCCGCTTTCGTTTCTATTCCTTCTGACTTTTATTTCAGCTCAACGACCTGGAGCCAGCCAGCCGACGTTGGCACCTACGAACTGTTGGATGTTGGCACGCAACCGTCGGTGGTGTCTGCCGGACAGAATTTTGAACTCGTGTTTTCGGGTTACAACATCTATGAGGATAGTGCGACGTACACAATTGAAGGCGACGTGATCAGGGTTGAAGGCGATAGGATAGTTTGCTTCGGCGCTGGCAACCCACCTTACCCACCGAACGATATACCTTCGGTGGTAACAGTACCTATCAGTGGGCTGCCTGCGGGCACTTATCAGGTAGAAGGCGACTGGGGACAGGATTGCTTTGGACAAGTTGCATACACTGAAGGTGAAATCACGATTTATCCCAATTCCCAAACGGTGAAGTACAACCATGAGTCGCCGGAAAATGGCGAGGTCGTGAGTGGCGTTAACTATATCCGGGGCTGGGCGTGTTATCCCGGAGGAAAAGGGCAGATCGGTGCGATTTCCTACACCATTGACGATAGCGACTTTCATTTTCCACTACCGTATGGCTCTATCCGCCAGGATACCGTTAGCGTGTGCGGGTTGGAGTATGGCGACGTCGCAAAAACTGGCTACGGCGGCGTAGTCTATTGGCCGTGGACAGCCGGTGGCGGAGAGCACACCCTGACGATTTATATCGACGGCAAAGCGGTTGAGACGGTGAGCTTCACCGTTGCAAATCCTCCGCCAACGTCAGTACCAGAAGACGTTGGCTTTCGCAAAGGAGCGTCGGGTGAGTACACCATTGATGAATTCCTCGGTACGCAGGAAAGTGTCATCATCCGCTGGTCAGAAGCCGACCAGAATTTCATTATCGTTGACTATAACTGAGCGCCCCATGTGGTAGTTTTGTGAGTTCCGAGCCAGCGTAAAAACTACAGAAATTCGGCAATCAGTAGCTTTCGCTCTATCTGTGAAACGCTATTTTTATCTGGTCGCTAGACTGCAGCTACCTCAATAGTGGCCAGCTGTAATAACGTATAACTGATCTGCCCGACAATGCACGATCACGTATGGTTCTGGTGAGCGTTTTTCCTATAGCGGACGTCGGTGAGCCGCGAGGACGAACGTCGCAAATTGCCTAACTCCGGTCCAAAGGGGGTAGAGAGATTTCATCGGGTTTATGAGCAAAAGCAAGCGGTTCCCGAAAGAGCAGCTGCGCTTGATGACTATCTCACCCCTGGGTCAGGTGGACGACAGCGGGGTTGGCGAAATCAAATATCCAGCTTACGCTTTCGGCGACTGACAACCAGACCAAACAGCCCCGCCCCTAAAAGAGCGAGTGCAGAGGGGACCGGAACAACATTCGTGCTGCGGGGTGTGAACGCCAAGACAGTATCCGGAAGTGGGGATTTATTAATTGTCGGGTCAGTCGACAACGCGGCGGTTGAAAACTCAGATGGATCAACGGCCATTACCAAGGAGCAACAGACGACATCGGGATGCATATTCCAAATTCCTCGAACGAGGAAGAAGGCGAGAGTAATCTCACCGTTGATAACCGTCCAAGAATTGACTAAGGGGTCCCCGATATATTCTCCGATACCATAACCACCCGAATTATACGAAACGAAGACGGAGGATGCTGATGCGGTGGCATTATCTTGCAATCCAGAGACAACGCCCGAGACGGTATGGCCTGTGTGCAGATCAAGGAAACTAAAATCAAATGCGATGGGCACCGCCATCGCACGGTGCGTGAGGGAAGCCATCAAGCAGGCTAACAGTACGAAACGACAAGTTCTCATATGGGCATCTCCTACATCAATATATAGGGAAAAGACTTAAGCGGGAATACATAAGCACGAATGGGGCCAACCGCTAATAGCCATGGAAGATAAGGAGCCAAAAAAAAATAGAGATCGTGGTCCTCTGCTCGAAGTGTAAAAATTCCTGACAGATTCAACGTTTTGTTACACCTGTGGGGAGGATGGTTTTACACCGACTGGCCTCAAATCGGTCTGGCTAGCAATAAGGCAAAAAGGGCCTCAATGAGGTGGTTAGGGTCTAAAATCAACGCTCGAATGGTCCTCGTCCATCGACCGCTATCCTACATGCGGATTCAACCGGTCAGCGCAACACATTGATTGAATTTATCAGCTGGTGTCTCGAAGTCCAGTGTTTTCCTAGGCCGTGTGTTCAGCTTTCGAGCCACCCAACCTAGCTCTGTCTGAGAATGCACTGACAGGTCTGTA
>JANNVJ010000053.1:0-101450 GCA_031414375.1 Haliea sp.
ACAAGTACATCAGTGAATCCGGTTGGTGCTCGCGGCGCGAGGCCGATGAGTTAATCAGTCAACAGCGCGTTACTCTGGACGGTGAGATTGCTGTCACCGGCGCGAAATGGCTGGAAGGTATGACGGTGCTGGTCGACGGGACTGTCATCAAGCAAAAGCCCACGGCTAAAAACAAACGCACGCATGTGTATATCGCCCTGAACAAACCCGTTGGCAGTACCTGCACGACGGACGAAGCGGTGGACGGCAACATCGTGAATTTTGTCGATCACCAGGAGCGCATATTTCCGATCGGTCGGCTGGACAAGAATTCCGAGGGTTTGATTCTGCTGACCAGCAATGGCGATATCGTCAATCAGATCCTTCGCTCTGAGAACAAGCACGAAAAGGAGTATCTGGTGGGCGTAAACAAGCCTGTCCACGAAGTTTTCTTGCGCGCCATGGCGCGTGGTGTGCGTATCCATCACCAGGTGACCCTGCCGTGCAAGGTGTCCAGACTGGCAAAGTATGGGTTCAGGATTGTACTGACCCAGGGTTTGAACCGGCAGATTCGTCTGATGTGTGAAGAGCTCGGCTATAAAGTGGTGGAGCTGCGTCGCACACGAATTATGCATGTGAAATTGGGTTCATTGAAGATCGGTGTGTGGCGCAATTTGACGGACACGGAGCTTTCCGGCTTGCTCCCGGATGCCAAGGATTGGTGATTAGCTGTATGCTTGACTCCTACAAGCGATCAGTGATGGGTACGGTAAATACAGCTAGGTAATCGCTGAACTGCGTGCTGCCGATAATGTTTTTACCGTACTGGCTGGCCAGCAGATCAGCGAAGTAACCCGCACTGGGATAGTGAATGCCAAATACCTGGTCGAATCTGGCAAGGTTCTCTAGTGCTACGGAACGCCCCATATGCACTGGGCCATGACTCAGCGCAGCCATACGTGAGCCCATCTGTTTGTCGAAAAGCGTATCGTCCGGCTGCTGCGTGCGGTTCCCGCGCTTCACCAGGCTGTAGACTACCATGCCATTACCGTTGATCTGGTTGCACGCACGCAGGCGCGCTTCACGCCCTCGCCAGGTCTCATACTCGGGGAAGGTGGCAAACATCGGTGATGGCTCCAGCGGTTCCACGCGCCACAGACCTGACAGGATATCCTTAATGCGTCGTCGCAACAGGAACTGTGGAATAGCGATGTTCTTTTGCCGGTTGCGTCGCATACCGTGCAGGTAGCTTTCGGCAAAACACTGGCGCGCCTGATCGATTTGGCCACGGACAAAAATGCTTTGATAGTCGGATCGAGAGGGGTATTCATACACCAATACGCCATCCCAGGCATAGTTTCCCAGTTGCTTTGAATTGACAGTGAAGGCAGCCTGGCCCGCGTAGATCAGTTGTGACTTACTGTTGTTCTGCATCAGTTGCAGGAAGCGGTTGACGGTATCGATGAGCTTGTCGCCCTTCCTGAGCGTGAAGAAGACAAGAACGTGGAAGGCTTCGTTTGCATGCCAAAGATTCTGCCTATCCTGCGCCGATTTGCGTCGAATGCGCACATAACGCAGGTGTTGCCACGACATTGCCGCCGCCGCTGTTAAGGCCAGGCCTAGTACAATCTCCAGCATCGTGGCGCGTGGTGCCTCTTGTATGTTCTTAGCTAGTCGGAAACACGGTGTGAGTGCGCTCTGTTTATCGGGCACTGTACGATGCGTTCCATATGTCCCTCTGGCCTTCGTAGGCCAGCCACGGGCCGCGCTGCCTTCAAGTCAGGTAATGCTCTAAAATCCCGCGCCCGGCGAATAGCGTACAGACGCTGTTATTGTCGGGAGCGCCCGCTTGCAACAATTCATCCTGCACGTGCAGGCGCGCCAGGTTCAGGCGTTTTTGCGTACGCGCGCGGGTGGTGCCATAGCCATAGTCGTACTCGTAAAATTTCTCGCCCGCCATCCCGGCGTTGATATTGGCCCGGGCGAACTGAAAATAGGTGCCCTGAGCATAATCGAGAACACCGTTTAACGAGCTTGGCAGCGTGTCCTCTGCCAGCCAGTCGCGATCTGCAAAGCTGCGCTTGCCAAAAAGGCGCTCGGTGTACGCAAGCAGCATCGTGCGGTATTGCCCCAGCCAACTCTTCGGCACAGGATCAGTCACAAAATGCGCCTTGCAAGCGCCGGCCAGGGCGAAGTCGGCAAGGCAGGGACGCGGGCCGAGCAGGAAATCGTTGTCGGCAAAGTGTGCATCGAGCACGCCAAGCAGGTTGGTGTAATCGGCGCGCATCGCTGCTTCCTGCTCAGGCCCCACGCCGTTGACGTCGCATACGTTTTTGCCAAAACCCTGATACATCATCTCGCCAATCGGTGCGAGGTCGAGCAGCTCCTGCTCGGTGAACGGTTCTTCAATCGAGCGGTTCAGCACCGAATTGGCGCCAAAGCGGGGGCCCACCCAGGCCACGTTGTCGGGGTAGCACCAGCGGGTGTGGACGCAGACTCGTCCCAGCCAGTGATTGAATACATCTTCCAATACAAAACAGGTTGCGCGTTGCAGCGGTGTTGGTGGAATAACCGGTGTCTGGTGGAAGCGATCGTTGAGCAGCGGACCCAGCGCGATGGTGTCGTGGATTAGCCACTTTTCGGGCGTTATCAGCGCCGGAATAAAATGGGTGCCGGTGCGCGCCTCAATGTTGGGTGTGCGTTCCTGCGTTTTGAAGTGCCAGTACCAGGGGATGTTCTGGAAACGCAACTGTGCTTCCAGCTTGCGGGTGAACATACTCATTTCACTGCCCACTAGTCCGTACTCGCCGCGATACATGTCAGTATGTCCTCCTGCTGTTAGTGCTAAAAGAAAATACCCGATGCAACGCGATCTGTGACCCGGAACCTGTCCGCAGCGTGACATAATGGCATTTAATGTGTCAATATAATCTCCAGACCCAATATGCAACAAGCAACGCATCCGTTCGCGCTGCATTAGCCCGCAGGAGTAATACCCATGTCTACCCAGGAACGACTACGCCTGATTGGCGGCACTGGCTCGCCCTATACACGCAAGATGGTTGCGCTGCTGCGCTACCGTCGTATCCCGTACACGATTACTTGGGGTGACCCGGTGGGGACCCTGGACGCGATGGGAATCGAAAAGCCAAGGCCGACGTTTCATCCCACTTTACTATTCAAGGACGAGGCTGGCACTGTGCAGCCAGTCTGCGATTCCAGTCCCATCATTCGCCGCCTGGAAGGTATGTACTCAGGCCGCTCCGTGTTACCGACTGATCCAGCGCTGGCCTTCATCGATTACCTGATCGAGGATTTCGCTGACGAGTGGTGCACCAAGTACATGTTTCACTATCGCTGGTACCCGGCGGTGGATGCCGACAATGCAGGCACGCTGCTGCCCCTTGGTATGGATGTCAGTCTTCCCGCAGACCTGCACCAGACGTTCAAGACAGTATTCTCAGAGCGGCAGGTGGGGCGCCTCTACGTTGTTGGCTCCAACGACACTACAGCACCGGTGATCGATGCCAGTTATCGACGCTACCTCGCCGCCATGGAGGCGCACCTGGCACAGCAGCCTTTCATGTTGGGTAAGCGGCCCGGCGCCGGCGATTTTGCCTTGTTCGGCCAGCTGACGCAGTTAGTGGGATTTGACCCAACTCCCCGTGCTATTGCCCACGAGGTTTCGCCGCGCACCGTGGCCTGGGTGGACCGCATGGAGGACCAGTGCGGCCTGGAGCCGCAAGACAGCGACTGGACCAGACTGGAGGACAACCCGCCAACACTGCAAGGCCTGCTCAAAGAAATTGGCCGGGTCTATGTCCCGGCGCTGCTGGCCAATGCTAAATCGGTAGCGGTTGGGGAGAAAACCTGGGAGTCGCAGATAGACGGTGCGCGCTGGACACAGCAGACCTTTGCCTATCAGGCCAAGTGCCTGAAATGGATCAACGAGCAGTACCTTGCCCTCAGCACTGCGGATCGTGGCCGGGTGCAGGCCGTGTTAGCCGGTACGGGTTGCGAAGCTCTGCTCACCGCACACTGAAAGACCCATCGTTAGCAATCAGGAGTAGGTAGATACCATGAGCGATATGGCAATCAGCAACCGCGTCACCGCAATGACCGGCACCGCGTACCCGATAATCCAGGCCCCGATGGGCTGGATCGCACGAGCACAGTTGGCCTCTGCCGTCAGCAACGCGGGCGGCATGGGCATCATCGAAACCTCTTCCGGCGAACTGGACAATATTAAAGCCGAGGTCGCGAAAATGCGCACGCTGACCGACAAGCCGTTCGGCATGAACGTGGCCCTGTCCTATGTGAAGGGCAGCAATATCATTGACTTTGTGATTGAGCAGGGCATCACGTTTGTCACCACCTCGTCTGGCAGCCCCAAAGTGTGTACGCAGGCTTTCCAGCAGGCCGGTATCAAGGTGTTCCATGTAGTGCCGACGCTGGAGATGGCGATGAAAGCGATGGACGCGGGTGTTGACGGGCTGGTCGTGGAGGGCGGGGAGGGCGGCGGTTTCAAGAATCCCAGCCCGGTGTCCACCATGGTGTTGCTCCCCTTGATTCGCTCCCGAGTTGATGTGCCGATCATCGCTGCGGGTGGCATGGTCGATGGCCTGTCGATGGCCGGCGCTTTTGCGATGGGCGCAGAGGGTGTGCAGATGGGCACCCGGATGCTGTCGTGCACCGAGTCGCCGGTGCATGCAAACTGGAAGCAGGCAGTACTCAATGCCGCTGAAACGGACACCGTATTTCTGAACCAGGAATCGCGTCCCGCCCTGCGTGCATTGCGTACAGAACGTACCGCCGCGCTTGCTCTGCTGGGCAAGTTCAATGTGATGGAGCATATGGCGGATATACAGTCGCTGTATTTTGGCGGTGATATGGAGGCGGCCATTCCATTATCCGGTCAGGTGTGCGGAAGAATTGACTCGATCAAGAGTGCGCGGGAAATTGTCGAGGAAACCATGGCGGGGTTTCATGAGATTATGCGGGGGCTGGCAAAGCAGTACGTGGCCTGACTAGAGAGCGCTTAACGGCCATGCTGGATACTGACTGCTGAAACAGACTGCAGCTGTATTTTTTAGACTGTACCTGACGTACAATGTGCGAGTCTGATTGACGGTTTGTAGTCGACGTGCTGATAAAAATATTTTCAAAATGTCTTCCTATCCGCATATGCAGTGTTAGGCAGCGCCGCACTTGTCACAAAGGATAGCTTTAATGCCCAAAAAATCGTTGCGCTATAGAACCAGATTACGATTAGTAAGGTATCTGAGACTTTCCTTTGGTTTTTTAACAACTCCCTTGGCCATTGTATTCCTGACCTATTCTTACAAGGTGAATTCCGCATATGGGATGACCTGGCCCAAGCGGATGCAATTGGGGTTCCGGTTTTGGCGCAATCATTCAAAAGTGACGTCAGGAACATCCTGGCGCGCTCATCTCGTTATCGCAATGAGATTGCTCGAAATCCCGCCAAACGTGAAGGGTTCAGTAGTGGAGTGCGGATGTTGGAAAGGTGGAGCCACAGTCAATCTTTCACTCATATGTAAAATCACTGGACGTACGCTAATCGTTTACGACTCATTCGAGGGACTGCCTGCGCCGTCCGCAGGTGATCGAGTAGCCGAGAACACTTTCAAGAACGGCTTTATTCCAGGTATTCTTGCTGGCTCCCTTGAGGAGGTCACTGACGCAGTCAGTCGCTATGGCGCTATAGACGTTTGCACGTTTCACCCGGGCTGGTTTGACGCCACACTGCCACGTCACGAAGGTGATGTTGTGCTCGCTTTTTGGGATGTGGACTTCTTTTCAAGTTTACATGACTGCCTGATAAACTTGTGGCCGCATATTGTTGACGGCGGTTTTGTGTTCATGGATGAATACCTCAACATCGACTACTGTGCCGTCTTTTACTCCGAGAAATATTGGAACAAGTATTTTTCCTGCGTCCCGCCCGGTCTGGTGGGCATAGGAACCGGGGTTCAGGTGGGGATGTTCTACACCGATCCAACTATTCGAATGGATCCCAGGATGCTGCAAAGCTCCGACAGTATCGCCTACTGCATCAAGGGCACTCGCGCTTTATGGGATTACTACCCTGACGAAGTTGGCGCGCGCGGTACTACCCTGTAACTAGAGTAGTTCCTGCGCCATCAGCGTCAGCGCCTCCGGTTGCGCCGTGGTGAGCAGCATCATATCCAGCGAGCCGCGCAGCTCCGCTGTTTTCCAGTTGGTGAGGCGCTCCCGAATGCGCCCGGGTGGTCCGATCAGGTTGGTGCGGTCGATGAGATCCACGGGTACTGCGGCGGCCGCCTTCTCTTTTTCTCCTGCAAGGTACAGCGATTGTATTTGCTCTACGGCATCCGCATACCCCATGCGGGTGGCAAATTCAGCATAAAAATTCTTGCCTTTTGAACCCATGCCGCCCAGCTGTCTGGCCATGGCGGGTTTCATCATTGCCTGCACCGCCGCAACATCATCGTGCACGATGACATTCACGAACGTACTCACAGTAAAGTCTTTACGCAGGCAGCGCGCAGTGGCACTTGCAAATCCCTCTGCCAAGTGACGGTCGACTATGTTTTCAGTGTCATTGGGATCGATAAACGATAGCAGTACACCGTCGGCAATCTCTGCGGCTAAACGCAGTCCTCCGGGACTGATCGAGGCGAGAAAGATGGGTTGGTCGGCATTGCCGTGCGCCACACTCTTTAGCGGCTTACCGGCACCCGTTGCGTTGGGCCCGGTGAGTGGCAACTGATAATGATAACCCTCGTACCGCACGGGCTCACGGCGCTCCAGTATTTTACGAATGATCTCGACATATTCGCGGGTACGCACGAGGGGTTTGTCGTAGGCCACACCATGCCAACCCTCCGCGACCTGCGGGCCAGAACTGCCAAGGCCCATGATGAATCGCCCCTGCGACACGGCATCCAGCCCTATGGCTGTCATGGCGGCACAGGCAGGGGAGCGGGCGGGGATTTGCATGATGGACGTGCCCACTTTAAGGGTACTGGTGTGCGCCGCCAGCCAGGTCGCGCTGGTCACTGCATCGCAGCCGTAGGCTTCTGCGGCCCACACAGAGTGAAATCCCAGTGACTCCGCTTGCCGGACGATCTCCAGATCGAATCGCGGTTGCGCACTGAACGCTGTCTGAATGAAAGCCAAGCCCAATTTCATTGACGGAATCTCCGATTTCGCTAGCATACGAAACGTAGCAGATTGGCGTTGTGGAACATAGTGCTTGACGCTATTATAATGACACACATTATGTCTATATATTACGCCGTCGCGCGCAACGGGTAGTCCGGCGCCGGCGGTATGCTGCGCAACACTTCTATCAGGGCCTGCGTATGAACGGTACAGTAATTTCCGGAGCCTGGTGGATATGGCCTTTAGCGGCCTCGTTATATGTGCTGTTCAGGGCCTGGTACGACAACTGGCGCAAGCCGCTCAGTGCGCAAGACGTTGAGCACTATATGCGCCGCATCCACAGTTCTCCCGGTGCCGAGCACACGGATCCCGATGTGCTGCGAGAATTTCTGGCGCGCGATGACGGCAAGGAATTCGTCATGTGTAACGTGGTCCGGTTGCACCCGCAGTCTGTTCCCCACCCGTTGACCGGCGTGTTGACACCGCCGCGCCAGCTGATCCAGGAGTATTTCCGCCCCTTTGCCGTAGCGCTTTTTTTGCATGGCGGGCACCCGCTGGTCGTCTCGCGCAAAGTGGCAGGCTACGTCGATTCCTGGAACGTGCCGCCGGATCCGGGCTGGACCATGGCGGGAATGATGCGCTATCGCAGCCGTCGCGACATGATGGAGCTCACCCTGGATGAGCGTTTCATGAATGCCTATCCATTCAAAGCTGCCGCCGTCGAGCAAACCTATTCGTTTCCGACAAAGGTCCAGGCGGGGATGGCACTAAGGCCTCGTAGCGCTGTCGCTCTGGTACTGATATTACTCGCCGCTCTCGTACATCTGGCGTCGCTGTTGGCAGGACCCTTACAATGACAGAGTCGCCGAAGTCGCCCCAAGTGACGTATGCAAGGGCAAATGGCAGTTTGGTGCGGCCCTGAGCCGTGGAGGCGTCTGTGAAGAAATTCATTATCTTTGTTGGTGTGCTTGTCATTGCAGCTGCCGTTGGCTGGCACAACCGGGTCAACCTGGTGGTCTGGGGGCTGCCGATTTTCAAGGACATCACTGACCCCGTCAGGCCAAACGTGGCGATTCAGTGGCAAAGCGGTCCGGCTACAGAGCAACAGTCGCCCGCAGATCGACCGCCAAATATTATTTTTATCCTGGCCGATGACATGGGCTTCAACGACACGTCTCTGTACAACGGTGGTGCGGCAGACGGCACCCTGCAGACCCCGAATATCAATGCGATTGCAGGGCAGGGCGTGTTGTTTGAAAATGCCTACGCCGCTAACGCCGTCTGCGCGCCGTCACGGGCGTCTTTGTTAACCGGGCGCTATTCGACGCGTTTTGGTTTCGAGTTCACCCCGTTCATGAATATCGGGGCGACCATCTTCCAGTGGATGAATGACCTTGATCCGCCATCGTTGCCGTTGTTCATCGATCACGCCAAGGCCAAGGCGCTGCCACCTTTTCTGGATCTGGGGATGCCCGCCAGTGAAATCACGATCGCCGAGACGTTAAAGTCCCATGGCTACTACACCGCGCATATCGGGAAATGGCATCTGGGTGAACTGCCTGGCATGCGTGCCCAGGACCAGGGTTTTGTTGAAAGCCTCAACATGGCTGGCACACTCTACCTGCCCCCGCATGATCCGAATGTCGTGAACGCCAAGCTGGAGGGCGAGGGCATTGATCGCATGGTGTGGGCCACCGCTCGTTATAAAGCCCAGTTCAACGGCGGCGAGCCCTTCCAGCCGGGTGGCTACCTGACGGACTACTACACCGATGAAGCCATTAAGGTGATAGAGGCCAACCGCCATCGCCCGTTTTTTCTCTATCTCGCCCACTGGGGCATTCATAACCCGCTGCAGGCGACCCGCGAAGATTATGACGCGCTTCCGCACATTGAAGACCATGCCTTGCGTGTTTATGCGGCCATGATTCGCGCACTTGATCGCAGCGTTGGCCGGATCGACCAGGCCTTAAAGGACAATGGCCTGAGCGAGAACACGCTCATCGTCTTCACCAGTGACAATGGTGGCGCCGGTTACATCGGCCTGCCCAATATCAACAAGCCCTACCGGGGTTGGAAACTGGATCACTTTGAAGGCGGCATCCATGTGCCCTTTGCGGCGAAATGGCCCGCTCGTATCAAGCCCGGCAGTGTTATGTCCGCTCCCGTGCAACATGTGGATTTGTTTCCCACGTTTGCTACAGCCGCAGGTGCCCAGGTACCCACTGACCGCACACTGGACGGTGTCGATCTAATGCCCTTTGTGCGAGGAGAGGCCAGTGGTGTGCCGCATGCCACGCTATTCTGGCGCGAGGGTTATCACCAGAGCGTCCTGCATGAGGGCTGGAAGCTGATCCGGGCGGACCAACCGGACCAACCGGTCGGGACTCCACAGAAGAAATGGTTGTTTAATTTGGATGCTGATCCCACGGAACAGCACAATCTGGCGACACGCCTGCCCGAAAAAGTCGCCGCACTCGAGGCGCTGCTCGCTGCCCACAATGCCGAGCAAGCCGCACCGATGTGGCCCAGTGTGGTGCAGGAGGCGCAGCTTATTGATAAGCCGGGCGGAGCGCCGTATGCCACGGGCGATGAGTATATTTACTGGCCGAACTGAGTTTCTTTAATCCGACGCCGAATGGGAGATCCCGAGTCTCCTGCAAATAATCAGTATCGTGTTGGACAGCGCCTGGCCTGTAACCGGGTGCGATTTCACATGTGCTGCATTCCTTTTTCCAGAAACCCAACTAACAACGCCCATTCTTGTCCTTGCCAATCTCTGAGCAGCAGCGAGAGTGGGGATGCTTGCTATCTGGCCAGCCGCTGTGGGTAACTGTGTGCCTAAATACTCAATTTAACATAATATATATTATACGCATATTTAATAAGTTAGCCGCGATAGCGTTGAGGCTGTTTTTTTAGGGTTTTTTTGGGTATTTCGCGTTTCTCTGGTCTGCCCGATGGATGACAAATTGTCAGCGTGTCCGTTCGACGTGCTACGAGATCCTCGAACGCTGTATAAGGGCAGGACACATCGCGGGAGCGCCCAGTCGTCGCGACAATGGGGTCGCACAACATAAAGTGCCAGGGCACATCATGAAGAGATGCAGTTTTCCGACTATTTTATGTTAAATGTGGATGGACCCATCGTGCTCTGCAAAAGACTTCATAGAGCGGTTTTTGAGGCCTCAGGCTGGGCAGATTAGCGTAATGCTGTACCCATCCTACCGAATCGCATTGCTCAATTGCCGAGACCAGGCATCAACACGACGCTCTGAATAGCGAAATTGTTCCCAGTGGCGTTGCAATATCCCCAATCGCTACCACTCGGGCAAAGCCGGCCTCGCTAATCAGCGTGGGTAGTTTCCCCTGTACGTTGTCACGGGTGTTGGCAAGGCCATCGAGTAGCCTTATTGGGAAAAACAACGCCCGCATCAAGAAGTTTTGTGGCCTCCCCCAATCTGCCAGTATCAATACGCCTGTGGGTGTGAGAACCCGTCTGATTTCCCGAAACACCAACCGTTTGTCAGCGCGCGACAGATGGTGGAAAAACAAACTGGACACAACGATATCGACACTGCCGTCGCCGAAAGGAAGTGCGTCGGCCATACCCTGCTGGAAACTGATATCGCTACCCGCCTTCGCTGCTTTACGTTCCGCTCGCCCCAGCATGTCGAGGTCGCCGTCGATACCCTGCACGGTAAGCTGCGGGTAGCGCTGCTTGATGAGAACAGCCAAGGTACCGCTGCCACACGCCAGATCCAGCACTCGTCCAGTGTGGCCTGAAATAGCATTTGCCAATCTGGCTTTGACCGTTTTCTCTCTCGTAGTGAGTTGAACGATTGGATCATAAAGCCAATTCAGTTGCTGGAACCTTAACGCGTGCACATACGATTTGTCCGCAGTCATACTGATGGCTTCCTCACTCTACTGTTAGCACGCCACGATACATTTGCATCTGGCAGTGAAATGGGTACTCCCCCTTGGCCAGGGGTGGTAGTGCAATCGTCCTGGGTGTGTTCACAGGCAGGCTTTCACTAATGTCCAAATCCGGGAATAACAGCATCTCGGAACAGGGTGAGGCATCCTTGCGCAGGAAATGCAGTTCTGTCGCCTGGTTGGCGGCGAGTTTAATACGCGCCGGATGGTAGGTACCATTTTTCACGACAATGACCAGCGCGGTGTCTTCCAGAGTCACCTCCTTCGCTTTATAAAGCCAGAACCACCACACTATCAGTGCAATAAGTACCACACCGGCTACATTGACAATTGGCATGCTCAAGTCTCCTCTCAGTGTTCCTGCGCCTTGAACAGCCGCAGGCGATTGGCATTCATTACCACCGTTAGTGACGAAAAGGCCATCGCCGCACCCGCAATAACCGGGCTCAGCAACAAGCCGAAAAGTGGGTAAAGCACACCTGCAGCTATGGGCACACCCGCCGCGTTGTAGATAAAGGCGCCGAACAGATTCTGCTTAATATTGCGCAAGGTGGCCTTGCTTATGGCAATGGCGTCGGCGAGTCCATGCAGGGAACCGCGCATCAGGGTAATGTCTGCACTTTCTATAGCGACATCAGTGCCCGTGCCTATCGCAAAACCAACATGGGCCATGGCCAGGGCGGGCGCATCGTTAATGCCGTCGCCGGTCATACCCACGATTTCACCCTGTGCTTGCAGTGCGATCACCTTGTCTGTTTTTCCCTGCGGCAATACCTCGGCAAAGAATTCGGTGATGCCCACTTTGGTCGCGACGGCCTGTGCCGTGGCGCGGTTATCGCCGGTGAGCATGACCACGCGTATGCCATTGTGCTGGAGTCGCTTGATTGCGGCGATGGAGTCGTCTTTGATGGGATCCGACACAGCAATGATCGCGGACAATGCATTGTCAACGGCGAAATACATGGGTGTTTTTGCCTCGGCGGCTAACTGTTGTACTCTCTCCACGAGCGATCCAATTTCAATCCGTCGCTCCCGCATCAGCTTTTCATTGCCGAAAAGCAGGTGTTTTCCGTCGCTGTCGGCCTCCACACCGTGTCCGGCTATCGCGTTGAAATTGGTGACTTTGCCAGGTTGCAAGTCCCGCTCTTGGGCAGACTCCACGATGGCCAGCGCCAGTGGGTGTTCCGATCCGGATTCCAGTCCTGCGACAAGCCGCAACACGCTGTCTTCGCTGTCGGTTCCGACCGTTACGATGTCAGTGACTTTTGGAACGCCCAGAGTGATGGTTCCGGTCTTATCGAGAATCATAGTAGTGATTTTGGACGCCAGTTGCAGGGCCTCACCATTGCGAATCAGTACGCCCGCCTCGGCGGCTTTGCCTACGCCCACCATGACCGACATGGGCGTGGCCAAACCCAGCGCACAGGGACAGGCGATAATCAGTACGGTAGTTGCCGAGACGATCGCGAAGGCCACGGCGGGATCAGGACCAAAGTTTAGCCATGTCAGCGCACTGATGACTGCAATGATCATGACCACTGGCACAAAGTAGCCGGAGATAATGTCGGCAAGACGCCCAATAGGTGGTTTGGAATTCTGCGCCCGTTTTACCAGGTTGATGATCTGCGCCAGTGCGGTATCTTTGCCCACCCGGGTCGCTCTGAACACGATGGAGCCGGTTTTGTTCATAGTGCCGGCGGCCACTGCATCGCCCTCGCCCTTCTCCACCGGCATGGGTTCACCCGTCAGCATGGATTCGTCTATCGCCGTATGTCCTTCCAAGACGATGCCATCCACCGGAATTTTCTCCCCGGGCCTGACGCGCACCTTGTCGTTTAGCAACACCTGCTCGATGGCGATATCCAGTTCCTTGTCGTCACGTATCACGCGCGCTGTTTTGGCCTGTAACCCGATCAGTCGCTTGATCGCCTGGGAGGTTCGCCCGCGGGCCTTGAGTTCCAGGGCCAGGCCCAGGTTGATCAGGCCTATGATCATGGCGGTCGCTTCGAAATACACATGGCGCGCCATTTCCGGCACCATATCCGGTACTAAAACCACGACCATGGAATACCACCAGGCCGTACCCGTGCCCAGCGCTATCAGGGTATCCATATTGGCGGAGTGGTTCCTGAATGACTGCCACGCACCGATATAAAAGTGTTTACCCGAAAATACCATGACACCCAGTGTCAACAGGCCCACAAGCAACCAGACGAGGCGCTGGGCATTGGTGGAAACGGTCATCGCTCCGCCGGCAATGCCGTAGAGCATGAGTGGTACACCCAGCGCCAATGCAATACTCATTTCCAGCAGCAGGCGCTTGTAATACGCCCATTCCCCTGCTTCTTTCTCCTCCAGGGCATCAGCGTCGGAGGTGGCCGCACTGGTTTGCGCGTTGTAACCGGCTTTTTCAACCGCCTTGATCAGCGCTTGTCTTTCGGCATCTCCTGTCACCGTCACCGTGCGCTGGGCAAAGTTCATTTCGGCGCTGATAACGCCGGGTACTTGCTTGAGCGCAGCCTCGATCTTGGTCACGCAACTGGCGCAACCAGCTCCTTCAATGATCAGTTCTTGCTGATTACCCACGGCGTTCGCTCCTACCTTAAACACGATCTACGTACGCTACACCTTCCGGTTACAGGAAGGTCAAGCACGTTAACGTTGCCGTAATGCAACAGACCTTTGACACCTGTTGCCACTCACGTCGGTTGACGACGCGGTGGATGACCAAAATCGGGGTCACTGCTGACACGGCTGGCGATGGTGCCCTGCGGTGCTTTATACCAGCCGGGATCCGCGTAGCTGTCCCGAGGCATTGCATCCCGCACCTTAACGGTGGTGAACATGCCGCCCATCTCCAGATTGCCGTACGGCCCCTTCCCCATCATCATCGCCAGGGTATTCTCCGGGCCGGCGTGCATCCCCATGTCGGTATGCTCCTGGTGTTCGGCCATCCCTTTGTGACCCATGGCCATGAAGCCCGGCAGCAGTTGTTGAATGCCCGCGTCGATGCCGCGTTGATCGACGCCCAGCGTGTTGGGAATACCATGGCCCATGGCGTTCATCGTGTGATGAGACATATGGCAGTGGAAGGCCCAGTCTCCGGGCACCGCAATAAATTCGATATCCCGTGTCTGACCGACACCGACGATTTCAGTGACTTCCGAACGCCACTGACTCTGCGGCCAGCGCCCACCATCAGAGCCGGTAACCTGATACTGTACGCCGTGCATGTGAATCGGGTGATTCCACATCGACAAATTCCCCATGCGGACCCGCACACGCTCACCGGTACGCGCGACCAATGAATCTATCGCGGGAAACACCTTGCTATTGAACGTCCACAGATCGAAGTCCTGCATGATCGAGGGATCCGGGCGATAAGTGCCAGGATGCAGCGCCCAGTTGTGCAACAAAAAGCAATAGTCACGGTCAACAGGCACCGCCTCCCCATTTTTCGGATGGATGATAAACATGCCCATCATACCGACGGCTAACTGCACCATCTCGTCGGCATGGGGGTGGTACATATGGCTGCCGTGTTGCTGCAGGGTAAATTCATAAGCGAAGGTTTCGCCCGGCTGGATAGTCGGTTGACTAAGACCGCCGACCCCATCCATACCGCTGGGCAGCAGAATGCCATGCCAGTGTATCGTGGTGTGCTCTGGCAGACGATTAGTCACGAGGATGCGAATGCGATCACCTTCGACCGCCTCAATCGTGGGGCCGGGTGTACTACCGTTGTAGCCCCAGCATTTGGCACGACTGCCCGGCGCGAACTCATGGTCAACCTCCTCGGCGACCAGATGGAATTCCTTCACACCGTCTTTCATTGCATGCGGAAGTGTCCACCCATTCAGGGTATGTACGGGCACATACGGGTGCTGGGTGCTGGCTTCGGGCGCTCTGGGCGCTGCGCTCGCATGGACGCGGCTTACTATGGGGCCGATCACAGCGGCCGCCAGCGCGCTGACGCTGGTATATGCTAAAAACTCTCTACGTGATGTCACTTTGAACCTCCATTCTTCATTTCTTGAGACATAGTGTGTGCTGAGTGGTCCATACCATCGGCTGCCGGCTGGGTGAATTGGTCAACGTCTACACGTTGCTCGCCAATGTGGGCACTGCTGGGCAGCGCTGTGCCCGCCGCCAGACCCAGGTCTGCGCGCGCCAGCCAATAGTCGCGGATCGCTTCAAGATAGCCCTGGTAAGCGTCGTATTCGTCCTGCTTGAACGCGAGCAGTTCGAAGACACCGATCAACATGTAGTTTACCTCTTGCTGTGCGAGGGTCACCGTTGCAATGCGCTGTGGAATCAGTACCTCATGGTATTCCGCAATGCGTGCTCGGGAATTGCCCACTTTTGCATAGGCGAGGTGCACGTCGTTATCGACATCCATGGCTACACGGCGCACCTCATTGACTGCAATTTGCAGTTCAGTATCCGCGCGCAAAAGTGCGTCCTCGTGTTGATTGAAGATGGGTACTTCCCACGCCAGCGAAGGGCCTGTAAGGCTACCACCACCGGACTCCCGTTCCCGCCCAAAGCCTATGTCCAGTTCCCCCAGCCACCGCGTCCAGCCTACGACACCCAGTTGGTCCGCCCGCACCCCCGCTTGTACGCGCGCAGCGGCCAAATCCAGCCTAGCGTCTTTGGCCAACGACAGCAGCGCTTCCAGGTTGTCTTCCTGCGCAACAGGCAGTGGCAATTGTGCGGGAACGGTCCAATTGTCAGCGACGGATAAGCCCAACATCTGCGCCAGTGACGTGCGTGCGGCATAGGCTGCGTCCTGCGCTTCAAGTGCTACCAGCTGTGTTTGCGACGCTGCAGCGCGCTCCAACGCCAGTTCGCGTGGTGTGAGATTGCCAGCCTCCTGATAGCGCGTGGCCAATGCCGCAGATAATGCGCCCGCTTTGGCGATCTGCGCGCGCAGTGCGGCCACCTGCTGTGCACCGACGTAGTCGTAATAGGCTTTTTCTGTCTGCGCCGCGACGTTAATGACCTCGGCCCCTACCGATTGTTGCAGGGCAGCAAATGAACCCTCGGCGAGTCGGGTGCGGGCAGGCAGCGTGATCAAGTCAGTAAACGAGGTCACCAGGCCGAAAGTCACCTGGTCACGTTCATCCGACCTACTCGAGCTTAAAACTGATGCACCCAGTACAGGATTGCGAATACGACCAGCTTCATACACATCGGCGGCACCAAAGCCAAGGCTCGCGTACGTGGACTGCAACGCCGGATTATTCATCAATGCAATTCTGATCGCACTGTCTGGCGTTAGCGGAGCGGCAACCAGTGAAGCGAGTAAATCGGACGTCGCGTCATCGACGGACCTGCCGCGATTTACCAGTAGTTGATCGACTTCATCACGTCCGTTATCCGGAGGTAACCCTGCACAGCCGCCTAGTACGAGTAGTGCAATCAAAAAAACGTTCTTCATATGTAGTACCTTGCTATGATAGGGGTTCGATAGTTGACGTGGCTTACCGTAGGCGCACGCCAACTAAGAAAATCCAATGTCCTATTGGCTCAGCATAGCCTTTTGAAACATGCCGGCTTCATAATGCCCCGGGATATTGCAGGCAAACACCACTACATCATCTCCTTCAAATTTCCATGTCAGCTCCTTGGTCTTACCTGGTTCGACGGTTAACGTATTGCCATCAGAGTGGGTCATCCCGGGCATCTTGCGCATCATTTCGGCATGCGCTTGTTGCTCTTTCTGGTTGCCGATTGAGAATTCATGTGGAATCCGGCCTTCATTGGTCACCATGAATTGGATGATGGTCCCGGATTTGATAGCAGTAAGCTCCTTGTCAAACGTGATTTTCATCTCGTCCGTCAAACTCACCTTAATGGTCTGGCTGGCAGCAGTAGCCTCCGCTGGCAAACCCACAGGCCCAACACTGACATCGTGGTGGTGCGCGCCGGCCATGGATGCATTGTCGTATTGCGGCGACTGACTGTGGTCATCGCCATCATCATTTTCATGCCCACTTCCGGCAAATACCAATGAGGCCGTCAAGGTTGCTACTAAAAACACCCAAATTGAAGTTTTCATACCTTTTCTCCACTGATTACATTGAATTAGAAACAAACGTTTACCGTAGCCATCGCTCATTGAGCCGCCAGTTGCGAATTGAGTGCATCAGGATTGCTCCCTGTGCGGATTTTAGTGGTATGACACCACTGCATTGGGAGTGTTGGGACTCCCGCTAGGCTACTTGGATTGTCAGAAGCGCCAATTTTTGGGCGCAGCTATCCTGTGCTAGCGGACGATGGGCGGGCGGAACAAGGAAGAGGCGACTTGACTTAATGTGGATTCGGTAAAACCATTTACTGATAGAGACGATCGTGCCTGGAACACAGACTGCGCAGCAACAGGTAATACTGCAGTGGGACAACCGCCCAAAATGCAATCACAATGTGGACAACAGTCGGACGAATTCGTGTTTTCAATTGGGTCAGTCGATACGTCCGTGGAATGTTCTGCACAGGCGCCAGGCGTCACTGGCTGGTCAACAAGTTTCGATTTGGTGGCCATATTCTGACAGGTCATTTGTGCCGCAGCGAAGCCCTGTCCGACATGCGCCAGCAGGAGTATGGCTACGAATAAATGCTTGTATCTCGTGGCTCGCATTGACGCTACTTTAGACGACTCTGAAAGTTTGACAGAGATACCCTATTCCAGTTCATCAATATACGCAATTCAGATTTAGTAGACATTCTATGGATTTTTAGGTCAACGATGAGCTGTGATGCAATGATAAATCGAGTTCCTGCACCTCAGGTCTGCGTCGGCTTCTTGTTCTGGCCGGGATCATGCCGCGCATGGATTCGAGCTTGCCGAAGCAGAGCAATTTGTCGCCCGCCTCCAGTATTCGTTCGGCGCGGGGGTTGGGAATGACCTTGGCGCCGCGATACAGAGTGAGCACATTGATATCGCTCTCCGCCAGCCCGGTTTCGTTGATGCGCTGACCCACGAACTTCGACCCATCGGGAACAATGATCTCGCTCACGCCATAGCCTTTGCTGACCGTAAGACGCTGCCGGACATCAATTTCCGGAAAGTCGACCTGGGCCGCTATGTACTCGATGACTGCGCCGGCCACATCCAGTCCGGTACAGGTTTCAATGCCCTCGAGGCCGGGTGATGAGTTTACCTCCATGACTTGTGGTCCGTCTTTACCCTCCAACATGTCGACACCCGCAACCTGCAAGCCGAGTATTTGCGTGCAACGCACGGCGGTTTCGCGATACTCCTCACTCAATTCCACCGGTTCACCCACGCCGCCACGGTGCACATTGCTGCGAAACTCCTGACCCTGGGCCACACGCCGCATGGCTGCCACCACGCGGTCACCGACTACGAAGGCGCGAATGTCGCGGCCCTTGCTTTCAGCCACGAACTTTTGAATCAGCACGTTCTGCTTTTGGCTTTGCAACAATTCGACAATGCCCTCGGCGGTCTTCACTGACTCGGCCAGCAATACACCTATACCCTGTGTACCTTCGATTAGTTTGATAACGACGGGCGCGCCACCGACCCTGTCTATCGCGGGCAGTACATCTTTCCTGTCGCGCACAAAGGTTGTGCGTGGGATGCCGACATGGTGCCGACTGAGAATCTGCAGGCTGCGCAACTTGTCCCTGGAATTCATAATGCCGTGCGCAGTATTGGCGCAGAACACATCCATTTCCTGGAACTGGCGCACCACGGCTGTGCCGTAGTAGGTAATCGATGCGCCTATACGTGGCAGAACGGCATCGTAATGGCCTAAGTGCTTCTGGCGATAGTAAAGATCGGGTGAGCCACGATCGAGATCAATGGCGAACTTCAAGGTGTTGAGCACATCGACGTGCTGGTTGCGCTGCAGTGCGGCTTCTTTCAGGCGCCGCGTGCTGTACGAGTGTGGCGCGCATGAAAGTATGGCAAGTTTCATCTTAAATTCCTCTCGGGCTTATCTGCGCCGACACATTGAGCGGGCGCAGTATAGCGACTGCTATCGACACTATCACGCAATAGTGACAGAACATCGGCAACTATTTTACGTTCCACTGCAGCCACTTTCACTATAAGTAGGTTTGCCCTGAAGGTACGACTTACCAGGATGCACGACATATTTTTTGCGCAGTGCGGTGCGTCCCAGCAGCACCCTGAACATCATGGTATCGCGATCCGTTAGTGTCACCTCCGCGCGAATCTGCTCATCGCCGATGGCGATTATGGCGTCAATGACATAGCGCAGCTCGTCATGCCCCCCGGAGTCACGGACGATGCGCTGGTCTCTAACCGGAGCTTCGCACTCCACCACGGTGTCTGTGTCGCCCTGGATCGGGTGAATGGCAAAACGTACCCAGGATTGGCCGTCACGCGAGAAGGGTTCGACCATAAACGCATGCAGGGCACTGGTGCGAGCCCCAGTATCGATCTTGGCCTTGATTTTCTCAATATTGAGGCCGGGGAACCCGATCCACTCGCGCCAACCGAGTGGTTTTTTCTCTGTCATAGCAGTTCATGTCCCATAGCGTAGCGCTTCCCGCTCACCAGATGATCTCCCCGGCGCCCAGTACGTACAGCCTGTCTGCCACCAATTTTCGAATCATCTTGGCGTCATTGAGTACCAAGGTCGCTTCAGCCATCTCCCGCGCATCCTGAATGCTGATATTGCGGAGCAGCCATTTAATTTTTGGTAGCTGTGCCGCACTCATGCTCAGCGTGCGAATGCCCATGCCGACCAGCAGTACGACTGCGATAGGGTCGGATGACATCTCACCACATAAACTCACGGGAAGATCGGTTTTTTTAGCGATATCAATTACTCTTGCTATCTCTTGCAGCACGGCTGGATGAACATGGTCATAGGACGCAGCCACTCTGGGATTATTGCGATCAAGGGCCAGCAGATACTGGCTCAGGTCATTGGAGCCGATGGATATGAAGTCTAGCTGGTCGCGCCAGGAAGCCAGCTGCGATATCGCCGCCGGTACTTCCACCATGATCCCGACGGGCGGCCTCGTCACTTGAACCCCCTCCTCCTCCAGCTGCTGCAGTGCGTCATTCAGCAACTTATGAAAGGCGACGATTTCCGCGGTGCTGCCCACCATCGGCAGCATGATACGCAAATTCGTCAGGCCTTCAGCGGCGCGCAGCATGGCGCGGATCTGGCTCATGAAGAGCGAGCTGTTGTCCAGGCAAAAGCGAATACCACGCCATCCGAGGGCGGGATTGTCCTCCTCGATCGGGAAGTATGGCAGCGGCTTGTCACCACCGATATCCAGTACCCGCATGTAGACCGGTTTGTCCTGGTACGCTTGCAGGATCTGGCGATAGACACTCAGCTGTTCTTCCTCAGAGGGAAACGTATCGCTCACCATGAAGGGGATTTCAGTACGATAAAGACCCAGCCCTTCTGCGCCAGCCTGTAATCCCGGCGAGATATCGGCCAACAGGCCGCTATTGGCATACAACTGGATTCTGGTTCCGTCCAGCGTGATCGCCGGTAGGTCGCGGAGCGCCTGCAGGTCACTTTTGAGCTGTTCTTCAGCTTTTAGGAAGCGTTTGTACTCTTCGAGCACAGAAGCGTTCGGCCGCACGATAACCTGGGCGGCGTTGCCGTCTACCACCAGCACATCATTGTTGATGATCCCCTTGATTTCACCAACGCCCATCACTGCGGGGATACCCAGCGCATTGGCCAGCACTGCAGTATGGGAGAGATTGGAACCCTGAAAGCAGACGATGCCGGCTAAAAATTCAATCGGCGCTTTAGCGATATCAGAGACACTGACCTGCTCACCCACCAGTATCGTCTTCGTATTGGGTGTAGCGTCGTCGGCAGCGGTCCGCATACCCCGCCAGGTGCCGTACAGTTTATTACCCAGATGCCTGATGTCCTCATGCCTGGCCCTGAGGTAGGGGTCGTCCATGGCGAGAAAGACGTCGGCGTGGTGTTGAATGACGCGCTTCAGCGCGCCGGGCAGATGGTGACCATCCTGAATCATCTGGGCAACACCGTTCACCAGTGCGGGGTCAGACAACAGCAGGCGATACGCATCAAACACGGTGGCAACATCCTGCGATAGCAAGACACTCAGGCCAGCCTGTTCGTGCTTAACATCCTCAAGCACCGTGGTCACCAGGTCATGCCACTCAGTCAGTGTTGCACCAATATCCTCACAGGGCCCATCGGTAACCGTAAACAGATCCACATCGTCACACAGCTTGACCTGTCCGATGCCCACTCCGGGTGCGCCTCTTATTCCCGACAGGGTGCGAGTGCTGCTCTTTTTAATATCCTGCCAGATCGACTCGGTAGCAACGACCAGCGCCAGCTGACTGCCGAGTGTGACCAGCACAGCGGCCTCGTCTGCGGAGAGCACGCGAGCCTCCCTGCTCTGTGCCACCAGCACTCCGATCACCACGCCGGTACGCACAATCGGGACACCGAAAAAACTGCTGAACTGCTCTTCCTGCGTCTCTGCGACCCGGTAAAAGGCGGGATGTTGTGCGGCATTGGCAATGTTGATGGGATGTCGGGACTGTGCGACCAATCCGACCAGGCCTTTGCCAGCGGGTATCCTTACACTACCAACAGCGCCGGGATCGAGACCCCGACTGGCCAGCAATGCCATATCGCCGCTTTCGTCTACCAAGTAGAGGCTGCACACATCCAGACCCATGTAGTGCTGTATGGAATCGACAATGACCGCGACCTGCGCTGACGGAGTATCCGCCTCGGCGGCAGCCTGCACGATGCGAGTCAACTCCTGTATTACAGACATACCCTAAACCCCATGGCCACGCATTACCTACGCTCTGTTTGCTGTTCACGTTGGACCGGGCCGAAATCCTTGCGTGTCACCTGCCATGTCACTAGGCTAGGGAGGCGAGTTGCGTTGCAGCTAAAGCGAGTGGTCCGACCGGAACAACGTCTGGGAATATAACACATGATCAGAGCGCAATTACTATCCGCGAATGGCGAGCACGCAACGGGCAATGAAACGCTCGCTGCGCAATGGCATAGCACCCCCGGTGGTTTTCTGTGGCTCGATATCCAGGGTGAGATTACCCCCGATATTCGCCTACTGCTGCAAGGCTTTGGTTGCAACGATCTTGCCATCACCGATTGTTCCAGAGCGCGTCACCCACCCAAGGTGGAAAGTTTTCAGGACAACTGCTTTATCCTGTTCAGAGGGATCACGCAACTGGACGATGCGTTAAACCTGGTGCCCCAACAATTGGGATTGTGGATTGGCCAGAGCTACCTCATAACAGTCCATCAGGGGACGTCTGTCAGTATCGATCAGTCGTTTGCCAGTGCGGCGGCGGACAACTTACTGCGCTCGCCGAATATGCTTGCGTTGCGTCTGCTGCATTTTGCGTCCGGCCGTTACCTTGAAAAGCTGATGGCAGCCGAGGAGCGACTTACCGCCCTTGAGGATGAGCTGTTGGACGACAATTCTGAGGAAGTATTGAAAGAACTGGTCACCTACCGCAGCCGGTTGCGCAAACTACGCAGGATTTTCAACTACCATCACCGGATAGCAGAAACAATATTGCATGATGGCAGTGTGTTTCTTGGCATAGGCAATGACGATTCCTACCATGTCAGGCGCGATCTGTATGACCGTTGTGAGCGCCTCTTAAGCCTGTGCACCCTGTACTATGAATTGTGTGGTGACTTGGTTGACGGTTATATCTCACTGAGTTCGCATCAGCTAAACATCACGATGAAGGTGCTTACGATTATCACCGCGGTGTTTGTTCCCATCACATTTATCGCCGGCATCTATGGTATGAATTTTGACAACATGCCAGAACTGCACCATCAATACGGCTATTATTTCGCCATAGGTACCATTGTGACGATTGCGGCGGGTATGGTCATCCTGTTCAAGCGAATACGCTGGTTGTGAGGGCGCTAGTCGGAGATCGGCCAGCGTTGGTCGTTGGTGTAAAACGCGAAACGTTGCTCGATCAATGCACGGGTCAGGCCGTATTCTGCCAGATTGTACTCGTGCTTGCCGTGCTTGCCCTTGGGGTTGGCGTCCACATGCGCCTGTAAAGCGGCGCGGGATTCCTTGCTCAACGGCAGATCAAAGGCGCGGTAAATTTTTTCCACCACCGCCATGGGCTGATCGACAAACTCGCGCTGGGAACAGTCCACGAACAGCTCCGGCGGCAGCTTGGCGCGCGCGGCCAAGCCCTGCTCCAGTGACAGGGCATACCACTCCATCACCGCGCGGCCGATGACACCCGCATCCAGGTGGCTGTAGTCACCCGCATACATGCCCATCACCAGCTTGTTCATGCTATTGATACTCGGAACAACCAGCAGTGGATCCCGGTGGCACCAGACAAAGCGCGCATCCGGGAATACGTTAAGAATGGCATCGATACCCAACATATGAGCGGGTGCCTTTAGCATCCATTGCTGGCCGGGTTTACGCCAGTTCAGCATCTGCATCTGGCGTTTTTGGTAGGCGTAAACGCTGGTCAAATCCTGCTTCAGTAACCAGCTGCGATAGGGCTCCAGCATGATCTCAAAGCCCAGCTGTACGCCGTGGAAGCCGAAAGCGTGCAATAGCACGCACTCCTCGGGCGTGTCTGCATCAATAAAGTGAATCTTGGCGAATTCAGAACCACGATTTTTTTCCAGTGCTTTAACCAGGTAGGGATAGCGCGGGTCCTCCTGTCCCGGCTGGCTGCCGGGCCAGATATCCGGGAACTGTACCTCCCACTGCAGAATGCCGCGATTCTCAGGTGCTGCTACCAGCAGATTAATCAGTGCAGAGGTGCCGGACCGCGGTAGGCCGGTCACGAAGATCGGTGCCTTGATCTCTTGTGCGGCGATCTCGGGAATGGTCTTGAAGGCATTCTCACATTTAAGTCGGGTAGCGAGCTGCATCACGACCTTATCCCGGCACCGCTGGCGGCCTTCCGGATCGGCAACATTGGCATCGTAGGTCTGCAGCAGTACGTCGAGACCCTCGCGATAAGGTGGTTCGCCGAAATCATCGAAGCCGGACTGCGCGCGTGCTTCGGCGATCAGTTCATCGGCGACAAAGCTCACCGTATGGCTCACGCTATTGCTCACAATCGTGTCGGTCATTTGAGTTCCGTCAATTTCGCCACGCGGGTATGCAACAGGGGGTGACTCTGTGCGCCGATCCAACGCCAGCACATGGTGCCCATGCGATGGCCTGCCGTTTCGATCCAGTTGGGCACGCCGGGGTCAGTGTGGGCAACCACCAGGCGCACACTGCCGTCGCTGTTGTAGTGGGCGGTATGCTTGTTGACGTGAATGGTGTGATGGCGATAGTCCAGAGATTCCATCCACCAGTTGTCCAGTTGGAAGTTCCAGGTCTGGCATTCGGGTATTTCCGGCGCCTCAATAATGAACACCTCATCGTCCGCCAGCTGCCAGGCGCTGTGGAAGTAAAAGATATTGGGGTCGCCGCCAATTAACTGGCAGTAGGCCTGGTCTGCCGCTGGTAGTTGGTTCAGGGTCGGCAGGAAACTCTCGGACCAGTTCTCGAACAGGGTGGCGGAGCCTTTCACAAATCCGACAGCACCCTGCAGTCCACGCTCGAGCTTTTCCGCGCTGAACGGTTCCGGGCGGTCATCCTTCGCACCGATGCGTTCGATCTTCAGGTCCGCCGGTATTTCATTGATGCGATCCTGAAACGTCTGGCGCACATTGATGGAGTTGGTCTCGTCTCCCATTGGCAGCCAGTTACCCGGTTGTTTGGTGCGGCTGATGACAATTTCCAGTTCACCGTTGGGGCCGATCTCCATCTGTCGTGTATCAATATGGCCGGTCACTTCCATAGTGCCACCGGAAGCATACTTGTTGATGATGGTGCTGAAGCCCAGGTAATTCACAGTGCCGCGGTTGCCGATGATACGGTAGTCATGCTTGGGGCTTAAGGGCGCGCTCTCGTAGCGATTGTCGGGATTGTCGGCGCCCAGCTTGATGGTTTCATGGGCGCCACAGCGCAACTGCGGAAACAGTGGGTCGCGGAATTCGAGAAAACTTTCCAGTCCACCGCGCAGCAGGCGCGACAGGTAGCGATAGCCCTCGGCCTGGTTGAAAACATCTTTGGGTGCCTTGTCGCTGCGCACAATTTTACCTGCCTCCTTGAGCGCGTCGCAAAACTGATCCCACGTCGTGCCGTCAAGCACCCTCTTTTGCGCATCTGTCATCGACATACGATTTCTCTTTGGTGGTTGTACGGGAATTTTTGGAGGGCAAGTGATACCAAAGCCATCGACCTGAATCAAGCGCAATGCCACATGCACCGCTCTGTAGGCCGCTTCGGTCCAAGTGGGTCTACGTCATTGAACCAGAGGCGGCTCTACCCGGGTCAGTATCGCAGTAGACCGCTCACAGCACGCCTTCTGCAATTTGTTTCACAGCGTAATCACAAGCCCTGGCAGTGAATGCCATGTAGGTCAGGGACGGGTTGACGCAGGATGCCGAGGTCATGAAGGAGCCGTCGGTCACAAACAGGTTAGGTACATCGTGCGCCTGATTATGGGCATTGAGCACGGAAGTGGCAGGATCAGCCCCCATGCGCGCCGTACCCATTTCGTGGATGCCCTCGCCAGGGGTGGACATTTTTTCATCGCCGGCGATGGTCAGCACCGCGCCTGCCGCCTTGAGCAGGCGATCGGCCTGTTTCGTAGCATCGCGGCGCGCGTTGATCTCGTTGTCGCTCCACTCGAAATCAAACACCACCTGGGGTATACCGAACCGGTCGACCTTGTCTTTGCTCAGGTACATACGGTTGGACTCGCGCGGCAGGCACTCGGAGAACCCGGCCAGTGCAAAGATCCACGGCCCGGGTTTGCGCAGGGAGTTTTTCAGCTCTGCGCCGAAGCCCTTGGCGTTGAAGCGTGTGCTCCAGTCCATGCGCAGCGTCGCCGTTTGATAACCGTAGCCGCGCACAAAATCCACATCCTCATCCTGGCCGTTGAGATTCCGAAAGCGTGGGATGTACAGGCCGTTGGGCCTGTTACCGTGGTAATAACTGTCCATGTTATCCAGAAAGATGCCGATGCCACTGACACCCAGCGTGTGATCCATCATATAGCGGCCGAGCACGCCACTGCGGTTGGCCAGCCCGTTGGGGAATGACTCGCTGGCAGAATTCAGTAGTATTTGGGTGCTGCCCACGGTGGAGGCGCAGAGAAAAAAGACTTTTGCGGTATAGGCCAGGCGTGCGCCGCTGACAGTATCGATCACGTGCACGCGGGAAATCTTGCCAGATGCGCTATCGTACTCCAGCCGCTCGACCACGGCATTGGCCTTGAGTGTCAGGTTGCCGGTGGCGGTGGCGGCAGGCAGCGTAGAACTCTGCGAGCTGAAGTAACTGCCCGTGGAGCAGCCGCGATGACAGGGTCCACAGTAGTGGCAGGCGCTGCGACCGGGCAGGTCCTCGGTGAGGATGGCCGCGCGGCCATTGGTCAGGGTGACATCCGGGGCATTTTTCTTTAAGCGCGCGTGAATGGTCTCCTCCAGTGCAAACCACGGCATGGGCTTTTGAAATTCGCTGTCTGGAAGTTGTGGCAGCCCTTCCTTCTTGCCAGTGATCCCGACGAACTTTTCGACATAGCTATACCAGGGCGCAATATCCTGGTATCCGACTGGCCACGGTACGCCATGGCCATCGGTGGCATTCGCCTTGAAATCCTGCTCACTCCAGCGGTAGGTTTGGCGTCCCCAGATCAGTGAACGGCCCCCCACTACATCGGCCCGTGCCCACAGAAACGGTTTACCCTCGTCCATAGCATAGGGGTTCTGCTTGTCGTTGTTCCAGAACTGCCGGTTCGCCTCACCGAATGACCACTTCACCTTGCTCTGCACCGGATACTCCTGCTCGTAGAGCTCGCGGGGTCTTTTGCCCTGGTAGGGGAGCTTCCAGTTGGGTGCGTGTTCGCCCAGGTATCCGCTACCCGCCTCGAGTGGTTTGCCGCGTTCCAGCACCAGCACTTTCAGGCCTTTTTCGGTGAGTTCCTTCGCCGCCCAACCGCCGGAAATCCCGGAACCGACGACTATGGCATCGAAATCATATTGCGTGTTTTCAATCATCGTTATGCATCACCGGGTTACAGCGGAGTGGTCCATGAATTGTCATCGGGCGCCAGTGGCGTGTCGCCATTGAAATGCATTGGCATGGGATCGTAACGCAGCACTTGTGAGCCGCCTTCCTCGGAGGTAAAGAAACCCCAGACTGTCAGTTCTTTCAACTGACAGATGAACGGCGCGTCGCTGATGTACTCTCGCTGCACATTACCAAATTCATACCAGGGGGAATCTGACGCGGCGTCTTCCAGCGCTTCCAGTATCTGCAGTTGCTCCTGCGCACCCAATAGATTAAAAGACTTGCCAAACTCCGCAGGAATGCGCGTTTCGACATCTTGCAGTCCTGCATTGAAGATGGCTCGTTCCTCGTCGTTCAGCCAGTTGGCCACCATCAGTTCAAGAAAAGCGGGAACGCGGGCATCGATCGCACCGGGCGTGTCCGTGCGTGGCATGATCGCTTCGGCCATCGCGGTGACAATATCGCGCTGGGTTGTAGTGAAGTAATTCACCGCGCCTCTATTGAAGCCAGGTGCATTCGCCAGGAACACCTTTTGTTCCTCACTCAGGCTGAACCCAAGCTGGCTGGCGCTGAGCCCGGATGCGAGGATGGCCGCACACTGCAGGAACTCGCGTCGATTCATAGCGACCTCTCAGGCTCCGCGGAGCTTTTTGAATAATGAAGGAATAGCGATGATGGCCACAGCGAGCAACAGGCAGACGAGCAGGCGGTACTCATAGATACCCAAGTAATACCCCGCCGCTTTGAACCCGCTGTAGCCCCAATAGAGGGGGCCGAGGTGGGTCACGTGGTACAGCGCAAAGAACATGTCGGCCGTGGCGGGCAACAGGAAGTAAAGATACAGGGCGGCCGCCAGAGCAATGATCCATGGGCGTTTGGATGTGGTCATCACAGTATTACTCCCCCCATTGTGTTGTCAGCATCATACACAGCCATGCCACAGTCTTACAGGCGCTCGCGGATAAATTCGATGCCGGTGCGATACACCTCTTCCGGCGAGGCGAACGCATAGCGCCAGATATTGGCAGCGGCGGCCAGGTTGGGATCGACGGTGCCAAAGGCTTCGATCACCAGCCAGCCGCTGTAGTCGATCTCATGCAGGGCGGCAAAATTGGCGTCCCAATCGACCTGCCCGGTACCCAGCGTGCCGCGATGACTCTCACTCAGATGCACATGATTGATGGCATGCTGAATATCCAGCAGTGCTGCCCGCGGATTGGGGTCTTCGATGTTGGCGTGGTGTGTGTCGTAGTGCACACCGACGTTATCCAGCCCGACCTGCTCCACCATCAGCCTGCAATCGGCCGACGTGTTGATCAGGAACACCTCGAAACGGTTGAGAAATTCCAGCCCGAGCCGCACGCCGACCTGCTGCGCGTACTCGCCACAGGTCCGCAGGTAGTCGGCCGACCAGTTCCACTCCTCCCGCGTTGGGCCACGCCCGGTAAAATACTTGTGCGCCTGGTAAATACCACCGCCGAGCAGGTCAGCCCCGATGAGTTGCGCGTCATCAATAGCCTTCTTCAGGTTATCCACGGCGGCGGCGCGGATGGCGCGGTCAGGCGAGATCGGATTGACGTGCTCTCCCACGAAGGCCACAGCAGTGCGCGCAAGGCCCAGATCATCGCAGGCGGCGGCCATGGTTGTGAGTTGTGCCCTCGACTGCCCGACGACGGGAATTTCTACACCGTCGTAGCCAGCGCCGGCAAGACCTGCAAAGACCGGAATGTGCTCCTCAGTGATCTGAATCCCCCACAGCAACATATTCATACCAATTTTCACGTTCATGTCTTCACGTCCACTAACGCTGTGTCGTCGTATCGGGTGCACCCATGGATTCCCGTTGGTGCCCTCCCTTCCTGCGATCAGTCCACCAGATGAGCCCGAACACCGGTAACACCAACAGCGGTACATAGGCCACCGACTGGAACGATTCTACGGAGGCATAGCGCACGACTTCAGCCATGGCCTGCGGTGACAGGCTCGCCAACTGGTCTGCTCCCCCTGCTGCCTGCGCTTTGGCGGAATCAAAAATGGCGCCCATCTGCGGCAGTACAAACTGGATGGACATACCACCGGCAAATCCCATCAGGCCCATGGCCACCGCGCCACCCCGCGGGAATCGCTCGGAGACAATGGCCAGCATGGTTGGCCACAAATAGCACACGCCGATGCCCCACACGGTCGCGGCCGCCAAGGCCAATGCCGGTGTATCAGCGCGGCTCAGCAAATACAGGCCGACACCTGCGGCCAGGCAACTGACAAACATCAGGCCCACTGATGAGATGCGCGCCACCACAGGACCTGCAAAGTGTCGCATCACAAACATCAGTGCGCTGACGTAAACCAATAGTAAAATGCCCTGCATACCGACGATATTCGACAGTGAGATATTGACCCACTGCCCCGGTGCCAACTCTGCGGCGGCGGTCAGGAACATACAGGCCCAGAACACCCAGAAGAGTGGACGTTTCACTAATTCTGCCAGCATTTGGGTGTAGCTCACTCCGGCAGCAACGCGCTCTGTGACGGGAAAAATAGAGGTCGCCACCAGCCACGCAAGAATGAGCGCAGGTATCATCAGCACCATCATGTTCAGTTGCCAGGGAAGCCCCAGCCCGGTGATTGCCACGCCCAGCAGTCCACCTACCACGATTCCCGCAGGCCACCAGGCATGCAGGCTATTGAGTCGATGCGTTTTTTCCTCAGGGTACAAAGCCGCGATCATTGGATTAGAGGCGGCTTCCACCGCGCCCCACCCGAGACCGGTCAGCAGCAGGCTGGCCAGTATGATGTTCGCCACCCCAGGGCTTACGGGTAATGTTGTAGCAACCAGCAGGCCGATTGCCCCGGCCAGGTAACCCAATGCAGACAGCAACAACATCCGTTTCATGCCGATCAGGTCTACCAGCGCACTGCCGAACAGCAGGGTCAGGGCAAAGCCGGTGAAGGTGGCGCCGAGTGCCTCTCCCACCATGGCGGCAGAGTTGGCCAGGTCAATCTTGTCGTAGATGTCTCCCTGCAGGTTGGGCGCAATATTCGCACGCACGGCAAAGCCCAGGCCGATCATGAAAATCGACAGGTTGCCAACGTAGTACAGGCGCCGGCGATCCAGCGGTTTATCGGTCATCGTGTGTTCTCCTTGTTATTGTTTTGTTCAGGAACATGTTGTTGTTTTCAGGTACTTCGGTCCAGCCCCAGGATGCGCCGGTTGCGGGCTTCATCAGTGCTACCCCCGGCAAAGTTGTCAAAGGCTCTGTCCGTAGTGCGAATGATGTGATGGTTGATAAAATCCACACCTTCGCGTGCCCCATCCTCTGGATGCTTGAGGCAGCACTCCCACTCCAGCACCGCCCAGCCCTCAAAGCCGTAGCGCGCGAACTGGCTGAAGATGCCACTAAAGTCTATCTGTCCGTCGCCGAGCGAGCGGAAGCGTCCGGGACGATCGGTCCAGTCCTGATAGCCGCCGTAGACACCGCTGCGTCCCGTGGGATTGAACTCCGCATCTTTTACATGAAACATCTTGATGCGTTCGTGGTAGAAGTCAATAAACTGGATATAGTCCAGTTGTTGCAGCATGAAATGGCTGGGGTCATACAGGATGTTGCAGCGCGGGTGATTGCCGGTGGCGGCGAGGAAACGCTCAAAGGTCACACCGTCGTGCAAATCTTCCCCGGGATGAATCTCATAGCACAGGTCTACTCCGGCAGCATCGAAGGCGTCGAGAATGGGCCGCCAGCGCGCCGCGAGTTCTTTAAAACCGGATTCCACCAGACCTGTTGGGCGCTGCGGCCAGGGGTACATCGTGTGCCACAGTAGGGCGCCGGAAAACGTGGCGTGCGCGTTGAGCCCGAGGTTGTGACTGGCACGCGCGGCGAGCAGTAACTGCTGCACGGCCCATTGCTGGCGCGCCTGCGGGTTGCCGCGCACGGCCGCCGGTGCGAAGCTGTCAAACTGCTCATCATAGGCTGGATGTACAGCGACCAATTGGCCCTGCAGGTGGGTAGACAGTTCACTGATCGCTACGCCATTCTGCTCACAAGTGCCGCGCAACTCGTCACAGTAATCTTTGCTGTCGGCCGCTGTGGCCAGGTCTATCAGTCCCGCCTCCCAGGTGGGAATCTGTACCCCGGTGTAGCCGAGGTCGCCAGCCCAGCGCGTAATGTTTGCCAGTGTGTCAAAGGGTGCCTCCTGGCTTGCGAACTGCGCGAGGAAAATGGCCGGGCCTTTCATCTTGGACATGGGTTTAACCTCTGTGGATCAGTATTGTTCAAACGCGTGCCATTTGATGTCGCTGGCACTGGCAGCAACGGCGAGTTCGATAAAGGTCATGCCACGAATGGCCTCTTCGATGCCGGGGCAATCAGCGGCGCGCACAGTGGGTGCTTGTCCCGACTCGCGGGCGCGAATCTGTCCGGCAAAGGCCATGTAGATATTCGCAAAGGCTTCCAGGTAACCCTCCGGATGTCCCATGGGCGTGCGCGTATTTGCAGCGGCCAGTTCGCTCAGATAGGCTCCGCCGCTGCGCAGCATCTCGGTGGGACGATCAGGCCACTTCAGCCACAAGGTATTGGGTTCTTGCTGGCACCACTCCAGCGCGCCCTTGTCGCCATAGATGCACATGCTGAGAGAGTTTTCCTCCCCGACACTGATCTGGCTGGCCTGCAGCACGCCGCGCGCGCCGTTGTCAAAGCGCAGCAGGACTGCGCCATCGTCATCCAGTGTTCTGCCGGGCACGAACGCAGTCAGGTCCGAGCAGATCTCAGTAATTTTCAGTCCGCTGACATACTCTGCCAGATTAGCCGCATGCACGCCGATATCACCCATACAGCTGCTGACGCCGGCCCGGGCTGGGTCGAGCCGCCATGCAGCTTGCTTGTTGTCTGTGTCTTCCTGGCGATCGGCCAACCAACCCTGCGAGTACTCGACGACGATTTTGCGGATACTACCCAACTCCCCTGCCGCCACCCGGGTTCTGGCCTCCTTTATCAGAGGATAACCGGTATAAGTGTGTGTCAGGCCGTAAAGCAACCCGGTCTGGGACACGATATCCCGCAGACGCAGTGCCTCATCCAGATTCAGGGTAGCGGGTTTGTCCGAGAGCACATGCAAGCCGCTGCGCAGCGCTGCTTCTGCAACGGGGAAATGTAAGTCGTTGGGGGTGACGATGGCCACAAACTGCATGCGCTCAGCTAGCGGCAGCGCTGCTTCTGCCAGCATCATCGTGCGGTAATCGGCGTAGACCCTGTCGTGTGGCAGGTACAGTGTTGCAGCTGAACGTCGGGCGCGATCGGCGTCGCCACTAAAGGCCCCGCAGACCAGCTCGATGGCACCGTCCAGTGCCGCAGCCATCCGATGGACAGCGCCAATGAAAGCGCCCTCTCCCCCGCCGACCATGCCCATCCTGATCCTGGCCATCACGTTCCTCCGTTGCTCCTACCCAAGCGCTAGCTTATGACAAAAACGAAGGGACAGCGATTCCAATTCGGAAACTGAGCACGCCCAGTGGGGAAGGGAAAAAATCAGGCGGGGTAGGTTTTCTCAAACGCATCGACAAACGCCGGCAATTGGTCAGCGGGCAGGTCGTTAATACCCGCCGCCCCCGCCCTGCCGCCGCCCGTGGGAAATTGCAGGCACAGTTCTGCCGCACCGCGCTTGTTGGTCATCGGTGCGCGCACGCTGATCAGGTAGTTGCCATTGTCTTTTTCGGTCAGGACCGCGTGTGCCCGCTCCGGGTTGTTGGTTGCCAGGTCGTTGCTGTAAACACCGCTGACACGGCGCGCCCAGGCCTGGTCGGGCAACAGGAACACGGCACTGCCCGGCTTGCTGTGCAGTGGCTGCAGCCCTTCCGCCAGCGCCATATCTTCCTGATAGCCGGTGCTGAGTTTCTTGAAATCCGGTGAGTGTTGCACGAAATCCAGCGGATCTGCCGCTGCATACAACCGCAGGTACAACTCTTTAGGATCGAAGTGCAGATCGGCTAGCGCCGGACCATAGCCGTTGTAGTTGATATACGTGCCGAGGGCTTCCAGCGAGGCTAGGTCCGTCTCCGAGAGGTCCAGCCCTTTTGCGAGCGTTCGTGCAGTGTCATGCAGGTTATCGCCAAACGCTCCGGTTACCGCCCAATCAAGATGGCGGCCCTTTAAGTGTCCATTGACCAGCACAGAGGTACACACGTCGGCCGCTTCGTTGATGATCGCCGTCAAGTTGGGATGCTGGGGAATGTCCCCCGCGAAATGATGGTCCACATAGAACACGGTAGCGTTACTGGCCAGCGCCTTATCCAGCGCGGCGCGGTTGGTGTCCATAGACACATCTAGCACAGTAATCCGATCGCCGGATGCAGCGTCCACCTTGGCCAGCAGGTTGATATCCCGCTTGACGCCGGTGATCAGCGCGGCCTCACGAGGCTCTGCCTTGCGCAACTGCAGCAAGGCGCAGATGCCATCCGCATCACCGTTAAACAGATCGTAATTCATAGCATCACCAAAAGAGTCTGTACCGGGTTCGGATTATTTATCCAGCAACTGATAGTAGTCCGACAGGATTTTCGCCACCTCGGGCCGGGAAAACTCTGGCGGTGGCGCTATCCCCTTCCCGAGCATTTCGCGCACCGCAGTCCCCGATAGCAAGACAAAATCCTCGGTAGTGTGATCCGGCACATCACACATCATCACCACCTTGTTCAGTTTTTTGCTGTAGGCGGTGTGATCGGCCTTGAATATCTGCAGTTCAAGAGCACCCTCGGGCACCTCCTCATCGAAGATGGTCTGCGCGTCGAAGCCGCCGTAGTAATCGCCTACGCCAGCGTGGTCGCGCCCCACAATCAGATGGGTACAGCCAGAGTTCTGGCGGAATACCGCGTGTAATACGGCCTCGCGAGGGCCCGCGTAGAGCATGTCAAAGCCATAACCCGTCACCATCACCGTGTTCGGCGGGAAGTAAATCTCGACCATTTTTCGAATCGACGCATCGCGCACATCGGCGGGAATGTCGCCCGGTTTGAGCTGGCCCAGCAGCATATGAATCAGCACGCCGTCGGCATGTAGCTTCTCCATGGCCATGCGACACAGTTCTTCATGGGCGCGGTGCATGGGATTGCGGGTCTGGAAGGCGACCACTTTTTCCCAGCCGTGCTCGGCGATCTCATGGCGAATTTCCACGGCGGTGCGGAAGGTGTCGGGAAAATCGGTCTGGAAGTAGGAAAAGCTCAGTACCTGGATGGGGCCGGACAACAGGGTGCGACCGAGATTGGTGAAGGTCGCTACACCGGGATGCTTTGCATCGCTGGTACGAAAGATTTTCTGCACCATGAACGCCATCTGCTCATCGTTGACCTGCTCCACCGCGTCCACTTCCATTACCGCCAGTACCGGGTGGCCTTCTACATTCGGGTCGCGCAGTGCGATGCGCGTGCCAGCATGCACGCCCGTCTCCTTGGTCAAGTTGACGATGGGCACAGGGAAAAACAAGCCGTCCACGGTACGCATTTTTTCCGAGACACTCAGGGCGTCGGTAAGATTCATATAGCCGGTCAGGGGGTTGAAGTACCCTCCTCCAAGCATCACCGCATTGGCGGCTGCCGCCGAGTTGAGCAAAAGGGCGGGCAGCTTCTCGGCCTCCGCCAGCAGCGCGTTGCGTTTTTTAGTATCGTAGACAAAAAGCGGGTTGAGCTCATCGGAGCCGTGTGGCTTGATCATTACATTCTCCTGGCTATTTGCTGATGATGCCGCGGGCACGCAGCACGCTGAGTATTTGCTGAACTTCTTCCTGCAAACTCTGCTGGTCGGAATGCAGGTGAATTTCCGGGTTGGAAGGTTCCTCGTACGGGTCATCGATTCCGGTAAAATTCTTGATCTCGCCAGCGCGGGCTTTTTTGTATAGGCCCTTCGGGTCGCGACCCTCGGCCGCTGCCAGTGAGCAGTCAACGTAGATTTCAATAAAATCCATGCCTGCTGCCTCGTGCAAGGCGCGCACCTGGTCGCGGTCGGCCTTATAGGGGCTGATAAAACTGCTCAGGGCAATCACGCCGCTGTCGACAAACAGTTTGGCCACTTCGCCGATGCGGCGGATATTCTCGGTGCGGTCTTCCGCAGAAAACCCCAGATTCTTGTTGATGCCCATACGCACGTTATCGCCGTCGAGGCGATAGGACAGTACGCCCATCTCATTCAAGGTACCTTCGAGTTCTACCGCCACGGTGCTCTTGCCACTGCCGGAGAGTCCCGTGAACCATAACGTAGCCCCCTTGTGGCCTAATAGTGTACTGCGATGCTCGCGGGTGATATCGCCCTCGTGCCAGTGTACGTTCGTTGCTTTTTGTTCCGCCATGCGTGAGCCCTCCAGTATGTCGTTCAATGATTTGATTGCTAGCCGCCGCATTGACCAGCTGCCCTAAGATGAAGATACCCGACCAGAATAGGGCCATGTGATCTCCATGTAAAACAGGATATTATGGATACACCTACCGGTTTTTCCGGTAATAGAGGTTAACCGATACCTAATCCAGAGGCGGCCTATGAAATTCACTCTCAGGCAATTGCAAATCTTCCTCGCGGTGGCAAAACACCAGAACATCTCCAAAGCAGCGCAGAGCCTGCACATGTCGCAGTCCGCCGCCAGCGAAGCGCTGCTGAACCTGGAACACACCTATGCGGTCACGCTGTTCGACCGGGTCAGTAACAAACTGGCGCTCAATGCTATCGGCCACACCCTGCGCAAGGAAGCGGAAACCCTGCTCGCCCACTGCCACAGCTTCGAGGAGAAGCTGCTGGACCACACCGACGTGGGCCACCTTAAAGTAGGCGCAAGCTTCACCATCGGCAACCATCTCGCCACGCGCTACCTCGCGGGTTATCTGGCGAGCTATCCAGAGGCGGACGTACAGCTGGATATTGCAAACACACCGGACGTTGTAGCCAGGGTACTCAACTTTGATGTGGACATCGGCATGATCGAAGGTGAAGTACATCACCGCGAACTCGAACTGATTCCCTGGCGTGACGATGAACTGATCGTATTCTGCGCCGCCGACCATCCACTGGCGCGCAAAAAGACTCTAACCAACAAGGACATCAGGGAGGCGCTGTGGATTTTGCGGGAACCCGATTCTGGCGCGCGCCAAACCTTTGACCGCGCGCTGGCCGGCCTACTGCCCGATATCAATGTCTATCTGGAGTTCAAGCACAACGAGGCGATCAAGAACGCGGTGGAGTCGGGCCTGGGAATTGGCTGCCTGTCACGCATAGTGTTACACAAGAATTTTGCCAATGGCGATCTCGTGCCCCTCACCCTGCCCCGGCGCAATATGCGTCGTACTTTTTACTTTGCCCTGCCGCGCAAGCGGTTTCGTCTGGAATCGGTCGAGTCTTGGATGCGTACGTGCAGGGAGATGGATCGCTGATCTAAAGTTTCGATTGGTGTCAGCATTTTTTACATATCGCCGGTTCAACCGCACCCAGTCGAGAGCGCTGGACGATCAACCTATTGTTTGCGAATGACTTAACATTTATTGGTATAAAATTTGCGCTCTGGGAAGACGCTTCTGGCGGATGTCTCCAGAATGCCGGTCCCAGCAAGTGCCGCTACCTCGCCTTTGTGGAAGCGTTGCTGGAGGAAAGTAGCCGTGGTGTTTGTCGTTAAAGGAGATATGTATGAAATGTAGATCAGCATTGCTGGGCACATTACTTTTTGCCTTTTCGCTATTCGCGCAGGCGACTCTCATCAATTTTGATGACCCTGGAATAACCAACCCCGTAGACAACTTTTATGCCGGAGACGGCGTGATATTTCAAACCGGCGATTGGGTGATAACCGGCGGGTTTGGCCAAACATCTCAGCCCAATTTAGCATATTCGGCGAGCGGAACTGGGTTCATGAACGTACTTGCTGGGTTTACAGGTGTATTCGACTTCAGTTACGGCGCGTTTTCTGATTCGACCCTCACTATTTTTGATGGCCTCAATGGCACTGGCACGATTCTCGGTTCACAGATCTTGCTGACCAACGATCCCAATGTGTTTGATTTTGTATCGATTGGTTTTAGTGGAACTGCCCTTTCCGTTGCCGTAGTGAGCGGTGGGGGCCAGTTCGGCTGGGATGACCTGGAGTTTTCGAAGGGGCAGGAGGAGGTCCCTGTTCCCGCGACGCTACCCCTGATAGGCCTCGGTCTTGCTGCGCTGGGCTACAGTCGTCGGAAAAAAGCGGCCAGCGCCCTTTAGCTTATCTAATTGCAGTTCTGTGTATCCGGCAGGTCCGGTTGGTTAGACCTCCCACCGCGAATATCTTAGCCTTCTGAGCGGTGGGCGGTCTAACTAACCGAGCCGTCGCAAGCAAACCGGATTGGATAATGTGGATAATCGGTGTCCCATTATTCCCCGTTGAACTCGATGCGGGCTAAGCTCTTGCATCTAGTCGTTACTACCCCCCTGCCCCCGCTGCCAGATTTTGAGAAAACGTCTTTCCAGCACAGCTACCCATCGGCTACCGCTGCCGCGGGACAACAGGCGCGGTTGACCACGGCATTGCTACCTCAAGCTCCGCCGCCGTGCGCAACAGCAGATCCTCGCGATGCGCCGCGGCCACCAATTGCACCCCGATCGGCAAGCCGGTGCTGTCCATGTGCACGGGCAGAGAAATGGCGGGCTGCCCCGTAATGTTGAATGCGGCGACAAAGGGTACGATTTGCGATGAGCGAATCAGGCCCGCCAACGCATTGTTGGCATCATGAAATTGTCCCAGCGGTGGCGGTGGTTCAGGCAGAGTGGGCGTGAGCAGCAGATCGAAGCCGTCGGCGGACCAGAAGCTCGCCATTTCGCGCGTGCCCCGATGAAAGAACTCTATCGCCTCCAAATAGGCGAGGCCGGTCGTTGCTCGACCGGGCTCGGCAATGAGCCAGGTGCCGGGTTCGACATCGTCCTCGGTCAGCGGACGACCAATCATGGTACCTACCCGATCCAGTTCGGCGGCGGTCCACACCCCGTAGGCCGTCATGAAGTGCGCCATGGTATTGTCGAAAAACGCCGTCGAATTCCAGACCGCGGGGCGGGCTTCCTCGACGTGATGCCCCAGCGACTCCAGGTGTTTAGCCGTTGCATGCACCGCAGTGGCGCACTCGGGCGACGTAACACAGGACGCATCTCCGGACTTGAGCGTGAACCCTATGCGCAGCCGTGGGCCGGGCGCTGATAATTCCTGCGGGTAGGGCCGTAGCGGCAGTGGTGCAGTGTAGGGGTCGCCGGGCATTTCGCCCTGGATGGCCTGCAATACCGTGGCGCAGTCGCGCACGGTACGGGTCAGGGCCATGCGCGCCACGAGTCCGCCCCACGCTTCGCCCGCTTCGGGCCCCAGTGAGTGCCGACCGCGCGTGGGTTTGAGCCCCACCAGGCCGCACGCCGAAGCCGGTATACGAATGGATCCGCCGCCATCGCCGGCATGGGCCATTGGTACGAAACCGGCGGCCACCGCCGCCGCTGAACCACCGCTGGAGCCGCCCGTGGAGTGCCCGAGGTTCCAGGGGTTGCGGGTTGGGCCCTTGGCAAGCGGTTCGGTCGTAGGCATTAGCCCGAACTCCGGCGTATTGGTGCGGCCCAGGATCACCAGTCCCGCCTGGCGGAATCGGGTGGTGAGGTAACTGTCGGTGGGCGCAATGTAGCCCGCTTGCGCCAACGCGCGATTTCCCGCGTGATACGGATCTCCCGCCGAATACCCGTCGAGGTCTTTTAACAGGAAAGGTACGCCGCGGAAGGGGCCATCGGGTAGTACGCCCCGGGCTTCCTCCCTCGCTTTTTCAAAACGCGGATGAATGACGGCGTTGAGCGCGGGGTTCCCGCGATCGATACGCGCAATGGCTGCGTCGACCAACTCCAGGGCGGAGACTGCGCCACTGCGCACCAGGGCGGCTTGTGCCGTGGCGTCGAGCGCTGCAAACTCGTCTATAGCTGACTGGTCAGTATTCATAATTTAGTAGTGACTCCCGCCCTGCCCCCGCTGCCAGATTTTGAGAAAACTTCTTTCCAGCGCCGCCTCTGCGGCAAAGCCCAGTTTCTCCTGCCAATTCTTTTTGTGTACAAATCGGACTTCAAATACATCCCAGTCTGGGAGCCTGGCCTGCACGAAGGCGTCGCTGGTTTGCAGTTCATCGACCAGCCCTTCCTCCAACGCGTTTTGCCCGTACCAGACTTCGCCGGTGGCGACTTTGGCAATATCCAGCGCAGGACGATTGGCGCTGACGAAACTCTTGAACAGGTCGTGAGTTTCCTCCAGCTCCTCTACAAATTTTTCCCTGCCCTTGTCTGTGTTTTCGCCGAACATGGTTAGAGTGCGCTTGTATTCACCGGCGGTGAGCAGTTCGAAATCGACATTGTTTTTCTGTAACAGTCGGTGGAAGTTGGGCAGCTGGGCGATGACGCCGATGGAGCCGAGCACTGCAAAAGGCGCGGCAATGATGCGGTCGGCGACGCAGGCCATCATATAGCCGCCACTGGCTGCCACCTTGTCGACCGCAACGATGAGAGGGATGCCGGCAGTTTTAATTCTTTGCAGTTGGCTGGCTGCCAGGCCGTAACTGTGTACCATTCCTCCCGGGCTTTCGAGGTTTACTAAGACTTCGTCGCCGGGCACGATCTGGGGAATAATGGCGGAGATCTCCTCCCGCAGATGGTCGGTGGCGCTGGCTCTTATGTCCCCATCGAAATGAAGAAGATACAGCCGTTTGCGACGATCTTCAGCCGCAGTATCGATGCCCTTCTTAAGTTTCTTTTTAGCCTGCTTGGCTTTGAGCTTGTCGTCCTTCTTGGCGGCTTTCTTTTGCAACTTCAAGACCTCGGGATCATCAATGACATCGCGAATGGCTTCGCTAATATCACGATACTTCTCATTGAGATCGCGTATTTCGATATGGCCTTCATGTTGGTCAGCGCGCTGGCGTTGACCCAGCGCTACCAGGCCAGTAACAAGAATCAGGACTGCGGCGACAAATGTAACTGCCTGGGCCAGGAACAGCCCGTATTCATAGATAAATTCCAAAGGTGTACTCCAGCTGCTTACTTCAAGGATTGAATATAGTGTTGTATCAGTTGCCCGGATATCGAGGATGGCGGTGGGATCATGGGCAAGTCACTGTAGTGGAACCAGCGGGCATCGGCAATCTCAGTGCCGTCACAGACAATCTCACCGCCTGCGTACTCGGCGAAATACCCCAGCATCAGCTGGTTTGGGAACGGCCAGGATTGTGATTGAAAATAGCGCAGGTTGGCCACCTCCACGCCCACCTCTTCACGCACTTCGCGCGACAATGTTTCTTCGGCGGTTTCGCCTGCCTCAATAAAACCGGCCAGTGTGCTGTACATCGGCTGGGGGAAGTTGGCATTGCGTGCCAGCAACAGCTCTTCACCCCGCGTCACCAGCACGATGATGCAGGGCGCGATACGCGGGTAATTGATAACCCTGCAAGGATCGCAACGCATCGCTCGCTCCTGGGCATCCACGCGCATCGGATTGCCACAGCGGCCGCAGTACTGGTGATCACGTTCCCAGTCCAGCAGTTGCGAGGCCCTTCCTGCCAGCGCAAAAAGCTGTTCATCCACCCTGCCAAGAATATGATACAGACTGCCCTTTTGGTACCGCATGGGGTCTGGTTGGTCCACGGTATCTATTTCAAGTACGTAACAGGGCTGATCGTGCCAGTAACCCAGAAACTGGCGACGCAGCTCGGTCCATCCACCTTGCAGTAACTCTTCCCGGGCAATCAGGCACCCGGTGCGGGAGCGCATATCGCTGAGCATCTGCCCATCCTGGAATACGATGTGTAATGCAGATGTAGTGGTTTGTGGTGGATTGTTGTCCGGTCTAAACATCGGGCCTCTCTCCGGTGGTAACCTCTCGCCACACCACACGGCCGCCACTGGCTGCAGCAATAGCCTGTAGTAGTGCCTCATGCGCGGCGAGTTCTTCTGTCGTGGCCGCGATAATGGGCAGTATTTTGCGACCGGTGGGCAAGCGGATAATCGGCTCTGCGCGCGCGTGGCCATCGCTGTCGTTACCGGAGTCAGACAGTTGCAGCGCTGTCTGTCCACCTGTCATGGCCAGATAGACGTCGGCCAATATTTCGGCATCCAGCAACGCGCCGTGTAGATCGCGCTGCGAGTTGTCTACCAGATAGCGCTGGCAGAGCGCGTCCAAACTATTGCGCTGCCCAGGGTGTTTGGCACGCGCCATCAACAAGGTGTCGGTGATGCTGCAAAGCGTTTGCAACTCCGGGCTCCCTGGTGAAAGTTGCTGCAGTTCGCTGTTCAGGAATCCGATGTCGAAGGGCGCGTTATGGATAACCAGTTCAGCACCGCGCACGAACTCCAGAAAGCTTGTCGCTATGGCCGCAAACGTCGGCTTATCGGCAAGGAAGTCATTGGTGATGCCATGCACTTCGATGGCGCCCTGATCAATGTCGCGCTGCGGATTAATGTACTGCTGGTAATGATTACCTGTAAGCTTGCGGTTGATTAATTCCACGCAACCGATTTCTATAATGCGATGGCCTTTGGCGACCTCCAATCCCGTCGTCTCGGTATCGAGTACGATTTGTCTCATGTCTGTTCAATCCGCTGCTGCGGCAATGCGTCGATACCGCGATTGGCCAGCTGATCGGCGCGTTCATTTTCCACGTGGCCGCTGTGCCCTTTCACCCAGTGCCAGCGCACCTGGTGGCGTTGATTTTCCAGGTCAAGCGCTTGCCACAGGTCCACATTCTTGACGGGCTGGCGCGCTGCGGTCTTCCAGCCTTTCTTCTTCCAACCTTCAAGCCAGGTAGTGATGCCGTTCCTCACATACACCGAATCCGTGGTGAGATCGACGCTGCAGGGCTGTGAAAGGGCTCTTAAAGCCTCGATCGCGGCCTGCAGCTCCATACGATTATTGGTGGTATCCGGTTCACCACCGAACAACTCGCGCTCTACGTCGCCGTAGCGTAACAGCGCCCCCCAGCCCCCTGGTCCGGGATTGCCTCGGCAAGCTCCGTCTGTAAATATTTCTATGTTTTTCAATAGACTACACTTCCATTCTCAGGTGATATCTTCCTCTGTGGAGACACAGAGCGCGGTGCGGGCGTGGGCGCCGGTTTCGGCACGAGGCTAATCAGTGTACCCCTGCGGGGTAGCGTTAGTCGCTTGGGGCGGTGTAGCCCGGCCACCTGCTTGGTGGCATGCAGTATATACAGGCCCCCTATGGGCAGATTATGTCGTGCGGTCCAGGCATCGCCCCGTGCTATGAGCTGCCGCAGTCGGCCTTTGCCAGCAGGCGGCAGCCCATAAAGCCGGAAGGTTTCAAGCACTTCACAGCCCAGCAGATGCAGCCAGTCCGTGAGGCGATGCTCACTCACCGGGTGGTGTTGGGACCACAATGGATCGTGCAGAACACCGCGTAGGCGAGTCTCGCAACCCAGCAGGCTGTAGGGGTTGAAGCCGACGACCAGCAGCTGTCCCTGGGGAGTGAGCACACGTTGAATTTCGCGTAACACCTGATGGGGATTGGCGGCAAATTCCAGGCAGTGGTGCGCGATGATGGCATCGACGCTGTCACTTTCCAGCGGCAACTCGTCGGCCTCTGCTACCAGGCCCACTCCTGCCCCGGGGCGTCCGGCACAGTACAGTCGATGATTGATGGGGCTGCCCTGGCACAAGGGGCGTGGCCCGCTCACGCCTAATTGTAGAATGTGGTAGCCAAACGAGGTTTCGAGCTGGTCTGCAATGGTGCTCCGCGTTGCGTCCATCAGGTACTGGCCAGCGTCTCGGGCATACCAGGATTCCAGTTCGGTGAAAATATCGATACAATCCGCCCGCATTACACGTTTGTTCCCCGCGCATCGCGCTGTGGGTCATTCTGGCCAGTGGCCCCTTAACCAATGTGCTAATACTACTGTATTTTCACCTGTTTGGAATGCCAACCCATGCTGAACATCGAACCGATAGCCGCATTCACAGACAACTACATCTGGCTATTGTCTGACCCCGTGTCGCGTCAGGCTTTCGTGGTCGATCCCGGAGATGCACAGCCCGTTATGGATGCTCTGCAGGCGCAGCAACTGGAGCTCGCCGGCATCCTCATCACACACCACCATTTCGATCATACTGGCGGAGTGGCGGCGCTGTGCGCCAAGTATCAGCCGGTCGTTTATGGACCGCATAATCCCGCGATTGCCGGCATTACCCGACGCCTCGGCGCCGGCGATACACTGAACGCCTTGGGTATGGCCTTTGAGGTCATCGAGGTCCCCGGTCATACGCTGGATCACATTGCCTACGTGCACCGCGGGCAAATACCTGCAGTATTTTGTGGCGATACGTTGTTTGCCGGTGGCTGTGGCAGGCTCTTTGAGGGGAACCCTGCGATGATGTTGCGGTCATTACAAGCGCTAGCCGCCCTGCCACCAGCGACAAAGGTCTACTGCGCCCATGAATATACGCTGTCCAATTTAGCGTTTGCCCGTGCGGTAGAACCTGACAATGCAGACCTTTTAGCACGCAGTGCGATGGCCGAAGAGACGCGGCTGCAGGGTGAGCCCACCGTTCCCTCGCATATCGCGCTGGAACTTGCTACCAACCCATTCATGCGCTGTAATGTTGTGGCGTTGCACGACTCATTGCGGCAGCAGGGAAGGCTGGGCAATGACAGTACGGTTGATGTGTTTACACTGGTCAGAGGCTGGAAGGACGGTTTTTGAACGAATGAACGCGCCCTTTGGGGTGCCACCCTCAGTCAGAAAATTGGTCTTATAGTGAATTATGATTGACCATAAAAATATATATTTCAATACGTTAAATCCATTAGTTATAGCTATTTCTTTTTTAATTTTCCTCCTGCCAAGCGACTCAGGCCAAGTATGGGCGGATGTCTCACCACTGCCGGGGGATGACCTGTGGGAGCGCATTCGACTGGATTTGAGTTGGCAAACCGTGGAGAAGCCGCAGGTTGACAGCGCCCGACGCGAGATTTTGCGTCAGCCTAACTATCTTCCTGGGATCACACACCGGGCAGATAACTACCTGTATTACATTGTGGAGGAAGTTCAGAAGCGGGATATGCCGGTGGAAATCGCCTTCATACCCGTTATCGAGAGCAGCTTGAACCCGTTTGCCTCCGGCCCGTCCGGTGCAGCGGGATTGTGGCAGATTCTGCCCGAAACAGGCATTCATCTGGGTTTGGAGCAGAACTCACGATACGATGGACGCCGCTCGCTGCAGGACTCTACCACGGTGGCGCTGGACTACCTGGAAACCCTGTACGAGGAGTTCGATGAAGATTGGTTGCTGGCGGTGGCCGCCTACAATTCCGGTGCTGGAAACGTCACCCGCGCACGCGAGGCCAATGCCGCGAAGGGTTTGGGCACTGACTTTTGGTCACTCAACTTGCCGCGTCATACCGAGGAATACATACCCAAACTGATCGCCCTCGCCCAGATCGTTGCCGACCCCGAACATTTCGATGTGGAGATTCCCGCCGTCGACAACGCACCCGCCTTTGAAATAGCCGACGCCGCACGACCCCTGGATATGTCGCAGGCGGCGCAACTCGCTGGTGTCGACATCGACACCATGCGCGCCCTGAATCCCGGGCAGTTGGGGCAGTCCATTGGCCCGAACCTGTCGGGGGAGATATTGGTCCCCGTTGGTACGCGCAATCGCTTTGAGTACAACATCGCCCAACTCACGCCCGAGGAGCTGGTACAGTGGCAGACCTATCGCATTCGATCGGGAGACAGCCTGGACCTTATCGCCAAGAAGTTTGATACCCAGGTGGCCGTGTTGCAGGAGGCCAATGGGCTTCGTGGTAGCAACATCCGGGCCGGAGCCACCCTGAAGATTCCCGGCAACGACGCCGCCGCAGAGGCACCGGCACCATTGACCGCCACTGCAGCCAGCAGCCAAACGTATCAGGTACGCAAGGGAGACTCGCTGTCCGGCATCGCCGCAAGGTTTAAAGTACCTGTCAAAGACATTGTGTCGTGGAACTCACTGGATCGGCATGCCTTCTTGCAACCCGGACAAACGCTTACCCTTCACGCAACCGGTGGCTGACCAAGACGCACCACAGTGCGGCCCATGACAGTGGCAGCAAGTGCAGCGGCCTATCCATCGCCTTATGGCACGTTCGACCTGGCACGCTACCCAGTCAGGCCTGAAAACACGCTACTGGCATGGTGTGCGGCTGACACCCTGTTATTGGAACACGCTTACCGCAGTGGCATACCCGGTACGGCGATGTTGGTCGTCAATGACGCGTATGGCGCACTCAGTGTTGCCCTCCGGCCGCAGGCATTGTGGACAGATTCGGCTCTGGCGGTACTAGCATTGCGACGCAACGAGGACAGCAATGCGCGTACTGAGACGCCCATTGTGTGGAGCACCCACACGCCTGCGTTCGCACCGGATCAGGTGGTTCTGCGCATTCCCAAACAGCTGCCATTTCTGGAACACCAGCTAAGGCGCATCGCACAGTGGCTTCCCTGCGGGGGAACCCTGTTGGCCGCCGGTATGGACAAACACCTCTCTCCCCATGTCGCTACCCTGCTGGAACGCTGTATCGGGCCGACTCAGCGCCACCCAGGGCAGCGCAAGGCGAGACTGTTCAGCGCCGTCAGGGATGATCGATCAATTGCAGAATCGACGGGCATGGCCACGTACTACTGTGCGGCCATGAACGCAGAGTTGCACAGCCAGGCCAATGTCTTTAGCAGGGATAAATTGGACTTGGGCAGTCGCTTCATGCTGGAGCAGTTGCATCGTCTGACACCCGTGGAGACGGCCATTGACCTTGCCTGTGGCAACGGGGTTCTGGGTCTGGGCGCGATGTTACAGGGCCTCGCGCAACGCATGGTTTTCTGTGATGAGTCAGCGATGGCGATTGCTTCGACGCGGGGGAACGCAAACCGGCTATTGCCGCAGGCGACGCACAATTGCAGTTTCCACCACGGCGATGCCCTGCAGGATTATGCGGGGGAAGCAGCGCAACTCATTCTGTGCAATCCACCGTTTCACCAGGAGCACACGGTGGATGAGTTTGCCGGTCGGCACCTGATCGCCCAGTGTAGCCGACATCTCCAAGCAGACGGCTCTGTGTGCCTCGTGGCCAATAGGCATCTTGACTATGCGCCCGTCCTCCAACGAGATTTTCACTCCGTGGAAAAATTCGCAGGTAACTCAAAATTCAATATCCTGCTGGCACGCAAGCGCTGAAAGGTTCACCGGGCAGCGACTGGTTGCACTAGGGCCACTCTTGTGGGTATCGTAGCGCGCCCTTCGACACAGTTCGGTGTCGAAGCACCCCTCGAACGAAACAGGAGTTTACCCATGAGCATAACGATGAAAGCGGCTTTTTCAATGACGCGCGCAGGCCTGGTTACCATGCTGGCGCTCACGTTGCCCATGCTTTCCCAGGCTGCGCACCATGAGGCAGCGCAAACCAAAGGCCGCGCGGTGGCAGTGGAGTTGGATGCCGAGGTCACAGCTATTGATCTGACAACGCGTGAGGTCACGCTGCGCGGGGCTGACGGCATGGAAACTACCCTCCACGCACCCGAAAAGGTGATAAAGCTCGAAGACGTTAGTGTTGGAGACAGAGTGGTCGGCACCTTCTTCGCCGCGCTGGAGGGAGAAGTGCGTACGCCCACCGCAGAAGAATTGGCTGAACCATGGGTGGAGATGCAGGGTAAGACGGTGTCAGGGGACACTGCGCATCCCAGTGTTGATGCCGCCCGTGTGATCCGCGCAGTCGTTACCATTGAGGAGTTGAATCCTGCATCAGGCAACGTGGTTATCAAGGATTCACGCGGCAAAGTACACCTGATTGGCGATGTGGAGCCCGAGAAAATGGCGGGTGTAAAAGTCGGCCAGACGGCCGTTGTCGTCTTTACCGAGGCCATGGCGGTTACACTCCAGAAACAGGAAAAACCAGCCAAGTAGTCTACTTTGGCTGACTGAGGTGAACGGCTCAGTCAGCCAATAGCTCTGCGGCTGGAACATCCAGTTCTGTCAGGATGTGCAGGTGCCCCAGGGCTGCGAAGTACAGGGCGCAGCGCAGAGGCTGTGCACCAAGTTGGCGTACCGCTGCGCAGTAGCAACGCAATTGCTCTAGGTAGGCGGTACTCTCCCGCGTGGCAAAGTGGTCCAGCGATTCGCCCGGCATGGGACTACTGTTTTTGTAATCGATAACCCAGCGCAGTCCAGTCTCCCGATCGATAAAGCTTCGATCGATGACGATGTCCCTGATGTCGCCATTTGCGGCCATGGTCGTCAAATTCCATTCGCTGCGGGCATCTTTATGCTCTGATGATAATAGCCAGCGGCCACTGTGATCGTGGTGCAGTGCCTGCGCGATGGCACGCTGCACTTTGTGCACTGCGTCATCGAGCCCTTCGCCCCACAGACCTTGGCGTTGCAGCGCCATTCGCCAGCGCTGTTCATCCTGCACACTGGCGTGTTCAGGGAGACTCGATCTCCTGGACAATTCCTCGAGCGCCAGATGTACGACGGTGCCAATGCTGCGCTCTGTATAATTGTCAGTGCGTTCTACTAGTCTTCCGGTCTCCCGGCGTGGTGGAGATGGACGGACAACATCATCTGCTGCTATATTGCCGACGTTGCGCGCCAGACGAATCAATAGCGGCGAAGTAAGAATTTGGTCACCTGACGTTGGTGCCGTGCTTGCCTGGTGCAGTGTCATCTGCTGTGAGAATACCTGCCATATTGGACTGAGCAGGCTGTGTCTGGAAGGTTCGCGTGGCGACTCGGTTTTCTTATCCCATACAAGGCTGGCAGTAAGAAGTAGATGTTTTATGGCGCGAGTGGCACCTACATACAATAGTCGGGTCGTTTCCAATAGCGCCTTTTCCTGACGCTGCGTCCTAAGATAGTTATACAGAGTCGGTGCGTCACTTGGGCCCAGATCATCTGCTGCCAGTAGAAATGAGCGTGCTCCGTGTGTATTGCTGTGTTCGTCCCACAGCAGTATCTCGCGTCCGTCAGTGCGCGGCACCCTATCCAACTGCACAATAATGACCCGATCAAACTCCAAACCTTTGGCCTTGTGCAACGTCATCAGATGTACCGTGCTGTCTGGATCACCTGCACTCATGTACCGCTTTTGCAATCGTTGTGACAACCAACTAAGGTCGAACCCGACGCCCTCCGCTTCGGCCTGCTCCAGTAGCTGCAAAAAGTTCTCTGCGTCTTGCAGTCCTTCTAAATTGGGAGTGCATTGCGGGCCTCCCAGGCCGAGCCAGGCTTGCTCCACCCAAACGCGCAACCCCAGCCGGTCGCGCTTCTCCCTGGCCAGGCGCAGTACTGGCATTAGGCGCTGCAGGCGTGCCCTGCCATTGACGCTGAGTGCATCGTACAGTTGTGCGCTCTGCAGGCTGCTCCAGAGGGATGTGTGCGGTGACGCTTCGCCATATTGCGCAACACACAATAAATCCGTTAGCTGCAGGCCACACCAGGGTGCACGCAACAGGGCCATCCACGCGAGTCGATCGGCATCATTGGCCAGTGCCCGACACAAGGTCATTAGATCTGCTACTACGGGAGACTGGGAGAGGCTGTCCAGATCGGGGGCATTGCAGCAAATATTCAGCTGCCGCAGCCGTTTGATGATGGGTTGCAAGTGACTGCGGCTGCGCCCTAGAACGGCAAGGGTCTCACCACCTTCTTCTACGCAGCTTGCGATCTGGGCGCAGATGAATTCGACTTCCAGGGTGCGTGCGTCCGCTCCGTGAAAGGCATGCACATGTACCGGTTGCTCCACTGCTACCGGCCGCACCGCGGTGGCCGGGTTGTAGCGCACCTGTGAGCGGTACATGTCCTGTTGGGTGGGAAAGGCCTGTAAAAATGTCTGATTTATCCACTCCACCACACCTTGGTCAGAGCGAAAATTGCTGCGCAGTTCGAGAGGTTGAAGCTTAACGCCATTGAAACCTTCGAGTTGAGCCTTTAGAAACAAGCCGACATTAGCGCCGCGAAAGCCGTAGATCGACTGCATGGCGTCACCGACAATCATCAGGGTGCGCGGCGTGTGCACAGACTGTGCGTTGTACTCGCCCCATCCGCGAGTCAGTTTATGCAGCAACTCGTACTGGGTAATGGCGGTATCCTGGAATTCGTCGACCAGTATATGTTCAATCTTATAGTCGAGGCGCAGGGCTAAATCGGTAGGGGCATCATCGCTACCCAGCGCAAGTAGCGCAGATTGTGCGACGTGGGTGTGATCGATTACACCGTGTTTCTGAAACACCAACAACAGTTGTGCTGCCAGCGTGGGTAGCAGACGTGAGAGGTGTAACACCAATTGCCACGACATGCTGTCTGCTTGGATTTCGGGTAGGGTCGGGACTGCAGCTAGTCGGACCTGCAGACCGGGGACTTCCTGCAGCCGATTCAATAATGCGTATAACTGTTCCTTACGGGCCTGTCGTTCATCTTTGCCTGTAGGGAATCCTTCCCGTTTGCTCAACACCTTACGCCAATCCCCGGTTTTGTTGAGCAGTAGCTGTTTTACTGTGCGCCACAGCGGAAGGTCTTCCGGCGTGCTGCGCGGAAAATGGGTCGGCACGGGTAACGCGAGATTTACCGCAGAAAATTGCAACAGATCCAGAAGTTCCTCTGTGTACGGTGCCAGCAAATACGCCAGCACTTCGAGCTCATCCCTCACCAACGCGGCTACCGTGGCGACAAGGTAGTCCTGCGACTCCTGCGGAGCATGGTGGACTCCCACATAGCCGCGCCACTGCTCGCGGCGCTCCAGCATGGAGACCAGCAGCTCCTGTAGACGCTCCCAGTTGTTGTCAAAGTGCAGCATCAGGAACGCCAGATCTTCCGCTACCGGGTGGTCCTCATCCAGCAGCGTGTAAAGCTCAAGTACAGCCTCGGCATAGAGTGGTGTGACATCGTCCTGCACTCGGGCTTGGCCACCAATTTGACCCAGTACCGGCATTTGTCGGCTAAGGCCGGCACAGAAACTGTCAATCGTCTTGATATTGAAGCGGGAGATGTTCCTAAGGAGGCGCCAGTTCTCACGTTCGTCGGCAGCGAGCGCATTTTGTGCCAGGCGCCTTGTAAGGTGTTGATGTTGGCTAACGCAGGGTTCACCAACGATTGCTGACTGCAGCGCGGCCATTACCCGCTGACGCATTTCTGCAGCAGCCTTACGCGTAAAGGTAATTGCCAACACCTGTTCGGGGCGCTTGACCCGCGCTAGCAAACAGAGATAGCGCTGGATCAACAACTCGGTTTTGCCTGAGCCGGCCGGCGCACTGACACAAAAACTACCAGTAGGATCCACCGCTGTGGCGCGGGCTAAGGCATCGACGCGAACACTCATTCTGACGGTGCCCCTGCGCTCGGTGCAGAGAGTTTGACACGGCAGAGCGGCTGTAAGCCGCAATGTGTGCACGTTGCAGGTGTGAGTGGAGTAACCGGTGCGTCCCCTGCGACGAATGCAGTCGCGATGCGCTCAAGCACTTGTTGCCAGTGTGTATTCAGGCTGGACCAATCTGCGCTATTCATGCGTGGTTGCACAACACGCGAGATGTCCGTGCTAATACCGTCTGCCGCAGCAACGCGACCAAGTCCGACATAGCGACAGTCGCGCGGGCGTAGCTGGGCAAATGCCAGGGCACCAGCAGCACCTGGCTCGGCGATGCCGTACAAAAGAAGCTGTGGCCTGGCCGGCCGATCGCCAAGCCAATCCTGCACCGTACAGGCAGCGGATTTGTAATCGATAATGACGCGAGAACCATCCGGGAGCAGATCCATTCGATCCACGCGCAGCTGTATCGGTAAGGAGGCGAGTTCCAGCGTTTTGCCCTCCTCCCGTTGTAGCACGCTAAATGCACTGCGCGTGCGCTCCACAGTCAGCCATTCATGCAATAGTGAAGCCAGTCGCTGTGCTTCCAACAGCCAATAGGTGGTGCCCAGCGTGGCGCGCTTCCTGGCGGGGATAGCAGCCAACGCGGTCTGCACCGCCCGCGCAATGGTGTGCTGCTGGTCCTCAGCGCTCAGGGCGTGCAGCGCCGTGGAGTCACAAATCTCGCCCCAGAGTGCAAATAGTGCACCATGCAACAGCGCACCGCGTTCCGCCTGTGATAAAGCTACGTTGAATGAGCCCAGCGGCGCTACCTGCAGGCGATGCAAAGCGAAGGCTCGAAAAGGACACCGTGACTGGTCTTCCAGCAAACTGCTGCCACCCTTCATCGTGGCAAGTTGCTCGCCCTGCAGGCATGGCCCCCGGTTGTCAGCCACTTCCTCTATTACCCTTTCGCTATAAGACATTGACCATTGGGGTGCGACCAGCGGCGGGTCAGGGACAGGCTGATAGGTAAAGCCTGCCAGCAGCGCACTGGGCAGGTCCCCCACGCCATCAATGTGGCGACTATAACTGGCATGCAGCGTGCGGCAGGTCCTTGCATACTGGGTTATCAGTGCCTCGCTAAAGTCCCATTCGCGCTCGGCGCTTGCGTGTGGCATGCGCAATTGCGCTTGCAAGCCTACTGGAATCAGGGGGTTAGGGCGCGGTGCCGCTGGCCAACTCGCGCCTTGCATGCCACACAGCCAGAGATGCTCGAACGCCAGTCCTGCAGCTTCCAGAGGACCCAGCACCTGCACGGCGCTGTCAGCGGTTTGTGGCTGCGATATCTGGCGACTGCAACATTCGCGCAGGAGCCGTAACGCGTCACCGAAGTCGATGGGCGCACAGACTGCATCATAGGCCCTCAGTTCATCGAGCGTTCGGTACCACAGTTCCAATTGTTGAAATTCCAGCGAATCCAGCGTCCCTACGCCCGGCCAACCCCATAGTGACAATACCGCGCTGTAGCGCTCGGCCCATATTGAAGGACGTGCTCGATGCCGCAATGCCCTCATGCCCTGAACAGCGCGCAGACATTGCCCCAACACCAGACCTTTTTGCTCGCCCAACTGAATGTGGGTGGCGGAATGCTGTACAGCAGCGACTGTCAGGGTCTGCCGGCCTTCAGTGTAGAGGTGCATGATGAAATACTGTGCGAGCGCACTGTGGGCGTCCGCAAGATCTAGAAAACGTGAGTGCAACAAGCTTTCTACAACCTGCACGGTCGTGTGTTCCAGTCCCATGGACAGTGCTGCCAGGGCATCGCGTACTAATGGGGTCTGGGCCAGTGGAATGCCACTGGAAAAGTTGACCGGTAGACCAGTGTAGCTGTCGCCAAGGCAATTGAACTCGCGTCGCAGCAAGTACTCCAGCGCGACTCCATCAACCGTATTGCTCAGCACGATGCCGATGGTTGCGGTGGGGCGCGCGCGGTGCAGTCCCGCGGCCCAGGCGGCCACCGCCTGCAGTTCCGCGCGCGGATCACTGAAAGAATGGAACAGGCACTCCCCAGGTTCCGTCTGCGGTTTGACTTCCACTGTTGTACTACAAAGCGCCTCTAGCGCGGCGCGCAACAGCGGCGCTATCTCGCCACATTCAACGAGCGCCACCGGGGTCGGCGGCAGGCGTCCTGCGAGCGCTGGCAATTGCGTCAGGCAGTCTGGCAAAGTGCACTGCCGTGATGCTGTCAGTCGCTCCTCGAACAACGTCAGCCAGGATAGGAAAGAGCCACAATCGCGTTCCAACTCGAAAGACTGCCGAATGCTTGGCCTACGCATGTCAACCCGCCAACGCCGTAAAGCCTCGTATGCTTGACTGGCCAGCTCAGCGGCCGCCGCGGGGCGTAGGAGGCGAAATTCCGGCGATTGCCGCGCCTGTTGCACGATGACTTGCCGCCATAGTTCGAGGGCCTGAGCAGCCGATAGCGGAGTGACCGGTGGCAGCAGGTTCAGACTGACGGCTAACTCCCACTGGGCTAACAGCCAGCTCTCGAGCGGCTGCACTGGCAGGGGCTCCCATACCCGGTCCCCCGCTGCTATGCGCCTGACGTCCCACTGAGTCTTGATATGCCGAGCCAACCGGTAATTCGGGGTCAGCAGCGTATAACCTTGCTCAACCAGGGATTCAAGTGGGGTAATATCGTACAGACTTGGGACCAATCTTATCTCCTGCACCAAGGCTGGCCGCAGTGATGCCTACACAAACAACGGGGACTACTATAGAATTTCTCGCCCGATTTACGTGGGCATGGCGTGCCATCAAACACGCCAGCGCTCACGGGAAAAGACGGGAAATACTTTATCAGGTAACCCGCGATGAGCAACATCGAAGTACACAATGTCAATGTCGACTCACAGTCCATACTGATTACGCCGGAGCAGTTGAAGGCGGCGCTGCCAATGTCGGCATCCATCCATGATTCGCTCGCACACAGCCGTCAGGTGATCGAAGATATACTGGATCGCCGCGACCATCGAATATTTGTCGTGGTTGGACCCTGCTCCATCCATGATCCGATTGCAGCCTTGGACTATGCGCAGCGTTTGAAGGCGCTGGCGGCGGAGCTGGAAGATACCTTGTATATCGTTATGCGGGTCTACTTCGAAAAACCGCGGACCACTGTTGGCTGGAAAGGGCTGGTGAATGACCCCTTCCTGGATGACTCCTTTAAAATTGAGCAAGGACTGCATATTGCCCGTAAATTGCTGATGGATATTCTGGATATGGGCCTGCCCACGTCTACCGAGGCCCTGGATCCCATTTCACCGCAGTATTTGCAGGACTTGATTAGCTGGACGGCAATCGGCGCCCGTACGACGGAATCTCAGACCCATCGCGAAATGGCCAGTGGCTTATCCAGCGCGGTCGGCTTCAAGAATGGCACAGACGGTGGTCTGCTCGTCGCCACCAATGCACTCAATTCAGTGGCCAAGCCCCACCGCTTCCTGGGTATCAATAGTCAGGGACAGGTCTCGGTGTTTACCACCCGAGGCAATGCCTATGGCCACATCGTTTTGCGCGGGGGAACCGCCGGTCCGAACTTCGACTCTGTACACATAAAATTGTGTGAAGATGCCCTGGACAAGGCCGGTGTCGCTCGCAATATCATGGTCGATTGCAGTCACGCCAACTCCAATAAGCAACCGGAGCTCCAGCCACTGGTGGTGGAAAATGTGGCCAACCAAATACTGGAAGGCAACACGTCGATTATTGGGCTGATGATTGAGAGCAATCTGCGAGCTGGGAGCCAGGCCATCCCGGGGAATCTGGACGAGCTGGAGTACGGCGTATCTGTTACCGACGGTTGTATCGATTGGGCAACCACGGAGCGCTGCCTGCGAAATATGCGCAACAAATTAAAAAACGTCCTGGTGGAGCGCAATCGAAGCGCATCCTGAAGGGTCTGCGGCGCTGAGACAGCTGTTCGTTTAGTAGTAGGCCTGTGAGGTGTCACTGTGGTCAGTGGTATCGCGCACACCCTGAAGTTGCGGGATTTGCTCCAACAGGGTCTTCTCGACACCCCCCTTGAGGGTCTGGTCCACTGCGCTACAACCTTGGCATCCGCCACCGAATTGCAAAATGGCGACCATTTTGTCGGTAATTTCCACCAGGCTTACTTCACCACCGTGCGCCGCCAGAGCAGGATTGACCTCGTTGTGCAGTACATAATTGACGCGGTCTTCCAGCGAGCTATTGTCGTCGACCCGAGGTAGTTTGGCATTGGGAGCCTTGATGGTCAGTTGCCCCCCCATGCGATCCTTGGAGTAGTCGACCAGGGCATCCTCGAGGAAAGGCAGGCTTTTCGCTTCATACCAGACCTTAAACTTCGCCAACTCCTTCATTTCGTCCCCTTCCTGCAGGTCACCTTCGCGGCAGTAGGCGATACACGTTTCCGCTCGCGCGGTACCCGGTTGATTGATGAACACTCGAACACCCAGGGCATCATCCTGTTTGGATAAGAGTTCAGCCAGGTAATCCTGTGCAGATTCAGTAATGGTAACCATAGCACTATCCATTCCGACTAAATTACTAGGGTATTGTACCAAACTTGTGCACAAAGTGTGAGCTCTGCGTAATACCCGTCTTCAATGGGGGCAACAATCTGTTAATATTGCACGCTTTTTTGACCGTGGAGTGTCCACTCCGCACAACCGCATAAGGCATTTTCATGGCAAGCGACAAATCAACCCCTGGGCGTCTTGAGCAAGCCCTACAACAGCGCATCCTCATAATCGATGGCGCGATGGGCACGATGATTCAGGCGGAAAACCTCGTTGAGGCTGACTTTCGCGGGGAACGCTTTGCCAACCACGGCTCAGATGTGAAAGGCAACAATGAGCTACTGAGCCTCACGCGTCCGGACATTATCGCGAAAATACACCGTCAGTACCTCGAAGCCGGAGCTGACATCATAGAAACCAATACGTTCGGTAGTACGGCCATCGCGCAGGGAGACTATGATCTGAGCGCACTGGCACCGGAACAAAACCTCACCTCTGCCAGAATCGCCCGCGCCGTGGCTGACGAGATTACCGCCAGAACGCCGAACAAACCCCGCTTTGTCGCCGGTGTTCTAGGACCAACCCCCAAAACTGCCTCTATTTCACCCGACGTAAACGATCCCGGCGCGCGCAGTATCAGCTTTGATGCATTGCGGCTCGATTACGCCAATGCGACACGGGCGCTCATGGCCGGCGGGGTCGATCTCATCATGATTGAGACCATCTTCGACACACTGAATGCCAAGGCGGCAATCTTTGCTGTCAAGGAAGTCTTTGAGGAATTAGGTCAGGAATTGCCCCTGATGATTTCAGTCACCTTCCCGGACATCAGCGGGCGGGTGCTGTCGGGACAGAATCCCGAGGCCTTCTGGAACGCGGTAGCCCACGCCAGGCCATTAATCGTGGGCAGCAATTGTGGTCGCCCCTATCGCGAGATTCGACCCTTTATAGAGGATCTGTCGAATGTTGCTGACTGCTATTTCAGCGCGCATCTCAATGCCGGGCTGCCTAACGCCTTCGGTGAATTCGACGAAACTCCTGAAATCATGGAGCAGGATTACAGCGACTTTGCCCGCCGCGGCTTTCTCAATCTCGCGGGTGGATGCTGCGGCACTACTCCCGCCCATATCAGGGCGATTGCCCACGCCTGCGAAGGCGTTGCGCCACGCGCCCTCCCCCAGCCTGAACCGGCCTGCCGCCTCAGTGGACTGGAAGCGTTTAATATCAAGGCAGACAGTCTATTTGTGAATATTGGTGAGCGCTGCAACGTTACCGGCTCGGCGAAATTCAAGCGCTTGATTATGGACGGCCGCTATGATGAGGCATTGGCTGTTGCCCGTAACCAGGTAGAGGATGGAGCACAAGTCCTCGATATCAATATGGACGAGGGGATGCTCGACTCCCAAGCGGCCATGGTTACTTTTCTCAACCTTATTGCGTCAGAGCCTGATATTTGCCGGATTCCCATTATGGTGGATTCCTCCAAGTGGAGTGTCATCGAAGCCGGGTTGAAGTGCATTCAGGGCAAGGCGATAGTGAACTCCATCAGCCTGAAGTCTGGAGAGCAGGAATTTCTCACGCAGGCCCGTTTGTGCCAGCGCTATGGCGCTGCGGTCGTGGTGATGGCATTCGATGAAGATGGTCAGGCCGACAATCTGCAACGCCGTAAGGACATTTGTAAACGCTGTTACGACCTGCTGGTGGGGGAACTCAATTTCAATCCGAATGACATTATCTTTGACCCCAATATCTTTGCCATTGCTACCGGCATAGAAGAACACAATAACTATGCTGTGGAGTTTATTGAAGCGACGCGCTACATCAAGGCAGAGTTGCCTGGGGCGTTAGTGTCGGGCGGAGTGTCAAATGTATCGTTCTCCTTTCGCGGCAATGATGCCGTGCGCGAAGCAATTCACTCCGTCTTTCTGTATCACGCCATACAGGCCGGAATGGATATGGGCATCGTCAATGCCGGTCAGTTGGCGGTCTACGACGAGTTACCAAAAGATTTGCGAGACGTGGTAGAGGACGTCATCCTCAATCGTCGTGAAGATGGAACAGAACGCCTGCTGGAGCTGGCAGAACGCTACCGGGATACCGGCGGTGGTGAGGCCCGTGTAGAGGATCTTAGTTGGCGTGATCAGGACGTCGAGAAGCGCCTCGCTCATGCACTGGTCAAGGGAATAAACACCTGGATCGTTGAGGATGCCGAGGAAGCGAGGCTGAAATTCAACCGACCTATCGAGGTCATCGAAGGACCGTTGATGGATGGCATGAATATTGTTGGTGACCTTTTCGGTACCGGCAAAATGTTCCTGCCACAAGTGGTGAAAAGTGCCCGCGTCATGAAACAGGCAGTGGCACACCTGCAGCCCTTTATTGAACTCGAAAAGGAGGGTGGCAATTCGACCAACGGTAAAATCCTGATGGCGACAGTCAAAGGGGATGTACATGATATTGGTAAAAATATCGTGGGCATCGTGCTGCAATGTAATAATTTCGAGGTCATCGATCTGGGTGTCATGGTGTCCTGCGACAAGATCCTGCAGGCGGCGAAAGAACAACAGGTCGATATTATCGGCCTCAGCGGCCTGATCACCCCCTCGCTGGATGAGATGGTACATGTCGCCAGCGAAATGCAACGCCTGGAATTCAATGTACCGTTGATGATTGGCGGCGCAACCACCTCAAAGGCGCATACTGCCGTCAAAATTGAACCACGATACAATCGCGATGTTGTCGTCTATGTGCCCGATGCCTCACGCAGCGTTGCAGTGGCGACCCAGCTTTTGGGCTTGGGTAAACAAAAATTTGTACGTGAAACGCAGGAAGAATATGTTGTTGTGCGCGAACGCGTGGCTAACCGTAAACCGCGCGAGAAGCAGCTCAGCTATGCGGTTGCGGTCGCGAATGCCGCGCAGTTTGATTGGCACTCCTACCAACCGCCCCGCCCAACGTTTCTTGGCACCCGGGTGTTTAACAACTTTCCGCTCGCGCAGTTGCTGGACACCATTGACTGGACCCCGTTTTTTATAACGTGGGAGCTTGCTGGAAAATTCCCGGCGATTCTGAAGGACGAAGTCGTCGGCGAGCAGGCCAGCGAGCTCTATCGTGACGCTCAATCAATGTTAAAACGCATTGTTGATGAAAAGCTGTTGACTGCGAATGCCGCAGTCGGATTCTGGCCAGCGTCTCGCAGTGGCGCGGATGACATCGCCATTTACGCCGACGACTCCCGTAGCGAAATTATCGCCACGCTACACCACCTGCGACAGCAGACGCAGAAGCCGGATGGCAAGCCCAACGCGAGCCTTGCGGACTTTATCGCTCCTATAGATTCAGGAGTCAGAGATTATATTGGTGGATTCTGCGTTACCACCGGTCACGGCGTTGATGAGTTGGCGGCAGAGTTTGAAGCCAAGCATGACGATTACAACAGCATTCTGCTGAAATCCCTTGCCGACCGTCTCGCAGAGTCTTTTGCCGAGCACTTGCACCAGCTCGTACGCAGTGAGCTGTGGGGCTATGATGCCACTGAATCGCTGAGCACCGAAGATTTGATCAGGGAGCGCTACCGGGGTATTCGACCTGCACCCGGTTATCCCGCCTGTCCGGACCATACGGAGAAGGCGACTCTGTTCACGCTGCTTGATGCTACCAGTGCCTGTGATATATCTCTGTCAGAGAATTTTGCCATGACCCCCGCGTCATCGGTTAGCGGGTTCTACTTTTCGCATCCCCAGTCGCGTTACTTTGCTGTAGGAAAAATTGGTCGCGACCAGGTCGAGGATCTGGCACGGCGCAAGGGTGAGTCCAGCGAGGTGATGGAGCGGTGGCTGCGCCCCAATCTCGACTATTGAGCAGGGCCAGCCAAGATGATTAACAGCGACGACAAGGACTCAGATACTCAAGAGGAGCAGCAGCGCAAGTTGAAACCGCTGCAGATTGTCGGCAGCGTGTTTGCGGCTGGCCTGGGAGTGCAAAATAGCAAGAACAGGGAGCGAGATTTCAAACAGGGCCGTCTGGGTGTTTTCATCGCGGCAGGGATTGTATTTACCCTGTTATTTATTGGCTCGATAACGTTTGTTGTGCAGATGGTGTTGAAAGGCGCAGGGAAGTGAATCCGGTAGAGCGCCTTGTTCGGATGCCTTAAGAAGGCATTCCGGACAGCCACAGGTACATACCGAACACCACAAGGGCAATAATAGCCGTGGTGGCAGCGGCGTCGGCAACGCCATCGGCAGCGCGTTCTTGTTGCAATTTCTCTGACATTGGGTTCTCCGAAATGGGGGACACTATTGCCGAGGCATTATACCCACAATCGCCATAATCCCAAGCGTTAACAGACCGTTTAGGTATCACGGTGGTTCTAATCGGTATGAGTCTAAGCTTATGAAAATCATGACTATTTGTCGGCGATGTTTTTCTGTTAAGGTAGCCTTCCTCCGACCCGATGCAGTTTTGGTTAGGCAAAAGACCAGGAATTGTAAATGTACGTCTACGACCAGTACGACCAGAAAATCATTGATGAGCGCGTCGCCCAATATCGCGATCAGACTCAGCGTTTCCTCGCCGGGAAAATACCTGAGGAGGAGTTCAGGCCACTGCGCTTGCAGAATGGCCTCTATGTGCAGCGCTTGGCACCGATGTTGCGAATTGCCGTGCCCTACGGTCTTCTGAACAGTACTCAGCTGCGCAAGTTGGCGGAGATTTCCAGGACCTATGACAAGGGTTATGCGCACATCAGTACCCGACAGAACGTACAACTGAATTGGCCCGCCCTGGCGGATGTGCCCGATATTCTGGAAGAGCTTGCCACGGTGCAGATGCACGCCATCCAGACCAGTGGGAACTGTATCCGTAACACCACCACCGACCAGTTCGCTGGCGTGGCCTGCGACGAGCTGGAGGATCCCCGACCCTACTGCGAAATCATCAGGCAGTGGTCAACGCTGCACCCAGAATTCGCTTTTCTGCCGCGCAAATTCAAGATTGCGGTCTGCGGATCAACCCAGGACCGCGCTGCGATCCACCATCACGATATTGGCATCGAACTATTGGCCAACAGTGTGGGCGAAATCGGCCTGAAGATTTTAGTGGGTGGTGGCCTCGGTCGCACCCCTGCAATTGGTTCAGTCGTGAATGAGTGGCTCGACAAAAAACACATGCTGACTTATCTGGAGGCCATTCTGCGTGTTTACAACCAGCACGGCCGTCGGGACAATAAGTACAAGGCGCGCATCAAAATTCTGGTTAAAGCCATGGGCATTGACGCGTTCCGAGAAGCGGTCGAGCGCGAATGGGCAGTGCTCAAGGATGGACCATCGACACTGACAGACGAAGAGTTAGTACGTGCGCGCGCTTTTTTTGATGCGCCTAGTTACCAGGTACTGGATGCTGCGACTAGCAACTCAGCCCTGTCAGCGCAATGTACTCGAGACCCGATATTTGGCAACTGGATTAAACGCAATACACAGGCGCATCGGGTGCCGGGCTATCGCATTGTTACAATATCGCTCAAAGCCACAGGTTTCGCCCCCGGGGATGTGACTGCCGAACAAATGGAGCTGCTCGCAGATTTATCAGATAACTACTCCTTTGGCGAAGTTCGCACCACACATCAGCAAAACATGGTACTCGGTGACGTACCAACCGTATCCTTGCACGAATTATGGCAACGTCTACAGGCAGCACGATTAGCGACCCCCAATATTGGATACCTTACGGATATTATTTGCTGTCCGGGCGGTGACTACTGCTCGCTTGCAAATGCCAAGTCACTACCCGTGGCGGAAGCCATTCAGATGCGCTTTGATGATCTGGACTATGTTTACGATCTGGGCCCGCTGGAACTCAATATCAGCGGGTGTATGAACGCCTGTGGCCACCACCATATCGGACATATCGGCATCCTGGGAGTGGACAAAAAAGGTCAGGAATTCTATCAAGTGTGTCTTGGTGGCAGCCAGTCCAAGGATGCCTCTATTGGCAACATTCTCGGGCCATCGTTCAAGCAGGAGGACATGCCTGATGTGATTGAAACGATTCTCGCAACGTATGTGACCTTGCGTGAGGAAGAGGAAAGCTTTCTGGATACCTATCGGCGTGTCGGCATCGATCCCTTTAAGGAGCGAGTGTATGCCAAAGCTCATTAAACAGGGCTGTATTGCCGACGATCCCTGGTTACCCCTGAATCCAGACATTATAGCTCCAGCGCCAGACCAGATACGAAATCTGCAGCAGTGGCTACAGCTGCCAGACAAAAGCGGCAGTGCCGTGCAGCTGGAGTCAGGCGAAGAGCCCTTACCCTTGTTCGATTATCTGCAGCATATCAAGCTCATTGTTCTTAATTTTGCTGTGTTTACTGACGGGCGTGGATTCTCCTATGCCAGGGATTTGCGCGAGCGCGGTTACCTTGGCGAACTGCGCGCCAGCGGCCATTTTATTCGTGACCAACTGACCTATCTGCTGCGCTGTGGCTTTGATGCCTTCCACATGGCCGACGAAGCTGGTCTACAGGAAGCGTTGGCAAGCCTCGCAGACTTTAGCGAGCACTACCAGGCTGCTATCGACCGGCCACTCCCCTTGTTCCGTCGTCGCAGACCAACCGGACGCTGAGTTCCTATCCGTCCGTGCTTTGTTTACACTGCTAGACAAGTTGGCAGGAATTAGCAGTAAATGGACCTTAGTAGTATTACCTTTTCCTTTTTCCTGATCTTTAGCGGGGCCGCTGTATTCGCCTCGCTAGCCTTGTTTACGCGCCAACCGCTCATCATCGCCTATATAGCGCTGGGTGCCTGTATTGGTCCGTATGGCGTGTCAATGGTGACAGACCTGAAGCTGCTGTCTGATATCGGTCATGTGGGTATTATATTCCTGTTGTTCCTACTCGGCTTGGACATGCAACCACAGGCATTGTGGGCGACACTGCGTAAATCCACTGTGGTCGCACTATTTAGCTCTGTTATCTTCCTCGCCACGGGGTTCTCAGTAGCGTTCCTGTTTGGCTTCACGACGCTGGATAGTCTGGTCGTTGGTGCAGCGATGATGTTTTCCTCAACTATCATCGGCATCAAACTGTTACCCACCACAGTCCTGCACCATAGGCATATCGGTGAGCTCATGATTGGTCTACTCCTGCTGCAGGATCTGTTGGCCATCATCATACTCATGGTGCTACTGAGCACCGCCGCTAAATCCAGTGGCAGCCTCGTTGGCGAACTGGCGCTGCTGTCGCTCAGCCTGCCTGTGTTGGCGGGCGTTGCCCTGCTTTGTGTGCGCTATGTCTTACTGCCCCTGATCACCCGTTTTGACCGGTTTCACGAATACATCTTTCTGCTGGCTATAGGTTGGTGCCTCGGTGTGGCCGAGGCCGCCAACTATTTAGGTCTGTCTGCGGAAATCGGTGCTTTCATCGCCGGTATCACCATTGCGACTAGTCCCATCTCGCAGTACATCGCGGTCAACCTGAAGCCCTTGCGTGATTTTTTCCTGATTCTGTTCTTTTTCTCGGTGGGAGCGCGCTTTGACCTTTCCGCCTTGCACCATGTACTGGCACCCGCCCTACTTCTGTCAGCCCTGGTACTGTGTCTCAAACCGGTGGTGTATCGCTATTTGCTCAAAGGGGTTAGCGAAAAGCGCAGCCTCGGCTGGGATCTGGGTTTCAGACTGGGTCAGACCAGCGAGTTTTCGCTACTCATCGCCTATGTAGCTTTAGGCGGAGCCCTCATATCGGAGCAAGCATCCTTGCTGATCCAGGCGACGACAATCATTACGCTAGTGGTATCGTCGTACATCGTGGTGCTCAACTACCCAACTCCGATAGCGATCTCGGATCGACTGCGCCGCGACTGAATCCAGGGCGAAAAAAAACCGGCGATTCGAGCCGGTTTTTGTCACTGCACAATCCCTAAAGCTTTGCTTCTAATTCAGGTAGCGCGACAAACAAATCGGCCACCAAACCATAGTCAGCTACTTGAAAAATGGGCGCGTCCTCGTCCTTATTGATTGCAACGATGACTTTTGAGTCCTTCATGCCGGCCAGATGCTGAATAGCACCCGAAATACCGACAGCAATATACAGATCAGGAGCTACGATTTTTCCAGTCTGGCCAACCTGCATATCATTGGGCACGAAACCCGCATCAACCGCGGCTCTGGAAGCGCCGATCGCTGCTCCCAATTTGTCAGCGATACCGTCGAGCAGCTTGAAATTTTCTCCGTTTTGCATGCCTCTGCCGCCTGATATAACCACAGATGCAGATGTCAGTTCCGGTCGTTCCGATACAGCCACTTCTTGACTCACAAAAGCAGAGAGTCCTGCATCATGTGCTGCACCCAACGCTTCAATACTCGCTGCGCCACCTGTGGCACTAACCGCGTCGTAGGCCGTAGTGCGTACCGTGATAACCCTTTTCGCATCCGTGGTCTGTACGGTAGCGATGACGTTACCAGCGTAAATCGGACGCTGGAAAGTATCTGCGGAAACCACAGAAGTCACTTCCGAAATTTGTCCAACATCCAGTAATGCCGCCACGCGTGGCATAAAATTCTTACAGTTGGGTGTGGCTGGCGCCAGTACATTGTCATAGCCAGCTGCGACCTCGGCAATCAGCAAACTGACATTCTCAGCTAATTGATGTTCATAGGCCGCGTTATCAGCCACCAGGACCCTACCGATACCTGGCACTGCGGCGGCGGCGGTTGCCACCGCGCCGCAATTGGCGCCCGCCACCAGAATATCGATCGTGCCACCGATAGCCTGAGCGGCGGCGACCGTATTGAGCGTGGATACCTTGAGGCTTTTGTTGTCGTGTTCTGCAATAACCAGAGTACTCATGAGATTACCTTCGCTTCGTTCTTCAGTTTATCTACCAGCTCCTGGACATCTTTAACTTTGATACCGGCCTGACGTGCTGCTGGCGGTTGTACTTTTACTCGAACCACATGTGATGTTACTACCACACCAAGGTCTTCCGGCGTGAACACATCCAAGGTCTTCTTCTTCGCCTTCATGATGTTAGGAAGGGACGCATATCGCGGCTCATTGAGGCGCAGATCGGTGGTTACGATGGCAGGAAGCTTGAGGCTGAGGGTCTGCAGTCCACCATCAATTTCTCGGGTGACATTGACCCTGTCACCGTCTATAACCACCTTGGACGCAAACGTACCCTGTCCCATGTTTGCCAGCGCACCCAGCATTTGCCCTGTCTGGTTATTGTCGCCGTCGATGGACTGTTTGCCGAGAATGACCAGCTGCGGTTGTTCTTTATCAACCACGGCCTTGAGCAGCTTTGCTACCACCAGAGGCTCAGGATTGCCAACTGTTTCAACCTGAATGCCACGATCCGCGCCCAAGGCCAGTGCGGTGCGAATCTGCTCCTGACAGCTTTTGTCGCCGACAGAGACGGCGATAACTTCGGTTGCGATCCCGGCCTCCTTGAGCCGAACGGCTTCCTCAACGGCAATTTCACAGAAGGGGTTGATGGCCATCTTGACGTTATTCAGGTCAACATCACTACCATCGGCTTTGGCTCGCACTTTGACGTTGTAGTCAACGACGCGCTTAACAGCAACAAGAACCTTCATGGATTCTCCATAGACTTTTCAGGTGGGTTAAAAGTGCCAATAGCAGCAACATACAGCCATAGGCCGGTGAACTAGGCGGGGTATGTTGCCCACAAAACGGCGTGCGGTCAAGGAAGATAAGGGCACTTCAAACCGCCCTTTTTTGCCCGATAGAGGATTTTCTGTTTATAGTTTCTAATCGTCAAAAATTATATACTTGCGCCCCTTCCAAGGATACACCCAAGACCCCGAACCGGAAACCAAAGCAAGAGGACAGCGCAGTGGAACGAGAATCTATGGAGTTTGATGTTGTCATCGTCGGTGCCGGTCCCTCAGGTTTGTCCGCCGCCTGTCGTATCATGCAGCTGGCCCGTGATAAAGGGCAGGAAATTACGGTTTGTGTCGTTGAGAAAGGGTCAGAGGTTGGCGCCCACATCCTGTCTGGTGCGGTGCTGGAGCCGCGCGCCCTCAGCGAGCTCTTTCCCACCTGGCAGGATATGGACACTCCGATAAAGACGCGCGTCAAGGGCGACAGATTTTTCTTCTACCTGAGCCAGAATAGCGCAATAAAACTACCCAATTTTCTGATTCCCAAACCCACGCACAACGAAGGCAATTACATTGTGTCGATGGGCAATGTTTGCCGCTGGTTGGCGCAACAGGCCGAAGGGCTGGGAGTCGAAATCTATCCCGGATTTGCCGCTGCAGAGGTGCTTTACCATGCGGATGGACGAGTCAAAGGCATCGCTACGGGTGATATGGGTATTGGTGCCACGGGCGAGCACAAGGATAGCTACATGCCCGGCATGGAATTGCATGCAAAATACACCTTATTCGCTGAAGGATGCCGAGGTCATCTCGGGAAACAGCTGATTGAGCGGTTTTCGCTGGCGGCTGGCAAGGACCCCCAGCACTATGGTATTGGCATCAAGGAAGTCTGGGAAATTCCCGCCAAAAATCACGAGGAGGGCCTGGTAATACATGGTCTGGGCTGGCCCCTTAGCGAGAGCAATTCCGGTGGCGGAGCGTTCATGTATCACGCCGAGAATAACCAGCTCTACATCGGTCTGATTGCCGATCTCAACTACAGCAACCCGCACATGAGCCCGTTTGAGGAGTTTCAGCGCTGGAAGCACCACGCTGAAACCGTCAAGTACCTTGAAGGCGGTACACGGCTCGTATACGGGGCTCGTGCCATTACCAAGGGCGGCCTAAACTCGCTTCCAAAAATGCATTTTCCAGGAGGATTGCTGATTGGCTGCGATGCCGGCACATTGAATAGTGTCAAAATCAAGGGTAATCACACGGCCATGAAAAGTGGCATGCTGGCGGCAGAAGCGGTCGTTGAGGCCCTTGCACAGGGTGACGCTGCCCCGGCAGACCTGAGCTCCTATGCGCGCAAGCTGGAGTCATCATGGTTATATGAAGAGCTCTATACCACCCGCAATTTCTCTGGCTTCATGCACAAGTTCGGTATTCTTCTCGGTTCAGCCATGGTCTGGATCGACCAGAATATTTTCGGTGGCAAACTACCCTTCACGCTGAACGACGCCAAGGAGGACTACGCAGCCCTGAAACCAGCCGCACAGTGTAAGAAAATTTACTATCCGAAGCCGGACAATAGTATCAGCTTTGACCGTTTGTCGTCTGTGTTCCTGTCCAACACCAATCACGAGGAAGACCAGCCCTGTCATCTCACGCTACTTGATCCCGACGTACCGATGGCCAAAAACTTTCCGCTATACGATGAACCCGCGCAGCGCTATTGCCCAGCCGGTGTCTATGAAATAGTAGAGACCGATGCCGGTAAACGTTTTCAGATCAATGCCCAGAACTGCGTACACTGCAAGACGTGTGACATCAAGGATCCATCACAAAATATTGTCTGGGTCACACCGGAAGGCTTTGGGGGTCCAAATTACCCCAATATGTAGCTGCGTGCCCGATAGAGTTGACCGTATCATCTAGTCAATTGGAAGCTTTAAGGCAAAATCGCCTGAACGCAGGACAAGGCTGCCGTCCTTCTGTTCTGCCAGGTCCACCAATCTATACCAGGCAGCGCGTGTACACAGTGCTGTTAGTCCATGCGGTAGCATCAAGGCGGCAATCTCTCCCGCCTCTCGATCCAGAAACAGCGGATATCGTGCGCTGACAAGCACCTGCCGGCCCGTATTGAGAGTAGCCTCAAGGTTGTTCGCTCCGGCGACCTCCAGCACATTAACATCAACAATACGTAAAGCATGCGAGTCAACCGTGATACGCCACTTTTCACTGGGTGTCACAAGGTAATATTCGCCATCTTCCTCACGGCGCAGGATACTGGCAAACAAACGTACCAGGGAATCCCTCGTGATTTTCCCTTGCTCATGATACCAGGTGCCTTGGTCATCGATGTGAATCGCAATGTCACCGCTGAGCGGTGGATGCCACAGGTGTAGCGGCGGAGCGTCAAAATCTCGAGGAATCCCAACCTGGGCTGCCAGCAAATCTAACGGCGCTTTCATCTTCAGACCTCTGGTGTCTACTCGTCGGCTGCGCTATAACAGCAGCTACCTGAGTTCCAACAGAATACACCATATGAGTAACTGGATAAGCACTGCTGTAGTCAAATGGCTCAAATACAAAAGCCCGTTGCCGCGTACTCCACTAAGCGATTTTGAGCGCATACGACACGAGATCAAGGCCTGCGACGTCCTGCTGGTCGAGGGTCGCTCAAGAGTCAGTGAAGTGATCAAATTAATCACCCAGAGCAACTGGTCTCATGCTGTGTTGTACATCGGGCGATTGCACGACATCGAGGATTCGCTACTGCGGGAACGGCTCGGTAAGTACTATCACGGCAACCCTGACAAGCAGCTGATTATTGAAAGTGAGCTGGGTATGGGAACCGTAGTTCGTGCGTTGACGGCCTATGAAAAAGAACATCTGCGCATCTGTCGTCCTCGCGGATTGGGATACAATGATAGCCAGAAAGTGCTCGCCTATGCCATTGGGAGATTGGGTACCGCTTATGACATACGGCAGATATTCGATCTGGGGCGATTTCTTTTTCCCTGGGCCGTCATGCCTCGACAGTGGCGTTCAACACTGTTTAGCGTGCGCCCGGGAATTAGTACTCATACTGTCTGTTCGACGATGATTGCCGAGGCTTTCGGGTACATACAGTTTCCCATTCTGCCGCTTGTAAAACGCGTCGAAGGTGACAAGATTCAGCTGTATATGCGAAATCCTAAATTGTGTACACCCAGTGATTTCGACTATTCACCGTACTTCGACATCATCAAATACCCTTTTCTGGATTTCCATCATCACGCCGACCAACGCCTGCTACCTTGGCAGGGAGCTGCGAGCCTGAGCGCGCAGGAAAAAGGCATGTACGTTAGCGCAGACTCAGATTTACACGCGCTTCGCGATGATACGCAGTAAACTTGGGGTGCTACCTACAAAGCACAGTCACCTATCAAGCGGACATTGATTACACCATCAATGGCCCGCATTCTTTGCAATACTTCCGGAGCTGGTTGTGTGCCAATATCAATGAGGTTGTAGGCGACCTCTTCACGACTCTTATTGAGCATATCGATAACGTTGATATTCTCGTCAGCCAAAATGGAAAGAACACTGCCCAGGATCTTGGGAACATTCTCATTGGTAACCGATAGACGGCAGCCGCTAACACGATCCAGATGCAAAGTTGGAAAATTGACAGCATTACGAATATTGCCATTTTCAAGAAAATCCCGCAGCTGATCTGCTGCCATGATGGCGCAATTGTCCTCTGCCTCATCCGTGCTCGCGCCAATATGAGGCATTAATATCACGTCATCACGGCCGATCAGGGCCGGAGTGGGGAAATCGGCTATATACTTACGAATTTGGCCATTTTCGAGCGCCTGTAGCAATGCATCCTGGTCGACAATTTCCTGTCGGGCGAAGTTAAGCAGGCAAGTGCCAGGTTGCATGACGCGCAGTAACTCGGCATTGATGAAGCCACGGGTGGAATCCAGCACGGGTAAATGTAGAGTGATATATGCGCATCGGGCAAACAGCGCCGACAGTGTGTCAGCTTTGCGAACTTGGCTGGATAAGCGCCACGCCGCGTCCACCGACAGTGCGGGATCGAAACCCACGACATCCATACCCAGGGTTAGCGCCATCTCAGCGACGAGTGACCCGATGGCCCCCAAACCAACGACTCCAAGGGTCTTTCCAGCCAACTCTTGCCCTTTAAACTGTTTCTTTTGTGCCTCGAGCGTCTTGTTTAGTTCACCTGTATCTTGAATACTCCCGAGTGTGCGAACGTAATCGATACCCTCGATAATTCCGCGAGAACCTAACAGCAGTCCTGTAGCAACCAGCTCCTTGACTGCATTGGCATTTGCCCCTGGTGAGTTGAATACGGGAATACCTCGCGCTGTGCAGGCCGCAACGGGGATATTATTAACTCCCGCCCCAGCCCGTGCGATCGCCAAAACGGAGGGGGAGATTTCCGCTTCCTGTAGCTTGTAACTGCGCAGCAAAATGGCATCTGGCTGGGAAAACTCACTGGCAATCTCGTAACTATCTCGCGGCAAACGTTCGAGGCCCTTGAGCGATATCTGGTTTAGTGTCAGTACCTTTTTTGCCATGTCTGCCTCGAATAAAAAAGCGTTACAGTACGGTGATCTCAGCACGTTCGCGCAAACCGCTCTGGAACTCGTTATTGATAAGGCTACCCGACTCGCCGCTGAGCATTTGTTCCAGCTGTTGTTTTTCGGGGTCCTTCATTGCCTGGTATTGCCCGGCATTGACTCGCATTAGTTGTATGACGAAGGCGTCGCCGTTGGCCCCTATTACAAAGTCCATCTCAGTCTTGCCTTCCACCGGTGGCGGAAGCTCAAAAACACGCCGCAATACTTCGGGAGGGACACTGCTATTGCGTCTATCGACGCCTAACTCAACCTGCAAATTGTAACCCTGCGTTTTTGCAAACTGATCTGCAGCAAGGCCCCCGCGCAATTGGTCCAGAGCGCGGTCTGCTTCGGCGGTGAGCGCTGCCCGTGCAGCTTTTTCGGTCGCCGCGGCTATTACGTCTTCTCTTACAGCTGTCAGTGGCTTGACCTCGGGCAGATGGTGCTTACGCACATGCAAAACAACGAAACGATCCGCCGCTAGTTCGATCACCTCGCTATTGTTAGCGGAAGACATTACTTCCTCAGAAAAAGCTGCCTCGACTAAGGCTGGATTTGAAAATAGGCCTTCCTTCTCGGTGCGGGTCTGCTTCTCCATTTGTTTGACTGCAAGGCCCAGCTCCTTGGCTGGATACGCCAGATCTTCTGCGTTAAATGCGAGATCCTTTAGCGATTCAACCGTTCGCAACAGTACGATCCTTGCTTCTTCCGCCTGTAGCTTCTCCTGTAGCTGAGCTCGCACAGCAGCTAGACTCGGCTCCTCGCCCTTTTTTCGCTCCGTCACCAAAATTAGGTGGGTGCCTGCCTCTGTTTCGACCGGCCCGGAGACAACTCCTGTCTCAAGCTTTACGATTGCGGCCTCCATAGCGTTGGGGAACGTGTCTCCGCTCGAATAGCCCAAATCGCCACCCTTGTCTGCAGAACCAGCGTCCTGCGAGAATTCTTTTGCCACATCGGCAAATGCCACACCTTTAGTGAGCTTCTCCTGAGCCTTGGCCAGGCGTTGTTCTATATCGCCGTCACTACCCGCTTCAAACAATATGTGGGACACGCGATTTTGGGTTTTAAACTGAGCATCCTGTTTGGACAGTTCAAACGCTTCCACAATGGCACTCTCTTCTACGGGTTGCCGAAAATCATCCAGTGCAAGTTCAAGATAGTCTATGTCGACTGACTCCGATGTCTGAAATTCGTCTTGATGCGCACCGTAATAGGTCTCGATCTGCGCATCCGTTACTTTCGATGCCGAGTTGAACTTTTCCAGTGGTATTGTGAAAAAGCGCACATCGCGCTGCTCGCCTATGACGCGGGCGTTTAAGTCTTGCTCCATAGAAGTGACAAACTCGCTGCCAGCAAGCCCACTTCGCAACTGATTTAAAAGTATGTCGTCGTGAAGGCTCTGCTTAAAATAGGCTGGAGTATATCCGGCACTGGAAAGAGTACTTTTGTATACATCGGGCGAAAATGCGCCATCAACCTGAAACTGCTCCATGCCTGCCACAACCTTGCCTATTTCAGTCTCTGAGACTGCAAGTTTCAAACCTTGCGCAGATTGCATTAATAGCTTGCGGTTAATCAAAGACTCCATAGCCTGCGGGCTAAGGCGCTCATCGTCGAGCAAGGCCGGATCAAGATTCTCCCCCATCATCGCCATCAGGCGCCGCTTTTGGGTGTCCAGTGCCTGCTGCAATTCCTGCGGATAGATCGACTCACCATTAACCTCTGCAATTTCATTTCCTCCGCCACTAACCAAAATGGACTCAATACCGAAGAAGGCAAACGAGATAACTATGAGGCCAACCACAATTTTGGCGGTGGGGCCCTGTGTGTGCTGACGTATGTCCTGAAGCATGAATAATTCCCTTGGGGACTAAAAAAAAAGCGCACGGGAGGGTGCGCCTTTTCATTGAATCAGATAATCGCCAACCCAACATGACCAGAAGTTGTCGCTACTGGTGGGCGATAGGCGCTATTGTACTGACTATTTGGGATTAACGGCGTCTTTCAGTGCTTTACCTGCTTTGAATCCAGGCACGGTAGATGCTTTGATTTGGATTGTCGCACCCGTCTGCGGATTGCGGCCACTGCGCGCATTTCGGTGCTTTACGGAAAAGGTACCGAACCCCACCAGGGTAACCTGTTCACCTTTCTTCAATTCGTCGGTGATGCTGTCAAGTACGGCATCGAGTGCCCGGCCAGCGGAGGCCTTTGGCAGATCCGCTGCTGTTGCAATCGCATCTATCAGTTCAGTTTTATTCACATTTTTCCCCTCGAAAGTTATCGCTGCAGAAGTTGTATGTTGCCCCTCGGTAACACGGAGCAGGGCTATTGCTCTGGCCTGGATTCCAAATTCCAGTTATCGCTGCATGCTCTGTGGTGTCGTCACTGGCCCAGAAAAATACCACGCAGATGGACGCCAGACTTTATACCAGAGCAGGAATGCTGGTCAATAATCTTCGCGCCAGTTAGTGCGTATTTATACGATTTTTTTCGTCCTTGTCCTTATCCGCAGCTGATGTTATCGAATCTGCGAGAAACTCTTCATCACTCAGTGGCTTTGGCATAGATTCCAGGGCCAATGCGAGCACCTCTTCAATCCACTTCACCGGACGAATGTTAAGGTGTTCCTTAATGTTTAATGGAACTTCTTTAAGGTCACGCTCGTTTTCCTTTGGAATGATCACGGTCTTTATACCACCACGCCGCGCTGCCAATAGTTTTTCCTTGAGACCACCAATAGGTAACACTTCACCGCGCAGTGTGATTTCGCCAGTCATAGCCACATCTGAACGGACGGGAATACTTGTCAATACGGAAACCAACGCTGTGCACATTGCGACCCCGGCGCTTGGGCCATCTTTTGGGGTGGCACCCTCGGGTACATGTATGTGCACGTCATGATTTTCGTGGTAGTTGGCTGGAATACCAAGCATCTGTGAGCGACTGCGTACTACAGTGGTTGCGGCCTGAATCGACTCCTGCATCACATCACCTAATGAGCCCGTCTGCACATGACGCCCTTTACCGGCTAAGGCAACTGCCTCAATGGTCAGCAATTCACCGCCTACAGAGGTCCAGGCCAGCCCAGTGACTTGACCTATTTTGTTGGTTTCCTCCGCAATTCCATAGTTGTATTTTCTCACACCCAGCAAATCAGGTAGCATTTCGGCGGTTACTGTTGTTCCTTTGGAGATTTCGCCCAAGGTAAGTGCTTTTACGATCTTGCGGCACACTTTTGCGATTTCTCGCTCCAATGAACGTACGCCTGCTTCCCTTGTGTAGTACCGAATAATGTCGATCACCATGTCCTGAGCGATAAACAATTCGTCTTCATTAAGGCCGTTTAGCTTAATTTGCTTTGGAATCAGGTATCGTTCCGCGATATTGAACTTCTCGTCCTCGGTATAGCCAGGAATTCGTATCACTTCCATACGATCCAGTAACGCCACAGGAATATTCATGGTGTTGGAAGTGCATACAAACATGACATCGGATAAATCGTAGTCAACTTCCAGATAGTGATCGTTAAATGCATGGTTTTGCTCAGGATCGAGCACTTCCAACATGGCTGAGGCCGGATCACCACGGTGATCCATACCCATTTTGTCGACTTCATCGAGTAAAAATAACGGGTTTTTTACTCCTGCTTTGGACATTTTTTGCAATAACTTGCCTGGCATCGACCCTATATAGGTACGCCGATGACCGCGTATCTCAGCTTCATCGCGCACACCACCAAGCGCCATGCGCACAAATTTTCGATTGGTTGCGCGCGCGATAGACTCTCCCAGAGAGGTTTTTCCGACGCCTGGGGGGCCCACCAGACACAATACCGGACCTTTGACTTTACGTACCCGCTTTTGCACTGCGAGGTACTCCAGAATACGGTCCTTGACCTCCTCCAGACCGTAGTGATCCTGATCCAGAATGGCCGAAGCTCTTTTTAGATCATGTTTGACCTTACTCCGTTTGGCCCAGGGAACACTGACCATCCAGTCGATATAGCTCCGCACCACAGACGCCTCTGCAGACATTGGAGACATCATTTTCAGTTTACTCAGTTCTGATTGCGCTTTGTCTCGCGCCTCTGGTGGCATTCGCGCCTTTTCAATGCGGGACTGCAGCTCATCCAACTCATTGGGAGCTTCATCCATATCGCCCAATTCCCTTTGAATCGCCTTCATCTGTTCATTCAAATAGTATTCGCGCTGGCTTTTCTCCATCTGTTTTTTGACGCGTCCGCGGATACGCTTTTCGACCTGGAATAGATCGATTTCAGCGTCCATCAGGCCCGTCAAGTGTTCCAATCGTGCGCGAATACTGGATATCTCAAGGATATTCTGCTTTTCCTCAAGGGGGACGCTCATATGCGCGGCTATGGTATCCGCCAAACGGCCCGGCTCATCAATACCGGTGAGTGATGTGAGCACTTCGATGGGCACCTTTTTACTGAGATTTACATACTTCTCAAACTGCGCGATCGTGGTGCGTAGCAACGACTCGACCTCGCGCTCAGGTATGTCCTCGCTAAGGATCTCTCGTACACCCGCTACCGCGAACGGCCCTTCGTCGTCAACGCTGTCGACAGCGGCTCGATAGCCGCCTTCGACCAGGACCTTGATGGTGCCATCGGGAAGCTTAAGTAGCTGCAAGATATTGGAGACCGTTCCCACTTGGTAAATACCATCTGCGGTGGGGTTGTCATCTGCGGCATTACGTTGCGCCACTAACAAAACCTGCTTGTCATTGGCCATGGCGTCTTCCAGCGCTTCAATTGAGCGCTCCCTACCGACAAACAGCGGCAGTACCATATGGGGATAAACAACCACATCTCGCAATGGCAGCAGAGGTAGCTCAAAGATAGAAGAAGAACCCATAAGAACCTCCGGGTTTCGCAAGAATGACTAAAGCGTTTGTAGGTGGCAGGAGTTATCCCGAAAATCGAGGGTACAGCGCTCGATTTACCCCCCCCCCCCCTCCAACCATGTCCGATCGACCACCGGATCCCAGCACGCTGCTGCGGGTGTAGTTTCTAGTCGTCGGTAGTGGATGCCATGCGGGCCGTCGGTTCACTATTCTGATAAACCAGTAGGGGCTCAGAATCACCGCGGATAACAGATTCGTCTATGACCACTTTGCTTACGTTCTCAAGTGATGGGATGTTATACATCGATTCAAGGAGAACGCCTTCGAGTATTGAGCGCAAGCCACGCGCTCCGGTTTTACGTTCCATGCCGCGTTCGGCGATCGCGCGAAGCCCGTCTTCGCGGAAGTCCACCTCAACACCTTCCATCTCGAACAACTTACTATACTGTTTTGTCAGGGAGTTCTTGGGTTCCGTGAGAATCTGTACAAGCGCCTCCACGTCCAACTCTTCCAATGTGGCAATAACCGGCAAGCGACCAACAAATTCTGGTATCAAACCGTAGTGTACCAAATCCTCCGGCTCGAGCTGCGACAGTAACTCACCCACATTCCGCTTCTCGTCTTTGCTCTTCACCTCAGCGCCAAAACCGATACCGCCTTTTTCAGAGCGGTTGCGAATGACTTTCTCCAGGCCAGCAAAGGCACCGCCACAGATAAACAGGATGTTGGACGTATCCACCTGCAGGAATTCTTGCTGGGGATGCTTCCTGCCGCCCTGAGGCGGTACCGATGCAATAGTACCTTCAATTAACTTAAGCAATGCCTGTTGCACACCCTCACCGGAGACGTCACGAGTAATGGATGGGTTGTCAGATTTGCGGGAAATCTTGTCTATTTCATCTATATAGACAATGCCTACCTGAGCTTTCTCTACATCGTACTCACACTTTTGCAGGAGTTTCTGGATGATGTTTTCAACGTCCTCACCAACATATCCCGCCTCGGTGAGCGTCGTCGCGTCAGCGATGGTAAAAGGTACGTCGAGGAGGCGTGCCAGCGTTTCTGCCAGGAGTGTCTTGCCACTGCCGGTGGGCCCCACCAAAAGAATATTGCTCTTACCCAGCTCAACATCATCACGACTCTTGCTATGGCGCAAGCGCTTGTAGTGATTGTATACGGCAACAGCGAGTACTTTTTTCGCGCGGTGCTGGCCGATCACATAGTCGTCAAGTATTGCTTTAATTTCCTGCGGTACGGGTAAATGATCCTGCTTCGCGCTACTGCTGCTCTCTTGTACTTCCTCGCGAATAATATCGTTGCACAAATCAACACATTCATCGCAAATAAATACAGAAGGCCCAGCGATCAGCTTGCGCACCTCGTGTTGGCTTTTGCCACAGAAGGAGCAGTACAGCAGCTTGCTGCCATCATCACCCGATTTAGCGGTCTTGTCGCTCATCCTGCTGTCCTACGTCCTAAAATGTGCCTGTTTCGCCACCAGACGATTCCAAGATGATGTTTTTTGGCGCTATTTGCAAGTCCCCTAGGGAACTAAATCACGTTATTCAGACTTATTCCCGGGCAATCGGCCAGTGCCTGCACGACTTACGACGACCTCGTCAACCAGACCGTATTCCTTACTCTGTTCAGCGTTCATAAAGCGATCACGTTCCGTATCTCGCTCAATGGTCTCAAGAGTCTGGCCTGTGTGTTCCGCCATCAAAGCATTAAGTCGTTGACGAATGATCAGTATCTCCTTGGCCTGTATGTCGATATCCGTAGCCTGCCCCTGCGCTCCACCGCTAGGTTGGTGAATCATAGTGCGAGCATTGGGAAGGCAAAAACGTTTACCGGCAGCCCCGCCGCACAGCAGAAACGCTCCCATGGAGGCGGCCTGTCCAATGCACATAGTACTAACATCGGGCTTGATAAACTGCATGGTGTCGTATATCGACAGACCTGCCGTCACAGAACCACCGGGAGAATTGATATACAAATGTATGTCCTTGTCCGGATTTTCCGACTCGAGGAACAACAGTTGGGCAACTATCAAGTTAGCCATATAGTCCTCTACCGGACCAACAGCAAAAATTACCCGCTCTTTCAATAGTCGGGAGTAAATATCGTAGGAGCGCTCACCGCGAGCGGTCTGCTCCACGACCATGGGAATCAGTCCCAGGTTATTGATCTTGTTTCTATTGTGTCCGTCGAATTGAATTGACATGTGTATCATCCCCAGCGTGCATTATGTTCGGATTCGTACGGTGGTACCTACAGTGCTACCGATTGATAGCTTCCTGATAACCGCATGCGATCTCTGTTATATTGGCGCTCTCGAGTAGTTTTTCAACCACCTGGTCCTCCAAAACTTTCGATTCCATTGCAGATAGCTGTTGCTGGTTGGCGTAGTAATAGTCTATCACTTCCTGAGGGTCCTCATATGTGGAGGCCATTTCCTCGATAGCTTCTCGAACTTTTTGCTTATCTGGCTTTAGCTCATGTCGAGAGACGTATTCGGCCAACACCAGACCCAACTTGACCCTGCGCTCTGCGTTTTCTGAGAACATAGTATCAGGAAGCAGGGATTTCAAATCCAAATTCTGGTTTCCCGCTCCGCCGAATTGCTGCAACATCTGGTTGCGCATTCCGACTATTTCCTGATCGATCAGCGCTTTGGGAACCTCCAGTGATTTATGGGCTTCTAGTACCGCATCCATAATTTGTTGCTTAATCTTGGCCTGTACGGCGTTCTTGAGTTCCCTGGCCATATTGTCGGCAACTTCCTTTCGGAACTGTTCTTCCCCACCCTGCTCTACGCCATATTTGGCAAAGAGCTTCTCATCGATCTCAGCAGGAATCAGTTGCAGAACGTTGTTGAGAGTGACTTTGAACTCCACCGCAGCGCTTTTCAATTCTTCGTTATGGTAGTCATCGGGAAAAGTCAGTTGCAGAGTTTTTTCGGAGCCAGCTTCCATACCAAGAATACCGTCCTCGAAACCCGCGATCATGCGTCCGGATCCTAATTCCAGGTCGCTGTCCTGGGCACTTCCACCGGCAAAATTCTCTCCATCTCTGGTGCCGACGTAGCTAATGTTTACCTTATCGCCAGAGCAGGCAGCGCGCTCAACCGCCTCCCAGTTGCCCTGTTGTTTACGAAAGACGTCTATTATCTGATTGACATCTTCATCCTTTACTTCGGAGACGGACTTTGTGACCCCAAAATCCTTCATGTCTACCAACTCCACATCGGGAAACACCTCAAAAGTAGCCACATATTGGAGCTCCTTACCCTGTTCGAGGTTTTTCGGCTCAATACTGGGCTGACCCGCTGGGCGCAGCTTCTCTTGTATGACCGCTTCTCGAAAAGACTGATTGACAACTTCTCCGACTACTTCTTGGCGAACTCCTGCACCAAAGCGTTGGTGCATCACCTTCATTGGAATTTTGCCTGGGCGAAATCCGGGAAGCCGGACATTTTGGGCTGCTTTCTGCAGGCGGTTATTGACCTCTAGATCAACGCGTTCAGCGGGTACGCCCACCGTCAAGCGCCTCTCCAGGCTTGAAGTCGTTTCAATAGATACCCGCATGGTATTTCCTCATTATTCGCTAGATGTTGGGCGCCTGTGGCACCCACAAAATGACCGCCTTCCCGCAGTGTATACACGCGGGGCGTCCTGCCATAAATTTGGTGCGGAAGGAGAGACTCGAACTCTCACACCTTGCGGCACTGGAACCTAAATCCAGCGCGTATACCAATTTCGCCACTTCCGCCTGGAAAACACCCTTCTCTTGGATAGAAAGACCTGAAAAAACTCAATTCAACTTCTTGATTAAAATTGGTTTTTCGAGATCAGCAACCCAAATTTTGGGGGTCGTCACAAGGGCGCTGATTCTGCCACAAAGGAGGGTTCTGTTCAACCGCAGATAGGAGTCATACCCGCTTATAACAAGGCCTCGGCCAAACCGGCGTTTCCCGCATGTTGAGGCAACTTCTCAGCCGTCAACCAGTCAAGCAACTGGGATCAAAGTGGTACTCGCCTCGAAGCCATTGTACAATCTCCAGCGCGGCGGCACCCGGCAATTTGCCGTACTCCAACGCGAGATGCTTGCATCGCTCTTCTCCGAGACCCGCGAGACCTTCCTGTTCGAACACGCCTTTATCCAGAGACAGCCTCTCCCAGGTGAGGGGCCCGAGTATCCGACTTAAAGCGTCATCATTAAACCCCTTATTACCATGCAATCGGGCCAATCCACTGAGCGCAGGTAATGACAGCAATCCCTGGTTCATGGGGTTACACAAATGACCTCTGATCAAAGACTGCAGGGCAGGAGGTCGATTCGAAAGTTCGGCGGTGTATAAATACTTGCTTCGCACCGCACCGTCGTTTACCGGATAGTTGTCCCAAAGCGTCACAGGGCGACCCAGATGCTGGACGATCGCCTCCACATCACTGACTTCAATACTGTCGGAACAGACTTTGTTGCCTGTCCAGAAGATCTCGGCATCCGCAGGCAGTTCTCTTCCGAGCTGCGGCCAATAGTCCCGGGGCATCTGGCCAAAATATTGCTCAAGCGCTGGGTCGAAGGAATAGTAGGTGGGGCACACCAATACACGAGTGTCTGGGGCCCAGTGACAGACATCCGCGACAATCTCAGACTGAACACTGGCGAGGGCTTTCATGGCACCAGGCATATCGTCGAACAAAATGGCTAATATGGGAGCATCCAGCTCACTGAGCCGCTCCACTTTTTGCTTCAATAGCAGGCGTTGTGGTGACGCATAGTTCCGATACAACTCGGTCGGTGACAGCCCCACACCCCAATTAAGCCCACGATTTCTGAAGGCAGCCGACTGTTGGAGTAGTTCTTGCCATTCCGCCAGCGGCCAGTCACTTTGCCAAAGTCTACGCAAATACGGGTCTCCCTTGGGGCAGTAGATGAACGTATTTAGACCGGCCTCGCTAAGGTAGTCTGCATAGGCTAATCGCGTCTCTAGGGACCACATTCGGCCATAGAAACCCTCGATGACACCCGCGAGAAACACAGTGGATTTGGACATGAATTTGCTATTCATATGGTTATGGAATAAAAAAGTAAATTCATATAGCTAAATACTTTAAAAACAAGGTAACTAGATGTGGAAAAGTACCAATTTTAAGCGATACTTAGGGCGTGACTACCTATCCCCTAGTTCAAACGGGTAGTTGCAGGGGGCATACCCATGCTCCTTGATGGAAGCAATTCCTTTATGTTCCACTCCTAATGGTCTTGGTGGGTCCCTTTCGGGACCCATTTTTTTTCGCGAAATACCCATCTTCGAAGAGCTAGGCCCTGTTTACTATCCAATGGGGATGCATACGTCACATCGTGTGCGTAGGACGGTCAGATGTTAGAGAGCCGGCAAGGTGGTTCTCGATTTTGGCATTGGCAGCAGCGTCTTGTTCACTGAACTGAACGCCAATCCCGGCAGTGCGATTGCCCTGCGCCCCCCGTGGGGTCACCCACACAACTTTGCCTGAAATGGGAATCTTCTCAGATTCGTCCATAAGTGTTAGAAGCATGAATACCTCATCACCTATGTCGTAAGCTTTGTTGGTAGGAACAAACAGCCCGCCGTTATCCAGAAAGGGCATATACGCAGAATACAATACCGCCTTATCTTTTATCGTGAGCGACAATATCCCGTTACGGCTGTTCTGTTTTGAATCACTCATATGTTTATTCCTCCGCTTTGCGCCCGAATATTATCATCAAGAGGGCCTGCACCCAACTCCCTGCTCATTTCTAATAACAAAGCCCCTATTGTCAGCTGCTTACTAGGATTAGCGCCAGAGCTCACCGCCCGCTGCAACCGGATTATTTCGTCCAGAAGTCGAAATATCCCCCTCCCTTTACTTGTTCTCAATTGAGTCAAGGAAAGTGATCCTGATAGTCGCTGTAATTCCCACGCAAGCTGATCCAAAAAGACACTTACATCTGCCTCGCTCCAGGCTTCAGCTGCCTGATGCACGCTAATTTGTCCGCCTAGAAGCGCGCGTAAGCCGAGCCGCTGAGCTGCAAGCTCCTCCCCGCCGTCTCCGCTATACAGCTGATGCGCCAGCAGCGGCAAGCCACCTGCCAGAGACAATAGTTGCTGACTCTGCTCCCGATCGCTTGTTGTCCGGTCCAGCCAATTTAGGCAGGCCTCTGGATGCGGTGTAGCGAGGCGCAGTATCTGGCAGCGCGAGCGAATCGTCGCTGGGACGCCGTGAATGCCATGGCACACCAAGATAAAATAGGTATCTTTGGTTGGTTCTTCCAGCGACTTAAGTAACGCGTTGTACGCATTCAGATTCATACTATCGGCGGGGGCAAGTACAATGACTTTGCGCACCCCAAATCCGGCTGTCGTATTCGTGAACCTTACGACGTTACGAATCTGCTCGATTTTGATAACTCGGCTCTTATCCTCGGGTTGCACCCACTGGAAGTCGCCATGGCTTCCGCTAGCGCTCAACCGGCAAGCATGACAATGGCCACAATTGAGTGCGCCCTGAGTGTGAGAGCAAAGTAGTAGGCGCGACAAGGCGATGGCAAACTGTGATTTCCCCGTGTGCTGCTCGCCGACGAGCATCAACGCATGTGGTAGTTGGCCCGCTGCTAAGCGCTCGCGAAAATGGCCCCAGTATTGGTTGTGCCACGGCATGGGCGAACTCTGTTCGGGCAAGTCACTCAGCTCCATAAAATCACCTGGCAGCCCACGCGATGAGTAGTTCATTCGAGAATGCCAGCAGTTCCTGCTGGACGTGTTCCAGAGGGGCGCCTGCGTCGATCAGCTTGTAGCGACCACTATTGTTCCGTGCTAAGTGCAGGTAACTGCTCCGCACGCGCTGAAAAAATTCTAGAGTCTCCTGTTCAAAACGATCCAGATTTCCTCTTTGTCTTGCTCGCGCCATACCTATCTCTACCGAAACATCTAATAGAACAGTGTAATCAGGGCGCAGTTCACCCTGCACTAACTGCTCCAGACACCTGACAGTGTCCCACTCAACGCCTCTGCCTCCGCACTGGTAAGCATAAGTCGCATCTGTAAAGCGGTCACACAATACCCATTTTCCTGTGGCTAGTGCGGGTTCTATTAGCTCACGAATATGCTGTGCTCGTGCGGCGAAAATCAACAACAATTCCGCTTCCGCGCTGACCTGCTCGGATCGAATCTGTAACAACAACTCGCGTATTTGCTCCCCCAACTGTGTGCCGCCGGGCTCTCTTGTAGTGACAATCTCAATGCCACTATTGATCAAGCAGTTTTTCAGATAGGACAAGTTGGTGGACTTACCGACGCCCTCCCCACCTTCGACGGTAATAAAGAGACCCCTGGCGCCCATATTATTGTGGCTTGCCCGATGTTGAAATGTAGTCTTTGCTGCGCTGTAGCTGATACTGTTTTACAGCCCGATTGTGGTCTGCGAGAGACTCGCTAAATGCATGTCCGCCGTCGCCACGCGCAACAAAATACAGGGCATTCCCAGAATCGGGATGCAGAGCGGCATGAATAGCTGCCCGCCCGGGCAGTGCAATAGGCGTCGGGGGTAAACCCGGATGGCGGTAAGTATTATAGGAATTACCATCTTCCAGCAAATGTTTGCGCTGCAGGTTCCCATCAAAAAAAGTTCCCAAGCCATAAATCACCGTGGGATCGGTTTGTAGAAGCATGCCTTGCTGCAATCGGCGGACAAACACACCAGAAATTTGCTCTCGCTCGTCTGGAATGCCGGTTTCCCTCTCAATGATGGATGCCATAATCAGGGCATCGTAGGGCGTTTCATAAGGGAGCTGTGATGTCCGTTGCTCCCATTCTTCCCGCAATACAATATTCATAGCCGAATGCGACCGCGCCAGGATACTCCAGTCTGTATCATTGCGCGCATAGTTATAGGTATCAGGAAAAAATAACCCTTCTGGAGAAGAATGCGGCCGGATGATTTCATGAATTCGAGGATCAGCAACCCCGGTCAGAGTTTTTGCCAACTGCTTTTCCTGTGCGAGAATATCCAGCGCTATGCTGATCGTTATGCCTTCAGGGAGAGTAACCTGATACTGAATAATGCCGCCACTTTGCAACAAAACTAACATTGATTCAGCGGTTGAGTTTACTGGTAACAGGTATTCGCCCGGCTTGATCTGTTGGTCCAAACCTGTCCATCTGCCATAAAGAATCACTAGCTTTGGCCAAGCTAAAACGCCTGCTTGATGCAGTGTATCTACGACCTTTCGCAAGGAATCGCCCTGCGCAATGGTCAATACAAACCCGTGCTGGGGAACTTGTAGCGGTGTAGCCCATCGGTGCCGCAACTCCCTAACAGTTACTGCCCCGAGGACGGCCAGCACAAGCAATAACACCACGACTTTTTGTATCACGCCAAATCGTCCTGGAAACGCTTAAATAGCGCATTGCAAACGCTGTGATTGTCCCAATACATTTCGCTTAGGCGGCCTACTGGTCTAACTGTCTGTAGGCTATTGCTGTAAAATACCTCCTCAGCAGTCTGCAGATCTGCCAATGTAAGTATTGTCTCGCGAATTCTTAGCCCAATTGCGGGGGCCCACTTTTCTATGATTAATCGGCGGCGAGTACCCAGAACACCACAATCGATCAGTTTGGGTGTTAACAGCTCGCCGTGCCGAACCAGAAACAAATTGCCAGCAGCAACCGAGGTGAGGTGATTTGCCTGATCCATCACAATGCATTCGTCAGCGTCATACGCCTGACTTTGCGCTGCAGCCAGTACTTGTTCTAGCCGGTTTAGATGCTTAATTTGAGCAAGCAAAGGCTGTGACGACAGGCGTACTGTGGCAACACAGAGGCTTGCAGCGGTGGCTATTTGTCCGCAATCACGATCAAGCCTAGCTACGCTAATCAGGATACGCGGACTTGAATTGACTGAAGGCGCATAACCGCGCAGTCCAGGCCCTCTAATAACGCTCACGCGCAACACAGCCCAGGGACATTTCGCTAGCACAGATTCGCCTGCTGCGCTGGCCAGCTGTTGTTGTACCGCTGCCAGGCAATCCGGCAGAGCGAGCGCTCGCAATCCTTGTGCCATACGCTCAAGATGCAATTCCGTGTATAGAGGTTTACCGTGATACACCAGTAGCGTTTCGAACACCCCATCTCCGTAATCCAGACCACGATCTGGTAGCGGCAGTACTGATGTTGGTGAGCCATCCAGCCAGAACGCAATTTCCTGAGACACTGGGATATGATCAGTCGGCTTTGCTGAACAGAAGTGAACCGTTGGTGCCGCCGAAACCAAAGGAATTTGACAATACACTGTGGATAAGCCGCTCCTGTGCAATATTGGGAACGTAGTTCAAGTTGCAGCCCTCGTCGGTTCGGTCGAGGTTAATTGTAGGCGGTGCGACTTGGTCGCGCAGAGCCAGTATCGAAAAAATGGCCTCGACGGCACCGGCCGCCCCTAGCAAATGGCCGATCATAGATTTGGTTGAGCTGACAGCGACTTGCGCAGCGGAAGTCCCCAGAACAGACTCAATAGCCCGACTTTCGGCTAGGTCACCCGCAAGTGTGGATGTCCCATGCGCGTTGATGTAATTAATCTTATCGAGTGCGACACCGGCATCCCTGATAGCGTTACGCATGGAAGATGCTGCTCCCCTACCGTCCTCTGGCGGCAATGTCATATGGTAGGCGTCACCACTCATACCGAAACCGCGAAGTTCTGCGTAGATTTTTGCGCCCCTGGCTTTCGCTGACTCATATTCCTCAAGCATAAGCACGCCTGCGCCGTCTCCCAATACGAATCCGTCGCGGTCTTTGTCCCAGGGGCGGGACGCCCTCGCAGGATCGTCATTCCGTGTGGAAAGCGCCCGCGCAGCGGCGAAACCACCTAAGCCAACGGGAGTAGTGGCCATCTCGGCACCGCCTACCAGCATCGCATCGGCATCACCCAAGGCAATTAGCCTCGCCCCCAAACCAATGTTGTGGGTACCAGTAGTGCAAGCTGTAACAACCGCAAGGTTTGGGCCCTGCAAATTGTATTTCACTGAAAGGTTACCTGAGATCATATTAATGATCGATCCAGGTACGAAAAACGGTGATATTCTGCGAGGACCAGATTCTCTAATAATTTCAGTGTTTTTCTCTATCTGAGCGATACCACCGATGCCGGAACCGATGGAACATCCGATACGGTGAGCATTTTCGTCCGTGACTTCAAGACCGCTGTCCTCCATGGCCTGTATCCCGGCCACCATTCCATACTGCACAAAGACATCCTGCTTGCGTGCGTCCTTGGCAGGTAGATATTTGGAGACATCAAGGCTTTTAACACTGGCACTAAATCGGGTGCTATAGGCAGACACATCAAAACTCTCAATAAGAGCGGCACCACTTTTCCCTGCCAGGATGTTGCTCCAGGTTTCGTCTACCGTGTGACCTACCGGGCTCACCATACCCAGTCCAGTTACGACAACTCTTCTGCCAATCAAAGAACCAACTCCTTCACAGCGTGCGTTCCAAGGGTGATATAAAAAAAGAAAAGCCGCTCTATTTAACTAGAAACGGCTTTTCGAACATAAAGAGAGGGATCAGGCGAGGTTGGTATTGATGTAAGCGATCGCCAAAGCCACCGTAGTGATTTTTTCTGCCTCTTCGTCAGGAATCTCCGTTTCAAACTCTTCTTCCAAAGCCATTACCAATTCGACAGTATCCAAGGAATCAGCTCCCAAATCTTCCACAAAGGAGGCATCAGTCTGCACCTCTTCTTCTTTAACACCAAGTTGTTCCGCTACAATCTTCTTTACGCGTTCTTCGATGCTACTCATTTTATCGCTTACTCCTAAAGTTTTTTTAATGCTAATTCATACCCGATTGAACGGTCTGAGCGCGCAGTTTACTCTGTTTTTCCAGCGAGTAATAAATTTTTTTTGGCGCAGTCGGATCTACACACTTTAATTCATATTTATCATATATTTATCCCATGTACATACCGCCGTTTATGTGTACAGTTTCACCAGTAATATATCCCGCTATACCACTGCATAAAAAGCTTACCAGTGCAGCGATTTCAGCAGGAGTGCCGAGCCTGCCAAGGGGGATTTGTTTTAGCAACAGATCGCGCTGCTCCGCTGGCAATTTACGTGTCATATCTGTATCAATAAATCCTGGCGCTACACAATTAACCGTCACACAGCGGGAGCCCAGCTCCCTTGCCAGAGCGCGAGAAAAGCCCTCGGCACCGGCCTTGGTTGCGGCATAGTTACTCTGGCCTATGTTGCCCATGGATCCAATCACCGAGGTGATATTTACGATTCGACCCCAGCGTGCCTTGGTCATCCCACGCAAGCAGGCTTTACTAACACGGTATAGTGCACTGAGATTGGTATCCAATACATCCTGCCACTCTTCATCTTTCATACGCATCAGGATATTGTCCCGCGTGATACCGGCATTGTTAACAAGTATCAGTGGCGAACCGAACTGCTCCGTAATTCGCTTAACAACGGTGTTAACGCTTTCCTGGTCAGCAACGTTCAGCTTCATACCTGTCCCGAGAAGCTTCTCCTGAGAAAGAAAAGAAGATATTGAATCAGCCCCACTGTCACTCGTTGCCGTACCAACGACAATGTAGCCGTCCATAGCCAACGATTTTGCGATCGCCTTGCCAATGCCACGACTGGCCCCTGTTACAAGAGCCACTTTTATTTCTTCTGTCATACCGGATCCTCTGCGGTTTATATCAGTTCCGCTGCCGTAGCTACTAACGCGGTTGGGTCTTCCAGAGAATAGCACCGCAAAGTTTCATCAATACGTCGGTTTAGCCCACTCAATACCTTGCCGGGGCCACACTCTACAAAGTACTGCGCTCCTGCCTGCCTCATGGCTTGTACGCAGCGGGTCCACTGTACGGGACTGTAAATCTGCTCAATCAATAATTTGCGTATTTTTTGGGGGTCGGGCTCTACTGCTGCGTGAACATTATGCACAACCGGCACGCTCGGAGAAGTAATCGTGACTTGAGCGATCGCTTCTGCCAGCCGCTCGCCAGCGGGCTTCATCAACTGCGTATGGAACGGGGCACTCACCGGCAGGATCATAGTCTTTTTCGCGCCTGCAGCTTTCAACGCAATAAGCGCCGAGTCCACTGCCTTTGTGTCGCCGGCGATTACGACTTGCCCTGGGGAATTAAAATTTACTGCTGCCACGACAGCATGTTCCCGTTGGGCCACCTCTTCGCAGATACGAACGATCATCGAGTCGTCCATACCGATAATGGCTGCCATGGCACCCTGACCCACCGGAACAGCTGTTTGCATGAACTCGCCACGTTTGCGTACCAGTTGCACTGCATCAACAAAATCCAGCGCCCCGGCACACACCAATGCAGAAAACTCCCCTAGGCTGTGTCCAGCCATAATAGAGGGAAAAACTGCGGATTTCTCCCGCCAGGCTCTCCACATGGCAACGCTGGAAGTCAGCAGCACCGGCTGTGTCTTTTCCGTAAGATTTAGCGCTTCTTGTGGGCCGTTCTGAAGCAATGCCCACATATCATAGCCTAGCGCCTGGGATGCTTCAGCAAAGGTATCTCGCACAACGTTAAATTTCTCATGGGCATTACCCAGCATACCTACCCGTTGCGACCCTTGGCCTGGAAAAACAAATGCAATGGCGTTATTTGACATTCTAGGGTTCCTCTGTGTACCTAAACTGGGACAGCATTACAGCATTACTGAGGCAACATTGAGTCGTGCTCATTGAGTGTAGCGCCTGTCAGTAGAGATGTGACCTTCCACGACCACACCAAGTTGGGAATGGGCAAGCGGCAGACTGCGGACATGGTCCAAAACAGCACATGAGGAAGGGACAAAAAACCCGCGACGAATGTCGTGGAGGAGAAGCGGAGACAGAGCCCCCGCTTTATACCAGTTCTGTGTGATTGCCTGGAAGTGACGCTAGCAAACTCACACTCAAATCGCGAAAAATCAGTCGTCCCTGCCCGTATCAACAACCTTTTTCCCACGATAGAAACCATCCGCAGTGACATGGTGTCGTCTGTGGGATTCACCCGAGGTCTGATCTACGGACAACGTAGGCCCTGTAAGGGCATCGTGGGAGCGACGCATTCCGCGTCGAGAACGGGTTTTTTTACTTTTCTGAACGGCCATGGTCTAAACTCCTAGTGCTTATTGCCAGGTTTCAATTGCCCCAGCACTTTAAACGGATTGGGCTTGTCCTCGCCTGTAACCTGTTGTGGGACAGGATCGGTAAAGGCCACAATTTTCATTTTACAGACTTCCATATTGTGGTAACTGAAGGGGCGCATGGCCAAAATCAGTTCGTCTTCCACTAAATCCCATAGATTGCAGGACAATTCCCCAGCCATCAGGGGCTCCAAATATTTCGGTAAGTGAGCCGCCTCTTCATCCGTCCAAAGGATTGCCAGTGTGTTCCCACAGGAAATGTGGTCTGGCATGGCTTCGAGGCATCGCTGGCACATCACCACGATATCTGCCTCAATTGCTACCCGAATCAGATACCGACATTCTTCGTCGCGTGAAAAAGCCATTTCAACAGAAATGGTGCCTTCATCCGCTCCCAATAGAGCCCGAAAACGCTGTAAATCCAGTGGTTTTAAGACTCCGCTAACATTCGCACCTCGCACCGCTGCCTTGCGCACATCCAGCATGGTCGGTAAGGGCTCAGTCAACATAGCGGCGCATGATAGGTGTGGATTGCCGTCTTGTCAAAAAAATCTTTAGAATACAAGCGGTTCTCGCCAACACTTACTTTTTTGGGAGTACGAATGGATATCATCCTGGCATCCACATCAACGTATCGACGTCGTCTGTTAGCGCGTCTGGAAATTAACTTTCGGTGTGTTCCTGCCGAAATTGAGGAAGAGCACCTTTTCGGAGAGGCACCCGCTCAGATGGCGCTGCGCTTGGCCCGGCTTAAAGCTCGTTCTGTCGCTGAGCGCTATCCGGGGGCTGTTGTTATTGGTAGCGATCAGGTCGGTTCTGTCGATGGGTGTATTTTAGGAAAGCCCGGAAATTTCGACCGGGCCGCAGACCAATTACGCAGCAGTTCAGGTAGGAATGTCGAGTTCCATACGGCGGTTGCGCTAGTGTGCCTTGACCGAGATCTGGAGCGGTTCCACGTGGAACCGTTCACTGTGCGCTTTCGGCCACTCAGCGATACTCAAATTGAATCTTACCTGACTCGTGAGCAGCCTTTTGACTGTGCCGGGAGTTTCAAGGTTGAGGGATTGGGGATATGTCTGTTTGAAGGCATGACAGGAAATGACCCTACAAGCCTGGAGGGGCTACCACTCATAAAGCTCACTCAGTTGTTTGCCGAGATGGGGATGGACATACTACTTCCGTAAGCCGACCCTAAAGTGTCTATTATGGAGTTTTTCCATTTTAATACATTTATTTACGTAATTTACTTAATGTATTTTCTAGATAGCTGTCGAGAGGGGCTTGTAGCGAAATCTGACCAACGTCTAGTAGCCCAAAATGCAGGGAGGCTGCATGCAGAAACAAACGCTTAAGCCCATGCTGTCTAGCAAATTCTGCCGATCGGTCATCGCTATACTTAGTATCCCCTAACAGTGGAAACCCCGCGTGCTGGGCGTGCACCCTAATCTGGTGGGTTCTTCCCGTAATTGGCCGCACTTCAAGCAAAGTTGCCCCTGCCAGGCGCTCGACCACGTGAAACTCTGTGATCGCCCTCTTCCCTTCTCGATTCACTCGCACCATACGCTCGCCGGACTGTAGTATATTTTTTTCCAGTGGTGCGTCTACTACGCGAAGTGCTCTCGGCCATTTTCCGGCAACCAATGCCAGATAGCGTTTATCGATATGCTTCTCACGCAATTGCCGATGTAACTCCCTCAGGATAACAGCCCGTTTTGCGACGAGTATCAATCCAGAAGTATCACGATCCAGTCGATGAACAAGCTCCAGGTAAGGAGCCTCCGAGCGCATCTGCCGCAGACACTCTATTAATCCAAAACTGAGACCACTACCGCCATGAACCGCCAATCCCGACGGTTTATCCATCACTAACAGGTCATCGTCCTCGTATACAATACGTTGCCCCAATTGATCCAGCTGTCGGGTAGGAATACTAGTGGAGTCCGACGGAGTTGGCTGATGGAGCGGCGGGATTCGCACCAGATCGCCAATCACCAGGCGGTAATCGGCACGCACCCTACCCTTGTTTACCCGGACCTCCCCTTTACGCAAGGCGCGATACAAGCGGGCGCGCGGGACACCCTTCAACTCGCGCATTAGGTAGTTGTCCAGTCGCTGACCCGAGGAGTTTTCGTCAATGGTCAGAAAACGGGCGTGGCCGGCCGAGCTGATAATCCCACTATTGTCCATAGGGTACGTGAGGCGTGTCATTATTGATCATATGCTGCTATAGTCTACCTCGTGGTTGCACCTGCCCCCGTTCTGAAGCTAGGGCCGGTGATGACATAAAGCCCTGGGGATTGTTTGAGCCTGCGCGTGATACGCATGTTTCCACCAGTCCAACCACACAAACTAAATGGATGTTGGTTTTATGGCGAAGTGTGAGCGATGAGCTCCACACAGTTGGAAGCCGAGCCGACAATGTAATGAACCGAGCAGCAAGTACTGCCGGGATACAGAATCAGTTATAAAGAACTATCAGCGTCGTTGCATGCCACAGGTGCTGCGACACTAGCAAAAAGGCAGGTGTTGTACCACAAACTTTACTGCCTGATGTTATAGCAACCGCGCGCTAGTCCGGGGTTAGTGTTAACAAAACATCTGGGTTTTCAGCGCGGTTCGACTGTCGTTGGTTCCCAGTAAGTGGCTGAAAATAATCTTTCTTTTCAGTCGATTGCTACTGCTATCCGGCGTATTGTCGGCTTTATTTCTGATCTCCTGCCCCGCCAGGCCTGTTGTCACAAGGCAATGGCACTATGAAAAAGATGTTGATCAATGCAACTCAACCTGAAGAGTTGCGCGTAGCTATGGTTGATGGGCAGCGCCTGTACGACCTCGATATTGAAAACCGCACCCGTCTGCAGAAAAAAGCAAGCATCTACAAGGGCAAGATCACGCGCGTGGAGCCTAGCTTGGAAGCTGCTTTTGTCGACTTTGGGGGCGAGCGTCACGGTTTTCTTCCCTTGAAGGAGATTGCAAGGGAGTATTTTTACCGTAAACCCGGCGGCGATGGACGTCTCAAGATTAAGGAGATTGTCAAGGAAGGCACGGAAGTCATTGTCCAGGTCGATAAGGAAGAGCGTGGTAACAAAGGCGCTGCTTTGACCACCTTTATCAGTCTGGCTGGTCGCTACATGGTACTTATGCCTAATAACCCGCGCGCCGGTGGTATCTCCCGCCGTATCGAGGGGGACGACCGCTCCGAGCTAAAGGAGGCGCTCGGTGCATTGCAGATTCCTGAAGGAATGGGGGTCATCATTCGAACAGCCGGTGTTGGCCGGGCAGCTGAAGAACTACAGTGGGATCTCAACTATCTACTGCAACTCTGGGATGCGATTTCCAAGGCATCTGAGAGTGCCAAGCCCAAGGAGCTGTTGTTCCGGGAAAGCAACGTCATTATCCGCGCTGTGCGAGACTACCTGCGCGATGATATCGGCCAGGTACTCATTGATTCACCGGATGCCTATAAGCAAGCCTGTGAATTTGTTGCCCAGGTCATGCCCAAGTACACCGCGCGAATACAGCTGTACGAAGACAACATTCCTCTGTTCAACCGGTTCCAAATTGAGAGCCAGATTGAAACTGCGTTTCAACGCGAAGTTCGACTACCCTCGGGCGGCGCTATCGTTATTGATCCAACAGAGGCTCTTGTATCCATCGATATCAACTCAGCCCGTGCTACTCGCGGCGGTGATATCGAAGAAACGGCCTTGAACACGAATCTTGAAGCGGCAGACGAAATTGCCAGACAATTACGCCTCCGTGATATGGGCGGTCTGGTCGTCATCGACTTTATCGATATGCTGGCCCCCAAAAACCAGCGTGCCGTCGAGAATCGCATGCGCGATGCCCTTGAAATCGATCGTGCCCGTGTGCAGGTTGGCCGCATTTCTCGCTTTGGCTTGTTGGAGATGTCCCGTCAGCGCCTGCGTCCATCTCTGGGAGAAACCAGCGCTATAGTTTGCCCACGCTGCACCGGACAAGGCAGTATTCGGGACACGAAATCCTTGGCGCTATCGATCCTTCGATTGCTCGAGGAAGAAGCGATCAAGGACCGCAGTGCAGAAGTTCGAGCCATAGTGCCCGTCGATGTAGCCGCCTATCTTCTGAATGAAAAGCGGTCCGCCCTGAGTGACATCGAGCGCGACACGAAAGCGCGTATTCTGGTTATTCCCAATCCTAATCTTGAGACACCACACTTTGAAGTGAGTCGCCTGCGGGATGACGAAGTCGATGGCGAACATGAAGTCAGCTATGCTGTGGATCTTACAGTGCCCACGGCCGCCGCGATTAGTGATATTCACTCCGCGCCCATTCCAATGCAGCAAGCTGCAGTGCAAGGTATAACCCAGCAAGCTCCAATGCCAAGCATCGCGCAAAAAGCCCCGCCTGACGCCCCTGTGGTTATGCCAGTAGAGCAAAAGGTGCGCATCAGAAAGCGTCGTAATTCAATGCTGAGTTTTCTGTCCCGCACATTTTTAGCGCTGGTTGGCGCCAAAACTGCCAAGCGTACAAATGTACTCAAGCCCACACAGGGTGAGCTTCCCGCAGAGCAGCCCCAGCGCGCAGCGCCCGAGAAACAGGCATCTCCGAATGGTCGATCTCGGAGCCGTCGGCGTAGCAGCCAGGGCAGCCAGCAATCCCGGTCACAGGAGCGAACACTCGGGTCGGACATTGTAGAGGACGCTGAAAAATCTACCCGCAGCAATGAGAAACGTGAGCAGCGGCGCGAGCGTCCCAGCGAACCGGCTAAAGGTCGCGCTGAAGGCAATCAGCGCGCAAATCGGGATAGCCAGCGCAGCTCACCGGATGCGGGCCTAGGGGCCAGTGTCGAGAGCTCGACTCAGACGGAACTTGATAGCGTCAATGAGCAGGGCAAGCCGCGTAAGCGACCGAATGACATGAAACGAGCAGAGGCACCACGGCGTCGCCGCAACCGCGGCCGCAAGCCGGGTACTGATGGTCTAACCACTCCAGAAACTCTCGCAGCAGATGCAGTCGGCGAACGCATTGAAGGGGTCGCAGATGAATCGATACCCTTCGGCGGTGCCTTGCCGTCCGTTAATAATGTTACTGATGAAGGCAAAATTGCTTCCGATAACCAGGACGATGGAACACCCGGTGCTCAGGGCACTGGCCTGGAAGTTATTGCCCCGGTGACGTTAAGTTCTGCCCATGTCGATGATGGCTGGGAAGAGGTTCCCGACAGTAGTAAGTTGACCGTTGAAGGCAAAATATTACCGCGCACGGAGTCCATTTTACCAGCCCAAGCGCGGATAGAATCTGCCATTGCTGTAGCAGTAAAGATCGCCTCAACGGAGGGTATTATCGCCAGCGGAAGGGCCCGCAATGATCCGCGGGTAGATTCCCGCCCGGTAGGCGTGGTGGGGATTACAACGTCCCACAGATCACTGTTCAGCGAGATCGTGGCACCACCGGTGACACCCAGTGATCGTTTCGTACCGCGCGCTAGCAACGACCCGCGAGGCCCGAAGCCTGAAGTTGTCATGGCTCAGGCATTGGGGCAGTCCTGAACAGAACAATCTTAAGCAGGACGCGGGCAGCACTAGCAGCTCTTGTGTCCAGTTTTCCTAGCTGTATAATCCCGCTCGTTTCGTACTCCTGAGGATAGGCGTACGAAAGGAAAAGTTTCAGGTGGGCTGGCTGAGTGGTCGAAAGCGGCGGTCTTGAAAACCGTTGAGGGTTTATCCCCTCCTAAGGTTCAAATCCTTAGCCCACCGCCATATTGTGACGGGCCTTGCTATTCAGGGCCCTGTTTACTGCGTTTGCGTTTGCCTGATCTCATACTCGTATCCACCGCTGCAATTTGACCTCATTGGCTTGGATTTTTAATCTTTCACCCTTATTATCTATCCGACGCACTACCGCACAGTCGGTGCATTACATTACGGAGTAATCTATGCAAGACAAAGGTTTGTACAAAGCGGGTTCGATAGGAACAGAGTCAATCCTGAGTACTAACAAAGTTCTCAAGAATACCTACATGCTTTTAGCTATGACCCTGCTGTTTAGTGCGCTGACAGCGGGCATTTCCATGGCTTTGGGGCTCGGTCAGGGGGCTGGTTTGATACTCATGCTGGTGGGTTTCGGTCTACTTTTCGTCGTTAACAAAACAGCCGATAGTAGTAACGGCTTGATCGCCATATTCGCATTTACAGGCGTCATGGGGGCATCCCTTGGGCCTATGCTCGGCTACTACCTGGCCATGCCAAGTGGGCCTGCCCTGGTAATGCAGGCGTTGGGAGCTACTGCTGTCGTGTTTTTTGGCCTCTCAGCCTACGCCCTCACTGCACGTAAGGATTTCTCCTTTATGGGAGGTTTCCTCATGGTCGGCCTGATCGTAGCTTTAGTAGCCATGATCGCTAATATCTTTCTAAACATACCTGCTCTATCGCTGACCATATCTGCCGCAGTCGTCATGATAATGTCCGGCCTGATCCTGTTTGACACCAGTCGTATTATCAATGGAGGGGAGACCAACTATATCCGCGCAACTGTTTCCCTCTACCTGAATATCTACAATCTTTTCATTCACCTGTTGCACCTGCTTGGTGCGTTAAACGGTGATGACTAATCCAGCCTCGGCGTTGCGTAGACCCCGGTTATCACCGGGGTTTTTTATTTGTAACGAGTCCGGGATTTGATTTATTCCCTGTTGGTCTTGTCCTCACCATCTTCTGGACACTGCTCCCTCAGTGCTGCGGAGTTTGCCCACTGCGTGCTCGCGCGAGGACATAGCATTCATCGTGTTTTTTTCCTGGATGCTGGAACGGTCGCCGGTTCTGCCAACAGTGTATTCCCGCAGGACGAAAGTAACCCCGCGCGACTCTGGTCGAATTTATCCCTTGAGTATGGCGTGGACCTTGTGATTTGCATTTCTTCAGCACTGAAGCACGGTATGCTGGACCAGGTTGAGGCGAACCGACACCAGCGCCCCTACCCCACTATCAACCCGCTATTCACAATATCCGGCATGGGGCAGCTTGTTGATGCGTGCGCGCAGTCGGATCGTCTGATCACTTTTGGAGGCTGATCATGGCACAGGATAACAGCAGGTCTGTGTTGATCGTGCTCAGGCGAAGCCCTTACGGATCGAGCCTGGCCAAAGCCTCGCTGGATGTCGTATTTGCAAATGCCGCCTTTGATCAGGCTGTTGATTTGCTCTTTCTGGGGGATGGCGTTCTCCAGCTGCTGCCAGGACAGGACAGCCACATCCTGGGGATGAAGAATGTCGGGCGACTGTTAGCCTCATTGCCACTTTACGACATCAACAGGGTTTATGTAGACGCCGAGGCTGCCACACGCTACAAACTTGACCTAAAAAAAGCGCCGGTCAACACGCAGTTGCTGGGTGACGCAGAAATGCACCAACTCATGTTGAACCATGACCACCTGCTGGCATTTTGACTGTGATCCTGCATACACTGAATGCCTCACCCTCAAGCTCCGCATTCAATGACTGCGTAAAGGTTGCTCGTGCAGGTGATGCGTTAGTATTGATGGGCGATGGGGTCTACGCTGCCCTGCAAGGCACCATGGGCTGCGAGCAATTGCAGTCCATGGGTATTGAGCTGTATGTACTCGGCCCTGATGCACTGGCCGCAGGGGTAGTAATGCCTGCGAATGGTATCAACATTATTGATATGGACGGCTTTGTGACGCTTACTGAACGATTTCCACGACAACACGCATGGTACTAGCGCTTATGTACTCCGATAGCGCCTTCGATCCTGAAGGATTTCTTCGCAATCTTATGGACTGGGATCCCAGTGTCGCTGAACAGATTGCGCAGAGTGAAAATATTAAGCTGACACCCGCTCACTGGGAGATAGTGCATCAACTACGCGCTTACTACCGGGAGTTCGACAGCTCCCCTGCCATGCGGGCATTGGTAAAATACTGCGCGAGAAATCTGGGGGCAGATAAGGGCAAAAGTATTTATCTGATGTCACTGTTTCCCGGTTCCCCAGCGAAAATCGGCAGTAAGATAGCCGGCCTGCCAAAACCGGATAACTGTCTGTGAAGAGACGCTGTGGTTGACCTCACTTCCTCAAAATCCTCTGCTGAGCACCCATTTGCCCACTACATAAGAATTCTGGGAAAAGGCAAAACAGGCACCCGCTCGCTGGAGCAGGACGAAGCGCGACAGGCCTTCAGCATGATATTGAACGGCACAACCGAACCGCTACAATTGGGTGCGTTCTTGATGTTACTGCGGGTAAAAGAGGAAACCCCCGAGGAGCTTGCAGGATTCGTACAGGCCTGCCGTCAATCAATGCTGGCGCCAACGTCCAAGCTGCGCGCCGATCTCGACTGGTCCAGCTACGCGGGTAAAAAACACCAGCATCCCTGGTTTATTCTCTCCATGTTGCTTTTGGTCCAAGCGGGACACCGGGTTTTTGTACACGGATCAAGTGGACACACACCAGACAGACTATACACCGAAGCTGCCTTTCGTGAGTTGGGACTACCTGTCGCGACCAGCTGGCCAGAAGTCAGTCAGCAGCTTGATCGAGATCAGCTGAGTTATTTGTCCCTGGATTATTTTTGCCCATCATTACAAAAACTGATGCTACTACGTCCCCTGCTGGGACTACGTTCCCCGGTCAATACCTTGTGTCGAATGATCAATCCGCTTCGAGCGCCCGCTAGCGTACAGAGCATTTTCCACCCTGCCTACGCCCTATTGCATCAGCATACCGACTTGCTGCTGGACCAAGCGAGTGCATTGGTATTCAAGGGAGACAGTGGTGAAGCAGAAATCAAACCGCAGGCAGACACACGACTGTGCCTATTGTTGGACGGCGAGCTTCGCGAGATGACCCTGCCACGCTCGCTAACGCACCGTGTTGAAAGCGTGGTTTCGCCCAGTGTAGAGCCAGTGCGAGCATTGTGGTGCTATGACACGCACAACAATTACGGATTGAATGCTGTCCTGGCAACGGCTGCAGCGGCCCTGCTTATTCTTGTTCCTTCACTGAGTTTGGACAGCGCGCAACATCAAGCGTTGCTGCTCTGGGAAAATCGCCAGCGCTCGAGATTGGCCTGATGCCACTATCGCGCGTTCTACCAGATCATTACGAGGGACTTCTTGCCCAAAAAGTGCACGCCGTGGTCACTCTAATGAGCCCATTTTCGACTCCGGCGCCTGCAGTTTATCCCTCAGAGCCCACCGGATTTCGGCTGCGGGCCGAATTCAGAATGTGGCACGATGATGAAGACATCAATTATGTCATGTTCCGTCCTGGGGATACCCGAACACCCGTCGTCATCACGGAGTTTCCCATCGCGCATGTGCTTATTCAGCAATCAATGCCTGTGCTACGCAAGATTCTAAAGGCCAGTAGCACATTGCGCCACAAGCTCTTCCAAGTGGAGTTTCTGGCCTCATTGTCAGGCGACCTGCTGATAACGCTCATCTATCATCGAAAATTGGATCAGGCATGGGAAATTGCAGTGCAATTGCTGCTTACCGAACTGCAGCCCCTAACCAGGTCTATCTCAATTACCGGTCGTAGCCGCAAACAAAAGTTGATTACTGCAAAAGATTTCGTGCAAGAGTGTTTGACCATACACGGTGAGCGCTACCATTATCGGCAATATGAGCAGTGCTTTAGCCAACCCAACGCCATCGTTAATATTGCCATGATTGAATGGGCCTGCGAGCGGGCGGTTACGCTCGAAGGTGACTTGTTAGAGCTGTACTGCGGGAACGGGAATTTCACCCTTCCACTCTCCCGACATTTTGACCATATTATCGCCACGGAGCAGTCCAAGATCTCTTTAAATGCGGCCCGGATCAACTTGGTTGAAAACGATATCCAAAACGTACATCTTGTTCGCCTGTCGGCTGAAGAAGTCACCCAGGCGATGAGAGCACAGAGAATATTCCGTCGCTTGAAGGAACTGCCGAAAGTTCTGGATCAATTCAAACTTGATACGCTATTCGTGGATCCACCACGCGCAGGTCTCGACGAACACACACTCAAAATGGCCGGTCAATTTCCAACCGTCATCTACGTTTCTTGCAACCCTCATACTCTGGCGAAAAATATGCAGGCACTGCACAAAACACATGACATATTGCATTTTGCGTTATTTGACCAGTTTCCCTACACCGATCATATTGAGTGCGGCATGTTGCTACGGCGGCGATAAATCAAGTGTCTGGATGATCAACAGCGGATGCCAAGATCCAGCAGTCTTCGCCCAAGAATCTCATCTAAGTTGTCGCCGTCACCAGCATTGATTTCTAAATGACGAAGATCCATCGACTTGTATAACTCCCGCTTGCGAAATTTACCGGACAACGCGCCAGCGGGAATTTCTGCCTCCCAGCAATCGATGTAAATATTTCCCTGCGGCAGATAGAAATCAGCGTGAATCAGTTCTTCTGTTGGCAGGGTCCGTTGTATGGCGTGGACCAGTTGAGCCAAATAGAGCCAGTTACAGACGCTTGTCTGCAAAGGCGATTGCAAGCTGTGCCCATCTACGCCACGACAATCACTGTGCTGCGTGACACCGCTCGTGAACAGATCTGGCTCTGAATTTTCAGCCAATCGTGCCTGAGGTATTTGATTCGATTGCAGGCTCAGCTCTCGATGGACAACAGGATTATCAATTATTTCATGTGGCCATGTGACGTAAAACGCACCACTGGCATTGCTCTCTTCCTGTAAGCCACCCAATGAGCGCCCTAGACGGGTCAACTCCCATCCCATAGTGCTGTGAATTTGCAGACCTAGTTCGGCTAGCGCGCGGTTAATTTGCCTTGCATGCAGGCGCGGATAGTAGCGGCACATGGATGTTGCTGTGATGCGGATGTTGGACTCAATAGCCTGCAGCAGCGGGTGCTGGTCGAGGTGCTCCGGCCAGACGATGTAGGAGCCGTATCGACGACTGGAATGATAACTGCCGCCCTCGAATTCGCCTTTTGGTGTCAATGCCCAGTTATCACCTATGCGCTTGATCCAGCCATAGTCTTTGAGGATCGAGAACAGTTGTTGCACCGGAATGGCCAACTTCCTGGCCAGCGCCGTAGTGGAGAGCCTGTCCTCTTCCGGCTTCATTTACTACGCCTGTAAGACCAGGTCTCGATAACGCACTTCCAAGGCGGCGTAAACCTGATCTGCAAAGTCTATCGCCTCCTGGTCCAAATTATCGACAAGTTCGACCAAATGCGCATTATCCTCCCTGCCCCCCCATATCTTGACATAGTGACCGTCTTTATAGCCGTTGTCTTGCCGAAAAAAATTCAGCACATTCTTGCCCACATATGCGCGGTATAGACCATCGAAATCCAGCCCGGCAGACACCATCAAATCCCAGAAATGGGAAGGCGAAAACCCTCGTACCTGAAGGGCGTGCAATGCCAGAGCTTCTGTAGCCTCACATACACCGAGCCCCGTGGGTGCATAACTATTCACCTCGTCCTCGATGTCACCTGCGATTTGCTCAATACTTTTGCCGTCGCGAAACAAGCAAGACATGCCGAAATGCCATATATCTATAATTTCAAGACGGACCTGCTCCATGTCTGGTTCCTGCTTTTTCCACCACTTGTAACCAAAGTGTTCTATGAGTTCGCCGCACTCAATCCAGATCGCCCTATACCACTGGAAGCTCTGCTGCGCCCAATTCTGATGAATACGGGTATTCATCTTGTTTTGCATACCCAGCATATTGATAAGCGCGTGCTTCAACTGTTCACCTCATATCGGTTTATGTATGTATAAATAGGCAGGAGAATAGCAGTCAAAAAGAGCAAAAAACAGGTAATGGTGCGAATGGCGGGAATTGAACCCGCATGGCCGTTAAGCCGTCAGATTTTAAGTCTGATGTGTATACCTATTCCACCACACTCGCGCAAAAGCTGTTCTGGAAACAGAAGATTTACTTTACCGCCTCCAGCGGCCGGTTTTTAGAGGATTGGTTGAAAAAATGCTAACCAGTTCTAACGGGCGTGAAAGCGGCCAAATACTAGCATATTTAGTCCAATTTTAGGTAATGCCCAGTCTTGCCTCGCGTTAGTTCAAAGTAATCTCCCCACTCTCCTCTAGCCGTTGCGTGGGCATAAAACCATAAAAATCTATTTTTGCAGAGAAACGGTACGCAAGGGGTTCAGCGCGTTTAGTACCGAGACTGGCCATCAAGCGTAGCAACTCAAGCCATTGTAGATCCGCATTCAGCGTCACTATGCCTTCGCCATATCCCTGAACTGGCGAAATGTCATTGGCTACGCCCGTTATAAGTTCCTTGTTGAGCAGTTCTACCGAATAACTGATACCAGCAATATCCAACGACTGCTCATTGGGATTGATCACTCGAAGTACAATTTCAAAGCGTGGCGGTCCCTCTTGCGTCGGCAAGCTGTGGACACTGACCAAGTTGATTTTTGGGGGATCCATGGCCGGATTAAGGCCCGCACAGCCAGTCAGAATCAGTAGGCCAAGGAAAACTGACAGAGGCAAACGAAGAAGACTACAATCCACGAGATGTTCCTTGGCTATTGCGTAAAATATATTCGTGGGAACCCTAAAGTTCCAGTCGAGTGGCAGCCAGATGTACCAATATTGTCATCCGGAAAAAATCTTTGCAGCACACGAGTGTAGCACCGAAAATGTCGCTATGCAGGGGGACAAATCCTAGTATCGCGCGCCTTGAAGCCGGTAACTCGTCCATACATTTTCTATCCCAGCGTATTTTGCACACTTGGCCCGCCATTAAAATGTCGAATCGACTCCAGATCGAAAATTGTGGACGCTGGTAACAACACCGCACATTTTAGAGTATCTACCGTAGAACCATCATCGGCATTATGTTATCTATAGAGCATAAAACCTCGGCCTGTCTGTACACGGCTTATAATGTAATTTGTCTGCTAAGGGAATGATGGCGATCTCACATCGGTTAAGAATTCTGATACTTATTGTTGCTGTCACTTGCCTGACAGAAGGCTGTAAGCTTGCTGTTGTGATAGACGTGGGCGGAAGCGTTAAGTCAGCATCAGGCACTAGAAATTGTCAGGAAGGCAATACGTGCCTTTTCGATGTGACTGACACCAAGTTCGTAGAATCGTTTGAAGCAATTCCGCTGCCAGGCTACAAATTTGTAAAGTGGCAAGGGGGCTCGCAGTCCCTGTGCGCGAATGCTGTCACCCCGACCTGCATATTGTTAACAACGTTTTTTGCGGGCAATGCTGCCTTTGAGGCAATCATCGCATCAGATAGTGTATTCACGATAAAGCCTTTATTCACAGCCATCCCGCCGCCAAGACTCCCAAGGTACATTGTGAAAGATGGAAAGGGGATTGAATTAGGTCCGGTTACTGATTTCAACTATGAAAGTGTGACAGTACGACTAGTCTACGTTGATGAAAAACAAGTCCCTCACGGCTACCTATTAGCTATCGATAACGAATCCGTCAAGCCGATCAGATCCAATACCCTTGTTTGGAACAATTCCAGCTGTACTGGGGACGCGGCCTACATGCTGCTGCCCGAAAGATATCATTTTATGGAGCCGCTCATCAGCAACACCTATCAAGTAATCAACGAGAGCCCCCAAGAAACCGGTATATTTTTCTTGGTGCGAATCGCGCCCCTTGATCAGGCTCAACCCTTGCCAAAGCCGTACGCAAAATATGGCGATGTGTGCCAACCCTGGGGAGGCGCGGCGAGGGGTGTACCAGCAACGATTGTTATACCCAACCTGGGGGCTCATTTCGCGCCTCCTTTTGGACTTTTTTCCGAGTGACTATTCAGTTCTCCAATGAGCTGAACGGACGCTGAACAAGTCTATCAAAGCCTGAAAAACGGCATCAATAGCCATAAATAGACCTTTCTATTTGGGTAAATGGAGTCTCGGATCACTATCAAAAATATGTTTTAACTAATTGATATATAAAGATACGCGGATTCAATTCGTAAGTGCAACTCATGAGTCGGAATAGAGGGCGAGCTGCGGTAGCATCTCTGCTCTTCGTTCCGGCAAGAATGAGAAGCATTGATGAGACATTACACACAGCTCACCCAAGAGCAACGATACCAAA
>JANNVJ010000054.1:0-2177 GCA_031414375.1 Haliea sp.
TGCGGGTGCGCGAAGGCGCTTGATGCTATCTACCTCACCTTGGAGGCTGGCCAGCCCGCCGAACTTAATCTGCCCCGTTGACTATCGTTCGACCCTTGCGGCACACGATCTATGTGCGTCTATACAGTGGTTTTGCGCCCCCAAGCCAGACAGGCCAAGCCAAGGCAGAGCAGGGCTATGCTGCCAGGCGCCGGGATCGGGGGCGTAACGGGGGACCACTTGTGAACGCGAAAATCACCGGCGGGATCAAATGCCGCATCTGCCATCTCCGTGGTGACAAAAGACCACAGACCGTCCAGGGCAGGCTGCGATCCCTGCGCAGCCAGGATCATTTGGTCGATAGTGAATTGTTCACCCTGTCCGAAGAGCTGGCTAAACAAATCGCCCAGATGATTTTCAACTAAATAGTCGCTATAGCCGGGATCGACCAATGTGTACAAATGGCGCTTTGCATCGTTACTGCCCGCTGGCGCGCCCGGGACTGCGTCGATGAAACCGATAACAAAAGCCGAGTCCGGCACAAACGGGGTGATGTGCGAAAGAGTGGTTTGTCCACTACCCATGATCTGGTAAGAGTAATCCACGCTGCGCTGGCTGTCGGCCCACTCAAAAATAAATACGTTGTTGATATGCTGGTCCGGCGGGGTGGCGCCCTCAGGCAGGTTGATCCTGTAACTGACTTCGTACCCCGTGGTGACCGGGATCACGCCGGCCTGGGCCGCGTTGTGCAGAGCCAGCAGAAGGCAGGTGAGGAGGACGGTGAGACCGGTGACGGTAGCCTTTCTGTTTGACGGGTTGCGAACGATCAGGAGATTAGGCATGGTTGTGTGACTCCTATAAAATCATAGGTTCTGAATTTGCAAAAATCGTGCCAATAAAAAAAGGACATTTCTTTCAGAGGGTTAGGTATGCACATGCGACTTAACCTCTATGCAGTGTAAATTTTCTTGACATCGAGGGGGGCCAGCCCTTTTTTAGGTACTGGCAAGAAAGGGTGCTCCAAAAAACAAGGAGCTGTACTTCCTCTGTGAGGTGTTTTGCGACCTTGCCGCCGTCACGCAGCGAAGAGCCGCCGCGGGAAACAGCGGACGCTCAGCCCCGCAGCGCCTCCTCCACAAAGTCCAGCCGGTCCTGACCGAAGTACATTTCGCCATCCATAAAAAACGTCGGTGCGCCGAACACACCACGCGCCACCGCAGCCTCGGTATTGGCTATCAGTTGTGCCTTGACGTCAGGGGCCTGGGATAATTCCAACAGGGCCTGTGCATCCAGTTTGTGCTGCGTAAGGACAGCGGCAACCACAGCCACATCACCCATGTTTTTTTCCTGTACCCACACGGCGTCATACACGACGTCGATAAATAGTTTCGAGCAATGCATTCGTTCTGCAGTAATGGCGGTCCGCATCAGATTTAGAGTGTTGATCGGAAAGTAGGGGTTGAGGTTCATCGGCACGCCATAGCGGCGCGCGAAGCGAGGCAGGTCGTGCATCATCATATAGTGCCCCTTGGCGGGGATAGCCACAGGAGAGGCGTTCCCGGTGGCCTTGAAGACACCACCCAGCAGCATGGGTTTGTAGGTCACTGTAAGTGGATACTGCGCCGACAATTGGCCGAGACGCTTGTGCGCCAGATAGGCGGTGGGGCTGCCAAAGTCAAAATAAAAATCCAAGGTCTTACTCATACCATGCTCCTTGTTTACCAGCGCTCAAGCCAGGGGCGCAGATCCAGTTCAAACGTCCAGGCGTTACGCGGTTGCTCGTGCAGCATGACGTAGTTATCTGCCAGGGCGTCGGGGGCGACGATGCCATCGTTTTTCTTCAGCTCAGCAGCTTGCGGAATATTCTCCATGATCCACGCAGTGTCCACGGCGGCGTCGATGACGACATGAGCCACGTGAATATTCTGTGGTCCGAGTTCTCTCGCCATGCTTTGGGCCAGCGCCCGCAGGCCGTGTTTGGCGCTGGCAAAGGCGGCGAAACCTGCGGCGCCGCGCACGCTCGCGGTCGCACCGGTAAAGAGAATCGTGCCGCGCTTGCGTTCGGTCATATAGCGCGCGGCCTCGCGCCCGGTGAGAAAGCCTGCGAAACAGGCCATTTCCCATATTTTGAAGAACTTGCGGCTGTCAGTTTCCAGAATGCCCAGCGGTACGTTGGCACCGATGTTGAACACCACCAC
>JANNVJ010000055.1:0-18589 GCA_031414375.1 Haliea sp.
ACCCGAACCCGCCGGATCTGACCCTGCCAACGCGATCCTGTCACGGTGGTATCCTCAAACAGTCCTCCTGGGCGGGAAATCGCCTGCAGATGGGCGGCCATGACGTGTTGGTAGTAGCGGGTAAACGCTGTCTCGCGGGCAGCGGCTTGCGCGTAGTGGGCCAGCGTCTGCGTAAAGTCAGTGAGACTGGGTTCATCCTGGACATAGACCTGCAGTATCCACGGTGCTTCATCCAGCTCCGGTATCGCCTCGCTGATCGCGGTCTGGATAGCGTCGCGCAAACGCGCCATAAACTCCGGTGTACGGGCCTCACACCCCACCGGCTCTATGTCAAACACGGCGCCGAGACTCACGCCATCCTCCAACAAAAAAGTCCGACTGTCGGGGTCGTACTCCACCCACGGCAGCAAATCGGTAAAGGAGGCGGGTCTTTCGTAGAGCTGTTTTACCGTGGCGGTTCTTAACAGCGGCCCATCGTGAATTGTTCGGCGTGTCATTGGGCGGTTACTCAGTTTTTAGTGTGTGTCAGTTCATCGGTGCTTTCGTCCACTGGATCGCCAGGCACCTCTCCCGGCAGGGCGTACTCCACGGTTTGATAGAAGGGAAAGGTGGTCACATAGCCAGGGACCGGGGTGCGTTCATCCCCGGACAAATGAGGAAAGACGTACATCACCAGGGTCGGGTTGGGGAGACGGGGAAATATCACATCGATTTCGTTGGCCGCCTCCCGAACGAAACCGCGGTAGTGCTCAATGCCGGCCTGGGGCAGCGGTCGCCCGCGCATTACCGTCGCGGCGGGTGAGTACAGCTCGGCCATATGCTGCTCATAGAGGGCTTTCATGGTGGGCCCGTCCTGGGGCAGCACCGACTCTTTGGTACTGGTACAACTGATCAAGGCCAGACTAATCCAGGCCAGCGCCAGTCGTTGTAGATGTTTGCAGTCCATAGGGATTACCGTGATGCAGTTTCCTGCCGTTAGCGTGAATATCGATGGGGAGTTCGTGATCGACGTGAATCGCCAAGTCAATGCCGGCGGGGACGAACACGGCATCAAAGTTTTGCGCCTGGCGCTCCCGCAACCACTGGGCGACCTCTTGGCTGCCCCCACTGGCGGTTTTACCCAGGATGTATTTGCCCGCATCACCCGTGACTGTACTGGAGGCAGTGCCGGTATCACTCACTACGGTGGTTGTCTGCGACTGAGCCGCCGCCTGGGCAGCCGTTTCAATTGCCATGGCACCGATGCGCTGGGTTAAGTAAGCCGGGGCGTTGGTTTTACGCTCGCCGGAGATACAGGGAATGCCCCGGGCATCGGAGATCCAACCCAGCGGCTTGTCCCTGTTTCCACCGGAACCACCCAGACTGTTATCGTCACTGGAGACGGTCTGTATCGTGCCGTCTTCAAAGACGAAGGTGACCGATTCCAATTGCCCGGTGACACAGGACAAGGTCCAGTCACCGATGGCAGTGCCACTGAAGACCATGCCCTGAACGTTCGGTATGGTCAGTCCATTGGCGGCCAGATTGTCTTTGCCGGCAATCACCTTAAATGGCATGGGATCCAGGACCTGCCCTTTTACTGGTACCCGACCCACCAAAGCCGTCATGGCGATGGATCCAATCAGGGTGGCATTGCGCGGAATCGTGTACACCGGGGTGGCACTGTTCAATGCTTTGGCCCCGCGCTCGACTAAACGCGCACCATCGGGTTGGGCGCTGGACAATGCAGCGTGTGTTGAATGACCCAGTTGCTGTATCAGCGAGCCATCCTTGCCCGGCGGTGTCGCGGTCCTCTCCAGCGGCTGCACCCAGACCAGGGTATCGCCCGCGGCCGCAGGCGCTGCCAAACCGTCTAACCCCAACCCCACAGGGATATCCGACGCTCCCCCGGCATTGGTGGGGTACGCGCGATGAACCGACAGGGACTGGGACAGTGTGTCTACGCGTGCGGTCAATTCGGCGATGAGCGAGGCATCGCGTTGTGCATTGGCTTGGCGTTGCGTCTCCGTATCCTGATTTTTCACGTGCAAGGTTTGCTCTACCCGTGACAGAACCGTGTTTTCAATCTGACTGCGATCCTGTATCAGCGACTGGTTGTCCTGTATCAGGCCCGCGTTCTCCTGGCGCAGTGCTTTGACTTCGGTGGTCATGGCACTGACGTTCGCCGTGAGGGTTTTGATGGTATCAGCGGGAGTGTCGGCATCCGGCCTCGGGGCTTGCGGCACGGCGCCCAATTCTTGCCACTGCTCGTGGCCTGGTGAGCAGGATTTGACGGCGACAAAAACCGTGAGCACGAGCACCAGGCTGGCCAATAGCGGCAGGAGACGGTTACTGCTGACCATCGACATCACTCCTCCTTAAAGGGACACGTCAAACGGACGATCAGAAATCAAATATACGGCCGTGGCATCGGCCTCATTGCCCGCAGGCAGTAATCGATTGTGCTGAAAGGTGGCAGTCAGCCAGGGCCCGCGCAGTTCACGCGGGTCAAGAATTAAGGGCTTTTGTGTTTTATTCTTAACCCTGATTGCAGTCACGGTATGCAAACCGGCCCGCCAGGCTGCGACAGGGACTGCCTCGACGTGTCCTCCCCTCACCAGATCAATCGGCTGCTGGGTGACCGGCACCCGTACAATGCCGGGGGTAAAGGCCAGTAATCGGGTAGGCGCATACAATTGTTGGGCCGCATAACGTGTCAGTGCAACATAGCCCCAGTGCACAGCCGAAAACGCAGTGGTGTCTAGGGACTGGTCATCGGTCGCCGGGTTGTCCACTAGTATCTGCATCGCCGGTCGCGGCGGGATTGTCGGATCTTGCGCCTGAGCCGAGATATCCAGGACGTAGAACGGTCCCTCGTGCTCTGAGCGCACCATGACCCGAGTCGCGTCGAACGGCGCGTTCGCCAGTAGGTAGAGTGTGCCGTTGATGCTCTGGCTACGCAGCAATGAAGTGAGCGCCTGTGGGACACCCGCACTGACCGAGTCCGGGAAGTGCAGCAGACGCTCCTCGCCCACGGTCAGCGTTACGGCAATGGGCGACTTCGTCCACACAATGCGCTCCGTCATACCGCTCGGTGCGGCGTCGTCCGGACCTGCCAGGGCCAGTAGTGGCCAACACATCAGGATCACCCACAGGCGATTTCTCCAGCGGTGCGGTGGTGTCCTTGTCATGAGCCTTCGCCCTCCTGATCAGGTTGATTCGTCGCGGTAATATCCTCTGGTTTCAGGCGGCGTGGGCCCTCGCCTTCATAGCCATCGAGGGCCAGACCCCAGGGGTTGGCTTCCGGATCAATGTTCTGACGCACGATACGCAGAGGGTAACGAATGCTAGTCTGCTTGACGGTCATGCCTTTGACGGATTCCAGCAGGTCCAGATCCAGCCACACGACCCACACATCCGCCGCCAGTACATCCACTCGACGTTCTTCGAATCCATGCCCCGTCACTTCATGCATGCCACGGGTGCGGTAGGTCAGTTCACCGCGTTTGGCCTTGTGCTCCATATCGGCGATCAGGTCATTGCGGTAGCGTGGGGTGAGGTAGGGTGATAGCCGAAAGATGGCCTTGCCATAATCGCTGGCGCCATTCTCGGACCAGCGATTGAGTTGCTGAAAAATATAAAAGGCAAAGGCATAGACATTGGCCGGCGGTATTTCTGCCACCGACAACTGCGCACCGGAGCGTAAATCGGGTGGGACATGCACGCGCAGGTATTTGGGCGACTGGCTCCAGCCGTACCACAAGGCCAGTATCACTAGGACCTGAAACCCGATGACCCACCACAGTGATCGCAAGTGGGCGCGGACGTTATCGATCTCGTAACGGTATCGCCGCATGGCGCGTCCTCCCGATATCCCAGGCACCGCTACGACGTACCCATGGCGCGCGACGTAATCCCAGGTCGTGCAGACGAATCTGGAATTGCTGCTGGTAATAGCCCTCTGGTCGCCCGCGTTTAATGCGCTGAAATACCGTTGCGCTCACCACCACTGTGCCAACGACGCCCACCCCGGCAATGCCGAATCCCATCGTGATCGCACCTAGCAGCCATGCAAGTAGGAGACTCAGTGGCAACCAGACAAGGACCGCGACGACGACAAGCGTTCCGAGCTCGGAGGACGAACAGCCCCTGAAAATGACCGGCTCTGCATTGAGCCGATCTGCCAGAATGTCGTGTAGATCAGACACAGTTCCTTCCCTTTCAGAGTTCGGTCTAACTAGCCGTGGTTTAGATGACGCCAGCCGCTTCAGTGAGCAGGTAGCTCGCGAAAATCAGGACGATGGCACCGACGACACCCAATACGCCTACCTCAGCCCATTCCGCCTTGCCCTGGCGCGCTTCGTTGAACTTGGCAAAGCCCAGGTAGGCAATCCACAAAAAACCCAGCACCGCGATGGCCAGACCCAGTACGAGGCCGCCGTCTTTGATGTAGCCCTGGATCAACCCGATCCAGTCACCCGCCGGTGGCGCGGTACTGGGCGCGATGGGCGTCGGCAAGGCCGCCCACAGGGGTGCCTGAAAAGTCGCGGCTAGCAGGCTGACCCAGAAGGTCCACCGTCCTTGCGCTGGTAGCGTTTTGCTGGCGTGTTCAATTACATGCGTCATAACGTGTTTCCTTTTGTAGTGCTTCGAAAAAACGGGGAATACCCCGGTGTGTTGTGTCTTATCCATGTTCTGATTCCCGGTGAAACCTGTGCCAGCGACTCACCGCAGATAAAAGCCCAATACCATCAGCACAATGCTGGCCCGGATAGCGCTCCATGACACATCCAGTAGCGTGACCTGCCCATCCTGCCAGGCCCGAAAGGTGCCCAAGGTGATCCAGATCACCCACACAAAAGCCAACACCAAAACGCTTGCCGCAATACCCAGCAGCAATGTGTCCGGGGCGACACCCGACCCGCTCTGAAACACTGCATTTTGGGCAGGGCTCATCCTGGATTCCTAGCGGCGGTAATCGCCACGCAGCGGTGGAAACGATCGCGGCTGTGCACGTGGGGCATCAATATGCGCCTGGATACCGTTTTTCAGCATGTCCATGTCGTGGCGCAGCCAGTCGTACTGAAATCGAACGCGCGCATCGTTATCGGCTTGTGCCTGGGCTTTGGTGATCAATGATTCAACCCCTTGTAGTTCATGAACGATGCGCGTCAGTGCTTCGCGCTCGGCATCCGCGTCAGCGTACAAGGCGGGTGCCATAGCAAACCCGATGATCAGTCCGACAATCTGGCGGTGAAGACATGACATTGAACGGATGCTCCCTGCGTTTAAGGGGATAGTGCGGGATTTGTTATCCGGGAACGACGTAGAATCCACTCCGCATCTGTTGTGGTTCTAGGATCGAGATCAATCGGTATGCGGGTTTTACGTCAAATGGCGTTCAGGTTGCAGCGCTTAGCGACGCGCTGCGCGAGACCTTGGGTATCTTTTGATGGCCAATGCCCTGTGGATTTCTGTCATACTTCCAACGAGTCGTAGAAATGTCAGTGGACACCGAAGGAACTGCTCATGCGATGGATTTTCTTGCTCCTGGTTTTGCTCCCTCAATTTGTTCTGGCATGGGGAAATCTCGGACATCAGACAATCTGCCAGATGACTATGAAAGAACTGACGCCGACTGCCAGGGCCGAAGTCGAACGACTCATCGCGCTTGATTCTAAATTTGATTCATTTGCAGAAGCCTGCACGTTTGCAGATCACCCGAGACGACGCCCCAGCGGGCATTTTATCAACCTGCCCAGAAGCGGAACCGCAGTCACCACCGATAATTGCCCTATGGCCAACGACTGTCTCTTCAAAGCCCTGGCCGACGATCTCGCTATACTGTCTGACAAAACTCACTCTGATACGGAGAGACTGTTTGCACTGAAGCTGTTGGGCCACTGGGTGGGAGATTTCCATCAGCCGCTGCATATTTCCTTCGCAGATGATCGAGGCGGCAATTGGGTCCTCGAACGTGGTGGTCCCTGTGACAACAATCTGCATTCAACCTGGGATACCTGCATCATCGCGGAAAAGATTGGCACCGACTTTAAACAGAATGCAGCTTTGCTTGAAGCTGAAATTTCCGGCGAAGACAGAGACCACTGGCGGTTTGATTCCCCGATAGAATGGGCTAATGAATCGTTTCAGATTACCACGGCGGCTGATGTGGAATATTGCGTACGACAGCAAGGCGCCTGTTGGTACAGCGCGAATAACATGATGCTCCAGGACAATGAGCCTCGCCGAACTGTGACTGTAAATCAAACGTACCTTTCAGCGCACACGGACGTGATAAAAACCCGACTGAAGCAATCCTCGGTCAGACTAGGCGCTGTACTAAATGCTGTTTTGAAGTAGTACTGAGTTGATAGGGGTACGTTAGATTGGATCAATCAACTACCAACACTCAAGATACTATCGTGGTTCCGTCAGGTGCAGATCAGTCAACATGAGATGCTGCGCATTAGATGCAAATACAGTTCAATGAAAGAAATACTGTCCCGCTAATTGAAGTATTACTCGGATTGACTGCCAAACCTACGCTCCGCTGTATGCCATCTCTGGGCTCAGTCTTTCCGCTTTTGGAGACTATCTTGGGCAATGTTCGATTGTGGTCACTCTGCGAACAATTGCAAAACGGTTTGCATCGACAAATACAGGCGTGTGCGTTCATTGTGAGTGTCGAGGTTATGAAATCCAAATTGCTCATAGAAACCCCGCACGCCATCGTCGAGTGCATCCACCACCACAGCGTAGGACGGTAGGTGCTCGTTGATGGCGTAAGCGTGACGCAGCGCGCGGATCAGGGTGATCTTACCCAGCCCCTGCCCCTGCGCCGCTCGATTAACCGCAAGTTGTGCAATCAACAAAACCGGAACTGGATAATGTGGCAAGGACTTGGCGGCAGATTTCGGTAAGGTTGTTCGACTAATCTCCGTATGGGACAGCGTGTAGTAGGCACAGATATCGGCTTCATTCCCCTTAGCAGGCAGAACCATGGTTAAACTGATACCGGCAGCGCGGTGCTTGGCGGCAAATTGCTGGAGGAAATGGTTTAACTGCGGCGTGCCGCAGTCAAATGTGCTGCGATCATGAACGATTTTATTCAGTTCAACGAATTCCGATGAAGGTGTCACCGAATACCCTTGCGCTTGGCGAACGCCTTGGCCTCGCGCAATTTCTGGTTGGGTGCATCCGCAGCATCACAGGCCTGGATAAATCGATCAAAGACATTATCCTTGAGGACAATCATGCCATGCGCCTTGATCACCCGCTGCGCATCCTTCTCGATCAGCTGGACAATATAGTCGGTCAGACTCTTCATCCCCTCAAGCGCTGCGGCTTTTTCTGCCGCCGCCTTGACCGTCTCATCAATTCGCATATCTATACGTGTTGTTGCCATTGGGTGGTATCTCCACTGATCGCCTTTTGCTCACTGCCAAGGATAGCAGGTTATTAATTTTTGTACAGCACTTATCCGTACATACTTCGTATTGATTGCATTCAACTATGGCTACTGAAGTGGCCTCATACACCCGGACACCGGGTTAAGGCTGTATAACGCTAGTCAATAAACAGCTTTGGGACTTTCCATTTGATTTTATTCAAGTTGACCTGGTGGTATACCTTGCTTGCACCAAACGACACGACCCTTCCGAAACCAAAAATGGGAAGTGCATTCTCGTTTTCTCCAGATCGATGGACGAAGCGTGGCAGTGCCATTTTCGTGATAGTTTATACTCCAACAAGGCCGCTCATCCGAAAGTAAATTCATGAATAAAATGTTTGTACAACCGCACGGGCAAAGCATTGCCGCATATTCATCGAAGCCATCTTCGTGTACCACATACAGCGTCTTCCGCTTCAATTGCGTTGGCAAATGCTCCTCCACACGCAGCGTGAGAAAAGCTGGGGAAAAAATTGAGATAAATCGTTGGACAATCCATTGCCAGAGCTTAATGGGCCACATATCGTTAGGTGTCCTTTTCTGTCAACTCAATCTGGCCAAGCAGTGGTACTACATCCCCAATTCCCACTTTGTTTCCAAAATGACTACATATCCCATGCTCCGAATCGCTGAAAAGCTCCATACTCGCAAGACTAAATTCAACTGACGCATGCTGTACATTGGCCTCCTCTCGATAAGGGTGGAGCCGTGCTAAAAATTCGTTAACTGCAAGCGAAGAAGCGAACATGTTTACAGTTATCACAGCGGGCCTATGGTTTTCAACGCCTGCGATATATCCATCGTTAACCTGTTGTTCGAATGCAGCTGGATCATTACGTCGCAAACCCGCCTGCGAAACGTCCCTCAAATTAAACAACCCCCTGCTAAGCAAACTTGAGCGTCCCGGTCGTATGTAATTGACAGTACCGCAAATCTCCCTTATGCCATTTCTACCATCGCGTAAGTCCGGAAGAAGGCGAACTCCAATATCAAAATAGGGGATGTTGTAGTAAGAGGAGATGGCATTGAGCAAGTATCGGCCATCTACGCTATCCATGCAGCCGAACACTATGTCGCACTGCGCGACGCTACGGATAACATCCGGATGCCATAAATTTTCAGAATGAGTTATAACATTCGTGCCAATACCTACGTGGTCAATTGCTTGTTTAAGTGTATCAACTTTTAGACGTCTTTCTTCTGCGTCTTTACGTGTTGCATTCAAGATACGATTGAGATTGCGCTCCTCGACTACATCATCATCAACTAACACCAATTCACCGACACCTAACCTCATGAGTTGTTCAGCAGTAGGGCTGCCTGTTCCCGATGCACCAACGACGGCAATTGATAGTTGCTGCAATCTGGCTAATGTACCTTCGTCAAAAATCTGGGCTTGGGATGCCATAAACGCTGGCGCTGCCTGCTGATCGCTTTCAGCATACCAAAATAAAAGGCCATCACCTGCTACGCTCACAGAGGATAGGTTCTCAAATTTCGAATGAGGGGCTCGTATTACGCGCCCAAAAACCGTTCCATCTGGCAGCATAACTGCACTACCATGTGGAATGTCTCTTTCAACCCAACCATGGATCATTGGCACAAGCCGAGCATCACCCTCATCGTCCGTATCTGAAAACTCTGCCATTCCTCCGGGATGACTATGGATTTTTATTACTGACAAGCCAATAGTAGCAGCGCGATCAAGCATTGGAGCGATATAGTCGGGAGGCCACGTCACACACCAGGGTGTGCGTTCAGAGCACTCCTCGTAAGGTATCCCGTGGATCTCTTTGACAACCAGGCGATGCCGGCGGTCTCCATCGCGCCTCCCGCAGAATAGAAATGCTACAGCCTCGTTTCCATCACCAGGAAAAAGAAAATTCCGCAAGTGGTCATGCTGATCGCCGGACATCGTGAGCGTAATTGGTGGGGTCATTTTGACAACTCCCTTGAAAGCCACTCCTCGATGAGGGTGATGTGAGTTTCGATGTTATCTACACCTAGCATCCAAGGGTGCTTTGCACTTCTGTGCCGAGACCAACGCTGGAAGTCACGTCCATCAAGCCGCTGAAGAGCTTCAGTTGCCCCGATGGCACTTCCATCCTTGCGCTTTACATGAGGACTAAAATACACCATATCCAAAGCGGCATCGGGATATCCCGTTTCTATCCGAATTGCGGCAGTAGTCTCGCTTGGAATATACCCTTCGCATGTGGGAAATTTATGGATTAAAAGCCATGGAGACCCATCTATAATTGTTTCCCACGGTAGACCGTAGACATTTAGAAATACCTGATCTTCCTCAGGTAGTTGAAATTCCCGTCGAAACTCCATAGTAGTTATCCCTCAGTCTGATCCCTTGGTAGCGCTTTAAATTTTTCGACTCCTGGCTTCCGGAGATCTATGCTTTCATCAAGCTCAATCTTTTCTGGTTTCGATCCGGCGCGCTTGATACGTAATGTGTACTCGTTGGCGGGAAGAAGGCCTGCAAGAGTCAGAAGTTCCCGGCCTGTAGGTTTTGGGTCGTGGACAACGAAAGCCTCACCGTTAATTTTGATCCGATAGCCTTTCGCCAACGGTGGTTGTTCGCCTCTCTTTGCGTACTCTTCAAGATCGATAATGTCGTCAAGTACGGCTTCTACGCCTGCGTTTTGGTGTTGTGTTGGATTAGTCATATTACTCAACCCTTTTTTACAATTTCAGTTTTCAATTGCCCCTCTCAGGACACCCAGCTTCACGATGACACAGCATGCTAAATATGTCAAGCAAACAATATGCATACTTGATTTATCAAGCACTTGGGAGTATAATTTCGTTGTTTGACAATATGTTACGAAGGGGGTGCGATTATGAGTGAGTTTGAAGCAAACTCTCAAAGTGAAGTTAGCGGAGAATCACAAACTCTAGGTACCTATCTACGGTCGATTCGAGATGATCGTAAACTGACACTCCGTGCGGTTGAGGAAGCAACGAATAAGGAAGTGTCAAATGCTTACCTAAGCCAAATTGAGAACGGAAAGATAAAAAATCCATCGCCGAATATTCTGAATGCTCTTGCTGAACTGTATGCAATAAGTTTTGAAGGACTTATGCGGCGAGCGGGTTACTTAAAGTCGGCGCGAAAAGTTAACTCAAAAGAAAGGCATGGGCGTGTTGCCACGTTTGCCGAGCATAATTTAACACCGGGCGAAGAATCGGAATTACTGGACTACTTGAAATTCATAAGAAGCAGGATGCGAAGTAGTGACGAGGCCTGACGATAGTACCCTGTCGCCTCAAGATTTGGAGGCCATCGAAAAGCGTGCACGTTTAATACTTGATGAGTGTGACGGATGGCAACGGTTCCCGGTGCCAATAGAAGATATTTTGACAGCTGCTAACTTACAGCTAGCTCCAACGAGTGCGTTCAACTCATTTGCTATTTTAGCCTACATAAAGGGTAAGGCAATAATAACCAAGGAAAAAGTGAAGGCCGCATTGTCAAAAGTATTTGGAATCTACGACGCGGAGGAGGCTATAATTCATATAGATACAAGTGTCGTGCTTTCAAAACAGAATTTTCTTAAATTGCACGAAACGGGGCACCATCGAATTCCAACTCACCGAAAAATGTTCAAGCTTTTTCAGGACTGTAAAGAAACACTTTCTCACGAAATAGCCGATCAGTTCGAACGGGAGGCAAACAATTTTGCACGCTATGTCCTCTTCAAAGGACAAACATTTAGCGGCATGGCAGCGGATAGCGAGCTTGGAATTAAGATTCCTATGAAGCTTGCGAAAATATTTGGTGCATCAATTTACGCGGCATGTAGGGAGTATGCTCGAACGAATCACCGGGATTGCCTCGTCTATATACTTGAACAACCTACATTTTCTCAAAATTTGCAAAGTTTTGCTGAAGTAAGGCGCATCGAAGCATCTCCAAGCTTTGCACGCCGTTTTGGTGTTCCTCAGGAGACTTTGCTTACTCCAGAACACACTTTGTGGCCTGTCCTGCCGGTGCGGAGAATGACTCCTCCCAGACAGTTTTCGATAAAGGATCTAAACGGAGAGACACATGAATGTTTAGCTGAAGGATTTAACACGACATTCAACATTATAATTCTGGTCTACCCAGTTCGCGCCCTGAATTTCAAATCGATTAGCCTTCCTGGCTAGCTGATTTTCAGGACCCTATAATTCTTGAGAACTGACGAAGGCCTTTCCCCGTTTAAACTTCTGGCTGGTCCCGCGTATTCAGGGTTCCTCCGTCCAAGTGGGGAATCCCTAACAGTCTAGTTGGTGCAATTATGAAGGGGCAATCCAAATATATGAACTTTGTGTAGAGTCACCCTGCCTAATACCTTAGCATGACTGAAAAGTCTTTTGCCTTAGCCATTATGTTATTTGGCCGACGCGCCAAGTCGTGAGTTGACTTCCTCCTCTATTTACAACGAATAGGAAAATCCACCATTAATTAAGTTCATGGTTAGTTCGCTATAGATACTTCTTGAAGGTACTCGCAGTGACGGTGACCGCCAGGCCAAACCCGATGGCAAACGGCAGAATCACCCAGGACGGATGTACACTGATCGGCATCGATAAGTAGAGCACCCAGACAATGCATATAAGGGGAATGGACGCTTTCTTGGCGTAGTGATACACAAAGGAACTTTCCCTACCGCCGCCCCAACGGCGCAAATCACGTCGCACGAGGCCATCGACAAGGGCCACCATAGCAAAGAGTCCGAAGACCGGTGTCGCCAGGGTCAAAATGGCGAGCCGAACAGCGAAGACCTGGGTGATTTGCATAGCTGCCAGTACAAAGTCGGCGATGGTCAGATAGAAACGGTGCAGCGAACGGCGCACACGGGTGTCCTCTGCCGCCGGTGTGGGCGCCACCCACTCCATCACGTCGACGAGGTGTGTGCACTCAAACAACACATGATACACGCGGGTCGCCAAATTGATCGCAAAGCGTACGGGGTCGGGTGTCAGTAAACTGCGATGAAAGTCCCCGTCCAGGTAACTCAATTCAGATTGCAACATTTGTCGGCTGTGCTGCAGTCCCTGCTCTTCCCACCAGAACGCCATCCCGATCCACTCGATGAGGATGGAGAACACCAGGGACAGCAACAACCACTTCAGGCTCTGCGCCAATCCGGTCAACAGACGGGAAATAGTGCCGGGCTCCGCGACGGGTCGGCGCGGCTCCTGTACCTCAGCCATGTTGCACTGCGGTCGAGTCGCCGGACGCATCCCCCGGGCTTGATGTCTCCATCCCGGTATGCCACCAGGTCTCGCGTGCCCGATACCACTGATCATTGGTACTGTAGCTGCGCTGCATGGCCTGTGTGATCTCGGCAAACACAGTGGGCATCGCCTCATCGCCCCGACTGTCCGGCAAGGGCATACGGATTTTCCAGAGGTGGCCGCCCTCCAGCAGGGCAAAAGCCTGCCCTTTGGGCAGTGCTACCATATCAGCGGCAGTCAGCATGGGCACTTCCGAGACGCTGATGCGGTCTTCGTTGCGCGATGTAAAATCGACACCCGAGCCGGGTTCCGAAGAATCATCCACGCCGGAGACACTCATCAAGGTAAAGACCTCCACGCGAGGTAGCTGGTCGGTGAGCATTTCTGCCGTGGCCAGCTCCTTGACCCGCAGCATGATCAGTGTATTGAAGTTACCGGCCACCTGACCCGCTTTGGCTTTATTGCCGATACGCGCTTCGACATCAGACCAGGTCTGCGTGTAGGCCGTGACCTGAAACCCAGCGCCACCCGCCTTGTTTAATAGGGGTACAAACTCATCGCCAATCAGCTCGTTGAACTCATCTGCATGCAGGGAGATGGTCGGCAGGTTCGCTGGTACAGGCTGTTGAGGTGCGTGTTGGGCAGTGGGAACGATGCTTTGCGCTGTAACCCCGTGCTTGTAGATGTGTCCCGCTACGGAGACCAGGTCCGCAAACATGGAATTGCCCACGGCACTGGCCACCGTGGTGTCAGTAAGTGCATCCAATCCGACATAGACGATCCCTTTGCGACGCACCACATCCATCCACTCAAAGATCGGGCGCCGGTCCTGGTTATCCTGGTAATCGGGTGAGATCAGGGCGGCGATGTTGCCGGTGGTGAGCTTTTCCATCAAAGGACCGACGGAACTAACGATCTTATCGAAATAGGTCTTGTCGTACTTGAACGCCGACGCCAACCCATCCAGGACCGGGTCGTACACTGTCTTTTGTTGCAGGAACCGCAGCAAGGCGATCGCGTCTACGGAGCGTCCACGAAGCGAAGCCGGTAAATTGCGTTCGTTGATCTTTCCCGCCAGGGTCTTGACCTCGGCTTCCCAACCTTCAATGGCAGCCTGCTGGGCGCAATAGCGCGCATATTCAACAAACAGCGGTTCGATATCATTAATGTGGCGCCGGATCTGTTGGTAGTCAGGGCGACGGTTCAGCGCGACCAAGGCGCGGGCGATAATATTCACAAAACGCCAGGCAAATTCCTTAAAGGCCGCTGAGTTACCCTCGTTGGGCAATTGGTTGGCGATCCGGGTGGCCACTTCAGTAATACGGGAAAAATTGCCGATGGCATTGTAGCGGGCGGAGATCTCGGGGAAGCCCAGGTGAAAGATATAGAAGTCCTCCAGGCGCCCCGCCCGCTTGGCTTCGGCGTAGATGCGACGCAGCAGGTCCGCATCCCCTTTGGGGTCAAACACAATCACGACATCGCCACGGCGAATATCCTGCGTGATCAGCAGTTCGGCCAGTCGGGTTTTGCCGACCCGGGTGGTACCCAAAACCAGGGTATGTCCGACCCGTTCTCCGATATCCATCCACACCGGTTCCTCCTTCGGCTCCACCGCGTGCAGGGCCGGTTTACCGCCGACGGCGGGCAATGGCGCAAACGGATTCCACCGGGAACGGCTGCGCAACCCACGGGCCATGCACGAGAGTAGCGGGATACGCTCCCAGGCCACTTCCTGTTGGCGTGCCCAGCGATAGTGGGCGCCGGATTGCACGTAGCGTCGGACCTCCGGTCGAAGGGTATCGCGCAAGCGCTGGGTATGCTGCTGTGTCCAGCGAAAGCCTTTGCCCAGGAACAATTTGTGCTGGCTCACCGGGATCCTATCGGCGCGCAAGCGATAGACCGGCAACCGACGCATGTTGCGTTGATAACGCAACACCCGCCACGCCTGCATTCCTCTTACACAGCCGAAGAGAAACAGGATAGCGGCAGTCAGATTGGCGATGCCTGGCGGCATCATCAACGCCCAGGGTGCCAGTAACGCGATCACACCCGCCGCAAAGGCCACACACATTGACCAGAGTTCGACGGGGGGTCGCAAGAGTGCCTCAATGGGATGAGCGCTCACTGTTCAACGCCGTTCGCGGAGATCAGTACCGGGTAGCGACGGATCCCCAATGCCTGTGCGATATCACTGGCCGAACCCAATGTGATCGGAAGACCCTGGGCTAACCCCGCCACGCGGCGTACTTCCGCTTCTGTCTCAGCCTGTACCAACATACCAACGGCGCCCATCCGTTGCAGCGCGGCCCGATGGGATTGCAACCAGCGCAAGGACATGTCGTCCGAGCCTATAATAAAAAACGGGGGCGCATTCCCCATCGCCAGGCGTTTTTGGATGGTCTCAGAAACGGTGTGGGAAGAGATCTCTCCCGGTGTCAGTCCCGGCGACCGGATCGGTAACAGATTGCTGAGCAGTGCTGCGCCCATCAGGTCACTGTCCAGGGTGAGATTGCCTGCGACTGGTGCCAGATGCGGGGAGTCCGCAGGTTGCAGCGTTTTTAGGTAAGGTGCTAGAGATTCGGTGTGGCCGGAATCGTATATCACCGTCAGTTGTGCCCAACTCGGATCGGGCAGTGACAGCAACACCAGCACGCCGATTAACCCACAGTAACTGAACCGGACCATCTGGCTAGCCCTCGCGGGGTTCAGGGTTCAACGCACGCCAGTGTCCCTTGACGCGCTCGCCGTATTGTTGCGCGCGGGCCGGGTCGTTGGGAGCATGGTAACAACCAACACTGTCCCACCAGTCGACCCCGGAGGTGTGGCAACGCTTCAAAATCGCCGCCCCCACCCGCAGATTGTGATAAGGGTCCAGGGACTGCCAGGGCGAACCCAATGCTCGCTGGTGGTAACGCCAGTTCACCTGCATCAGGCCAATGTCCACCGACGCGGCGTCATCGGCCAGAGCGCGTTGCAAGGCCTGCCAGGCCGCCTGACGTGATGCAAAAAACCGGCCCTGGCCACTGACATTCAGGGTCCAGGGCCAGGGACGCCAGAGCTGTTGGCTCAGGCGGCGCTGGCCACTCTCGGTCAACGCGATAGCGTACAACAGCGGCGCGGGTATCGCCTGTTCCAGGGCAATCGCTTGATAGCCCGGGGGTATCTCCTCGGCGCTGGCGGTGTTGAGGGAACCTGCGGTTAGAATGATGGTTATCGTTATTCGCAGTAACATCACACCGTACCCCGCGTCATAACCGAGCAAGCGACAAGGGTGTGACTGCGTCGCCGCGCCGACGCAGTGCCACGGGTGGACGGTGCGATTTCCCGTCGGTCTTTGCGGCGAGCCGGTCGAGGGCGCCCCCATCCACGTTCAAAGTGATGCGCCGCTCCTTTACCCATTGTCGATTGATCTTTCTCGTTTCGGCCCAGTGGCGGATGAGGTCCTCCTCCCCCTCGGCCACATCGAGCAAGTACACATCAATGCCGGCAAAGGTCGATAGTTTGGCCAGCAGGCGATCAAGCACCGCATCACAGGCCACGCAGTCGGTCGTAGTAAAAAACAGCACGCGATCAGTCGGCCCCAGGGCCGCCTCCGTGTCGGTTGCCATTTTTGAGGGACGCATCGCCACTTGCAGTGCATCAATCAACTGACTCTGGGGAAACAGACGGCGCTGCGCTTCGTCATAGGCGTGCTGAAAGGCCAGTATACGTTCAGCGTCCTCACGCATCATCCGTGCCCACTGCTCGGCATACCGTTGACGCTCTTGATCGTCCCTGGCATGGATACCGAGTACTTCAATCGGCGATAAGGTGGCCGGACTGATACTGCCGCGCACTCCCGTCATCAACGCGCGGTATCGCTGCCATTCATCAAAGTCCAGTTCCCATACCGTCGCGCGAGCACGCTCACTGGCCTCCCTGTCCGTCTCCGACAGTGTTGCTGTCTGAATGTCCGAATGCTGTTGGTCGGGGGGTAACGCGACTTGCGCCCCGACTGACCAGGAACTGAGCAACACCGCGCTCGCCGCCACAACCACCCATCCTGCAGTGACTCGCCTAGGAACCATGTGCGGGAGTCTCAACAATCGCCTGCACGGTCAGATCGCGCGCAATGATGAGGAATTGCCCTCGTGCGCACTCACTAGCAACCTTTTCTGCGGTGGCCGATGGCTCGATGGCCGCAACGGTTTCGGCTGACACCAATGACACCGCGTCCAGTATTTCCTGTGAAGAATCCCATGCCACTGCGGCAATCAGAATCACGCCAGCGATGAAGATATCCATTAGCGGTCGCCTCAGTGGGATTTGGGGGTTTTGGGGCTATTTGCGGGCGACTGACTGTCGGCAGCGCCGCTGTCACCGCAGCGTTCGAAGGACATCAGGCGGTGAACCGGATCGTGTACCAGCACAAACGCAGGGCCAACGAGCAGGGCAATAATGTCTTTTATGGAGAGTGCCTCAAAGCGACGGCGTGCATTCGGCAGGGGCAGGTTCAACAGATCCTTTACCTCGGTGCTCCATTGGTCGGAGGATACCAATCGATACCCTGACGGATTGAGTACCCATTCCACCGCGCCACCGACAGTATCGATTTCTTCCGGTATGTGCAGCGGCGCGGCTACTGCCAGCACATCCTGCTGCTCGAGGGCGGGGCTTGGCTGGAGAACAGAGTACCGTGCGATTTGAGTCACAGTGGTCGTCAGCGTGGACGGTGACGTACTTTCCTGCGCAGTCAGGCTGAGACTCGCCATGCTGAGCGTAAGACCTAGCGGGAGTGCAAAGCGCTTGGACAAATGGTGTGTTGGTGGCATGGTGTGCGGCCCTCGAAAACACTGGATCGCATCATGGCCCAGGATCCCGTTCGCCTTGAACGCAAAATCCACTCTCAGCTTGTCTCGGTTACGGATTAACGGCCGAGGTAGACCGCTGAGATTTGCTCCCGGACATGGCCTAACTCCTGGCTGATGGTCAGGCGTGCGGCATGATCCTGCTGTTTTTGCTGGGGACTCAACTGGGCGGCAGTAGGCCCACCTGCTGCCGGCGAGAGCCAACCCGTCAGGTCTAAGTATCGTTGCTGGGCATATGCATGACGCAGCCCATGCAGGCGCGACAATCCCGCCTGGGTTGTATGTCGTTCGTAGACGCGCAGTTGCTGGATATACTGCTTGTCTCTCGGAATCAAGGCACCGGCGCCAGCCAGGCGGTGCGCGCGATTGAGCACGTCCCGCTGTGTGGTGGTCAGCAACGGGATCACCCGTTCCTTACCGCCCTTGGTCCAGCTGGCTTTCAGCACAATGTGGTCGCCCTGATCGGCGAAGCGGGGAATGAACTTGATGGCCTCCTCTCGCCGCAGTCCAAACACGCGCTGCAGCTCCAGGCTCATGCGCACATAGTCGTCCTTGATCTCCTCTAGCTGCGTTTCCTTGACCGCTGTGGCTTTGGAGGTATTGCTCACAAACTGTCGATCCGGAATGCCATAAAAATCGTTGGCCCGTGCGATGACATTACGACGATCCACTTTGGCTGCCCACCAGCGCAGGCAGTTCATCCGGTTTTTGACGGTGCCAGGGGTCATGCCCTCGGACATCCAGTGCTTGACCAGCGCATCCACGTGCTTGGGCTTCAGCGAGTGGGTGGACATCCGTCTAAAACCCATGGCATTCAGCTGCCGTGCAACGAGATCCAGGATCCGCTGCCGATTGGCCTGGGTGCTGTAGCTGCCATCGCGATTGCGGGCACACAGTTGTTTCAATTGGTAGTTCAGGTCGCGCATGTGTGTTGTCCTGTTCGGTAAGTGTTTTTGACCAACCACAGGCTCGTAGCCTGACGGGTTCCGCTGACGCGGTACGGTCTCGGGACACAACTCCCGTTCAACCTGAGATGCCTGGTTGCAGGCAACGTAGCTACTCTTCGGGGGAAGAT
>JANNVJ010000056.1:0-2674 GCA_031414375.1 Haliea sp.
AGGCCATCATCCCACTCCACAATAGGGGAAGACCCAGATATAGGCTGGTTGTAATCATATTGAGCAGCATGCGCTTGGCATCGTGTTCTCCCGGGTTGGCAAATATCTGCATAAATATATTTACATCCGGGTACATGGATAGGATCAAATTTTGATCGACCCATAGGGCCAGGTACCAGAGGACACTCCAGAACTTGACCGTGAAGATGGCCATGGCTCCCACAACCATCATGGCAATCGAATACCGCGATAGTACGACTACCCTCGGCAGGAGCGCATAGATACCCAGTAGCATGATGGCCTGTACCATCGGTAGTCCTTGCAGTACAGCGGCCATGGTCACTGAGAACAACGCGGACGCGGTTACGACGCCGCCCACTGCCAACCCGCTTTTTACAATTGACCCTGCGGCATTCATTAGCCCTGAACTGCTGACATTGTGTGCAATGAGATCGTTACTTGACCAGGAGGGCGGCGCATTGGCCAGCACCGTTTTGGCAACAGCATCATGTTGTTGCTCGCTCGCCAGTCCGGGTGCGATGGCGACGACTAGTCCGGAAAATCCTGCCGATGTCGCTTCCGCTTCATTGATCAGTTTCTTGCGCAGTCCGACTACGTCATCTTCCCACCACTGTTTACAAAGTGGTTTACCTGAGGTGGGAGGTATCGCGGGGTCATACTCCGTATCCCTGGTCGCATCATAGGCCCAGCCGGAGATCTGATTGGCGGGCCGCAAGGTGTCATAGTAGCCCGGTGTCTCCACATAGACATGTGAACCCAGCCAGTCCGGATCATCGGCACCATAGGTTGTCAGTGCTGCAGTGACCGGTGCGGAATTGGGCCTTTCGGACTGGTATTTGGAGCGCGCCGGGATATAACACTGGCTAAAAAAGTCGCTCACTTCCTGCCGCAGCCGTGGGTCGGCTATGGTAGCCAGACGGGCCTGCTGCTCAAAGGAACGCCTATCAGACGTCGTCGGCAGACCTTCCACCACCGCATGACCCAAACCCGAACTCATGGCCATGACGGCATACCACCAGACTGGAATGTTGACGGTGGCGGGTGTGCCCGTAAAACCAGTGGACCCATACGTGCTTTGGGAGTCTGCGACTGTGGCTGTGGCAGGTGCTGCGTCGAGTAGGGTAGGCGGTGGCGTATAGGACAGCGTGCCCGCATTCAACGGTGCCAGTGTGGCGGGTTGGCCCGCCAGCACGACCACAAGCAGAGCCATGAACAGATCGATTTCCATACGCCGCAGTGACAACCCGCTGGCATGGCCCACCTCCCCGCCTTGGGCGGGCTCCCGCCAGTTATCTATCAATATGCCGAGGAATGGAAGATAGACGATGCCGGTACCCACTAACACGTCCCAAAGGATGCCGTAGAAGCTCCAGCCGAACAACGTAGTGAAGAGTTCGAGGTAGCTGTCAACACTCATGCAGTTAGTCCGGTCATCATGATCATTGCTTTGATGAACACGCCCTGTCCCAGGGTCAGCTCAATCACCACCAACCACCCCACGATGCGCCATCGAAGGGTTATTAGCTGATGGGCTTCGAGGTGACTTAGATTTCGTGCTCGGATCCACAAACGACACAGCAGTTGCCAACCAAGGGCCAAGCCCCCAATCAATGTCCAACGAATTGCTGTGAGCAGGGGTTGCCAGTGATCAAGGTGGCTCCGAATGCTCTGAATAGAATGGGTTTGGATGCTGTCCCACAGGACGAGTCCGGTGATTAGCGCTATCAGGGTCGCCGTTAGGCTTAATAGCAGCAGCCCTTTTCTTTTGGATAACGTGCTACTGAACACGGCCGCCTCGCAGGGGACGAGGATCCAGGGTGGGCACTTCGGGTATGGTCAGCGAGCTCTGTCGTTTTGCCGCAGATCGCTGCAGAAGCAATGCCACCGTGTCAGAGACCACCTCTTTGCGCACCCGCGTCTCGAACAATAGATTTTCAATGTCCTTATCGAGTTCGGCAATGGAGGCATCTGCATGTTCCCGGGCGACGTCGGTGGCATAGACTTCCGGTACCTGTCTGCCAGTCAGCAAGAGACGGCGCGCAAACAGCGCTTTTTCCACGGTACGGGCCGTACTGATTTCAGAGACCAGGCGGCCCATGATCAAACTCTGCTCCGAGGCAGGCATGGCGCGGATAGCCTCAATGACCTGCCGGGTGATCGCCACACCCGGCGCGGTGATCTTGTCCAGATTCTCCAGGGTGGGCGGTGTGGCGCCGGACACCAGGTTCTGGATGTCGAGAGTGACAGCTTCTGATTCCTGATAGAGTTTGGGCAACAGGCCCGTTCCCGGCACACTGTCCTTGCGACAGGTATCGCAGGTGGTCACAATATTTTCTCCCACCACCTCAATGGTCCAGTCTCGGGCGTCCTCCGGACTGGGCCAGATGTCTGACAGCCGGGTAGACGCCGCACCGGAGACCGGCGAGGTATCGGTCACCGGGCGGTTCATGGTGATGTTGTAACCCGCTCGGACAATGTCCCCGGTAAATTCCAGTACCGGCTGACCGGCGCCCCCGGCCTGCCCCCCAATCCAGGGCACCCCATGATCTCCGTTGGCGGATTCCACCGACGCCTTGGCGGTGACCGCATCATTGCCCCCCACACCCATCTGGACTTTCCAGTCATTACCTTTGGACAGGGTAATGAGATCGGC
>JANNVJ010000057.1:0-71144 GCA_031414375.1 Haliea sp.
GGCGATTTCAACAAACCGTTGTTGTCGTCGGGGGTTTCCCTGGCGCGGGGGTGGGGGCATGCGCGGGGGCTATTACCCCCCGTTTTTTCGCTCGCGGGGCAGCCCCAATGCCACACGCCGCAACGAAGCCTCCAACCGTGATCCATCGACGTCTAGCACCGTTGTCATTGGTTTGAATGAAACGCCCCCGGCTTTGCCTGGACATATTTACTCTTCAAACTGATAGCCGAAGTATTCAATGTCCTGCCGACAAATTTCCGCCACCATTTCTTTTGTTGCCTGATTGTAGTATTGCGCGTAATGCCCTTTGCGCGTGCCATTAACGTGCGGCATCACTAGAGGTTCTATGCCAACCTGCTGGCTTACCCAATCGAGTGTAGCCTGCACATTCTCCAGGCGCCCGACGTGATCGACCAGTAACTGACCCTCTTTATCCACCAGCTTGGCTAGCTGACCATTCTTTCGTCGGCCGATTTTATTACGGATCCAAATTCTATAAATCCAGGACTCAAACGATTGTTCGTGGAAATGTCTTGTTGTCCCCCGGCGAAGTTTGTCGGTATCGGTGGGTTCCACGTCGACATGCGTAAAGAAATATCGAGTCACCATTCTTGCAAAGGGATTGCGGACCACGGAAAACCTCGTGCAGCGCTCGAATTCTTCAGCCCCAAGAATGTACTTCAGTTGAATGGCAGACAGGTGTTTCGCTCTGCCAGGCCGTTTATCGCCGATCTTGTTGAGATGGTACTTTTGCCTGAAAGCCTTATCAATGTGGTCCTTAACCAGCTGCATGTCGTCCTTTGATGGACAAGTGCTGCGCAGTGCCCGTGTCATGCTGGTGGTGCCGGTTTTGGGGATGGCAACATAGATTAGACCAAGGGCTGGAATGTAAGGCATTTCTAATCATGTCTCTGCTGTGTGAAGGTAGCCAGTAGTGCAGATGCTGGCGTTTTCCATACCGTATTATATCGTTTGATGGGTCGACGTATATGGGTCAGGGTGCTTGTCGATAGGGTGGCGGCCAACTATTCCAGTGCGCCGTTCTCGCGCAAGCGGCGTACCTCACCAATTCCATAGCCCAGTACGGAGACGAGTATGTCTTCTGTCTGTTCCCCGAGGAGGGGAGAGGGATGTGTAATCAGAGAAGCTGCCGCACTCAGGCGAAAGCCATTGCGCTCGTAGATTGACTCTCCTGTCACCTGCCGATTGAGGCGGACAAAATGTCCCCTCAGTTGCAACTGCGGGTCGCGCCACAGCAGGTCTTCGAAGTCAGCCACGGGAACGGCTTCTATGCCGGCATACTGCAATTGATTGGCCAACTCATCGACATCTCTGTGGCGCGTGCAAGCTGCCACCCGCTTTTCGATATCGTCCTGCGCCGCCATTCGAGCATCCAGATCCGCGTAGCGCTGCCCGGTGATGCCGAGAATGGTAGCCAGGTGCAGCCACTCATGGTCGCTCCAGCAGGCGATTGCAATCCAGCGATCGTTACCCCTACAGGGAAAGACGCCGTGCGGAGCTGCGTGCACTGAGCGATTGCCACGGCGACCGCTGTACTGGCCGCTGTTGGCGTACTCCAGTAGCCAGGGACTTAGGCTGTATACCCCGGCCTCGACCTGAGAAACATCAAGGTGCAATCCTTGCCCGGTGCGACGTCGATACAGTAAGCCTGCCGCAAGTGCGCTGGCAGCGAAACGCGGGGCCAGCGAATCGGTGATCGTCCCATAGGGTCCAATCGGCTCCCGGTCAGGCCAGCCGGTGAGAACATTGAAACCTGACAGGGCCGCGCCCTGGCCGCCGAAGCCGGGATAGTCCTTGTGTGGTCCGGTCTGTCCGTTGAGGCAGGTGGATAACATCAACAGGTCGGGTTTTTCCGCCACCATCTGTGCGTAGTCCAGGCCATAGGACTTCATCGCTTTCGGGGCGAAGTTTTCCAGTACTGCATCTGCCCAGTGGATAAGTTCCCGGGCGACTTTATTGCCCTCTGGATGCCGCAGATTGAGGGTAATACTCTGTTTGCCGACATTGAGTGCATCGAATAGCGTTGAGCCTTCAAGTCCCAGGGGGCCACCTGCGGCCATCACACGCAGGAAATCGGGGTGACTGCGAGACTCCACCTTGATCACGGTAGCACCATGCTCGTTAAAATAGCGGCTGACGATAGGCCCGGCCGCGCCGGAACCAAACTCCACCAGTTTTAGCCCCGACCAAGCGCCTACGCAACTGTCGGTGAAATCCGTTGTGCCTTTCGTGGGCGGCCAGTGTGGCCAGGGGCCACTGTCAATGTTGGGTGCAGGGCGGGGGGGGCTGGCGTTCATCACATTGTTGTGCGCGTCACTGGCGATAAAAAACCGTGTTGGAAAGCGTTCGATGTTGCCAACAGGCGCAAACATGTTTCGAGCGTTTAGTTGCGCGCTGGAATGTATCTCGGCTGCCGTATTGGCCGGTGCCAGCATCAGGTTAGTTGATACCGCTAGCGTATACAGTTCCCTCATGGTGTGACGGGCAAAGTATGCGGCGAGCGGTGCCTCAATGGCGCGTACTTGTTCATCGTCGAGTGTGCGGGGGTTGAAGTGCGCCCAGTCCTGCGCATTCCAGAGTGGTGTCAGGAGGTTTTCCAGCGCCAGTTGTTCGCGCAGTATGTCGAAATTGCGCAGACGTGAGGGTCCACCGCGTAAGCCAAAAGACACAAAGCCATCTTTGCAAGGCCATATCTCCCGCGTTCTTCCCATTGACGCGCCCTGTCGCTGGCCCCTGTTGCCCGTCTTGGGAAACTGTCCTGCGCCTCCCATATTGGCAATCATCACGGCTTCCTGCATCGACAGATCAATGATCTGTGGTCGCGCTGTGGCCAGTGCGGTCAGTATGGCGAAAACGGCTTCAGCACTGGCGTGGGCGTACGCTGCCGGTTCACTGCAGCGCACGGGCGCGCGATCGGGAAAGCCTGTGGCATACAGATTGCCGCTGGCCGCCATGATGCCCAGGTCGCTGGCGCGCCAGTTGGCGCGTGGACCCGCCAGGCCAAAGGGGGTTGCCTGCAACCAGACCGCCAGTGGCGCGCGTGCGAGTGGGATGTCAAGTGCCCCGGCAAACCCGGGTGTCGCTATGATGACATCGGCACCTTGCAGCAGTGTATCGACTCGGTGGTCTTGGGAGTTATAGACAACACTGGTTTTGCCCGCGTTCCAGGCCAGGAATCTCAGTGAGGTGCCGCTTGCGGGTTCCAGAGGTGGGCTGCGCCGCAGCGGGTCGCCATCGACTGCTTCAAGCTTGACTACGTCAGCACCCAAATCTGCCAGCATGCGGCCGCACATCGCCAGCGGTTCGCCCGCGATGTCTACGACCTTTATTCCCTGCAGTAATTCCTCGCTCAATACACGTTACCTCCTATAAACAATGTTCTCATACCCGAGTGAGAACTGCCTCTCACTTTTAACATTCGTCGGCTCAAGCAAACCAAAAAATAATGTGAATTGGGATGCACATTTTCGACCGGCTCTGTGTTTTCTCTACTTTCCTCCAGTATTTTATTGACCCTGCCGCAGCTCAAGGAACTAAATGGTCATGAGCTTCGCCGTGACATGCAATCCTGTCTCACTCATTGGAGATTGCAAAAATGGTGTGTGAGCTAGGGGGATGAAATGTTTTGTTATATTCGTATTCTGGTGTTGTGTGCGTTAGTTGGAATGTTGCTTTCTACTGTGTTGATGCTGGCCGGAGGAGCAGCAGCAGGTGCTGTCAAAGGCTTGCTGGTCGGCACATTCGTCGCCTACGGTGAGTGGAAGTGGAAGCACACTAAATCACAATCTACCAAGAGAGTCGGTGCCTGAAATTGCCAACAGGGTTTCCAAACCCATTGCTATATCAGCTATGAACTCACCGCAACCAGATAGTCGCCATAGTTGACGCCTTCAATTTCTATGGCCTCATCGCGCAACCGAGTCAGTACCTGTTCAATCAGCTTGGTCGTTTGAATTTTCTGGTTGCCGGTGAAACTGAGGTCGCTTTCAGCAAACAGCAGGATTTTTTTGGGCATTTTGTATGCCGCCAGTCTCTCTCGCAGAAACGCCATTATGTCCCCTTCCTTCAGAGTGTGCCCCTGCATCGCAACCGCACACAGCACGATGACTTCGCCCAGACTGGGATGGGGCGCGCCAAAGGGGATACCAATACGCATGTTGGGAAAGCTGAGCAAAGCCGCTTCGATTTCCAATGGTGAGACATTGGCACCACCGGTTTTGATGATATTGGATAAACGCCCGGTCCAGTGCAGATAGCCCTGCGCATCGAGGTGGCCGCCATCCTGGCTGTGATAGTAACCCTCGTCATCGAAGGTCAGTTCTGGTTCGACTTTGTAATAGCCGCGCATCAGTGTCAGGCCCTTCACTGCAATCTCACCTGCCTCGCCCGGCGGTAGGGGAGCGCCGGATTGTTTATCGAGTATGCGTACGCTCATCCCCGGCAGTGGCATACCCGCCGTATTGCGCCGCAGATCAACCGGTGAGTCTGCGGGCAGGTTGGACGTAAAGGTAAACGTTTCTGTCATACCAAAGGAGCCCTGCGTGCCCCATACGTCCTGCTCCGCAGCAACCTCTGGCTGTAGTCGACACACCTCCTTGTTGATGCGGGACAGGTCTGCTGTCGCGTAGAGTGGATGTTCGGCCATGGCTTTAGCCTGGTGTGGCCAGCATTGTGTGCCATTCACACGCTCATCCATCAGGCATTGGAGCGCGGCACCCGGTTCAAACGTTTCCTGCAGCACCAGGGTCGCGCCCGCTGCCAGTGTTGCTCCAAGCGCCATACAAATACCGGCCGACCAGAAAAACGGATAGCTGGTCCACACGCGGTCAGCGGGTGTAAAGCGCATGTCGTGTGCAATGCGCCAACTCTGAATCACGGCAGCGCGCTGCATGTGCAGCACGCCTTTAGGCCTGGACGTGGTGCCGGAGGTGTAGATAATCAGGCCTTCATCACAGGGAAATACTTCGGCGATCATGGCATCGAGTACGTCATCGGGGACATCATCGCCGCGTGCCAGGAAAATATTCCAGGACTGAACGCGACCCTGCGTTTCCGCAAGCCCCAGTGCCACTACCTGACGCAGCTGCGGTGTTTTAGTACTGTACAGTGGTGTGGCGTCAGTGTCGCGCAGCTCTGGCAGTATCTGTAACAGTTGTTCAAGGAAATTGTGCTTGAGTAGTGAGCACTGGAAGAGCAATAGCGCACTGTCACTGTGGCGCAGGATGTACTCTCGCTCATCCAGCGTGGCGAAGGTGTTAACGGGAACCAGTACCGCGCCCAACATGGCAATGGCGAAAGAGGCCACTACAAACTCCGGGCGATTGGCCATATGTACAGCGACGCGCATACCCTTTGCCACGCCGCTCGCGGCCAGCGCCTTGGCCAGGCGTCGCGCGTCTGCTTGCAATTCGATGGGACTGATGTCGCGACCTTCAAAGCGGATGGCGCAGCTGTGGCCGTGACGCGCTACCACATCTTCGAGGAATTTTGCCCAGGTGTAGCGTGAGCCGTCCGGCTGCAGCTGCAGCTGCGGATCGCTATTCATTTCAGGGATGCTCCGCCCGGGGCAAGTCCTGCGTGGGCAGTCGAACTTCAGCGCCGCCAGTGGCCAGTACCGCGTCGTTCTGGTTGGTCATGCGCACCTGTACCACGGCCAGCGGCTGCCCCGTCATCGGGTCCTCGCGCACCGAGGTCACCTCGCCGTTGAGGATAGTGAGGTCTCCCGTCATGGCGGGAGTCCGGTAGGAAAACTTGCTGTGAATCACATCGCTCCAGGCGCCGCCCCAGTGGCCGATGTAATCCAGTATCCAGGCACCCATCGACGCACCATAGCCATAGGCTCGCGGCAGTCCGATCAGTTGCGCGTATTCTGGCTGTACGTGGCCGCGCGAGGGTCCGTGATAGAGGCCATCGAGATGAGTGGGATCGATAGCACCCTTGCCAAAATCCCGCGTCATCTCCGGCAACCAGCCGGCATCGTACAGCGAGGATGGCAAGCCATCGGGGCGAAAGGTGTGCCAAATAGTAAAAGGATACGCACGCCATTCGGTGGTGAAGCTGGCGACTGAGTGCGGGCCAATCAGTCGCTCAGGCAATTGTTCGCCCGCCTGTACCTTGAGCTTGCGTGTATTCTGCTGCGCCTGCACGCGCTCGAAGTACGTCATCTTCTTGCGTTCAATCTCGATCAGCTGTGCCTCGGTCCACGTGGGATCATGTTCCTCGTTAAACTGGGCGCGCTTGCGCGCCTGTTCCGCCAGGTAGCGGATCGAGGTGGAGCGTTGTTTGCACAGAAACTCACCGCGCTGGTTCACGTACTCCGTGTCTCCGCGCGAGAACATGGTGGGGCCAGCAAAGCCGGTCTGCGACACCTTGTAATCAAACAGCATGCGCGAGCGGGTAATTTTGTCGCCCACTCGAATGCGGCCGCCGTAGAACCACCACTCATCGCCACCAAACAACATGTGCGTGCCGGGAATATTGCCCTGTATGGCCGGGGCCGCGCCGTGACTGTCATCGGTGCACACGGCGAATGATTGCGGTGCGACCAGTTCGCCGAAGCGACTATCCGCCGCTGCGGCCACCGTTTCGTCGTAGTACAGCGGGTTACAGTTCTGCATGCCCTGCGCCCAGCGACGGATGTCGTTGGGTGCCACCGGGTCTTTCATCTGGCCTCCGCCCAGCGGTACGCCTACCCAGACATCGACAGGCCCCGTATCGAGTTGGACGTTATCGTGCGTGTTGTCATTCATGCTGTGTCTCCAGTAAGGGGGCGCCGGGTGCCCCGCAGCGCTGTTCAGTTCGGCTGTCGATTTAATTCGTAGTCACCCGCATCATCGAGTCGCGCATTCCAGCCCGGATACACCACGATAGTAGTGAAGGCTTCTTCGATGATGGCGGGGCCTGCGATGCTATGTCCCGGCACGAGGTCAGCACCGCGATAAATATCGGTGGCGCGAAAACCGTGGCCGAGGTTGGCGCGGCGCTGCTTTGCCGGCACAGCCGCGCGCTGTGGTGCAGTGAACCCGCCGCTGAAGTGCGGTTTGGGTACTTCGGTGGAGGCGATCAGACGTACACCGGTGATTTCAGGCGCCTCGCTATCACGGGCGTGGCCGTACCGCGCAAAATGTAACTGGTGAAAACGCTCTAACATCTGTGCGATCAGGGTGTCTCCCGCAAACGACCAATCCTGTGCGCCCTGCACGGTGGCGGCCTCTACCGTCAGGGACCAGTTCTGCCCCGGGTAGCGCAGATTCAACTGATAGCGGCACTGCATGTCCTGCCGAGAGAAGCCGGCTTGTTGCAAAAAGTGTTCGGCGCGCTGATCCAGTTCCTGCCACAACTGGCGTATGTGCTGTATGTCAGCCTTGGTGCCTGCCACGATGTAGGAGCGCTCTTCATCGATACACGGCTGCGCAGCGAGTGCGCCGGTGGCGGAAAATCCGGGGGAAGTGCGCGGTACCAGTACCCGTTGTATGCCGAGTTCCTGCGCCTGTATGGCTGCGAACACCGGGCCATTGCCGCCGTAGGCGAGCAGGGTGAGATCCTCGGGATTACTGCCCTTTTGGGCGGTGAGTCGTCGCACGGCTTGTGTCATATTGGCGTTCACCACGCGCCAGCAATCGAAAGCGGCTTCCTCGATACTGCACTTCATGGGTCCTGCGACATGTTCCTGCAGCGCCTCTGCAACGCCTTCGCGCACTAGCTTAAAGCTGCCGCCAGCGAATTCCGATTCGTCCGACAGCAGGCCCAGCACCAGCATGGCATCGGTGACCGTGGGAAGTTTTCCACCCCGGCCATAACAGACTGGACCGGGCGCAGCGCCTGCGCTCGCCGGGCCGACCTGCAAGGTGCCCGTGGCGGCGCTGCAAATAGAGCCACCGCCTGCTCCCAGTGTTTCAACTTGTACCATGGGCACGGCGACCAGATAGCGATGGTGCCAGTTCCAGCCGGACTGGGCCGGGGCCTGGCCATCGCGAATGACCGAGACGTCGTAACTGGTGCCGCCCATATCCACGCACAATAATTCCGTGGCACCCTTGGCCCGGCCGATGGCGGCACTGCCGATCACACCGCCGGCCGGGCCGGAGGAGAGTACCCGGATGGGGCTGCCTGCAAGATACTCCTGCGTCATCACACCACCGTTGGATTGCATGAGTAATAGGTGGCGACTGTAGCCGGATTCCTTGAGGCGTTCGCTCAGGCGGTTAATGTACTGGCTGACCCGCGGACCGACGTAAGCATTGACCGCCGTGGTGCTGACCCGTTCGAACTCCGGTGATTTGGGCAACACCTGGTGTGAGAGAGAGATGTGGGCATCCGGCATTTCCTCTGCAACAAGTTGTGCCAGACGCAGTTCATGTACCGGGTTGGTAAAGCAAAACAGTGTACAGATTGCAACCGACTCCACCCCTTGCTTGGCGAGGCGACGAATTGCGCTACGTGCCGCGTTCTCGTCCAGCGGAGTGTGCACCGAGCCATCGAAGCGAATGCGTTCCGGCACACCCAGGCGACGGCGGCGTGGAATGATCGGTACTGGCGGCGCCAGGCGCACGTCCCAGATGTCTTCCTTGAAGCCGCGGCGCAGTTCCAGTTCATCGCGAAAGCCTGCAGTGGTTAGCAATCCGGTGCAGGCCCCGTTCATTTCGATCAGTGTATTGTCGGCTACCGTGGTGCCGTGGATGATGGCCTCGACCTGTTCCAGCAGTTGCGTAAGACTTTTGCCTTCCATTGCGGCCAGGCGTTCAAGGCCCTGGATCACACCGACAGAGCGATCGTCCGGTGTGCTTAAATTTTTATGCAGGATGAGCTCTTGCCCCTTGAGCATGGCGAAGTCGGTAAAGGTGCCGCCAATATCAATGCCGATGCGGTAGTTCATCGCGCACTGTCCCAGGTTTTGGCGGTCTGTCGCTGCCGCCGCAAGTCCTCAGTCTTATTCACATCAACAGCCAGATCAAAATCTTCAATCGAACCGGTAAGGATAACGCCGTAGCGCTCCCGCGCCGCCTCGATGCTGACGTACTCGTCGAGTACATCCTCCCGGACCGCGAGCGGGTCGCGCAGTAGCGGACTTTCAAAGCCTGCACCCCCCCCGTACTGGTAGCGGGTGATCGCCCCGGCTGGTAGTTGTGCATTGAGGGCGTTCTGCACTTCGAATTCCTGCTCCGTGCCGACCAGGAAGCGGTTGCTGTAGGGCCCGGCATCATCGCCACCATTGAGTCCGCGCAAAGGATGCTTGCGCGAGACCATCCAGGTCATGGCCGATACCGGCTCCAACACCTGCTTGATATTGCAGGTACCGGGTTGGCCACGCCAGCGGCCTGCACCGCCAGTATCGGTGGTCATTTCGCGCGCGAGATTGAGCACCGGGAAGCGGCTCTCGGCGTCTTCGGCCGTGGCCAGTATGAGATTGCCCAGACCAGCGCACATGGCACCCCAGCCATCGAGTCCCTGAGTGGCCGATGCATCAGAGGCGCGCACATCCACACCCTGGTCCATCCACATCTCCCCGCGCTCGTTAAAGCCGATGACCGCGTTGGGCATGCCCAGCTTGTACACCTGTGGCGCACAACGTTCAGGCAGAATGGGCGATAGTGCGATACAGATCGCCTCGCCCACTTCCACTGCCGGGTGAAACGCCCCGAGTGCGGCGGGCTTGTTCGGTGGAGGTTGCAAGATCGAGCCTTCGGGGATCACCATTTCCACGGCGTAAAACAGGCCCTCATTTTTATTGATCGCAGGATCCACCATGGACGCCAACTGTGCGATGGCATAGCCGCGTGTATTGGCAAAGGTATTCCAGACATTCACCAACTCGGGGCGGGCATCGCTGCCTGTCATATCTACGGTAAGTTGATCCCCGGCGATGCGACAGGTGACCCTGACGTGTACATCGGGGTTGCCCGCCGTATCCTGGTCGATCCAGACGTCCGCCGGGTAATCGCCATCCGGCCACTGTGCCACCGCCTGGCGAAAGCGCTGTGCGGTCTGGTCGATATTGAAATTCACGGCGGCTTTTACCAGGTCCACCCCATAGCGCGTGAGCAGCGCTTGCAATGACACCGCCCCGGCCTGCACTGCGCTGATCATGGCCGCGATATCACCGGCAAACGAGGGGAAGCGATTGTTGCGAATGAGCAGGTCGATGACGTCGCGTCGTGGCTGGCCGCGGTGCACCAGTTTCAGCACAGGAATGCCCAGGCCTTCACCAAAAATGTCGGTACTGTCTACCGAGAAGCCGCCCGGGTCCTTGCCGCCCGTATCGCCCTGGTGTGCCTGCAGCGCCTGAATCAGGACTAATTCGCCGCGCCCGTCGAACACCGGTGCGTAGACAGTGTAGTCGGGCAAGTGTCCACCACCGTAGTCCGGATCGTTGCCGACAAACACATCGCCCGGACCCCAGTCGTCCTGCCGGACGTTTTCCAATCCCCAGCGCACGGCAAGTGGAGAGACAAACAACAGCTGGGGAATCCCTACTGAGATTCCCGCCAATCGACCATGTGCGTCAATAATGCTGGCATTGCGCTCATTGGACTGGTTAATGATGGCAGAGGAGGCTGCGCGACCCAGATGCGTGGCCACTTCGAAACAGATGGTTTCGAAGGCGCCATTGACAATGCTGGCGGTGACTGAATCGACCGTGGCATGGGTGTCCAGCGCAGGCCGCCTGGCAACCAGGCGGCGGTTTAACTCAAATGACACGATAACGTACCTCTTGCTGATAGCCCCTGAGATGTTTCGCCGTGATGCGAGGGTTTATTCAAGACAGGCACCTTGCAAAGAGTTTATTACACGAGTGGCTCTCACAACAGAGGCGGGTAGCAAGTATTTCAGCGCCCGATCTTGACGATGGTGTGACCACTAATGCCGCCAGTGAACATTGTCGTCAGTGTTTTTGGCACCTGCTTTAACGCAATCTGGGTATTGAGCTTGTCGATGGCGTTGAGCTTGGCGCAGCGTGCCAGTTGCTTCCAGGCGGCCTGCTTCTCAGCCAGCGGAATCTCCACTGAATCCACACCCAGCAAATTGACGCCGCGCAGGATAAAGGGCAGCACGCTGGCTTCAAATGTCGCACCTTGTACCAGCCCGCAACACGCCACACTGCCACCGGCCTTGATGGACTTAATGACATTGGCCAGCGTATCGCCACCAACGACATCCACGGCCCCGGCAAAACGTTCCTTCAGCATAGGGCGCTTGTTCGGTTCGCCAAATTCCGCCCGGTCAATCACCTCGTGTGCGCCGATGGCTTTGAGCATGTCAGCCTGGTCGGACTTGCCAGAACTGGCGACCACTTCATAGCCGGCATTGGCCAGCAGTGCCACGGCGATACTGCCGACACCACCCGTGGCGCCAGTCACCAGGATCTGGCCCCGGTCGGGTGTGACGCCCATCCGTTGCAACTTATTGATGCACAATTGAGCGGTGAGCCCGGCAGTGCCAAACAACATACTGCGTTTCGGATTCAAGCCGCGGGGGCAGGGCAGCACCCACGCCGCCGGTACGCGGATGTACTGGGCCAGTCCCCCTGCGGTATTCATGCCCAGGTCATAGCCGGTTACGAGCACTTTGTCCCCGGGCTTGAAGTGGATGCTGCTACTTTCCTCAACCACACCTGCTGCATCGATGCCGCCCTGGTGCGGGAATTCCCGGGTGACACCCTTATTGCCATGGGCGGACATGGCGTCCTTGAAATTGAGCGAGGAAAATTGCACGCGGATCAGCACCTCGTGGGCGGGCAGGTCGACGGTGTCACGCTGCACGATCGCACGCGTAAAGCTGCCATCGGCCTGTTGCTGGATATACAGTGCTTTGTAGGCGGTCATGGTCTTCTCTCCTGTGTGATTATAGATGCATCCCGCCCCACGCCTGTGGCGCCGCAGAGCGGATACGCGGTGTTACTCCTGCTGTGGCCGCGCTATCCAACGGGGTAGCGTTATGTACTCATTGATGCGTTCAAATACGATCTGGACCGGTGTGCCGATGGCGATATCATCGTAGCTAATGGCATTGATGGGCGCGCCGACCTCGGGTACCAGGTTGCCGATCAGGCGAATGGTCGGATCTTCTTCCAGCACCACCACAATGGCGTTGTACGGGGCCAGCAGCGTGAAGTCCAGCAGCAGCGGCGCGTGTGGCGCGATCACCGACCAGATGCTGCCGCGTCCGCTCACGGTCGTCCACACGGCTTTGTCACGCGGTGACCACGGATTGATCGGCCGTGGTGGAAAAATCAGACGCTTGCTCACCGGACATTGCTGCAGGCGCAACACGCCTTCGCGGCAGCCGCGCCAGAACGGCTCGTTGGTGTCGTCGATGAGGGGCAGCAGGGCGTTATCGGTCATGGCATGTGCTCCGCTAGCGCCGTAGAATCATCGCGCCAGTGGGCACGCCTTCCCCGGCGGTCACCAGGCAGGTAGTAGCATCACGCACCTGATTGCGGGCGGTGCCGCGCATCTGCCGCACGCCTTCGGTAATCAGGTTAAAGCCGTGCACATACGCTTCCGAGAGTCCGCCGCCTGCGGTGTTGACGGGCAGCTTGCCGCCCAGTTCGAGATTACCGTTCTCGGTGAACGCTGCTCCTTCACCCCGGGCGCAGAAGCCGTAGCCTTCCAGGGACAGGGGCACGAGTGGGGTGAAGGCATCGTAAATTTGGGCAACATCGATATCTGGCGCCTGGATATCCGACTGTCGATAGAGCTGGCGCGCGGTGGCCCAGCTCGGACCGCGTAAGGGGTCGTCGCAGAAAAAATTCTGCATGGTCTGGTGCTGGCCGTGAAAACCCTGCGCCCAGGCGTGGATAAACACAGGCGGCTGTTTACAGTCCCGCGCGTGCTCGGCGCTGACGATAACGGCGGCCAGTGCACCGTCCGTTTCCAGGCAGTTATCAAACAAACACAAGGGCCTGGAGATCCAGCGGGAGGTCATATAGTCCTCCCGGCTCATGATTTTATCGAACATCTGTGCGTCGGGATTATTGTTGGCGTATTTGCGTTGTGCCAATGCAATGTTGGCGAAATGATCCCGGGTGGCGCCGAATTCATGCATGTAACGGTGCGCCAGTAACGCAATTTCATCCACCGGGCGCAGCACACCAAACGGTCGGGTGTAATTGACGGCGAGTTCCTCCTGCAACGATGAGCTGGTTTTGGACCACGGCCTGCGCACGGCACCGGAAGCGCGCTTGCGGGAGCGCCAGGCCACGCCGACGCGGCACTGGCCGGTGGCTACTGCCATGGCAAGATGGCCGATCACACCTGGGCCGGCACCCCCGCCGTAACCCACCTGGCCGAAGTAGGTGATATCGCCCAGTCCAAGATTGCGGGCAAGCTCGACTTCCGAATTGGACTCCTGCGTGTAGGAGGCGAGTCCGTCGACCTCGCAGCGATCAATCCCGGCGTCGTCCAGCGCGTTCAATATGGCGCTGCAGGCGAGCTCCAGTTCTGATTCAGGTAGCTGCTTGCCAAATGCCGTTTGACCTATGCCTGCAATCGCCGTTCTGTCTTTGATCATCACGACTCGATTCCCGATAAATAGGCAATCAGACGACGCGTGTCGACCTTGCCACTGTCGGTGAAGGGGATATCATTCCTGGCGCAGAAAAATACTCTGCGCGGTACCTTGTAAGACGACAGTTGCTGTTTCAATCTGCTGCGCAGTGTGGCGGCATCCAGTGTTTGTCCCGCGTTGAGAATTACAGCAGCGACCACTTCCTGCCCACGTTCACGGTGCGGCAATCCCACCACATAGGAACACAGTACTTCGGGCAGCTCATCAATCGCGATCTCCACCTCACGGGGTGCCACATTGGCCCCAGCGGTTTTGATCAGGTCGCCCAGACGAGCCTTGAAAAACAGGAAGCCATTGCTGTTGAGGTGGCCGCCGTCGCCGCTATGGTAGAAGCCGTCTGCATCGAAGCAGTCCTCTCTTTCCACCTTGTACAGGCCCTGCATGACATTGTAGCCACGAATACAGACTTCGCCTTCGCTGCCGGCAGGCAAGCGTTCGCCACTGTCGGGGTTAACGATCTTGTGTTCAACACCCTCGAGTGCCCGACCAAATGAGCCGCGCATCGCTTCAGGCAAGTCGACTTCCATGCGGTCGATGGCATGCGGCCCGCAGGTTTCGGTCATACCCAAGGCATTGGAACGCAATTCGGGGTCGGCGGGGCGGGCGCTCGGTGGGAGCAGGGGATAGATATTGCCGCCGCGAATCGAGGACAGGTCGCGTGCCGCATAACTGGGGTGGTTGGCCAGGGCCGTACCGTAATGGGGCCACCCGGTGACGAGGGTGGCGCGCTCGTGCTCGATCAGTTGCAGGGTTTTTTCCGGCTCAAACATTTCTTCGCACAGTAGGGTGCAGCCCCGGTGCATCGCACAGTGCAGCGTGAACACCAATCCGCCGACCCAAAAAAAGGGCATGGGCGAAAAAATCCGGTCACCCGTTTGGATGTCACGCCAGTGGTTAAGATTGTAGGAGTGGCGTATCACCGCGCCCTGGGTGTGCATGGCGCCCTTGGGGTCGGCGGTGCTGCCGGAGCTATAGACAATGGTCAACAGATCGGCCGGGCGGACACAATCTTCGACTGACCGAAGGTAGTCTGCATTGATCACAGCAGCCGCATCTAGCAGGCGCTGTTGGCTGCAGCTCCAGTGTCGGGTGGCTGCACCCCAGACATAAATTTGGCGCAGGAAAGGGAATTCGTGGAGAAACAGGGGCGCGCTCGGGTCTGCGCGATGCGACGTTTCCAGCAACTGTGGGATACAGGTTTCCAAACGCTCCAGATAATCGTTGCTCAGCAGCGTGTCCGCTGTCAGCAGTACCTGGATATCAGCGTGGCGCAGTACGAAGGCGAGTTCCTTGGGTTTGTAAAAGGTGTTGATGGGAACGATGATGGCGCCAATGCGCGCCGCCGCCAGCCAGGCCACAATAAAATCGGGACTGTTGGGCAGCAGCAATCCGAGCCGACTGCCCTTGCTGATGCCGCAGGCTAGCATGCCGCGGGCGAGGGTCGCTGACTGCGCGGCAGCTTCGGCATAGGTCAGCCGCTGGCCCTCGTACACGATCAGGTCCCGGGATGCGAAGCGCGCCTGCACGGAGCGCAGAAAAACCGGAGTGCACGGCTCGAAATCCGGAAAGGGCATGCCTGTCAGCCTCCTGCTCAGAGGCGACCTAAGTTACCAGACAGTTGGCATAACTAACAGCATGACGCCTGAATTTACGCCCTCGTCCAAGAACATGTGTTATTAATAAAGCCAATTGCCTTATAATAAGGTGTCATTGCCACACCAACCACAAAACAGGTCTGACTGATGCCAAAAATTGTTGATCACGATGAGAGACGCGAGCGCATCGTTGAGATTGTGGCCGAGATGCTGGCGACTGTCGGCGCGGAGAAAACCACCATCCGGGAGATCGCGCGACAATCGGGTTACTCGCGCGGTTTTATCGAGCACTACTTTCACAACAAGGAAGAATTGATTACCAAAACGATTCGCTGGATCAACGAGCGATCATTGGCCAGGGTGGATGCGGCATTGGCAGGCAAGACCGGCCTTGGCGCGCTCAAGGTTTTCAGCCAGTTGAGTTTGCCGCTGACTCCTGAAGTGCGCAACGAATGGAAAATTCGAATGCAGTTCTGGGGCATGGCGGCGGTATCCGATGAGCACCGGCGGGAGCAGTCCAAGCGCATGCATGTATCGGAGAAAATATTGGTAGGGTATTTGGAGCAGGCACAGGGCAACGGTGAATTGGAGCAGGGTATCGATCTGCTGCCACTGGCACACAGTCTGCTGCACCGACTCTACGGCCTTGGTTGTAACGCCATTCTGCGCCCCGCCTACTTTACCCGGCAAAGGCAGTTGCAGGCGCTGGATTACATAATGGACGAGTTCGTTAAAGCACGCTGACAGTTCGCACGCGTCAGGGCTCACGGGATAGTCGATGGCAGCAGGTGCACAAGATAATACTACGCAGGATACGGCTATACCGTATGGCGCCGTTCTGACTGCCCTGGCCGGCGCCGCTCCGGAGCAGGTTGCGTTGGTGTGCGATGGAGCCCAGGGCAGTGAGCAGCTGACGCGCGCCGCGCTGGAAGCCTGGGCCAACCGACTTGCGCGCGCCTATGCCAATCTGGGCCTGGGGTATGGCGCTACTGCGACGATTGCGCTGCCCAATGGTCTGGAATTCTTTGCGGCCTGTCTGGCCATCTGGAAACTGGGTGCGGTGCCCAACCCGGTGTCACATCGCTTGCCGCACCCGGAGCAAGCGGCCATCATTGCAACCGCCAATCCTGTGCTGGTGATTGGCGTGGAGGAAGGCAGCTACGAGGGAGTTACCTGTATTCCCCCCAATCTGGCGGTGGACGCACATTCTTCAGATCCAATGCCCGAGCAGACCTCACCGTATGAGCGCGCGATGGCATCGGGTGGCAGCACTGGCCTGCCCAAACTGATTGTCGCGGCCAATCCTGCGGTCTACGATGCGCAGTGCGCGTCGGCGCTGTTCAAGGGTCGACATGCCGTGCTGGTGCCCGGCCCGCTGTACCACGGTGCACCCTTCAGTGCCGCCTTTGGCGGTCTGTTCGCTGGTTGCAAGGTGGTGGTGATGCAACGTTTCGATGCGATGCGGTGTCTCGAGCTGATTGAGCACCATCGTGTCGATCGCATGACCGTCGTGCCCACCATGATGCAGCGTATCTGGCGTCTGCCGCCGCAACAGCGCGAGCAGATGGATGTGTCGTCGCTGGAATTTGTCCTTACTGGCAGCGCGCCCTGTCCCGCGTGGTTGATGCGCGCCTGGATTGAGTGGCTGGGCCCTGAGGTGATGCATGAGGCGTTCGGGCCGAGTGAGCGCACCGGCGGTACCTTTATCACGGGCACCGAGTGGCTCGCGCATCCGGGTTCCGTGGGTAAACCTTCGGCGGGGGCAATGCTTAAAATTCTTGACGATGACGGCTGCGAGCTGCCCTCCGGTGAGATGGGTGAAATCTATATGCTGCCGACCGGTGGGACCGGTTCCACCTACCATTACGTGGGAGCCGCTGCACGACGGACGGCGGACGGTTGGGAGTCAGTCGGTGATATGGGCTACTTCGACAGCGACGGCTACCTCTACCTCGGCGATCGGCGCAGCGACATGGTGCTGTGCGGGGGTCGCAATATCTATCCGGCAGAAGTCGAGGCGGCCATTGATGCGCTCGACGGTGTGCGCTCCTGTGCTGTAATCGGCTTGCCCGATGATGATCTTGGCCAGCGCCTGCATGCCATCGTCGATGTGGGTTTCAAGGAGAGTGATATCGACGAGTCGCACATTATGAGGCACCTCGTGGAGCGGTTAGTGCACTACAAAATTCCGGGCAGCATTGAGATTGTGACCACCCTGCTGCGTGATGATGCCGGCAAAATGCGGCGTTCGGCACTGCGTGAGGCGCGCTTGCCATGTTAATTACCGACGTACAATTGGCAGGAGCGTCACGGATAGTTGATGTGCGTTGTGCGCAGGGACGTATCGTCGAGGTGGGGCCGTCGCTGCACAGGGGGAAAGGGGCAACGCAGCTCGCCGGTGGCGGTGCGGCGCTGCTGCCTGGACTGCATGATCACCATATCCATCTGTACGCACTGGCAGCGCTTTGCAATTCAGTGCAATGCGGTCCGCCCGGTGTCACTAACCTTGCGCAGTTGCAGCAGGCATTGCGCGCCGAACAGGGGACCAGCTGGTTGCGCGGCGTCGGTTACCACGAAACGGTAGCGGGTGATCTGGACCGGCGACAACTGGATCATCTACACGCAGACCGGCCGCTGAAGATCCAGCACCGCAGTGGCAAACTGTGGATGGTGAATTCACGTGCGGCCCAGTTGCTGTCGCTGGATGCGCACGTGGGGCTGCCGGGGATTGAACTGGATGCCGCAGGCAGGCCCAATGGTCGTTTGTTCCGTCTCGACCACTGGATGCGGGAGCAGCAGACAACAGCAGGATCGGCAAGCATGCCATCGCTGGCTCGTGTGTCGCGTCGCTTGGCGAGTTTCGGTGTCACCGGCGTCACCGATGCCACGCCTGATAACAGCTGCTTTAGCATCGCGCAGTTTGCCAGCGCCGCTGCCTGTGGTGAACTGCTACAGTCAGTGCGTGTGATGGGTGGCGATGATTTGCCCAACATTGACTGTGCACAGATACAGCGCGGCGAGCGCAAGGTCATGCTGGACGAGACTGCCTTGCCGGACTGGGATGAACTGCGATCCATGTTCGAAGGCGCACACCACGCGGGCAGAGCAGTGGCCGTACATTGCGTGACACCGACTGAACTGGTGCTGACACTCTCGGTGTTGCGCGCGGTGGGAGTACATCCCGGTGACCGGATCGAGCACGCCGCTCTGGTGCCAGATGAGATCTTGCCGCTGCTGCGCGAAGTGGGCGTGCGCGTGATTACCCAGCCAGGATTTATTCACGAGCGTGGTGAACAGTATCTGCAAGCAGTCGCTCACGCTGAACACGACGATCTTTATCGCTGCCACACCCTGTTGGCACAGGGCATTCCACTGGCCGGCAGTACCGATGCGCCTTACGGCGATCCCGACCCCTGGGCGGCCATGCGCGCAGCCGTTGCGCGACGCAGTCGTACCGGCGAGCCGCTGGGTCTGGCGGAGCGCCTTAGCCCCGAACAAGCGCTGGCATTGTTTACCAGCGCTGCTGATGATCCCGGCGGTGCGAGCCGCGCAGTGGCGGTAGGTGAGATCGCCGATTTGTGCCTGCTCGATTGCGATTGGCGCGAAGCACGACAACGATTGTGCAGTACGGATGTCAGGGCCACTCTCAGGGCAGGCAAGCTCATCTACCAACGTGAGCAGCGCGTCAGTATACGGGGGCATCATGCAGCAGGTATCGCATGACAATCATGCTGGCACAGCGACTACGCCGTTGAACCCGCTGCTGACAGTATCCGACATTGTCCGCCTGTGTCGCATGCCCTGGGGCCTGGAAAACTATTCGCCGTTACTGGAGCACCGGTACCTGTTGCTGGATGTGGCGGGTGCCGCCGATCATGCAGGTCGTGAGGCGTTGGCCACCGTGGCAGAGCGGTTGCGCGTGCTGCCTTGTCCGGTGATCGCGGTCGGAGCATTGGCAGTGCCAGAATGTCTCAGGGGCGTAGATGTGGTCGTCGCCACCGTGAGGGACGCGACTGCGCTCATCAGGAATATCGACGAGCACCCACTGGCCGCCATGACACTGGTGCAGTTGCTACGCCACAATGAAGACCTGGCGCCTGAACAGGGACTGTTCGTGGAGTCATTGGCCTACGCCAGTTTGCAAGGCGGCGTGGAGTTTGCGAAGGTCATGCAAGAAGCCCGGAAGCAATCACTCACAGTGCCTGAGTCTGACAGCGCCGTAGCGGTTGAACGCAACGGGGATGAGTTGCACATTACGCTGAACCGTCCTGGCGCGCGCAACGCCTATAGCGCAGCGCTGCGCGATGGCCTGTACGAAGCCCTGCAACTATTGAAAATGGATCAGACGCTCGAGCGCGCGATAGTCAGCGGCGCGGGCAGTTGTTTCAGTGTCGGTGGTGACCTGAGGGAATTCGGCGCGGTGTCAGATACAGCAACCGCCCATGCCATTCGGGCCAGTCGCAATGTAGGCCAGCTGTTGCTGGCGTTGGGCGCACGCTTGGAGTTTCGCCTGCACCGTGCCTGTATCGGTGCTGGCATTGAGTTACCTGCCTTTGCCGCGCGCGTGGTGGCACACAGCAATACCTTTATGCAGCTGCCCGAGATCACGTTGGGCTTACTGCCGGGTGCCGGTGGTACAGTGAGTATCGCGCGGCGTATCGGTCGTCATCGTACGGCGTATCTGGCGCTCTCGGCGCGCAGGATTTCGGCGGCCACTGCCCTACAATGGGGCTTGATTGACGCGATCATCTGATGCGCGAACGCTATGTCTAAAAATGTCCCAGGATGGAGGAGTGTGAAGTATGAACCCATATAAACCCGGTGCGCGATTGCGCAGTGCCGTGTGCACGACGGAAGTGATTGTCATTGCCGCTACGGCGGGAGATGTCGTGCTCAGCTGTGGTGGAGCGCCATTGTTGGCAGAAGAAAAGGTCGCGGCCGCTGGCGTGACACTCGATGCCGCTGCTGCGCAGGGTACCCTGCTGGGCAAGCGTTATACGAACGACGCAGGTAGCCTGGAGCTGTTGTGCGTGAAACCCGGAGCGGGGTCGCTCGCCGCAGATGGCATTGCTTTGCAAGTTAAAGGTGCTAAACCACTGCCGTCGTCTGATTGAGACCAATTACCCAAACACAATAATGCTAATAAGACACTGTCCATGAATTTAATGATGCTATTGGAAATGGCCGCCCAGTATGTGCGCAGTAGTGACAGCGCGCATGTGGCGATGTTGGATGTCAGTAGCCTGGCATTACCGATTGGCCTGTTCGCCAGTGCCTGGGCAGGTAAGCCCTTTGTGCCGATCAATTATCGCCTGGCTGATGCAGAAGTGGATGCACTGCTGCAGAGGATCCAGCCAGCGCTACTATCAGTTCCGTCTACGCTGGTCGGCGTGTCGTACAGCTGCCGAATTTCAATGCGCGGGCCTGGCTCGAATTGGCCCGGCGCGAAAAAGTAACGACCGCTTTTCTTGTCCCCACTATGCTCGCCGAGATCGTGCGTGAGTTGGAGGATCAATCTTGTGCTGAGCTGCCACATTTGCTCGCCTTGTCGTATGGCGGCGGCAAAATGCCGGGGCCGATAATTGAAAGAGCGATGGCGCTGTTGCCGCAGACGGAATTCACTCAGGCCTACGGTCTCACCGAAACCAGTTCCACGATTTGTGTATTGCTACCGCAAGATCATCGTACCGCCAGTGCGAGCGATAAGCCTGAGGTACGCCGTCGTCTGACCTGGGTGGGGCGCGCGCTGCCCGGTATCGGATTGCAGATACGGGATAACGAGGGCAGGGTACTGGTAACGGGTGAGCGCGGGGAAATTTACGTGCGCGGCGAGCAAGTGTCTGGCGAATATGTCGGTCGTGGCAGCCTGTTAGACGCGCAGGGATGGTTCCCGACGCGTGACACCGGCGCATTGGATGAAGAAGGTTTCCTGTTCCTGGAAGGGCGGGCGGATGATGTGATTGTGCGCGGTGCGGAGAACATGTCGCCGGGAGAAATTGAAGATGTGTTAGTGCGCCATCCATCCAGCCGTGGCCGAAGCCGGTGTGGTGGGTATACCCGATGAACACTGGGGCGAAGCAGTGGCGGCAGTCATCGTCCTGAAATCCGGGGCCGATGCCAGCGTGGAAGAGCTGCAGGCATGGGTGAAACGGCATTTGCGCTCATCCCGCGTGCCGCAAGTGATCCGCTTTGCCAGGCAATTGCCTTACAACGAAACGGGCAAGCTGTTGCGGCGGACCATTCGACTCGATCTAGCGACGCCGTAATCTAAGGGTGTAATTTATTGAACCAGAATCTCTTAAAAATGCATCGCGGTCGTCGATTTGGGCACTAAACCCGGTGAGGCAGGTCTGTTGGTATGACACCGAAGGATTTTCGCTAAAAAAATATAATGAATAAATTCAACATACTACTAGACAAATGTGATAATTCACGAGAGTATTAAGTACAAGAACTAACCAAGCGCGTCGTAAAAGCCTGACATTAATAAAATAAACCAGCCTTTACGGGGGGAACACGACTTGAAAATCCTGATTATTGCCAAGGTCATTGCGGCCTCACTGTTTTGTGCCAGCCTGGCGCAGGCACAAACCCTCATGGGTTCTGCCGCGTCCATGGAAAAGCAGTTCCAACTTGCTCGCTCGTACGGCTTTAACTTCATCAATACGGCGAGCGAAGTGCAGCGGAACGTGAATTCCAATCAGTTAGTTCGGGTGAATCCGGATCGGTACATGGAATTACACGCCGTGTCCTATCCCTATGCCGTCTCGGAGACCAAGCTGTTCCTCGGTCGACTCAGTGCACAGTACTACGCGGCCTGCGGCGAGAAGCTCACAGTGACCAGTTTGTTGCGACCAAGGAATCGCCAGCCTTCCAATGCGTCAGTCCGTTCAGTGCACCCAACGGGCATGGCCGCTGATCTGAGAATACCGGCGAAAGGACATTGTCGAGCCTGGCTTGAAAACACCCTGCTGTCCCTGGAGAAGGAACGGGTACTGGATGTGACCCGCGAGCGCTACCCGCCGCACTACCACGTTGCCGTGTACGCCAAGCAATATGAAACCAGAGTGGCCGCTATTTACGGTTCCAACTATGGGCAGCCGGTGACTGAATTGCTTGCGCAGCCGCAAGGTGAGGGAAGTCAGGTGCAGGTGACTGTGGCTGCCCGCGCCGCCGCGCGTCCCGCAGGGCAACAGAGTTACGTCGTACGCAAGGGCGATTCGCTGTCACAGATTGCGGACAGGACGGGCGTCAGCGTCCCGCAATTGCGTGCGGCCAATGGCCTGCGCGGTAATCTGATTAATGCCGGCCAGAAGTTGCGTATACCAGATCGCGGGCAAGTTGCGAGCGCTGCACGTAAACATGACGTTGTGGCCGTAAACCAGTTCACCCACCGTGTGAATCGTGGCGATACATTGTGGACGATCGCCAACCGCTACGGCACCAGCGTGAAGAAACTACGTCAGTCAAACAGCAAGGCCGGTGATGCGCTGCAAGTCGGTCAGGTATTAAAGATTTCCAGGGGTTAGGGGGTAGCGTTCTAACCTCAATTTAGCAGTTGCCCGATCAGTGCGCCCAGGCGCATGTCTTCCACTATCCCAAACTCCTGCAGCACCAAGCGCCCCTCCTGATCGATCAGCATCAAGCTTGGTGTGCCTTGCATGTTGTAAGCCTGCATGGTGGCAGGAATGGCTTGCCCGGCCACGGGCAAATCCACTGCCACCGGATGGGTAACGCGATACTCGTGCAAGAAGACGGCCAGCGCAGGGGGCGTCATCACCGCATGGTGCTCGAATACCGTATGCAGTCCAAGCACCTGAACTTTATTCCGGGGAAAGAACCGGTGCACCCGTTCGGCCTGCGGCACCCCATGGCTCACACAGCCAGGACAGAGTATCTGAAACGCGTGCAGGACCACTACCTTACCGCGCAAATCTTCCAGACTCAGCGCTTGATCCTGATTGAACCACTGGCAGGTCTGCAACGCAGGGGCGAGTTGATCGATCATTGGGTTACCTCTATTTCAGGGCCGGGTGAATACAGAGACTTTGTCCTGCCAGATTTATGCAGTGCGACGGTGAGAGTATATCAGGCGTAGAACTCACTCACGGCAATCCCGGGAGCGTGGCTATGCTTTGACTTCGCGGAACTGCCGCTTTAGTCTGCCTTGAGGTGAATATTCCGAACTGAAATGGAGTATGCAGTGATGAGATTCGAGGGTAAGCGTGTGGTCCTGACCGGCGGCGCATCGGGCATCGGCCGTGCGACGGTCGAGGCATTTATCGCCGAGGGCGCTCTGGTGATGATGGGTGACATCAATGCCGAGGCGGGCGCGGCCATGGCCGCAGAAGCGCGTTTCGATCAGCGGCTGTTCTTTCAGAAAACCGATGTTATTGAAGAAGGCGACATTCGTGGGCTGCTCGACAACGCGGCGCAGCAATTCGGCGGCATCGACATTCTTTTCAACAATGCGGGTGCCGGCGGCCCGCGCAAGCGTATCGATGAGATTAGCGTCGATGAATGGGATTTCGTACAGAACCTGCTACTGCGCTCGGTGATGCTGGGTATCCGGCATGTCGTACCGCACATGCGTGCAGAGGGTGGCGGTGCTATCGTCAACACCGCTTCGATTGCGGGGCACCAGGCAGGTTGGGGCCCGATTGCCTATTCGGTGGCCAAGTGCGGTGTGCGCCATCTGTCGAGATTGGCCGCTGCGGAGTTGGCCGTGCACAACATCCGCGTCAACTCGATCAGCCCGGGCCTGATCGTCACGAATATATTTGCAGACGCATTCAGGGATAACAAGGAGGAGGCCAGCGTAGTGGATCAGGCGATCAGGACGATGGCGCCTGCTGCCCAGCCCGTTGCGCGCGCAGGCAGCCCCGAAGACATCGCTCAAACCGTGCTGCATCTGGCTGCGGATAGCGGCGGGTTTATCACGGGCACCGACATACTGGTCGACGGTGGCATGACGGTTGGACCGCGCCACAGTTGGGATGCGCAGATGCCGGGTTTTCTGGAGCTTACATCAGCGCCGGGCTGAAGGATTAATGTGGATGAGGGTCAGAGCCCTTATATAAAAGGGCTCTGACCCCTTAGACCGTAAACCTAACCATCCTACGCTGCCGGGTGCCAAGAAACCGCTCGGATTTTATGTAACGCAGCCAAACGGAAATCTTTGGCCTGGCCACGGATGGCAAGATGATAGATGCTCCGTACCGGGTATTGGCTGCGCGATGGATGAGGACCCGAATCTATTCAGAAGATGTATCAATCACGATCAGTGCTATAGAGACAACAAATGTAATGCTAGTTCGTGGATTGGCAATGCGCTTGGTGCCGAAAAATCATGCAATGATTGCAATACCAATTTTTGAGCTTGGCTAAATGGGAGTTCGTATGACCATTTCTGTACTGAGGAGCGTCATCATTGCCATGCTATTGGCCACTATTGCCGGTTGCATAGCTGAATCCAACTTCAGGTTAAGCGATGAGAGCAGGCTTCCCAAATGGTTTGAATTGCCCGCCGGAAAAGGCCGACAGGATGTAACGGTTACGCTTTCTTACTACGTCAAGCCTAGTGGCAGGGAAGCGAGGATAACGATGAAGGAACGCGATGCGTGGCTTGACATCGACGAAGTGGCCGGTAAGTTGAAGGGCTTGGAGCCGATCCAGTTGGAAGGCGATTCACCAGAAGACTATCGAGGTTTTGAGATTTTAAGCGCAGAGGGAATAACCGATATTATCGAACACAAGGGTAGGAATGATCTTTTTTACATGACTGACGATCCTGCGGTCTGGAAGGAACTCGGGGTCCAGCAGAAGTAGCCCGGGATAAATTATTTGGTGTCAGAGTAAAAACCCGACCAAGCTATTTCATAATGAGCTAGATTCCACAAGCCATCCAGTGTTCAAGGAAGAACGTTATGGCCAGGCTAAGAAGATATTGCCCTGCCGGGGTACCCCAGCATGTCATTCAGCGTGGTAATAATCGAACCGTCTGTTTTGCCTCGGACGAGGACATGAGCGCTTACGCACATTACCTGGGCCAGGCGGCATTAAAATTTGGGCTGGAGATCCATGGCTGGGTGTTTATGACCAATCGTTTACATCTATTGGCCACCCCGAAGGATGACCATTCGCTGTCGAAGGCCATGCAGTATTTGGGCCGCCTCTACGTGCGCTATTTCAATCAAACCTATCAGTGAATAAAGGGGACAGATTTATTGCTAGTCGCTGATTTGTCTTAAAGCCCAGCCGCAATTATCACACCAATGTATTCGATCGCACAATTAAGCTCTGGACGCCACATGCACGATACCTGGAGTAGCTCAGGGTCAGAGCCCTTTGCCGACTGCCAGCTCAAGTCACTATCGATTGGGATCAATCCAGATCGCTGGCGCTGTGGCGCTCAATGGCACGCTCTTCCTCTGGCCCCCAGGCCTTGTTCACACGCTGGCCGCGCTTGACAGCAGGTCGTGCGAATATCTCGGTGGCCCATCTAACAACATTGGTATACGAGGCCACGTCGAGAAACTCCTGCGCCTGATAGAGCGTTCCCGTCACCAGTTCACCGTACCAGGCAACGTTTGCCATATCGGCAATGGTGTAATCGTCGCCGCACAGGAATTGCCGCTTCGCAAGATTGCGATCCAGCACGTCGAGCTGGCGCTTCACTTCCATGGCATAACGATTGATCGGGTATTCCCACTTTGCGGGCGCATAGGCATAAAAGTGTCCGAAGCCGCCTCCCAGGAACGGTGCGCTGCCCATATTCCAGAACAGCCACGACAGGCATTCAGCACGTTGTGAAGGTTCTGTGGAAAGAAATGCGCCGAACTTTTCTGCGAGGTAAAACAGTATGGCACCTGACTCAAACACTCGGGTGGGATGGCTAGTGCTGTGGTCAACCAGCGCCGGAATCTTGGAGTTGGGGTTCGCCGCAACAAAACCGCTGCCAAACTGATCGCCCTGGCCGATGTTGATCAGCCATGCATCGTACTCTGCTTCAGTCTTTCCCAGTGCCAGCAATTCTTCCAGTAGGATGGTTACTTTGACGCCATTGGGCGTGGCCAGTGAATACAGCTGTAGCGTATGTTTGCCGACGGGCAGTTCTTTGTCGTGCGTGGCACCCGCAACCGGGCGATTGATGTTGGCAAACCTGCCGCCGCTTTCGGTGTCCCAGGTCCAAACTTTTGGGGGCTCATAGCTTGAAGTGTCGTTCATGTGGCTGCCTAGCATTGTGACGAATTAGTAGTACTGCGGATGATACCCGAATCCCTGATCCGGAGTAGGCTGAGTTACCAATCGAGAAACGCCGGACGAAAGATGGAGAATGCGCGTGGTTGGTCTGGTAGCGTTAAATAAACCCATACAACTTCCCCGCATTCTCACAGAAGATCTTGCGCTTCTTGCCCTCATCCAGACCATGCGCCATGGAGTTGATGAGGTGATGGGAGTTGGGCCAGTCGGTAATGTGGTGCGGGAAATCGCTGCACCACATCATGGTGTCCACACCCACTGAATCGCAATTTTGTATGCCGAACTGATCGCTGACCACGCCGACCTTGCAGTTGCGCAGGTAGTAGTCGCTGGGCAGCATGGACAGGTTGACGCCGGTCCAGTAGCGGTTACGGCGATAGCGGTCATCCAGTTCCTGTTTGAAAAACGGTACCCAGCCGGCGCCGACTTCTCCGCCGACAATGGTGAGTCCGGGGAAGCGCTCGAACACGCCGTTGAAAATGAATTCCGCAAACAGCACTGGCATGCGGCTCATGGTGGTAGAGAACTGCACCAATTGTGGTATGCCGCCTTTCTCTGCGACTTTCTTGGTTTTAACGGTGGGTGGTGTCAGTCCGATGTGAATATGAATCGGCAGGGCCATTTCCTCGGCTACTGCCCAGAACTGGTCGTCCACTTCCGAAAGTACCGCCTCACCGCTGGGCCAGGTTGCCAATCCCACGCCCTTGGCGCCGCATTCCTTGGCACGTCTCAGTTCCATCACTGAATCTTCTATGCCAGTGGCAGGCATCTGGAAGATGGCGCCGAGGCGTTCGGGTTTGTGCGAGCAGAAATCCGTAATGAAATTGTTGTAGGCCTGCATGCCGGCCAGGGAAAATTCCTTTTCCTGGCCCATAAAATAAATCATGGTGCGCTGCGGGGGAAAGAATACCGCCGCGTCCACCCGGTCCTCGTCCATCAACTCCAGGCGGGCGGCAGGTTCATAGATGCCGCGGTGCATATCTTCGTATTTCACACCGGTCCATTTCAGGGTTTTGGGTGTCTTGTTCATGGCCGCGACCAGCCCCAGCGATTCGATCGCCTCACCGAGCAACCACGCGTCGCCGCCGTCCTTGTCCTTCACCAGTTTTGGGGCGACATCCTGGTATTTTTTGGGCAGGTACTTTTCCCACAGGTCCGGGGGTTCGATCACGTGTTGATCGCAGTCGATGGTTCGGTATTTCATAGTGTTCTCCTGCTTGCCGGTTGCGCGCTGGTGTAGGGCGTTGTCTGTTCGGACAAATATAACCCTTAACAAGGCATCTGTCATGTGAAAGCAACAGCGGGTTTTACCGCGACTATTAGGTGGCTTTCAGCGTCGATGTCCGTGACAGCAGGTGTGCTTTTTCCGCCATCTCCAATACCACATCACCGAACAGCGCCATCTTCGGGTTATCCGCGCCGCCCTGCACGTACCGTGCGTAACCGGCTTCCAATACGCAGGCCATCTTGAAGCGAGCCAGAACGATGTAATAGTCCATCGCATCCAGCGCAAGGCCGCTTGTGCTCGCATAGCGGTGCATCAGTTCCTCGCGTGAGGGCATCCCACTGTAATCGACATAGCCGGTATTGCGCTCCTCATCCGGATTAGGCCAGGTCATCAGTATCCAGGCCAGATCCAGCAGCGGGTCGCCGATGGTCGCCATCTCCCAATCGACAATCGCGGCGAGTTTTGCCTCATTGCCGTGGTGAAACATGACATTGGCGAACTGGTAATCGCCGTGGATGATGCCGGCTGTAAAACGGCGCGGTGTGTGCCTGCGCAGCCACTCGCCCGCCTCAGTCAGGCCGGGCAATTCGCGAAACTGTATGTTGGCCAAATGTGCCAGCCAGCGATCCACCTGGCGCTCCAGAAAACCCTCCGGCTTGCCAAAGCCTTCCAGTTGCGCTGCGCGCCAGTCGACCTGGCCGAGCCGGGCAATGGCATCCACCAGTTCATTGGCCATTCCCGCACGCAGTTGTGGTTCGCGATCAAAAGGCGCTGGCAGTGCACCCATCGGAGTCCAGCCATCGATATGGCCCATGATATAAAAGCAGGCACCCAGCACCGCGGTGTCGTCACACACCGCGATGCCTTGCGGGTGCGGGATGTCGGTAGTGTTCAGTGCCGCGATCACGCGGTACTCGCGCAACATGATTTCGTTGCGGCCTTTGGGTACTTTTGTCGGTGGTTTCCGTAGCGCCATACGGGTGTCGCCACGGCGTAGCTCAAAGATCTCGTTGGAGGCGCCGCCACTGATATAGCGGGCGGATACAGGAGTGCCTGTGCCCGGTAGTCCCTGCGCATCCATCCAGCGCGCGAGTGCCTCCACATCAATCTGCGGGTCGTTGGCTGTACTGCTTTCTGCTTGCTCCAGCATCACAGGTTACCGACAGTATCGTCGAGGTAGTCCGCAAACTTGCGGCGGGCGGCGTCGATTTTTGCGGGCAGCCAGGTGCTGGGCCACAGCGGGTCTGGTGACGCCTTGTGCTGGCGCAATACTTGCTTCGCCACGGTGACTCGGTGAACTTCACTCGGTCCGTCCATCACGCCCATCATTGGCACTGTCATCCACAGCGCGGCCAGCGGTGTTTCGTTGGAACACCCCAGCGCGCCATGTACCTGCACAGCCCGGCGCACGATATCGTGCAGTACTTCCGCCGCCTGCACCTTTACCGCAGAAATATACAGGCGTGATTTGTGCCGGTCGCCCTTGTCGCACCACCATGCGGCGTAGAGCACCAGCAGGCGAAACTGTTCCAACTGGATAAAGGAGTCAGCGATGTAGTTTTGTACGGTCTGCTTTTCCGCCAGTAGGCTGCCCTGCGTGTAGCGGCTCAGGGCGCGTTCACACAGCATATCCAACGCGCTCTTACAGTAAGCGACGGTGCGCATGGCGTGATGGATACGCCCGCCGCCCAGTCGTTTTTGCGCCAGCTCAAAGGCCTTGCCCGGTTCGCCCAGCACCGCGTCAGCGGGGAGGCGCACGTTGTTGTAGCGCACCCAGCCGTGACTGCCCGGCTCATCGAGGCTCTCGTGCATCAGGCCGACGTTGCGCAGTATCTCGATACCCGGCGTATCGCGCGGCACCAGGAACATGGTCGCCCCCTGATGCACCGGTACCGCCGTATCGGTAATCGCCATGACGATCAGGAACGCAGCGAAGTCAGCGTGCGAGGAAAAATATTTTTCACCGTTGAGCACCCACTCGTTGCCCTCGCGCCAGGCGCGACAGGTAAATTGTCCCGGATCGGAACCTGCCTGCGGTTCTGTCATGGAGTAACAGGAGGTGATGTCGCCGTTGAGTAGGGGCTGCAGGTAGCGTGTCTTCTGCGCCTGCGTGCCGTAGTGGGCGATGATTTCAGCGTTGCCGGTGTCCGGCGCCTGTGTACCAAATACCCGCGATGCCCAGGTGCTGCGACCAAGGATTTCGTTCATCAGCGCCAGCTTGACCTGGCCATACCCCTGGCCACCCAGATCCGGCGTGAGGTGGCACGCCCACAGGCCGCGTTTCCTGACGTGTTCCTGCAGCGGTCTAATCAGTGCGCAGGTCGTTTTGTTGTGCACATCAAAAGGATCCGTCGGCTTGCGCCAGACCAGGCCGATGGGTTCGATCTCTTCGCGCACGAAGACATCCATCCAGTCCAGTTGCTGTTGAAACGCAGCGTCGGTTGCGAAATCCCAGGCCATGATCGTAGTCCTACCGTATTGATGCAGTATTGTGCTGCGCTTTGTGCCAGAAAGTACGGCTAACTCCGCAGTCCAAGCAGTTGCCGCGACACCACACTGCGCATGATTTCAGAGGTGCCCCCGCCAATGGTTTCGGTGATGCTTTGACGCCACAGCCGTTCCGGGCGATTGCCGCTGACCAGCGCTTCCGGTCCGCCTAGATCCAGCACTGCGCGCGCGATCGCCTGGCAAGTGGTGGTGTGCATGATTTTGTTCATGGCGGCATCGACGGTGGCGTTGCGACCCTGCACCATCGCCTCCAACACTTTCAGCCCGAGAATTTCCGTCTCCATCACCTGTACCGTCAGCTCTGTCATGCGCTGACGCACTAGCGGGTTTTTTCCTAGCTGATTGATGTTGAGCCAGGCCACCATGTCCTCAAGGTCGCGGCGTACGCGACCGGGCGGGAACTGGATATGACGTTCGTCGGCCAGCGCCTCAGCAATGATTGGCCAGGCACTGTTTTCCTCACCGACACGTTGCGCCAGCGGGATTTCTACCTGATCAAAGTACACTTCGTTCAACTGATCGCCATCCAGCGTGGGCAGTGGGGATACCAGGACGCCTGCTGCGTGTTTGTCACAAATGAACAAGCTGAGGCCGCGCCCGCGACTGTCCTGGCTGCCAGTGCGCGCCAGCACCCACAGGTAGTCCATATCCTGCGCATAGGACTGCCAGCACTTCTGGCCGTTAAGTAGATAGTGGCTGCCGCTGACATTTTGGTCTGCGCGTACTCGCAGGCTAGCCAGATCTGAGCCGGCCTCGGGTTCCGAGTAGCACAGTGAAAAATGAATCTCGCCCGAGCGGATTCGCGCCAGCCACGTCTCCTGCTGCAGGGCTGTGCCGTAACGGATCAGGGTCTGCGCGACGATGCCGGAAGCCAGCGGGTTGCGCGCAGCCCCGGCATAGGCCACCTCATTCCACAGGATAAATTCAAACACGGGCCCTTTCGCCATACCACCGAAGTGTTTGGGCCAGCTCAGTGCCAGCCAGTTTTTCTCGGCCATGGCGCAGAAGAGAGCACGCACGGCAGGCCACTTGTGGCCTTGACCGTAGAAACCGTCAAGGTCGCGGTAATCCTGCAAAAACTCGCGCACCTCGGCTTGAAAGCCCAATTCTTCTTTGGAGAGTTGTGTATTCATGCAGGCAGGCTATTTTTTTGCATGCGGGTCGGGGTTCCACACTGGGGCCCGCTTTTCGGCAAAGGCCTTGGGGCCTTCTTCAAAATCCGGATGGCTCCAGTGCGAGCGCAATAGCTGCCAGCCATGCTCCAGTGATTCTGCGTAGCCACGTTCCAGTGAATCCCAGATCGCGCGCTTGGACAGCGCCATCGCCTGCGGCGAATTTTTCAGTAGCTGCAGCGCCATCTCCTGCGCCAGTGCGCGTGCGTCATCTGGCGTCTCCACCAGTTCATCCACCAGACCCAACTGATAGGCGCGTTCACTGGACAGGCGATAGCTATTGCCCATCAGAGTCATGCGCAGGGCCGTGCCCAAGGGCAGGCGCTTGGCCAGGCCGATGTTTTCGATGGCTCCCACCATGCCCACATTCACATGGGAGTCTATAAATGTTGCATTGCGCGAGGCGATTACGATATCGGAATCCACCACGAAGTGATGTCCACCGCCGACACAGGTGCCGTTTACCACGCAGATGACGGGCTTCCACACGTCGTTCTGGTAGGGCGACCAGAACACCGCTTCGCGCAAGGGTTTGTTGACGAACACGTCATCCGAGGCGGCGTCACTGTCGGCTTGCGAAATATCAAAGCCGGTACAGAAATGGCGTTCGCCTGCGGCGGTGATCACCGCCACTCGGACCTCAGGGTTGTCGCGCACATCGCTCCAGATCGCCCTAAACATCGCCTGCATCGCGGGTGTCAGCGAATTTCCGCGCGCGCTGCGCTCGATTGTGATTGTGGCGATACCGTTGGCGTTGTCGTAGCGTACGCCGTCCATGGGTTGGTTCACATCGATTGCCGTCATGCGCTCAAGCTCCTAAACCTGCCGCAGTGAGCAGTAGGTCTTGTTCATTCACCCCGAGGGGCGGTGTGGATGCCAGTTGCCGGATGCGGCGCGAGATATAAAAAGCCGGGCCATCCAGGGTGATGCCAATGCCGGCAAACACCTGGTGGCACACATGGGCAGTCTGCAGGCTGGCGCGCCGCGCTGACATTACTGCTCCTGCAGCCAGACAGGCGGCCTCATGCAGCGAGTCGTTGCCTGTAGTGTCGAAGACGCAAGCCGCTGCGCGCGCGAGGCTTTGTGCAGCGGTCAGGCTCGTTGCGCAATCCGCCAACGGCTGCGTCACTGCCTGAAATTCTCCCAGCGTCTTGCCGAATTGTTTGCGTGTGGCGGCATGTGCGCTGGCATCGCGCAACAGCCGCCATGCCGCACTGGCCAGGTAGGCGGCGGTGGAGATGTTGCAGAGGATAAGGCCCCTGCTGGCGTCGGCAAGCGTATTGTCGAGCGTGTTGTCGAACATGAGTGTGGCACGCCCCCAAGTTTCACCGCCCAGCATTGCAACGGGCTCGATCGCAGCAGGCGCGCTGGCACGCGCAACGCCGGATGGGCCGATGACCAGGAACAGGTCTGCTGCGGTGCCCCAGGGCAGCAGTGTGCTGCCTGCACTACTTAATGACAGCAGCGCACGACCTTCGATCAGCGCATTGGCCGTATCCGGGTCCAGCACCTGGATCGCCAGAAAGGTGGCCGGGATCGGTCCGGGGAAGACGTGATGGCCCAGAGTTTCGGAGATCGCACACACCTCCAGCGCACCGCCGGCCTCGCCATGTTCCGGAGCGGCCGGCGCGAACGCGCCCAGCTCTGCCAATTGTCGCCACAGCGCACGGGGAAACGGCTGCCCTGCCTGCCGCGCATATTGCGCCACGTTATGCTGCGTACAAAAGCGGTCGATCGCGGCGCGGATCGCCTCCTGCTCCTCGCTAAAACTGAAATCCAGTGCGCTCGCCATCATGCGCTCTTACCCCAGCGGGCCTCGACCAGTGCGCGGCGTGCACTGGTGACGCCACCGAGCTCCTGGCGCAGGGCCAGCAGGCGCATACTCCACACGTGCAGATCGAATTCGCAGGTGAAGCCGATGGCACCTGACATCTGGTGCGTTTCCGTGAACACCTGGTCGGCGGCATGCAGGGCGAAGGCCGCCGCAGCGGCAACCGCTTCCGCCTGCGCGCCATGATAGGCCGCTTCACGCGCCAGCCAGCGGCTGGCCTCAACCTGAATGGCACACAGGGCCAGGCGGTGTTGAATGGCCTGAAACGAACCGATGGTGCGGCCAAACTGGCGGCGCTGTTTTAAATACGCGACTGTGTGCTGCAAGGCGGCGTCCATCGTGCCCACGGCTTCCACCGCTAGCGACAGTCGCCACCAGTGGGTCATGGCCTGTGCTGCCTGTGGCCCGAGACTTTCGCCCGCACTGTTCAGCTCGGAGAAGCGGTTGCTCTCGGCCAGGCGTCCCATCGGGTAGCCGAAACTGCTGCGCACCGGTGCCATCTCGCCAGCCGTAAGCTCGATCACATGCACTTCTCCAAAGTCCAGTACCAGCAATGTTTTGGCGTCTGCTGCGAAACGCAGCGGAACAGGTTTGGCGAGCTGGTCCATGGTGCACAGCGCGATAGGCCCTGCGATATTGTGTTCACTCACTGCCGGTGCCACCAGCAGTTGCGCGGCACTGGTAACGACACCGCCGGCGCGTGCGATAGCTTCGACCACCAGCGCCGCTTCCAGGCCCGCTGGGCCGTTGGCGCTGGCCAGGTCACGGGCGATGGTGCTGAAACCTGCGTCATCCAAGGCGTTGTGTAGCGTGTGATCGTACTGGTTTTGACGGTTCAGCTCGATGGCGCGGGTGGGGCCAGCGTGTTGCGCCAGCAGTCGATCAATGGCTTCCAGAATGGCCTGCTGATCTTCGTTCAACTCAAAATCCATGTGCGCGCTCCCTAGTCTTTAGGCAGATCAAGGAAGCGGGAGGCAATCAGGTTGAGCTGTACTTCGGTCGCGCCCACTGCAATCCCGGCGGTCATGGCCAGCCGGAAATTGGTGTCGGCAAAGGAGGCGTACTCCAGCGATTCCGGGCCGAGTATCTCCAGCGCCAGACGGCCAATGGCATTGTCGCAGTGGGTGCTCAGCACGCGCGCCAACTGGGTATCGGCGGTCGGCGGTTTATCTTTGGCGCGAATATCAATGACCTTATAGACCAGCACACGGGCCGCCTCGCACAAGGCGCGAGCTTCGCCCAGTCGGTCCACAATGATCGGATCGTGCAGCATGCCACGCGCGGCCGCCACCTCAGCAATTTTATCGAGGGTGACAGCCGCGCGAGCGTAGCGCGCCGCACCGATCCGTTCAAACTGTAAGGCATAGTTCACGACATCCCAGCCGTTGTTTTCAGGGCCCAATAAAACGGAGGAGGGTACAGTCACATCGGTGAAAAAGACCTCATGGAAATAGCGCTCGCCCACGACGGACGGAATCTCGCGCACCGCAATGCCGGGTGAATCCATGGGCACCAGCAGTACCGAGATGCCACGGTGACGGCTGCTCTGTGGGTCTGTACGCACCAGCAGGAAAATAAAGTCGGCGTGATGGCAGTAGGAGGTCCATACCTTCGAGCCGTTAATGACATAGCGGTCATCGATTTTTTCTGCCCGGGTGCGCAGGGCAGCCAGATCACTGCCGGCCTCCGGTTCGGAAAATCCCTGGCACCACAACACCTGTCCGGATGAAATTTTCGGCAGGTGAAAGAGTTTCTGGTCTGCGTTGCCATAGGTCATGATGGCCGGCCCGATCCAGTTCACGTTCATGTACTGGGAGCCGCGCGGTTCGCCGACGGCCCACATTTCCTCGCCGACGATGGAGTGGCGCCAGGGTTCGCAATCGCGGCCGCCGTATGCACTGGGCCAGTGCTGGGTCAGCCAGCCCTTCTGTGCCATGCGCGCGCAGAAGGTGCGACTAAAGGCGGCCTGGGAGTCTCCGCCGGGCCCGTGTTGCGACATCTCTTCCCAGTTATCGGGGAGTTCCTGTTGCAAAAACGCCCTGACATCAGTGCGATGCTGGATATCGTCTTGTGACCAGTCAAATTCCAAAGCGGTCCTCCCGAAACGGTCATCGTGGTAACGTTAGTGCTGCACTTTTTCCTTCGGAGTGTGGTCTGGCGCGGAGCAGGGCATATTATTTTCACAACGCCTTGCCAAGCAGAGAATGGCAGAAATATACTGACTAAACAAGTCAGGTGCCTGATAAAAATGCTACACTCGCCTGCGCTCAGAGCTTGTTTCGTGAGGGTGGTGAAAGATAAGAATAAGGAGTCGTCGGTGCTAAAAAATCTGTTCAACTATGAAGGCAAGCGCGTGGTCATTACCGGGGCAAGTTCCGGTATGGGGGAGGCCACTGCCCACCTTGTGCATAGCTTGGGCGCTGAGGTTGTCGCCCTCGATGTGCAGCCGCCGCGCTATGACTTTGCCCGCTTTCTGCAAGTCGATCTGCGCGATGCCGCCGCGATCGAGAATGCAGTTGCAGAGATAACGACAGCGCGCGTACACAACCTCTTCTATTGCGCCGGTTTACCCGGTGGCAAGTTTCCGGCGGTCGATGTGGTGACCGTGAACTTTATCAGTCAGCGCCACATGATCAATCTGCTGGTGCCGCACCTGCAGCGCGGCGATGCGATTGCCAGCGTTTCCTCGGGAGCGGGTATGGGTTATTCCTTTTTCGGCAAACAGCTGCAGCCGTTCATGGATATCACAGATTTTGATCAGGCCCGGGCCTGGGTGAGTGAGCACGAAAAGGAAGTCTGGTTTGAACCCTATTCCTTCTCCAAAATGTGTAGCATCGTGTTCACGCTGCGTGCGGGCGGTACCATTACTGCCGCCACCGGTGTGCGCGTAAACTGTATCGCCCCTGGCCCGACCGACACCGCCATGATGCCCGCCTTTGTGGAGCAAACCGGCGCGGCGTTCTTTGAGCGCTATCCCAAACCGATAGGCCGCAACTCAACGGCGCAGGAGCAAGCCTGGCCGTTGGTGTTCCTCAATAGCGATGCCGCCAGCTATATCAGTGGAGAGAACATCTATACCGACGGTGGGGCTTGTTCAGGCGTATTGAATGGCTCTATTGATGCCGCCGCCATGATGCCTGATCCAAAGTAGTTAACGGGAGTCTGTGTGAGTAAGCCAATGAAGCGCCCGCTGCCGATGTTGACCGAGGTCAACCGTTTTTTCTGGACGTCCGGAGCCGATGGCAAGCTGCGGTTTCTGCGCTGCAGTGCATGCCGTAACTATATTCATCCGCCGGTGCCCGTGTGCGACAAATGCCTTTCGATGGAGCAGGAAGTGGTGGTGGTCTGTGGCCGCGCTACGCTTGTGGCCGTCACTGTCAATCACCAGATGTGGATTCCCACCATCGAACCTCCGTATGTGGTAGGTATCGTTGAGATCGAGGAACAGCCCAGTGTTCGTCTTACCACCAACGTCGTTGACTGTGCAGAAGCTGACCTGAGAATTGGTATGGCGCTTGAAGTGCAGTTCGAGGAGTGTGAAGACGTGTTCCTGCCCATGTTCAGGCCGGTGGGCGTAGTGGCGAAAGTTGGGGCAGGGGAGCGCTAGTGGAAAAATTCGAATACAGCTCTGCTGTCACCGGCTTTGGTATGTCAGACATCGGGCGCCGCCTGATGCGCGACCCGATGGCGCTGACCGTCGATGCATCACTGGCCGCTATCGCTGATGCCGGGTTGACGCGTGACGATATCGATGGTGTGTGCACCTATCCCGGCATGGTGCCCGGCGCTGGAGGTTTTAGCGGTGCCGGTGCACATGATTTGATCGACACCCTGCGCTTAAAGCCCAACTGGCACAACAGTGGTCTGGAGCAGGCCGGTCAACTGGGGTCTATCGTGGCCGCCATGATGGCGGTGGCCACTGGCCTCTGCCGCCATGTGCTGTGCTTTCGCACGGTATGGGAGGCGACCTACGTACAATTACAGCGCACCGGGCAGATACGCCACTCCGGCGGTGGCGGGCGCCTCTCTGGTGGTATGGAGTGGCGTATTCCCTATGGTGCGGCGTCAGCAGCCAACTGGATCGCCCTGTATTGCAGCCGTTATATGCACGACTACGGCCTGACGAAAGAGCAGCTGGGGCAGATCGCAGTGAACGGCAGGAAGAACGCCGCTCTTACACCTTACGCGGTGTACAAGGACCCAATGACGTTGGATGATTATCTCAACGCACGACTCGTCTCCACACCGCTGGGCCTGTACGACTGTGATGTGCCCTGCGACGCCTCGGTGGCGTTTATTATCTCGCACAAGGATACCGCCAAGGACTGTCGTCGTGGTCGCGGCGTGGGTTTCGAGGCAGTGGGCACGGCCAACACTGAACGTGTGTCCTGGGACCAGGGTGACCTGCGCTACCTTACCGGTATTGATGGCCCCGCCAAGATGCTGTGGTCGCGCACGGACTTGCGCCAGAAGGATATCGACATGGTGCAGCTCTACGATGGCTTCAGTTTTAACGCACTGTGCTGGCTGGAGAAACTCGGTTTTTGTGGTGAAGGAGAGGCCGGAGCCTTTCTGGAAGGCGGCCAACGCATAGCCCGCGATGGTGAGCTGCCACTCAATACCAATGGTGGGCAACTCTCGGCGGGCCGCCTGCACGGTTATGGTTTCCTGCACGAGGCCTGTGTGCAATTGTTGGGGGAGGCCGGCGCGCGCCAGGTGCCGAATAATCCGCAAACCGCAATCGCAACATCGGGCGGCGGTGTCCCCGGTAGCGCCCTGCTGTTAACTGCGCCCCGCTAGCGGCGTGCAGTGATGCATGTTTGACTACGCCGCCCATGGCTTGCTCGAGTCCCCCGTCAAGATCGATTTGCCAGGGGGCGGCCCACCGACCCTTGGTGAACTGTTGGACAGGCAGTTGCTGCTTGACCCAACAAGGCTCGCGCTGGTTGGCCGCAGTGCGCGCTACAGCTATGGCGAGCTGGATGAACAGGTCGCCAGGGCCGTTACCGTTTTGCAGGCGAAAGGTCTGCGCCAGTACGATCGGATGGCCGCCTGCCTGCCCAACGACGTGGATATCATTATTGCGCTGCTGGCCTGTGCGCGCCTCGGTGCAATATGGGTAGGTGTCAATCGGCCGCTCGCCGTGCCGGAAAAAGTCTTTATCCTGCAAGACAGTGGCGCCAGCCTTTATCTGACTGATCGTGCAGGGTGCGATGAGATAGCGTTGCAGCGACATCTCCTGCCCGCGCTGCAGCAGCTACTGTGTGTGGATGCGTCAGCCTCGGGCGACTGGCACACATTGTTGGCTGCGGTAGCACCACAGCGGCGGTCAAAGGTGACAGTAGACTCGTTCGCGCCGGCGGCCATTGCCTACACCAGCGGTACGACGGGCCGCCCCAAGGGCGCGGTACACAGCCATCACAATATCCTGCTACCCGGTGCCATACAGGCACATAAGGGTAATTACGGGCCGGATTGCCCGCAGGGCGTCATGTTGCCGCTGACCATTCTGAATCTGATGGTGTTGGCGCCCGTTGTCGCGTTTCAGCTTGGCAGTTGCTGCGTGTGCATGGACAGCGTCAAGCCTGAGGATATCGCGCGCTGGGTGCGGCAGGAGCGGGTCGGACATTTTGCGTCAGTGCCGACCGTCATCCAGGATCTACTCACCTCACCACTCGTGCAGCCGCAGGACCTGGCGACACTCGGCCACCCGGATATCGGTGGCGCGGGCATCCCGCAGGAATGCCAGCGACTCTACCGGGAGCGTTTCGGGCGCCGGATGACGGTGGCGTACGGGATGACCGAGGCACCGACCATTGTCACGCGCACCGATGCCGACAGTGAGCCTCAGGAAGAGCTGTGCGGCAGGGCGGTGGAACAACTGGAAATCCTTGTCGTCGATCACAGTGACCAACCGCTACCGCAAGGTGAGATCGGCGAGATCTGCGTGAAACCCGCCGCCGCCGGACCCTATGCGCATGTCTACACCACGATGCTAGGCTACTGGAACAGGCCTGAGGCCACGGCTGCAGCCCTGCGTGGCGGTCTGTATCACACCGGCGATCTCGGCTTTCTGGATGCTCACGGCCAACTCTTTATGCGCGGACGCCAGAACGACCTCATCATTCGTGGCGGGGCCAATGTGTATCCGGCCGAAGTGGAACGCGTGTTGGCCAGCCATCCGGCAGTGGCCGCAGTCGCTGTTCTCGGCATTGCGGATGAACGCCTGGGCCAGCGGGTAGCGGCGGTGGTTGAATTGAGTGAGAATACCAGCGCAGTGGATACGGTCGCGCTGGTGGGGGATTTGCAAGCCCACTGCCGCGAACAATTGGCGCGCTACAAAGTGCCTGAGCAGATTCGCTTCATTGACACACTGCCGCGCAATGCCATGAACAAGATCGTAAAACCGCAGCTGTTACAGTTGTTTTAATCACTATCGTTATCAGTAGCACGAGCAGGAGGGTTTATGGTTTGGGTGAGTAGCGGTAATGATCGCAATGCAACTATCCGGGTTTTACGGGATATGGCCGCGATCTTTGACGCACTGTACCAGTCACTGTGGACACAGCCGCATCTTCCACCTGAAGTTTTGGAGTTATGTCGCCTGCGGCTGGCACAGCTGCACCAATGTGAGGTGGAACTGCAGCGCCACGACTGTGAAATCCCAACAGACAAACATAATAACCTCACTCACTGGACGACGCACAGCAGTTTTTCCAACGCGGAGCGCGCGTGTTTGGCGTTCACCGAAGTTTATGCCATGGATACCCAGGCCTTGACCGATGAGTTGGCAGCGGCAGTCAAAAGTCACTTCGGCGATGCCGGCCTGGTGTTATTGGTGGAAGCACTGGGCATCCTCGACGGCATGACCCGGCTGAGTCTGTTGTGGCAACTGCCTGCCACGACTACCCAACAGACCACTTATGGACTCGTGCTGTGACCGGACAACCGCGCGCGACCAATACGAACACACCCACCGGCAATATGATCAGGGATTCCGCCCTGGGCCTGGTTCCTGAAACACTGGATCACTACATGGCGCTTAACCGGAAAATCTGGGAGAGCGGGCCACTGAGCCCCGCCGAGATTGAAATCGCCCGGTTGCGCAACGCGCGCAAGGTCAACTGTGTCTACTGCAAGAGTGTGCGCTACGATATCGCGCGGGCGGATGGGCTCAGCGAAGACCGCGTCGCCATGATCGAGGATGATTTCAGGGACAGCGCCCTGAGTCAGCGCGAGAAGCTCATCCTTGCCTTTACCGATCAGTTCCTGAATGACCCGGGCGGGCTCAGCGAGTCGCTCAAAGCCAAGTTACTGGCGGTGTTTAGCTCGCAGGAACTGGTACACCTTTCCATGCTTGTTGCACATTTCAGTGGATTTTCCCGTTGCGCGGTAGCCCTGGGGGGGATGCCAGCATCGTTGCCCATTATGGAGATCTCACTGCCGCAGTAAATTTTCTGTAGTATTACCCCGACCTACAAACCCGTTGCTCACTGAGCTGTCATTAGCCTTGCAAGGAGAACGTTTGATGCACCTGAAGCGAGTTGTACTGGCGGCGCTCGTCGCCTGCACTGTTCTGTTCAATGGTCTGGTCACGGCACAGGCCGCTGACCCGCTGCCCTCCTGGAATGATGGCAAGCCCCGGCAGTCCATCATTGACTTTGTGACCAGGATAACGACGCCGGGATCGGCTGATTTCGTGCCCCCCGCAGAGCGCATCGCCACCTTTGATAACGACGGCACGCTGTGGGCCGAGCAGCCCATGTACTTCCAGCTCTTCTTCGCGCTTGATCGCGTGAAGGAGCTTGCGCCACAGCATCCAGAATGGAAGGACAAGGAACCCTTTGCCGCTTTGCTCAAGGGCGATGTGAAAAGTGCACTCGCCGGTGGCGAACAGGCCATGCTGGATCTTGTCATGGCAACCCACGCCGGTATGACTACCGAAGAATTTGAGGTGATCGTGAAAGCATGGCTAGCTACGGCGAAACATCCCATAACGGGGCGACCGTTCACCGAGATGGTCTATCAGCCGATGCTGGAGTTGCTCACGTACCTGCGCGCCAACGATTTCAAGACCTACATTGTCTCCGGTGGCGGCATTGAGTTTATGCGGCCATGGACAGAGGCTGTCTATGGCATCCCGCCGGAGCAGGTTGTCGGTAGCAGCATCAAGACCGAGTTTGAGATGCGCGATGGCAAACCGGTGCTGGTGCGCCTGCCGGCGCTTGACTTCATTGACGACAAGACAGGCAAACCGGTAGGTATTAATTCGCATATTGGTCGCCGCCCCATTGCCGCGTTCGGCAACTCCGATGGAGATATGCAAATGTTGCAATATACAACGGGTGGCACGGGCGCACGGTTTGGCTTGCTCGTGCATCACACCGATGCCGCGCGTGAATGGGCCTACGACCGTAAATCCCACATCGGCCAGCTCGACAAGGCCCTTGATGCGGCACCCGCCAACGGCTGGACCGTGGTCGACATGAAGAACGACTGGAAGGTCATCTATCCAGCTGTGAAACAGTGAAGTAGAGGAATCGATTATGCCCGCATTGCGTTTTAACCATATGGAATTGACACTGCCGGTTGGTGCGCTGGCACGTGACCGCGACGCCATTGTTACCTTTTACACGGAGGTGTTCGGCTTTACTGCCATCGACGTCCCGCTGTTTGAAAGCACCGGCTTGCTGCTGGGCACTGACCCGGAAGTCAGCCAGTTCCTGCTGCTGATGGAACAGGACAAGCACCTGCACTCGCCGGGCTTCGATCACCTGGGCTTCCTGTATGACACACGTGCACAAGTGGATGACAAGCTGGCTCAGTGTAAAGAATGGCAGAAGAAGGATGACCGTGTGCGTATCAAAGAATACGACGATCTCATCATCAGCCCCACCACCACGCACGCCTTCTATGTACAGTATCTGCTGCCGATCTGGTTCGATATTCAGGTGGTCGAGTACGACCAGGGCACCGCGCCACAAAAGAACTGGGTCTATCGTTGAGCAGCATGCGTATAGCGATTATTGGCGCAGGGCCCGCCGGGATAGCAGCGGGTCGTGAATTGCTCAGGCAGGGTTTTTCTGAGTTTACAATTTTTGATGCACTGGATGCTCCCGGCGGCACGTGGCGGCTGCACTCGTATCCGGGGTTGGCCTGTGATGTCTGGGCCCACTCCTATTCGTTTTCCTATGCGCCCAATCCAGACTGGAGCGCCAGCTTTGTGGGCTTTGCCGAAATCCAGGCGTATCTTGCAGACTGCGCCACCCGTTTTGGCCTTGACCCCCACCTGCAATTGAACACCCGCATCACTCGCGCTGAATATGCGCAGCCCGGCCATTGGAGGCTCGAGTCGGACAGCGGTCCCCTGGGAGAATTCGACATCCTGATAAACGCCATGGGCAACCAGCACACGCCGCTGTATCCCAACGTAGAAGGGCGCGAGAGCTTTCAGGGCGACAGCTGGCATGCCACCTGCTGGAACCATGACGTTAACTTGAAAGGCAAGAAGGTCATCGTCGTCGGCTCCGCTGCCAGCGCCGTGCAGATCGTGCCGGAGATCGCGCAAGACGTGGCGCACCTCACCGTGCTGCAGCGCTCTGCCAACTGGATCATGCCACGGGGGCGCAAAGAATACAGTGCCGGACAGCGCTGGCGTTTTCGCCACTTCCCGACGCTGATCAAACTGACGCGCTGGGTGCAGCGCCTGATGATGGGGCAGGTGGCCTACGCCGTGACACTTGGCCACAACCGTATGGGCCAATTTGAGGGCATGGTGGAGAAGTTTATCAACCGCAGCATTGATGATCCCGCGTTGCGCAAGGTGTTGCGGCCGGACAGTCGCTACGGCTGCAAGCGCGGCCTGGTCTCCGATGATTTCTATCCAGCTCTGAATCGCGACAATGTCGAGCTGGTAGCCGAGGGGCTGGCCAGAGTGACACCCGCCGGAATCGTGACCAGCGGCGGGCGAGACATTGCTGCGGATATCATTATCTATTGCACCGGCTACAAGATTCTGGACTACGACCGTTTTGATGTCATCGGCAAGGACGGCCAGAACCTGGGCGTCGTGATGGGTGATGCGCCGCGTTCGCACAAAGGCATTGCCGTGCCCGGCTTTCCCAACTTCTTCTTTGCTGTAGGCCCCAATGGCCTGGTGCTGAATGTATCCTATTTCGTGACCGCCGAACGCAATATCGCCACCATTGTGAGTTTGCTGGCAGACCTGCGTAATGCCGGCAAGCAATCCCTCGAGGTCAAAAGAGAGGAGTTCGCGAACTACAACAGCAACATGGATGGGAAGTTCGCCCGCTTCAGCTGGGGCGCGCCTGACTGCCACAGCTACTATACGAACGAGTCCGGTCACGCGTCCTTTTTGTTTGCGGGCACCTTCAAGGAATACCAGAAGTTGCATGAAGAAACAGGATTGCGCGAGTTCAATGTGGCCTGACAGATGTTTCGAGTCTTGAAGTACAGCCATTTATTTGACAGAATGTCAAAAAAAGGGTTAAGTACATCAATTCAAGCGATTTGAGAGTCGGGTTATGGGCGATATTCGTTACGATGGTCGTGTCGCGGTAATCACCGGTGCCGGTGGTGGGCTGGGTCGTAGCTATGCGCTCTATCTGGCTGCACGCGGCGCGAAGATTGTGGTCAATGATCTAGGCGGCACCACGGACGGGCAGGGCAATGACACCAAAGCCGCGGATACCGTTGTCGCAGAACTTCAGGCCCTGGGAGCAGAGGCAGTCGCCAATTATGATTCAGTTGCGACAGCCGCTGGCGGTGAAAATATCATACTGACCGCGTTGGAGGCCTTCGGCACGGTTGATATTGTCATCAATAACGCCGGTATCCTGCGCGATGCCTCGCTGGTGAAAATGTCGGCGGAAAATTTCGATGCCCTGATCGATGTGCACTTGAAGGGTGCCTTTTATGTCACACAGCCTGCCTTCCGGGTAATGAAAGAGAAGGGGTATGGACGTATCGTCTACACCGCATCAGGCGCCGGAGTGTTTGGCAATTTTGGCCAGGCCAATTATGCGGCCGCCAAAATGGGACTGGTCGGTTTGTCCAGCGTGACGGCGATTGAGGGTGCCAAATACAATATCAAGTCCAATGTCATCACGCCGATCGCCAGGACCCGGCTGACCGAAGGTGTGATGGGTGCCACCGGCGAGATGTTCGCCCCGGAGTTTATTGCGCCCATGGTGGCGTATCTGGTGTCGGAGGGTTGTGAGTATAGCCATGAAATATTTAACGTCGGGGCAGGCCGTTACTCGCGCGTTTTCATCGCCTCAGCCCCCGGCTGGAATGCGCCTGCAGGGACAACTCCTTCGGTGGAAGACATCCGGGACCAACTTCCAGTTATCAGCAGCACGACGGGTTACAAGATTCCCGTGAGTGCCTCGGATGCTTGATAGGCAACCAGTTGAGATAATCCTGGAGTTTCGCCGGTAATGGCACTCAAAGCACAAAAAGCACCGAAGGATAAAGCCGGGCGCAACCTCGGCAGCCGCGCGCAAAAAACGCGGCAGCGGTTTCTGGATGCTACCGCAAAGTTATTGACCGAGCGCAGTATCCTCGACATCTCCGTGACTGAAATAGCCAGGGAAGTGGACAGTGTCTCCAGCCTGTTCTACCACTATTTCAAGGACGTTGAGGACGCAGCGCAGCAATTGGCGCGCGAGGCATCAAAGGAAGTTCCGGCCATGGTAGCGTTGATCGACGGCAGCTGGGATGGCGACGATGGCCTGCAGCGTGCCCTGGCATTAGCTGGCGCCTACCTGGAGCACTGGGAGCGCAACCACGGTGTACTGCTGTTGCGCAACCAGGCGGCGGACCGTGGCGACAAAGTGTTTCTCAAAATTCGCAAGCAGGCGCTGGAGCCTCTGATCGACAAGCTGACGGCCTTGATCACGCAGTCCCAGCAACAGGGCCACGTGGCCGCAGACCTGCACCCCTATCTGGCGGCGTCTGCACTGGTTTCCATTCTGGAGAAACTCTCGGCGTACGCGCAAAGCCTTCGTCACTTTAACGCCGATAGGGAAGATCTGGTACATACCTGTGCGCGCATGATCAATACGACGGTGACCGGACGTTAGCCATATAATCTTGAATTATTCGTTAGGAGGTCGTTGAAAGATGGGCGTATTAGACGGTAAGGCAGCGGTCGTCACGGGCGCTGGTCGCGGCATTGGCAAGGGTCACGCGCTACAGTTAGCCAGGGCCGGTGCCAGCGTTGTAGTGAACGATATCGATGCTGATGTCGCAGGTGAGGTGGTTGCCGAAATTATCGCGTTGGGTGGCCGGGCGATCGGTAATACCGGAAACGTTGGTGAAAAGTCCGGTGCCGACGGTATTGTCGCGGCCTGTGTTGCGGCCTTTGGCAAGATCGACATCATGATGGCCAACGCGGGGATTGCCCGGGATCGTACATTCCTGAAAATGACCGAGGAGGATTTTGACGCGGTGATGAACATCCATGTCAAAGGCACGTTTCTCTGTCACCAGGCCGCCGCATTGCAGATAAAGGAACAGGGTACAGGCGGCTGTCTAGTCTCGACCGTCTCCGCCGCCCACTTTGGTAACTTCGGGCAGGTCAATTACGCCGGTGCCAAGGGTGCTATTGCATCCATGACCTACACCATGGCGATGGAGCTGGCTCGTTACGGCATTCGCGCCAACGCTATTTCACCTTCCGGTACTACGCGTATGTCTGACACCTATGTCGGCCCTGACGGTAAAAAACACCCCATGCCGTTTATTGATCCTGAACTGAATGGCCCGGTGCTCGTCTACCTGTGCAGTGATGAGGGCAACTATATCTCCGGACAAATTTTCGGAACCGGCGGTGAGCGCATCGCGCTGCTGAGCCAACCCAGGTATGGCCACACCCTGTTTATGCCGGGTGGCTGGACCCTGGAGGAAGTGCAAAAACACTTCAAGAGCAATCTGGGTAATAGACTTGAATCCCTGGGGATTACCAAACCACCGTATCCGTTTGCTGCAGGTATTCATCCACCGCAGGAGAAGTAGCGCATCATCCACGTGTCAGTCTGCGGTTTAGGCAAGAGAGTAGTGTTATGACTGGACAATCGGTAGGCATCCTCGCTTACGGCAGTTACATCCCGGCAACCCGCCTGCCACTGGCCATGATCCACGGTGGCAGGGCAAAGGAAGGTGGACCTGAAAAGGCGGTTGCGGGTTTTGATGAAGACGCCATTACCATGGCCGTGGCTGCCGCGGTCGACTGTCTTCATGGTATAGAACGCGGCGCAGTAGATGGCGTTTATTTTGCAACGACCACGTCACCTTTCAGGGAAAAACAGGCAGCGGCCTTTATTGCCAAGGCACTGGATTTACGCAGTGATATTGCTACCAATGACTTCACCGGGACTCTGCGCGCGGGTGCTGGTGCACTGCTTGCGGCGCTGCATGCGGTGCAGGCCGATCCGACCAAAAAGATTCTGGTGATTGCTGCTGACACGCGGCTGGCTGCTCCGCGTTCCGCTCTCGAGATGAATATGGGCGACGCCGCCGCCGCCTTCCTGCTGGGCTCGGGCCACGTACTGGCCGCCATTGGGGACAGCTACACACACACGGATGAAATCTATGACGTGTGGCGCGCAGAGCACGACGACTATTTGCGCGCCTGGGAAGACCGCTTCAATGTCATGCATGGTTACACCGACAATGTAGTGGCCGCGTGTCGTGGTTTTTACGCAAAGACCGGTACCACAGCCAGCGACTATACCCGGGCGGTGCTGGGCGGCCCCGATGGCAGGACGCTACTCGATGTTGGCAAAAAGGCGGGCTTTGCTGCCCAGAGCATACAGGACGCACTGTTCGGGAAAGTCGGCAACTGCGGCACTGCCTTCACGCCGCTGCTGTTGGTGGCGGCACTGGAAACGGCGCAAGCAGGCGACACATTACTTGCGGTATTTTACGGCGATGGTGCCGAGGTGGTGTCGATCGACGTGTCGGCAGCTGGCTTTACACCCCGGCACAGCATCGCCTGGCACCTCGCGCGCGGCACAGCACTGCGCTCCTATGACAGCTACCTGAAGTCACGGTACCTCGATGCGACGGAGCACAACCGGCGCGGTGGCGAGGGCGTTCCTGCTACCGTTCACTACCGGGAACGGGACTCCGATATCAGCTTTCTCGGGCAGCGTTGTACGCAGTGTGGCACGCTGCACTTTCCGGCGTGTCGCGTGTGCTACAGCTGCTATGCGAAAGATCAGTTCGAGTCCGAACGCCTGTCAGATAAGCAGGGCAGGGTTATGAGCTACAGCTTTGATTATTTTTTCCCCAGCCCCGAGCCGCCGGTCATCGTCGGCATGTGTGAGGTGGACAATGGCGCGCGCGTCTATCTGCAAATGACCGATGCCACTACCGACATGTTGCGCTGTGATCTGCCGGTTGAGTTTGTCTTCAGGAAAATCCACGACGCTGGCAACAAGCCCAACTATTTCTGGAAGAGCCGACCTATTGCCGATGCGCAGGCGCAAACCACAACGGAGGCAGCGGCGTGAGCAAGGGCATCAGGGACAAGGTTGCCATCGTCGGCGTGGGGTGCTGCAAGTTCGGCGAGAATTGGCACCAGAGCCCGGAGGATATGATTGTCGAGGCGGCGTATGAGGCTTACGCCGATGCCGGGCTTGAAGACCCGCAGGCGCAGATTGACGCTGTGTTCTGTGGCTCCGTCTATCCGTCGCGGGGCACGGCGGAAGTCGCCGAATCCCTTAAACTTTTCGACCGCCCGGTGTCACTGGTACAAAACTACTGCGCGACCGGCACCGACGCTTTTCGTTATGGTGTGGCGGCCGTCGCATCCGGGATGCACGACACGGTGCTGGTGGTGGGTTATGACAAGCCCAAGGACCGGGGCGTGTCAGGGCCGAGTATTCATATGAACACCGCGCGCGGTTTGCCCATGACGCCCGCTGGTTGGTTTTCCCTATGCTGCGCGCGCTATTTCGAGACCTACGGTGCCGGGCGGGAGGACCTGGCGCGGATTGCAGTGAAGAACCATCACAACGGTACCCTGGCGCCCAAGTCCATGCTCAAGAAGGAGATTACCGTGGAGGATGTTATGAATGCACGCATGATCTCCTGGCCCTTCACATTGTACGATTGTGCGGCGCAGTCGGACGGCGCAGCAGCGGCGATTATCACGCGCAGTAGCCTGGCAAAAAATTATCGAGATGATCCGGTGTATGTGAAGGGCGTGAGTATTGCACTGTCCGCCAATCCGCAGTCCGACCCGACGTTTGATTTTCTCGCTTGGAAACCCACGCTGGCGGCTGCAAGGGATGTCTATAAACAGGCGGGCATCACCAACCCCATGCAGCAAATTCACCTGGCGCAGGTGCATGACTGCTTCACCATGACCGAGCTGCTGACCTACGAGGACCTGGGGTTTATTCCCAAGGGCTCCGCCAGAGAACACATCACCAATGGCACTTTTGCGCTGGACGGTGCACTGCCGGTCAATACCGATGGCGGATTAAAAACCTTCGGCCACCCCACCGGCGCCACCGGGGTGCGCATGATTTACGAAAACGTATTACAGCTGCAGGGCAGGGCGGGCGCCCGTCAGGTGCAGGGCGCGACCATGGCGCTGAGTCATAACCTGGGTGGCGCGCCGCAGACCTGCGGACTGGCCATTCTGGGTATTGAGTAAAACGCATACAAGGACATCGCGCAGTATGTATGAACATATCGACTATGACGTCACTGACAACATTGCCACGGTTTTTCTCAACCGCCCGGCGAAAAAGAACGCCTATACACCGCATATGGGGATGGAGATTGTGGCCGCAGTGGAAACCGCGATGGCTAACGGCGATGTGCGTGTCGTCATTCTCACCGGGCGCGGCGACGCGTTTTGTGCCGGCGTTGACCTGGAGTTCCTGCGCGCCCATATGGCCGGTGAAGACACCGGACCCGGTCCGAAATTGGGTGAGGAACATTTGGTGAACGGCTGGCCGCTGGAGTTGGTCGCGTATCCCAAGCCGGTGATCGCGGCGATCAATGGCTCGGCCTATGGCGTAGGCGTCACCATGACCCTGGGTTGCGACGTGCGTTATGCCGCAGTCGGAGCCACACTGGGACTGAATTTCACCACGCTGGGCGTGCTACCCGGACTGGGCAGTACTCACCATCTGCCGCAACTGGTGGGCGTCGGTAAGGCGCTGGAGCTGGTGCTCAGTGGTGCCAGGATCTCGGCGGAAGACGCCTGCGCGATCGGTTTGGTGCAGCGCGTGTGCGCACCGGGTGAGGTGTATACCGATGCGAGAAATCTCGCCCTGGCCATGGTAAAAGTCAAACCTGCAGTGCTGGCAGCTGCCAAGAAGGCCGTGCGCCTGGGTGCGACGTCCTCTCTGCAGGAGGCTATTGCCACCGAGAAATCCCTCAGTCGGGAAATCCGCAACGTGCCACCCGGTATACCATGAAGCTGGCATTCTCAGCGCAGGATGACGCGTTTCGTGAGGAGTTGTTAAGCTTCCTGGAACAGCATTGTCCGCCGCAGGCGCGCGCCACCCGCGATATGATCGGCTCCGATGACGTTGATGCCAACGGCGTGATGGTCATTCCGCAGTGGGCCAAGGAGTGGCAGGCCACCCTGTTTGACCATGGTTGGATGACGCCATCCTATCCGCCGGAGCTGGGTGGCCGCAACGCCACCGCGATCCAGACCATGCTGTATCTGGAAGCATTGGCGCAGCGCGGCATCTGTCGTTCGCTACACTTTGGCGGCTATGCCATTGTCGCGCCGTCTCTGCTGGAGTTTGGCAATGCGCAGCAGCAGGCCCTCGCGCCTGCAGCACTGCGCGGCGACACCGTGTGGTGCGTCGGCATGTCCGAACCCGGCGCTGGTTCGGACCTGGCCGCATTGGCGACACGCGCAGACGACAAGGGTGATCACTTCGTCGTGAACGGCCAAAAAGTCTGGACCAGTTACGCCATGGTCGCCTCGAAGTGCTTCTGTTATGTCCGCACCGACCGCGATGCACCCAAACACCGTGGCATTTCCCTGTTGATTATCGATATGGATACGCCGGGCGTTGAGGTGCGCCCGCTACGGCACCTCACCGGGCAGGCAGAATTCGCCGAAGTCTTTTTTACCGACGTTAGGGTGCCGCGTGAGAACCTTGTGGGAGAGTTGCACGGCGGTTGGCGGATCACACTGGGAGCGCTTGCCCACGAACGTGGGGGCCTGTGGGTAGAAGGCGTGGCGGGGTGCCAACGTGCGGTAGATGACCTTGTCAGCATGATCAAACGTCTGGGTTTACAGCATGATGCCAGTATTACCCGCAGAGTCGCCAGATTGTATTCCCAGTCACGCAGCTTGCGCGCCATGGGGTGGAAGGGCTTTGCGTCCTTTGCGCAGGGCAGTAGTGCACCGGAGCATTCCTATATGAAGGTCGCGATGTCGGAGTTGCAGCAAACGCTCTATGAACTGGGTATGGATTTACAGGGCGCGGGCCTCGCGATCACTGATCCGGCGATTGCCCAGGAAGGTGGGCGCTGGCAGGCAGCATTTTTCAATGCTCTGGCGGCGACCATTGGTGGTGGTACCTCCGAGATCCAACGCAATGTCATCGCACAGCAGGTCCTGGGCCTGCCCCGGGCTTGAGGCGCGACAGACGTGGACTTTTCCCTGACAGACGAACAGCGCATCATCCAGCAAACCGCGCGAGCACTGTTTAACAAGGAATGCCCGCTGGCATTAGTACGCTCCGCCTGGAGCAATCCCGAGGTGGCGTCTCCGCTGTGGCAGAGCCATCTGCGCGATTGGCTGGCGTTGTCAGAGCAGTCCTTGGCAGATGCCACACTGTTTATGCAGGAGTATGGTCGCGCACTGGTGCCCGGCGTGTTTTTTGCATCACTGCTGGCCGCCTATGCCGCCAGCACGGTAGAGGCAAGATTGACTGGCGGAGCTACCGTAGCGGTGGCCGCCTCGAATGGTTACTGGATACCGAATGATGAGCCCACCAAACACCATGTGCCCTCGGCCAACGAAGCGCAGCAGGTGGTGGTGATCAGCGGTAGCCCGCAGGCTCCGCGTGTAGCGGTCGTTGCCGCTGCCCAACTCGAGGTGACCGCAGTGGAACACATGGATCGTCTGCGGCCACACTTTCGCGTGCATGTCGATGGCAGCGACAGGGGTCATGACATCAGTCCACACGCCTGGCAACGCGTCGTGTATCGCGCGCTGGTGACGGCGTCTGCTGAATTGATTGGCGTGGGTCGCTACCTGTTGGACAGTGCCTTGGCGTATGCGAAGGAGCGACAGCAGTTTGGTCGACCCATCGGTTCTTTCCAGGGCCTGCAGTGGCAATTGGTGAACGCGGCACTGGAATTGGAACGCGCTGACGCTGCCGTATCCTGGGCTGCGATCTGTGTGGATGCGGATGTCGCGGAGGCTGCACGTGCGGTGCACATCGCCAAGCTGGAGGCCGGCAGCGCGGCCAGGCACTGCGCCCGCACCAGCTTGCAGGTACACGGTGGTATTGGCTATACCTGGGAACATGGCTTGCACTTCTGGTTGCGGCGCGCTTATGCCGGGGATGCCTTTATGGGTCCCTCCGATTACCACGCTGCGTGTCTGGCAGAGTTGTTATTTGCCGCGTAGCGAACGTTGCGTCGAGCAACGTGGATGTTGTACGGGAGATGTTTGGAAAATTGTCTTAGCAATAACAGTCCTATTTTGAAGAGGATCAGAAATGAATTTACAGGATTATATTGGCAAACCTACTGGTGCAGGTACCATCCATGTAGAGCGCGGTGCCGTCAGCCGCTTCGCGCATGCAGTGACGGATACCAATCCGGTTTATAACGACCTTACAGCGGCGCAGGCAGCCGGATTTCAAGCGCCACCTGTCCCCCCCACATGGACGTTCTCCTCCGGCTTCCTGGGCACTTGGCCCGAGGACCAGCCAGAGGACCCTACCGGGGGTGAGGGCAGCCCGATGATGAAAATCATGCGCGAGCTGATGAAGAAGGGCGGTATGGTCCTGCACGGTGAGCAGGAGTTTCGCTACCACCAGCGTCTACAGTGCGGCGATGTCCTGCACTGGCAGGGGAAGATTACCGATATCTACGCCAAGGAATCCAAGGGCAAGGTGATGACGTTTATCGTGATGGAGAACGTGTTCTCCAATGCGGCAGGCTTACCTGTGGTCACCGAAATATTCAATTTGATCCACCGCGGCGGCTGAGCTGACCGAGCGGAACCAAAAGGAAGCGAAAAATCATGACTAACAGCATTCCAACGTTGCAATACAGCACAATCTCCGCAGGCGACGAAGCCCCTGTCGTCAGTCACCTATTGACGCGCACCGATCTGGTCAAATACGCCGGTGCCTCCGGGGACTTCAATCCCATGCACACCGATGAAGTGGCGGCCAAGGAAGCCGCTCTACCCTCCGTGTTTGGCCACGGTATGTTTTCCATGGGACTGTTGGCTCGCGCGGTGACTGACTGGGCGGGTGCCGGTAATCTCAAAGTCTACGGCGTGCGATTCACCAAGCAGACCTGGCCGGGCGAAACCCTGAGCACGCGAATCGTGGTCAGTGGCAAGGAGGAAACTGCAGAGGGCAAGATCATCATCGCAGAGGTAACGCTGATGAACCAGAACGGTGAAGTGAAGCTGAGCGGCACGACCCGCGTGCTGGCGGCATAAAGACAGGGAGAAGAGCAATGGCGAATTTTGGAAGGGTATTTGTGCTTGGTGTCGGCATGACCGACTTCAAGCGTTGCGAAACGGGTATCAAGGAACTGGCGCAAGCGGCAGCCACTGCGGCGCTGCACGATGCAGATATTTCCTACGCCAGCGTGGAGCAGGCTTACTGTGGCTACATCAGTGGCATGAGTACGTTGGGCCAGCAGTCTTTGTACGGTATCGGCATGACGGGGATTCCGGTATTCAACGTGCACAATAATTGCTCTACCGGCTCCACTGCGCTGTACCTGGCCTACAATGCGATACGCAGTGGCTTGAACGATTGCATATTGGCGCTGGGTTTCGAAAAAATGCAGAAGGGTGCGTTGGAAAACCAGCTGCCCGGACTGGAAGATATCGCCAGGGACACCGCCAAGGAAAAGAAAGCGCCAATTGCTGCGCGCCTGTTTGGCGACGCGGGGCGTGACCATATGCAAAAGTACGGCACCAAAGCAGAGACCTTCGCCAAAATTGCCGTGAAGAATCACCTGCATTCAGTCAACAACCCACGCTCGCAGTATCAGCAGGCATGCACGCTGGAGGAAGTACTGGCATCGCGCATGATCCACGATCCGCTGACCTTGTTGCAGGCCTGCCCGACCAGTGATGGCGCAGCCGCTGCCGTTGTGGTGTCTGAGGATTGGCTCAAAAAGCATCCGCATCCTGGCGCCATAGAAATCGCTGCTATGGCGTTGACCACGGATCAAATGGAGGATTACAGCCGCGGGCCGATAGGTACAGTCGGTATCGGCATGTGTGAGCGCGCCGCGCAACAGGTGTATGCGTTGTCCGGCATGGGGCCGCAGGATGTGCAGGTTATCGAGCTGCACGATTGTTTTAGTACTGCCGAGCTGATCGCCTATGAGGGCCTGGGCTTGTGCGGTGAGGGAGAGGGTGAAAAGCTGGTTGAAGACGGCAGCTGCACCTACGGCGGTCGTTGGGTCGTGAATCCCTCCGGCGGTTTATTGTCCAAGGGCCACCCCATCGGCGCCACTGGCCTGGCGCAGTGCGCAGAATTGGTTTGGCAACTACGCGGGCAGGCGCAACAGCGGCAGGTGGAAAATGTTCGCGCCGCGCTGCAACACAACCTGGGCCTCGGCGGCGCCTGCGTGGTGGCGCTGTACAAACATGCCTGAGCACGCGCCCTGCGCGCGCCGTGCTATCGACCTGCGCGCCTCTGGTAATAGCGTGGTGGCGTGGTTGGAGGATGATTTTCACCATTTTGGTATTGCGATGCACCACGACGGTGACAAGGTTGTGGCCGTGGAGGGCCAGGCGGCGCGTTTCCCCCGCGACACCTGTCCCGGCGCCGTGGGTATCTTGCAGGAAGTGGTAGGCATGCCGTTGCACCAACGCTCCACGGCGCTGGGCCAATACACCAATATGCGGATGCATTGCACCCATATGTACGACCTGCTGGGTCTGGCGATTGCGCACGCGGCCTGTGGTCGGAAGCATCGACGTTATGAAGCCATGGTGCCGGACCGGGAATCTCTCGATAGTGCGCAGCTAAACAGCCGTATCGGTGGACGTACAGCGCCACAGCTATATCGCGATGGGGAATTGGTGATGAGCTGGGAAGTGGAGGGCGACCTGATCACGGGGCCTGCGCCGTACACCGGTATTTCGATCGGGCGAGGTTTTCGGGAATGGACGGAAACCCTGGACATAGATCAGGCCGAAGCCGCCCATGTGTTGCGGCGCGCGGCGCTCATCGCGCTGGGAAGATTGATTGATCTACAGGCACTGCCTCCCGAGGGCGTGAAGGCCACTGCCGGTGCTTGCCACAGCTTCCAGCCGGAGGTGGTCAAGCATTCCAGTCGTATGCTAGCCACGACCAGGGACTATTCCGATAATCCGCAGGGATTGCTGCTTAACATCGATTGATTGCAATGTCTGCGTCTGGAGCCCTGTTACCAATCTGGCCAGCACTTTCGGAAAACAGCTAATGAAAACTCTGCACCTTTTACGCCATGCCAAGTCTTCCTGGGATGATCCGGAGCTGTCCGATCGCGATCGGAAACTGAACAAGCGCGGCAAGCGCGATGCTGCGCGTATGGGCGAGGCACTTTCGCGGCGCATGACGCCGATGCCTGTCGTTGTAAGTCCCGCCCGACGGGCACAGCGTACCCTTGGTGGATTGTGCGACGGCTGGCCGGCCCTGGCTGAATTCGATCACGTTACTGACGAGGACCTTTATACCTTCTCCGCCGATGATCTGTTTAAATGGCTGCGGGGCCAGAACGACGAGCAGCAGTCCCTGTTCATTGTCGGCCACAACCCGGCACTCACTGATCTGGCCAATGCCCTGGCAGGAGATGACGCGCTGACAAATCTGCCGACAGCGGGCTACCTGGAACTGGCGTTACAGATTAATCAATGGCGGGACCTGCGGAAAGGTTGTGCGCGGATCGAATTCAGCCTGTTTCCGCGCGAATTGTAGGCCTTACACACCCGAAAGCGGGCGTATCAGTTGCCCGTTCTGATGTCGAGGTTTAGTCCCTAACCACCTCACAGCGGTCCTAACGCTCAGCGCAACGACGAGCCACACAGTGGCGAGTCCGGCGGACGAAGGCCGCGGATTACCGATGTTTGTTAGGCGGAAGCGAACACTGCCTGTAACACCTCACGCCCATGGCTGCCCGAGGAGTTTCGACAATTCGGACATGTGCTCGAAGACCGTTGTATTGGGGCCCTCCAATTTCCCTGGAGGAGTCACGCTTCCTGCAAACCCGAAAACCTGCATTCCAGCAGCACGGGCCGCCGCCACACCATGAGCGCTGTCTTCTACAACAGCACAAGCCTGGGGCCTGACACCCATACTTCTTGCAGCATGTAGGAATAGATCCGGCTCTGGCTTTCCGCGTGCTACTTCGGTCGCGCTGAATATTCGCCCCTCGAACAACGAATAGAGGCCAGTCAGACCGAGCGTGAAACGCATCTTTTCATGGCTTCCGCTAGAGGCAACGCAGGTAGGGACACTTATCTGGTCGATTGCCTGCCTAATACCTTCAATAGGCTTGAGGTCTTTGCGATACGCTTCCATATATATTGGAGTAGTCTCGGCTTCCCAGGTTTCGGACAACGGCCTTCCCAGCAGTATTTCGATGGAGCTCTGAAATTCCTTTTGCGACAACCCCATGAACCGTTCCACAATCTGATCTTCGGATAAGTTCAACCCAAGTTGACCCAAAACAATAGCGTCCACCTTGATTGCCAGGCGTTCGGAATCTACGAGGACACCATCACAATCGAAGATTACAAGTTCGAACATGCTGACATGGCAACCCTTCCGTCTAACGTCCAAGTTCAGCGGCCGCCGAAGGCTGTCCACTGGAACGCATAGTTGGGCGACGACGCTCGCTCATCCAACCGCCTTGTGGCAAACAGCTTCGATATTGTGCCCGTCAGGATCCAGAACGAATGCGCCGTAGTACGACGGGTGATACTCGCCGCGGAGTCCTGGCCCGCCATTGTCCCGCCCGCCCGCGGCCAAGGCGGCTTCGTGGAATGCATCCACTGTTGCGCGATCGTCGCTGACAAACGCGATATGAAGCGAGTGGCAGGCAGTACCTTGTTTTATCCAGAAATCCGGTTTTCCCGCATGGCCAAAACCCGCGCCGGAGATCGGATGCTCAAATAGTAGTTTGTACCCGAGTGGTGCCAGAGCCGCTGAGTAAAACCGCTTGCTGCGGTCGTAGTCAGAAACCCGAATACCGATGTGATCTAACAAATCAAAGCTCCTTCTGCGTTACCGAGTCGCCCAACGCTCACAGCTGGGACGCGCTGAAAGCGCGTCCCAACAGCCTGTGTTTGTTATGGTGCAACATGGCTTGTACATTGGACTGCCGTGTCTCTGACACTGAATGCATTTTTGCTCAGATTGCATCTATATACCAAACGTATCCCATGTCCTTGACGGTATAAACATACTCTAAAGTCGAATATGACCCGGACTGAAAGGAAACCTCAAATATGATCTTGTCTTCCTTCTGCAATCGATCCATACATGAACGGTAAGCTCTGAAATCGAATTCATAATCCGATGTGATGTCGTAATTGCCGCATGTCTGACCAGTTAGCCTTAAGTGGGGCAATCGTTCGCTTGGCCTGATCAGCATAGGCGTACCATCCTTTGCCTGAACACTAATTGTTAATTCACGATCAAGCGTCCCGTCTGATTTTTTCCTGCGTTCGAACAAAACATTTAAGTTTTCGTGACTACCTATGTATTTGGTAGGTATTGGGCCAGAATTGCCAAAGTGATCGTTCTGGTCGATAGCCTCCTCGGCAACGACACTAACCATTGGCCCGGATACGTCTACGTATTCATACCGCGTGACCACTGGAGCGCAACCCATTATCGTCAAGACACAAGACCCCAGAAGGAGAAATTTAGAAACACTTCCCTCTCTATACCAAGGTTTGATGTGAATTTTCTTTTCTAAGATCATATCTATGTGCTTTCTGAACTTTCACGCAAGGTGCCGCTGTAAGTCGATGAAAGATCCCCAATTGCACCATAACGCTGCGGCCACAGGCGAGCGGCTTTTCCGCGAGTCCAGCCAGCGAAGCTGGCGGTGTGCGCCGCATTGTTATGCATTTGCATCGGTTTTTCCTACTCGTCCTTAAAGTAGGTGTCTTGTATTAGCCCTACACTGAAGTCTTTAGATTTAACAATTTGAGCGCGATGGGCACGAATTTGATCAATCCCAAGAAATGCATCCTCTTCGATTATACTTTGGCAGTAGATCGTATACTCTCCTCCAGTCTCAATATAAGCAGTTATTTGAGGATAGGATAAAAGCGGAGGTTTTTGGCACCTTACCATGAAATGGTACTTACCTTCAGGCAAAAAAACACTGTCGTGCACTGTCCCCATCTGGTAGTCGATGACAGCCATCCCATTCTCATTAAAAATTCTGAGGATTTCGGCGCCCACATTTTCTGGGAAGAAATTTCTATCTACAAATGGTGTTACTTTGACAAGCTGATCTTGGGGCAATGATTGAGGATTGTATGTTGAGGGTAATGGCGCACATCCACCAAGCATCCAAATTAGTATATAAAATTTATAAAATCTCACTTGATACTCCGAAGTTTCTTTACGCATAACAGCTACTTCTAGAGACAAAGTCTGAAACAGGCATGGTGATCTGAATTGGCATTGCTGTCATCCCTTCTGTCAGAAACCATTTATATATCAATCGCTTTGAGATTGCATCAAATCATCTTGCGCTCGCTGACTTCGTCTGTGAGCGCAAGAGAAGACGATGTACGTTGTACCAGTGGACGAATCGAAAGTGGCCCACGTTTTCAATGACTTGCAGTTCCGGCGCTGGATAACATCAGACTACTTCCAATGAAAAGCGGTCATTGGATTGCGAGATTTCCCGCGACCGTGTTGTGCTTGTGATCCTGCAATTTAGTTTCGTTCACTCCTGAACCAAACTGCAGCGGGTTTTCGGGAGCCGTTGTCTTTCTCTGATAAAGTTGATGAATTCTCTCTAACGCTTAGGGCCCTTCGTAGGCGATTTGCGACGTTTGACCTCGCGGCTCACCGACGTCCGCTATCGGAAAAACGCTCACCAGAACCATACGTGATCGTGCATTGTCGGGCAGATCAGTTATACGTTATTACAGCTGGCCACTATTGAGGTAGCTGCAGTCTAGCGACCAGATACAAATCGCGTTTCAGAGATAGAGCGAAAGCTACTGATCGCCGATTTTATGTAGTTTTTACGCTGGCTCGGAACTCACAAAACTACCATCTGGGGCGCTCAGTTATATTCAACGATAATGAAATTCTGATCGGCTTCTGACCAGCGGATGATGACACTTTCCTGCGTACCGAGGAATTCATCAATGGTGTACTCACCCGACGCTCCTTTGCGAAAGCCAACGTCTTCTGGTACTGACGTTGGCGGAGGGGTTGCAACGGTGAAGCTCACCGTCTCAACCGCTTTGCCGTCGATGTAAATCGTCAGGGTGTGATCTCCGCCACCTGCTGTCCACGGCCAATAGACTACACCGCCGTAGCCGGTTTTTGCGACATCGCCATACTCCAACCCGCACACGCCAACGGTATCCTGGCGGATAGAGCCATACGGTAGTGGAAAATGAAAGTCGCTATCGTCAATGGTGTAGGAAACCGCGCCGATCTGCCCTTTCCCTGCGGGATAACACGCCCAGCCCCGGACATAGTTAACGCCACTCACGACCTCGCCATTTTCCGGCGACTCATGGTTGTACTTCACCGTTTGGGAATTGGGGTAAATCGTGATTTCACTTTCAATGTATGCAACTTGTTCAAAGCAATCCTGTCCCCAGTTGCCTTCTACCTGATAAGTGCCCGCAGGCAGCCCACTGATAGGTACTGTTACCACCGAAGGTATATCGTTCGGTGGGTAAGGTGGGTTGCCAGCGCCGAAGCAAACTATCCCCGCGCCTTCAACCCTGATCACGTCGCCTTCAATTGTGTACGTCACACCATCCTTATAGATGTTGTAACCCGAAAATACGAGTTCAAAATCCTGTTCCGCAGACACCACCGACGGTTGCATGCCAACATCCAACAGTTCGAAGGTGCCAACGTCGGCTGGCTGGCTCCAGGCCGTTGCGCTGAGAATAGAAGTCAGAAGGAATAGGAACGAAAGCGGATGCCTGGCATTCATAAAGGGCTCTCACATTCAGTGTTTATTTTGAATTTGGAAACAGACTCAGAGTAGACCAAGCGTCCGTTTTGGGCAATTGAAGTATAAGACGGATAAAAGGGCTATGGGGGGAGCTATGGGGGGAAGTTTTCTTCCGGAATCCCGATGCTTTACCTGCATTGAACCAAGCGACGGCCACCGGGTGTGCTGAAATCGCGCTTGCGTGGGTCCATCTGCCGATCTTTTGGGGTCGCTTTCAGGCTGTAGCCAACAGTCTTCTATGCCGACCAAATGTTCAGCGGCGTCCCTGCCGATCGACTGTCATAGCACGGGCTCTGCCACCGCGCGTCCTCTCCCTGCCTTGTGCCAACATGCTGTGTCTCGGAATCCAATAATTCTGAGCAGAAGCTGCGGTAGCTGTAGGCGAAGTGCCACATCGGAAGCATGCGGCGAGGTTGCCGTGATACATCAGAGCTGACCCATTTGTCGGGGGAATCCTCTCTAACGTTTACGGCCGCACCTCTAACGGGCATTCCCCCTTTTCCCAATGGCGACCTATTCCACAGCGGGGCGGGCGATGAAGTGTGTGTAATGGTGATGCCCGGGGAGGACCGGTCGCCCCTCAAGGGCATATAGACGCGGAAATCGTGGAAGGCAACCTGTTGGATCCGCATTCTCTGTCCAGGGCCGTGCAGGGCGTGCAGCAGCTCTATCATCTGGCTGCATTCCTGCTTCCAGGCCTTCGGGTGTACTGCGCAATCTCCGGCGCGTCGCGGTCCGCGCAGCCCCATGTGGCGGACCAGTCGTCGCTGCGAGGGTAGGCGCGGCCGCCGAAGAGGTCTTGCGCGGACTTGCGCATTACACCCGGGCAGCCTCAAAAATGGGCTCCGCTTAAAATGTTGGTGGTATCGCCCCCAATCTATTCGGGGAGTTTAAGCCCCTGAGACTCGATATACGCACGCATCTCGGCTTCGTGGCGCACTACCTCCTCCTTCATTCTTTCTTCCTGCGCTGCCTGTTCCTCGACCATCCGCGCTTCATGCTCTGCTCTCGTTGTCTCCATATGGGCCTCATGGTCTGCCATTGCCGTGTCATGATCGCCGTGATCAACATCAGTGGGCGTAGCGCTCTGCCCACCGGTAGTAACGACAGGCACAGGGGCAGCTTGACTAGCGTTCTGGCTGTTAAAGGATGTGTTTGAGACCACTGACTCTTCCCCAGCGGCGAGAATGGTAAGACCGACCAGTTGCCCGGTCTTTGCCTCCCACTCCAGGGAATAGCTCATATCCCCCAACAGGGTCTTGAAGGCTTGTTTGATGGGTTGATGCTGAATATCACAGCTGACCATCGGATTGAGTCCGGTAGGTACTGTTATGTATATTCGCATTTCCTTGCCGAGTGATTTCAATACCGCATCAAGCGGCTCTTCCTTGGCCACAATCGTCAGGTTGGGGTGCTGGTACTCTACCGTGGTGGCCATGCCGGGTATTGATAGGGATAGCAGCGTTGCTAGCTGAAGTGCCAAAACAGTTCTCATACCCTTCCTCTGATTATCTCTGAACGGAAAATAAAAACCCCGTATTACCGGGGCTTAGTAAGACAAAGTAGTGATTCAGTTTCTCGATGTCACCTGATTCCCTGGGGACTGGTTGCGCAGCAATTCAGCCAGGGCCAGTTCCATTTGCAGCATACGTTCATCCTGCTTGGCGAGGGCATGACGTAACGCAGTAATCTCCGTCTTCTGTTCTCTTATCTCTGATTTCTGCTCTTTGGTAACAGTCGTCAACACCGCCACGATGTCCATCGGCGACAGCGATTTGCGGTCGTTGCTGGAAACCAGTGCCGGAACGTCCTCGGCGATGAAGCCCACATACTCTTCGTCCGGTGAGTTCTTGTACACATAGCGCACCGGTGAGAGCGCGGCGAGCGTCTTGTTCGCATCCTCCGTGCTTAGGGTTTCGATATTGTCCTTCAGTTCACGGGAGGACGCATTCGTCCACACCCCGCCCACTGTGAGTCGCGCACCATTCCACACGCTGATCGTGTCTCCCGCCGGTACAGAGGTTACCGCGATGCCCAGCTTGTTGTTGGCAGCGGTGGCGCTGAATTGGCCGTAGAGCAGCGGGATGCCTGGACCATTGGCAAGGTACAGCTTGTCACTGCCCGTCTCAAAGAAGCCTGCCGCCCAACCGATAAACACATTGTTGCTGCCAGTAGAGTTGCCAGCGCCTGCAAGCTCGCCAATACCCATGTTGCGGTTACCCGTGGTGTTTGAATACAGCGCCCCGTTGCCGATCGCCATATTCCCGCCGCCGGTCGTGTTGGAGTAGAGCGACGAGTTGCCCTGTGCTGTGTTGTAGCCTCCAGTAGTGTTGTTATACATAGAATAGGAGCCGAACGCGGCATTATTGTTCCCAGTGGAGTTGGTAGAGAGAGTGTTGAAACCTACCGCTGAATTCTGGTTGCCCGCAGTGTTGCCTGACAACGCATATGCTCCCAATGCAGCATTGTAGTGACCATCGCTATTGCTTCTAAGCGCATTTGTGCCTGTCGCAGTGTTCTCGTTACCAGTCGTGTTAACAAAAAGAGATCTCTCACCGCTGGCCGTATTCCCGCTACCGGCCTGGTTGCTCTGGAGGGAGTAGAGACCCGTCGCCGTATTATTAGCTCCGGTGGAATTGTACCTTAGCGCCTCATAGCCAATCGCTGTGTTGTTGTTGCCCTGGTTTATGTAGAGCGTGAGATTGCCGATGGCGGTGTTCTGAGATCCAGTGGAATTTGAATAGAGAGCGCTGCTGCCCATAGCAACATTACCGCTCCCCGTTGTGTTGAATCGGAGGGCCCACTGTCCAAAGGCACTATTGCCACTACCGGTATTCGTTTCGAGGGAACGTTGGCCAACCGCGGTGTTCCTTACACCAGTGGCATTCGAAAAGAGCGCTCTCTCGCCCACTGCCGTGTTCTCGTAACCTGTGGTATTCGAAAAGAGCGCTGTATCGCCCACTGCTGTGTTGTCAGGCCCTGTGGTGTTGTTACGCAGAGCGGAAGCGCCGGTGGCAGTGTTGCCGCTAGCGGTGTTGACAGAGAGCGCATAATGCCCGTGTGCCGTGTTGTTACTGCCAGTGGCGTTGGCACCCAGCGCAGCAGCGCCACTGGCAGTGTTGAAGTCACCCGTGGTGTTGTTGTAAAGCGCATCCGCACCAATGGCCACATTTTCATCGCCGAAGGTGTTAAAGCGAAGCGCATTAGTACCAAATGCCGCGTTGTAACTCCCCGACGGACTTATCAGGGCATTGGTGCCAAACTTCGTATTGTTTACTTGAGCCACTGCCTGGGACGACGCCAATACCAGGGCACTGCTAAGGGTGAGGAAACGCGCTACTTGATTTGCAGGGATCATGGCTATCTTCCTTGTGGTTGCGCTTGAATGGAACCGTGGGATACACGGAGTGCGGTAGGCTGGATCGACCACTAGGGTACCAGCACCTCGGTCTCTTGCCTTAGATCGATCCGGCATATTTGGGATGTGCAGTTAGAGTGCATTAAGTATAAGAAAAACAAACGGCATATAGTGGAAAAAATTTCTTTCCAAAATCCCGCTGCTCTGCCGGAATTGATCGCTGGATCGCCACGGGGCGTGCTGAAATCGCGCTTGCATGAGACCACTTGCCGATCTTTTGTGGTCGTTTCCAGGCAGCCGTTGTTCTTTTGCTCATAAAGCAGATGATTTCTCTCTAGTGGTGATTATGACCAGCGTTAGGCGAAGGCGGTAATTCCCGCTCCAAGCCTGGCTATGACCGGTCCTGCGTAGAAAAGCCGTCGTAACCGTAGCCAGTTCTGAAGCATGTGTTTAGTCGCATAACACCTCACAAGAGACATTTCCCTAACATCCCGTAGCTCTCTGTAGCGAAGCGTTCTGAACCCACTGATCTAAATCTTGGTTTAGGCCTTGTCCAATGATTGTGTAGTCGCTGATTGTCAACGATGTTTCATACAGACTGTACTTATAGCTCCCATGAGGGTATAAATTGAGTCAGCTTCCCAGCGTTTTCCAGCATTTACGGGTATTGCCCCGACGACCTAATAACAAAAATTGGGGAACAGGGCGCTAACTAATTTGGACACATACAATCTCGATGCGACAATTTTATTGTGCATGTCCTTGCGGGATTTAGGCGAATAGAATTTGGTTGTGTATGCGTTGTTGAATTTGAACGTATTTTGCGTATAACGGGAGATAATGATATGCAGGTCAAAACAAAAATTAGATTCAGATCACTGTTGGCGTTGCTACTAATGGTTTGGGGCGGCGCGGCGAATGCCACCACCATCTTCGATCCGACCGACTGGGCAAGCGGATGGACATTTTCCTCCGTCACCACTCAGGGGGTGGGGACCGCGAGCATCGTGTATGAGGCGGCCGGTGGCAACCCAGGCGCACGCGTCAATGCGACCACCGTGACCCCAAGCGTTACCGACTCCGCGTACGGGACGGCCATCTATAGTGCTGTTCAGGTGCCTGCGCCAACCTCGGGCACCGCGTTCCAGATGAACATCGAAGCGTTAAGCGGTGCCGGTGCATTCGGACAAGGACAGCTCATCGTAACGCTGGTGGAGCAGGGCGGTTCCATATATCAAGCCGTCCCCGACATCACGGGATTTCCCTTAAATGTGTTCACACCACTGTCATTCAACGGGGTTTTTGTCGCTGGCAGCTTTACCAAGTTGACGGGGCCCGGACCAGCCAACCCGACGTTTGACGGTAGTACTCTCACGCGTTTTGGCTTTGCAGCGGGCAATGGGAACAGCGGTACACTCACCCAGTACTACGACAACTGGAGCATCCAGTACGGCACCGCATCCGCATCCGCGCCCGTGCCAATGATGCCGCCATGGGGCCTCGTGCTGCTGACGGCGTTGGTTGCCTTGGCAGGGATGAAGATGGCGCGGCGTTATCATCATTAGGAGCCGCAGGTGCTGATTGCGGACTGAGCCGCTGCCGCGAATCCATTACGAACGTCGACTCTGACGTTTGGTCTCTGGTTTCGTGCACCCCTGGATGGGTTATGCACCATCCCCATCCCCGCTGTCGTCCACGTGATCCAGCGGTGTAGATAGTCATCAAGCGCAGCGGCTCTTACGGGAGCCGTTTGCTTGTCCACATACTTCCGATGAATTCTCTCTAACTCTAATGACCGGTGTTAGGCGTTCTGGGAAGTTCGTCTCCGCTGCTTACAGACGACCGCTATCCAGCCGAAAGCGGTAATAGCCAGGCAGAGCAGGCACTGCTTCAGAAAGGGCGCAAACACCTCGGAGGGGTCTTTCGATTCTTGTCAGCATTTCTTACAAACCCCCGACAGAATTTGAACCAACATCCCCAAAAGTCCTAAGTTCATTGACGTGGCTTGTATCTTGCTTGCCTAATGGGACATTGGGAAATAATTTCTAATAACAAAGAGGTGCCTCGCCATGAAGAACACAATACGCAGCCTGGCTCTTCTATTCGCACTATTCGTCTGGTGCCCGCTGGTTTCTGCAGGACATATATTGTCAGCCGACGGGAGCATGCTGACAGGCCTGGATGTCAATGGAACGCTCTACGATATTGAGTTTCTTGATGGTATCCTTTCAGAGGTGTTTCCTTTGGATCAGGTGACTGCTCCGGGCTGGTACGAGCTGGCCGGAAGTGTGACTGCCGCACTATACGATGCGCTGGCAGGTATGGGCTTGAACGATAACGAGGCGATCCGCGGGTGCATAGACAATCCCGGCGTACCGGGTTTTGTTGGACCGAATTCCTGTCTGATTGTCATACCGGACAAGGTCACCTATGGTAACGCCTGGGAAGCAGATAATCTGGTTGTCATCAATCAATATGGCACCTACTTCGAGCCGCCTCCATATGGTGTGGCGCTTTCCGGTGACGCCGATACCGGAGGATCTGACTTGGGTCCTTTTTTGACTCTTGCAAGATTCTCCGCCGTACAGACTTCAGTTCCGGTGCCGGATAGCCTGTTGTTGACTCTATCCGGTTTGCTCCTCATTGCGCTTCGAAGTAAGGCCGTGAGATCGAGTTAGAGTGACAAACACTGAGACAGGTTATTTAGAAAGCGTTGAAATATAGGGCATATAAACGGCCTGTGGAGAGCAGATTTCCTCACTGACTCCGTCAATTGAACTTGCTGAACGAGAAGACGCAACAGTCCGTGCCACGAAGTTTTCAGTGGCGTCCTTGCAGTGCCTGGGGTGATATTCTACGGTAATAAATCAAGCAGGCTGTAACAATAGGCCGGCTTTAGCGTCTATTTATTACGATTATGTCTAAACAGTTGATACGATTAACTATCCCTGAGGAGAACCCTATGAAAGCCGTTACAACCGACACACTGGATCGTCGACATGTTCTTCGACATATGGCCGCATGGATCGCAGGTGCCACCCTGTTATCCTTCAGCAAAATCAGTCTAGCCGCCGTGGCCTTACAAAAATCCAAGGCCGAATGGAAGCAGCTATTGCCGAAGGAAAGCTATCAAGTGTTGTTTGAAGAAGCCACGGAAGCGCCTGGCAGCAGCGCCTTGAATAATGAAAAACGTAAAGGCACTTTTATTTGTGCGGCTTGTTTTCTTCCCTTGTTTGATAGCACATTCAAATTTGACAGCGGCACTGGATGGCCCAGTTTTTTTGATGTGTTACCAGGGGCCATTGGTAAACGCAAGGACAAAAAACTGTTTATCACACGCACTGAATATCATTGCGCGCGTTGCGGCGGGCATCAAGGTCACGTCTTTGACGACGGCCCGCAGCCGACAGGTTTGCGTTACTGCAACAACGGCGTCGCTTTGCAATTTGTTTCTGCTGAAATAGAGTTGCCAGAGTTAAGATGACGACCGCTTTTGTCCTGGCAGGTGGCGGAAGCCTCGGTGCCGTCGAGGTCGGCATGCTGCGCGAACTACTGTCCTGGGGAGAGGTACCTTCGTTCGTCGTCGGTGCCTCGGCCGGTGCGATCAAACAGGTCCCGGGCTCTGCGATCGAGCGAGCCGCGAAGACGACGCGGCAATGGCTTGAAGAAGGTGGTCTGGATCGCGTTGGCACACCCATGCAGTTGCATGTGCACGCCCATTGAGGTCCGGTACACTCGCAGTCGCCACAATACCCGACAACAAACGACCGAGACCTATTGTCATGGATGTTCGTCGCAAGCGTTCCGTGAGATTCTGCCAAATTAACTTCTCAGACTCGGAAAAACACGCGGAGAGTCGAAGAATGAATTTGGCGGTTTATACGACGGTCTGTAAGTATAGGAAGCATAAATGATGTGTGTCGAGCAGATTGTCTGCTTGGTGAGTATTGCACTCTCGGCACTCTCGCGAAAAGTTTCCCGATCTTCCTGGAATCGTGTTCGTCTCGGACCCTTGGCGGTGATCATGCAATTCATATTCGTTCATTCGTGAACCGAACTGCAGCGGCTCATTCGAGAGTTGTTGTCTTTTGCTTATAACGCCGAATAATTCTCTCACACGCTTAGGACCAAAGTTAGGCGAAGGAGGAAGTTCCCCCATCAAGCCTAGCTATGACCGTAACTGAGTAGGATAGCGGTCCTTGGATGGCGAGGTTTCTAGGGTTGATTTTGGACCCTGAACACCTCAAAGCGCGCATTTGCCCACAATGTCCAGCCGATCCCGTAGCAGCATGAAGCCGACAGGGGTGAAAAAATCGGGCGGCCTTGGTGCTTTCCTGCCCAGACGGGTGTATGTTCGCAGACATTGACTGAATCAATGTTGTGGATAATAAGAAAGGAGACTTTGATGAAGTTGAGGAATACGTTGTTACTAGTACCTGCGCTGATGATTTGCGGGTTTGCGGTTAACACTCAGGCCAGCGAGCTTATTTTTCGTACGATCAAGGCAGAGGTACATTGGGCTAATCTCAGTGATTACCTGCTCTACCTGGGGCCGCCCGGGTCGACCAATCCAGATTACGCGGTCGGTTATACTATGTACGACTATTTTGGAGACGCGGAGCGGGCTGATGGCACCTTCATAAATCCGGTATATGAAGCAAAAAGTATCGCCGCCGACATATCCAACAATATCCTTGGATTAGTCGTGTATGAAACGGACCCCGCCATCCCAATCAGCTATAACTCAGGTTGTTGCTATTATAGTCTGTTCAGGTCGGCTCATCTCCCGCTTGAAAATGCCTTCTTCAGTTTCAACATCAATATTTTGGGAAAGAACCTCCCGTTTAACACGAAGTTCACCCAAGTGTTAGCGAGTTCATCTCAGTTTTATATATATGCCTTGAGTCCCACTTCGAGCCTGACAACGGCGATTGTTTTTGACCAACCCGATCCCGCGTTCACCCTGAGCATTCCCACCTTGGAGCGCCACATTAACGCGAACGCATCCAACTGGTATAACAATCCCGGGACCTTCGAAGTGATTGATGGCGCAAGTGTAAATCACCAGCTTACATTGCGGCGAATCGACGTAGTTTTCACTTTCAAAAACACTGTGATTGATGCCTTGAATGTACTGGATTTGACAGACCCCGCTATCTCAGATCTGATCACGGAGACGCGTCTGGAGTTGAACTTTCAAGATACTCAAGCACAGGGGACCAATGGCGACGGCGGCGGCGTAAGGATCCAGTACACCATGGAGATGGTAGCGTCACCGGGCGATGATATTGACCAGGACGGCATTGAAGACTTGGCGGATAATTGTCCCACAGTTTCCAACGTGGACCAACTCAACACCGACGGTCTGAATGGCGGCGGTGACGTATGTGATACGGATGACGATAACGATGGCAGCTTTGACGTTACGGACAATTGCCCGTTGAATTCGAACGCAGACCAGGCAGACAACGATAACGATGGTATTGGTAATGTATGTGACACCGACTACGTGCCGCCCGGCTGCGGTTAGGAATACTACTCGCTAATACAGGCCGACCTTTAGGGGTCGGCTTTTTTGTTCATAAACCGCTGAATTCTCTACAACCCTAAGGTCTCTTCGTAAGCGCTTTGCGACGTTCGCACCCACTCCACCCAAACGACCGCTCCTGAGAATAGCAGTCGTTAGCAGGTCCGCATCGTCGTCCACCACCATATCTCTGGACGCTGTCATTCGTGTCTCAATGCTTCAATCGGGTTGAGCGAAGCGGCGCGCTTCGCGGGCACGTAACCGAACACTATCCCTACCAAAGCGGAGAAAAAGAAAGCCAGCGTGGCAATGCCAAAGTCGAACATGAAGGGCAGGTCCACCGCCAGCGCAATCAGCATCGTGGCGACGAAGGAGACCACCAGGCCGATGAGTCCACCGATAGAAGACAGCGTGATGGCCTCGATCAAAAACTGCATCAGCACCTCGCGTCGAACGGCACCGATGGCGAGCCGAATGCCTATCTCCCGGGTGCGTTCGGTGACCGAGACCAGCATGATGTTCATGATGCCGATACCGCCCACGACCAGGCTGACGGCCGCTACCGCACCGAGAAACATGGTCAGGATGCGGGTGGTGCCAGAAAGCGTATCGGAGAATTGCTTGGAATCGAAGATCCTGAAGTCGTCTTCTATGCCCTGGCGCAGAAGGCGGCGCTCGCGCAGCAGCAAGCTGATGGCATCGCCGACGGTCGCGCTGTCAAACTCCTGCTCCACGGCGACCAGAATCGCTTGCACGTCCTGGTTGCCGGTGAGTCGTCGCATGACGGTTTTTAGCGGCATGACCACCTGGTCGTCCGTGTTCTGGCCAAAACCACCCTGCCCGCGCTTCTCCAGCACCCCGATAACTCTGCAGCTGACATCGTTCAGCCGCAGGCTCTTGCCGAGCGACTGCGTATTGCGAAAGAGATTGGCGCGCACGGTTTCCCCGATCACGCAGACCGACTTGCCGGCGGCGAGTTCCGCAGCGCTGAAGAAGCGGCCCTCGGCCAGTTCCAGATTGGACGCCTGGAAATACCCATTAGTGGTGCCCGCCACCGTGGTGGACCAGTTCTGCGCCTCGTAGATGGCCGTGGCCTGCGCGGACGTCTGGGGCGCAACGATGCTCAGCCCGGCGATCTGTGTACGAATGGCCTCTACATCATCAAGATCGAAATACGCGGGCCGTGCACCGCCACCGCGCCCGAATCCCTGGCCGGGGCGGATCGTCAGCAAGTTCGTACCAAGGCTGGAGACCTGTTCCTGCACGGACTGCGTAGCGCCATTGCCGAGCGACACCATGGTTACCACGGAGGCCACGCCGATGATGATACCCAGCGTGGTGAGGAATGAGCGCAGCTTGTGCCGCCGGATTTCCTTGAGTGCGAGCAGCAGGCTAGTTGTGAACACGGATGCGCTCCTCCTGCTGTTCAATAGCCAGCACCAGCCCATCCCTGAAGCGCACGATAGTGTGGGCGTAGGCCGCCATCTCCGCCTCGTGCGTGACCATCACGATACTGATACCGCCATCCTGATTGAGCGCAGACAGCAACTGCATGATTTCAACGCTGCGTTCACTGTCAAGATTACCTGTCGGTTCATCCGCCAGCAGGACTTGTGGTTCGGTAACCAGCGCACGCGCAATCGCCACCCGCTGCTGCTGCCCGCCGGATAATTCGGCCGGCGTATGCTTCGCCCAGGGGGCGAGTCCCACACGGTCCAGCGCTGCCATCGCACCTTGGTGGCGCGCGGCGCGCGATTCTCCGCGATACAGCAGCGGCAACTCGACGTTTTCAAGTGCGCTGGTTCGCGCCAGCAGATTGAAGCCCTGGAAGATGAAACCGATATAGCGCCGCCGCAACAGTGCGCGTTGGTCCTGCGTGAGGCGTTCCACAGGGTGCCCGAGAAAGTGATAACTGCCCGTGGAGGGTGTGTCGAGGCAGCCGAGAATATTCATCATGGTGGATTTACCGGAGCCGGAAGACCCCATCACGGCGACAAAGTCGCCCGCCTCGACATCGAAATCGATACCGCGCAGCGCCTGGAAGGCGTTCGCGCCAGAGCCGAATGCCTTGGTCAGGCCGCGTACTTCGATCAAGCGCGTCATGGGGCGGGTGCCAGCGCACCGGTCACAATTGGCATGCCTGTCTGCAGCGTCTCACCGCTGACGATGGTCCATGCACCGTCCGTATTGCCGACGACAACCGGCACTTCGGTCAGCGCGCCATCCTCGTCCAGCGCGTACAGTGTTTGCCGCGCGCCCCGGCCTATGGTGACTTCCTGTTCGGTGGTATCGCGCCTGCCCCTGAACAGGGAAATATCCGGGCCGGATTCTTCCTCGGTGACCACCTGAAAGCGCAATGCGGCATTGGGTACAATGAAGACGTCCTTCTCCTCACTCGTCAGGATGGTGGCCGTCGCCGTCATGCCAGGGCGCAGGGCAAGATCCGCGTTGTTGACGCGAAGGACGGTGCCGTAGGAGATCACATTGGATGTGGCGGTCGCGGCCACCGCAGCTTCCGTGTCGCCAGTATTGGAGCCGACATTCACGCGCGTGATCACGGCCTCGAAGACTTTCCCCGGATAGGCATCGACAGTAAACGTCGTGGGTTGTCCCACCGCGACCTGGCCGACATCGGCCTCATCGACTTTG
>JANNVJ010000058.1:0-5702 GCA_031414375.1 Haliea sp.
AGGCCATCATCCCACTCCACAATAGGGGAAGACCCAGATATAGGCTGGTTGTAATCATATTGAGCAGCATGCGCTTGGCATCGTGTTCTCCCGGGTTGGCAAATATCTGCATAAATATATTTACATCCGGGTACATGGATACGATCAAATTTTGATCGACCCATAGGGCCAGGTACCAGAGGACACTCCAGAACTTGACAGTGAAGATGGCCATGGCTCCCACAACCATCATGGCAATTGAATACCGCGAGAGTACGACTACCATCGGCAGGAGCGCATAGATACCCAGTAGCATGATGGCCTGTACCATCGGCAGTCCCTGCAGTACGGCGGTCATGGTCACTGAGAACAAAGCAGACGCGGTTACGACGCCGCCCACGGCCAACCCGCTTTTTACCATTGATCCTGCGGCATTCATTAGCCCTGAACTGCTGACATTGTGTGCAATGAGATCGTTACTTGACCAGGAGGGCGGCGCATTGGCTAGCACCGTTTTGGCGACGGCATCATGTTGTTGTTCGCTCGCCAGTCCCGGTGCGATGGCGACGACTAGTCCGGAAAATCCTGCCGATGTCGCTTCCGCTTCATTGATCAGTTTCTTGCGAAGTCCGACTGCGGCATCTTCCCACCACTGTTTACAAAGTGGTTTTCCCGAGGCAGGAGGTGTGGCGGGGTCGTACTCCGTATCCCTGGAAGCATCATAGGTCCAGCCGGCAATCTGATTGGCGGGCCGTAAGGTGTCATAGTAGCCCGGTGTCTCCACATAGACATGTGAACCCAGCCAGTCCGGATCATCGGCACCATAGGTTGTAAGTGCTGCAGTGACCGGTGTGGAATTGGGCCTTTCGGACTGGTATTTGGAGCGTGCCGGGATATAACACTGGCTAAAAAAGTCGCTCACTTCCTGCCGCAGCCGTGGGTCGGCTATGGTCGCCAGACGGGCCTGCTGCTCAAAGGAACGCCTATCAGACGTCGTCGGCAGACCTTCCACCACCGCATGACCCAACCCTGAACTCATGGCCATCACGGCATACCACCAGACTGGGATGTTGACGGTGGCGGGTGTGCCCGTAAACCCGGTGGAACCGTACGTACTTTGGGAGTCTGCGACTGTTGCTGTGGCCGGTGCCGCGTCGAGTAGGGTGGGTGGTGGCGTATAGGATAACGTGCCCGCATTCAGAGGTGCCAGTGTGGCGGGTTGGCCCGCCAGTACGACCACAAGCAGGGCCATGAACAGATCGATTTCCATACGCCGCAGCGACAACCCGCTGGCATGACCCACCTCCCCGCCTTGGGCAGGTTCCCGCCAGTTATCGATCAATATGCCGAGGAATGGTAGATAGACGATGCCGGTACCCACTAACACGTCCCACAGGATGCCGTAGAAGCTCCAGCCGAACAACGTGGTGAAGAGTTCGAGGTAGCTGTCAACACTCATGCAGTTTGTCCGGTCATCATGGATATTGCTTTGATGAGCACGCCCTGTCCCAGGATCAGCTCAATCACCACCAACCACCCCACAATGCGCCATCGAAGGGTTAATAGCTGATGGGCTTCGAGGTGACTCAGATTTCGTGCTCGGACCCACCAACGACACAGCAGTGGCCAACCAAGGGCCAATCCTACAATCAATGACCAGCGAATGGCTGTGAGCAGGGGTTGCCAGTGATCAAGGTGGTTCCGAATGCTCTGTATAGATTGGGTTTGGATACCGTTCCACAGGAAGAGTCCGGTGAACAGGGACAACAGGATCGCCGTTAGGCTTAAGAGCAGCAGCCCTTTTCTTTTGGATAAAGTGCTACTGAACACGGCCGCCTCGCAGCGGACGAGGATCCAGGGTGGGCACTTCGGGTATGGTCAGCGAGCTCTGTCGTTTTGCCGCAGAGCGCTGCAGGAGCAATGCCACCGTATCAGAGACCACCTCTTTGCGCACTCGCGTCTCGAACAATAGATTTTCAATGTCCTTGTCGAGTTCGGCAATGGAGGCATCTGCATGTTCCCGGGCGACGTCGGTGGCATAGACTTCCGGTACCTGTCTGCCAGTTAGCAAGAGACGGCGCGCAAACAGCGCTTTTTCCACGGTACGGGCCGTACTGATTTCAGAGACCAGGCGGCCCATGATCAAACTCTGCTCCGAGGTAGGCATGGCGCGGATAGCCTCAATGACCTGCCGGGTGATCGCCACACCCGGCGCGGTGATCTTGTCCAGACTCTCCAGGGTGGGCGGTGTCGCGCCGGACACCAGGTTCTGGATGTCGAGAGTGACAGCTTCTGATTCCTGATACAGTTTGGGCAACAGGCCCGTTCCCGGCACACTGTCCTTGCGACAGGTATCGCAGGTGGTCACAATATTTTCTCCCACCACCTCGATGGTCCAGTCTCGGGCGTCCTCCGGACTGGACCAGATATCTGACAGCCGGGTGGACGCCGCATCGGAGACCGGCGAGGTATCGGTCACCGGGCGGTTCATGGTGATGTTGTAACCCGCTCGGACAATGTCCCCGGTAAATTCCAGTACCGGCTGTCCGGTGCCCCCAGCCTGCCCCCCAATCCAGGGCACCCCATGATCTCCGTTGGCGGATTCCACCGACGCCTTGGCGGTGACCGCATCATTGCCCCCCACACCCATCTGGACTTTCCAGTCATTACCTTTGGACAGGGTAATGAGATCGGCATAGGGATTTTTTCCCTTCGCGATTTCGGCCTCCATTTGCTCACAGGACTTCGTCGCCAGTTCCATGGTTGCTTCCGCTTTCAGCAAGGCGTTTTGAAACAGGTCATACAGACCGGGATTGGCTCGCTGGAGGATGAGGGCAGGCAAGGCGGCGATTGCACTGGTCGCCGCTGCTGTCATGGCGTTCATCATGTCATCGACACCCGCCGCGATATTGTTGAGGGTGTTGGTGACGGCTGCCACCGGATCAAACTTGGCGCAGCTGTAACCCAATCCTAATTGTGCTGACCCACCCACTGTCACCGAGACCACTTCCGGGTTTGGTACCGAGACCGGCTGAGCACCGCCGATTTCGTAGTACCAGAAGCTGTCTTCGGTGGGCCCCTGCGCTGAATAGCCGCTGATACTCCAACTGAGCGTGATGGCGGCGAGGATGGGGCCTAATCGATTTTCATAATTCATGGGGGGTAGTTGATCCAATTAATGTCGAAGAGAAACGACTCCCCTTCTTTTTTGCAGCAGGAATAGGGTCGCCAGAGGTTCCAGGCGTAGTCGCCTTCGGGGTCTACTCGCCCTCCCCCCCAGCCGTTCACGCTGGCTAGATCGTTGGTACCGAAGACCGCACATGAAGATTCCGCTCTGGGGAGTAACATCTGCCATTCACCCGTGGCGGGCTCCCCTTCAACCAGCGGACCTGGCGGCCACACTCTCTGATCAGAACTGGAAGAGCCATTCATCGGTACATAAATGTGGGGCTGCAGAGTCCGCGTGGTGATGTCCCCGGCCCGTTGTGCATTGATGGCAGCGGCTTTGGGTTCTTCTGCCTGTGTCGTCCAACCAGTGCGCGGGTAAACGCCTCCCCAGGTCTGCAGGGGCCAACTGCCCATCTCACGCAAACCGGGGATCAAGCTGGCGGGATAAAACATTTCCGGCACGCCCAAACGCCAGGACAATGCGTCCACGCCCGACTGGAAATAGGGAAAGAAAGATTGAATTTGCGATTCACACACATAACCTGTGCCCGCCACAACGCCCGACAGCGAACCCAGTGGATGGCCCACTACATCCGTTTCCCGAAAGACCAGATTGCGGTGGTCGCGACGATTGCGGGATCCCTCCGTTCGGTTGCCCGCACTGTCCACGGGTATGGGCAGCAGGCTGCCCAATAACCCGGTGGCGGCGGCTTTCTGCGCCAGTCCCAGGGTTGCGCGAATCTCCACCCAGGGGTTCCGCCCCAATTCGTTATAGCTGCTCACCACCGCATCGGGCTGGTTGTGGCCGACCTTGATCGATGTCTCGACGGTGCACTCATAGGGTGAACACCGTAACCAGAAACACACCCCGACTGGCATCCAGCGCATACAGCTCAGCGCCGCTGTCGTGGTCTGGGACACGATGTCCGCCGTGTTAATCGTCCCGGCGATTCCTGTCACTGGTAGCAAGGTCAGTAGCGCCAGGTGGCAGCTCAGAAGCCAGGTCCGAATCATCGGCTGCCCTGTTCGCGCCATTGGCTGTACTGCTCTTTGGCGTCATCCAGTTCCGTTACCCCATAGATAACCGCCTGGTGATCGAAGACGATGGCGGGTGTGCGATCAATGCCATAGTGCAGAGCCTGAACCAGACCGTTGCCCGCATTTTCCAATCGATGACTGAGGGCTGCGTCCATAGACTGTAAACGCTGTAGCACAAGCTGTTTTGCCTGCACGGGGTCGTTCGGTAGGCCTTGTGACAAGGTCTGTTGCAGTTGGTAAATACCATCGAGGTCATAGTGCGTGATTGTGCCCAATGCATTGTTGCGAACACCGGACGTTTCACTGCCCCGTATTGGAAATTGTCCGGAGGTGAATACTTCGATGAACACCGTGGTGTCCTTGCTGTGCTCATTCCCATAACCATTGAGGGATAGCGCCAGCAGCAAGATGCCGATGATGCGTGAAGTACTGAACGGTGCCACTAGGGGGAGATTCATGGAGACCGACTCTGAGCGATTATCGATAGCCTGCGTGAAATCGGTTTTTTAATGAATGAAATATCCAGGCAAGAGACTGAGCGGTTATTGCGTGTCAGGGAAATCGCTGAGGTCGCGGACCGCACGCTTGGCAGTCCTATACACGCTTCCCCATCATTTTCAGCAACAATTTGTGCACCACGCACATTACGTCATCGGTTGTGATCGCGCGTTTGCAATTCTGTCTGCGATGTCATAGACCGCTTCCAGCTCTGAGCAATTCTTCTCACGCATAATGGCGGCACGCTCGGCCTTCTCATGTTTCTCGGTCATCGCCAGCGCAAGGGAAATGGGTGGCGGGACGTTGCGGAACAGGGCTTCAACCTTATCGGACAGCACCACGCCTTCGACGTATTTACCGGGCTCTTTGCGTGTCGACAGCAAAAGATTGCGCTGTTCATTTGTCAACTCCTTGAAGCGCGCTATCTGCTCCACTTCTTCCTTGGGCATCACCAGGCAGAGCCACCACTCCATCATATTCAGCATTTTGCGGCTGGCGTCGGGAAAGTCTTCGAGATTTTGGGTGGCGATCCAGAACCAGGCACCCAGTTTGCGCCACATCTTGGTGATCTTGACCACATAGCGTGCCAGTAGCGGATTAGTGGTGATGATGTGGCCCTCATCGGTCACGACCAGCGTGGGACGCTCATCCTGTTGGTGCCGCTCCACCAGATCGTTGATATGGCTCATCATGGACAGATAAGCCACCGCCAGTTGATCCTCGTACCCTTCTCGCGCCAGCAGGCCCATCTCCAGTATGGTGACGTCTGCTGCCGGCCAGGGTCGACCGGGTCGATTAAAAAAGTGTCCCGCCAGCCCTGAGCAAAACAGATCCATGCCATCGCCCATTTCAATAGCACGGTTGCGTCGGTGCTCCGGCAATTCAGCATCGCGTGCGATTGCCTGGAAGGCGTTGACCACATCGCTGGTCATTACCTGTGGCCCGTGGTTGTCCCTGACCGTGGTCGCCGCCAGTAAGATGGCATTGCGGATCAGCAGCCGGTCGGCGCGCGTGAGCCT
>JANNVJ010000059.1:0-38160 GCA_031414375.1 Haliea sp.
CCAGGGCAACCTTGGCCTTGAACTCGGGTGAATGGGTACGTCTTTTTCGTTTCATTGCTTCTCTCCTGAGCCCGTGGCTCATCATGGAGGAAAGCACTTATCTTCGTCTACTCACTGTCCAAGCAGGTGGGTCCACTTCTGCTGGACGTACTGGTCCGCGCACTCAAGGGCGAGCTTTTTAGTTACAAGGGTAGCCTAATACAGTTGAACCCGGCACCCGTTTCACCGCTGCATTCCCTGTTAACCATCGGAGGAAATAGTAAAGTAGCTGCTCGTCGCGCAGCGCGGTTTGGGCTGTTTTTCTGCCCCGCAATCGATGATCAAGAACTACAAGACACCTACTTCGCTGTGTGTGAGGCGGTGGGCTTTAAATTTCCATACATTGTTTCACCGCAGTCACCTGCCACAACTTTCATTAGCAATGACCCCGAGGCGTGTTGGAAGGAGATTGGACAGTATCTGCTCTTTGACGCAAAGGCTTATCGCGCGTGGCAGCATCCCAATCGCCGTGCCTATGCTGAGTCCTTCGCCGCCAATCTTGAGGAGCTAAAGTCGGAGGGGAAGTACCGTGTCCTGACGCCTGAGCGTGCGATACAAACTATCCAGGAAATGGGCTCACTTCATCTGGCACCACTGACCGGAGGAGTGCCCATAGAGATTGCATGGCAGAGCCTGCAACTCTTCGAGGACACGGTTCAGCCCTATTTTTGATAGATTAATTAGTAAATATATATAGAGAGATATATAGGGATTATTGTTGTTATAGTTATTAGGGTCTCTTCGATCTGTGGAAAAGTGGCTATTCTACTCAGAATTCAATGCGTTACCGTGATGACAACCAATAGGAAAAAAACGGTATGAGGTGCTCGCAAGCCGTGCCTAAAGTGTGAATCAAATGACTACTATTGTGGACACTTTCACTGCGGCCAATCACATTGTGGAAGACTGGTGTTGTTGTGCATGACTCATACAAAGACAGCGGCGGGTTTTTACACAGCAGGAGGAAAAATTTTCCCTTTGAGAATGAACCAGCGCAGTAGGGCTTAGCAAGTTGTGAGTATCTGTTAAGTGAGGTATATGTCGGTGGTAAGTTATGTACTTGCTTGGAGTACCCTGTGGATTACTTTCCGATACAGAAGCTTGAAAAAATTCTTCCCAGTAGTTCATCACTGCTGATGGCACCTGTGATTTCGCCCAGTGTGTTCTGACACAGCCGTAAATCTTCGGCGAGTAGTTCACCGGCACCGGCTAACAGTAATTGTTGTTGCCCGTTAAGCAGGTAATGTTTTGCTTGCTCCAATGACTGCAGGTGCCGGCGTCGAGCACTGAAATTACCTTCTCCGCCCTCGTCGTAGCCCATGCTGGACTTCAGATGTTGTCTGAGTAATTCCATGCCTGCGCCAGTTTTGGCAGACAGATGAACAACCGTCATATTCCCGTGCTGGCATATCTCCGGTTGACGATTATTCAGATCACTTTTGTTGCTTACTATCGTCAAAGGTATTTTTCGTTTCAGCTGCTGCTGATTGTCATACCACAATCTGGTGCCATCATACTCTTTGTCGGACAGTGTATTTCCATCAACTACCAGCAGGACACGATCTGCAGATTCAATTTCTGCCCACGCGCGACGTATACCTTCCTGCTCAATTTCATCCTCGCTATCGCGCAACCCCGCGGTGTCAACGATATGTAAAGGCATTCCATCGATTTGTATGTGCTCCCGCAATACATCACGAGTAGTGCCTGCAATCGGAGTGACGATGGCACGCTCCTGTCCAGACAAGGCATTCAGCAAACTGGATTTTCCTGCATTGGGTTTACCGGCGATCACAATTTTCATGCCCTCTTGTATCAGAGCACCTTGCCTGGCGGCACCCGCTATAGCATCAAATTCTAGTGCAATAGATGCGAGGCTCTCTTTGACTTGGCCGCTCTGGATGAAGTCGATCTCTTCTTCGGGAAAATCGATGGCTGCCTCTACATACACACGCAGCTGTGTGACCCGCGCCACCAGCGATCGTATCTTTTCAGAAAAAGCACCTTGCAGGGAACGGCTGGCATTTAGCGCTGCTCGCTCTGTAGTGCTGTTGATGAGGTCGGCAATGGCTTCCGCCTGTGCCAGATCTATTTTCTCGTTGAGGTATGCGCGGTGGGAAAATTCGCCGGGTTCGGCCTGACGCGCGCCGAGCGTTAATGTTTCACGCAACAGAAGATCCAATATGATTGGCCCGCCGTGTGCCTGCAGCTCAACAACATCCTCCCCAGTGAAGGACTTTGGGCTGGGGAAAAACAGGCAGATTCCGGAGTCCAGCGCACGACCGGCGCTGTCATGGAAAACACACAAGTGGGCGTGGCGCGGTGCCAGTGATGTACCGGTGATTGATGTCCCAATGGCAAGTGCCTTGGGACCCGAGAGTCGGATTATTCCGATCCCGCTCCTGCCCGGGGAGGTAGCAATGGCGACGATAGTTTCCTGATCCATGGCCTAAGGCCCGCCCAGGCTAATATCTTCAGCAGCGTGCTCAGGGCTTGGCACTCGCGTTCTCGATCTGCCTGGTGATGACGTATTGCTGGGCCATGGACAGTAAGTTGTTGACCACCCAGTACAGTACCAACCCTGCCGGGAACCACAGGAAAAAGAAGGTAAACATGATCGGCATCCACTGCATGATCTTGGCCTGCATGGGGTCCGGTGGTGGCGGATTAAGCTTTTGCATGTAGAACATGCTCGCACCCATCAGCAAGGGCAGAACGAAAAAGGGGTCCATGACTGACAGGTCTTTGATCCACCATATGAAGGGTGCTTGCCGGAGCTCAACACTCTCCATTAGCATCCAGTACAGACCCATGAAGACCGGCATTTGTACCAGGATAGGTAGGCAACCGCCCATGGGATTGATCTTCTCTTTTTTGTACAGCTCCATCATCGCCTGCGACTGCTTCTGTTTGTCGTCGGCGAATTGTTCCCTGATGGCTACCATCTTGGGTTGGACACGTCGCATGTTGGCCATCGATTTGTAGGAAGCCGCCGACAACTTGAAAAACAACCCTTTGATCAGGACGGTTAGCAGGATGATAGCGACACCCCAATTTCCCACTAGCGCATAAAACTTGGTTAACAACCAGAACAAGGGTTGGGCGATCCACCAGAGGAAACCGTAGTCCACGCTGAGGTCAAGGTAGGGAGAAAGTTCTTTCAATCGATACTGGTCTTTAGGCCCGGCGTAAAATTCTGCGCCCGTTTGTCCGGATTTACCGGGGTCTAGAACAAGCGCAGGACTGGTAAACCCGGCGATGTTGAAGCCGCTCGGCGTCACCCTGGCACTGTAGGCATGCGTTTGGTCTCGGTTGGGTATCCACGCACTGACAAAATAATGTTGGATCAATGCGATCCAGCCACCCGGGAGCTGGGCCTTGAAGGGCTCTTCAGCCAGATCATCAAAGGTGAACTTGGTAAAGTGTTCATCCGGTTGGGTGACGGCGACGCCAAGGAAGGGTTTGAGGCCCATAGCATTATTGGTCGCTGAGGGAGGAGGACCACTCTGCCGCTTGATCTGTCCGAACAGATTAGCTTGCCAGGGCTCGGCGCTGTTATTCTCTACGATGTAGTCGACAGCAAACCTATAATCGCCGCGACGCAATGTCAGGCGCTTGGTGATTTTGACATCAGTGTCGCTTTGCCAATGCAAATCTACAACGAGTGTGTCTTCTTTATCATTCAGCGTGAAATGTGGTGCTGAGGCGGTAAAACGCGCCCGCCCATTGTTATCGATGCCGTTAGGACCAATCAGCCCACTCTGCGCGATGTAGATCAGGGCATCATTATTTTCCAGCAACACGAACGGTACTTTCGGGTTGTCCAGATGTTCAAGGTACTTTGGCAGTGCAAGCTCCACGATGTCGCCGCCATTCAAAGCTATCGCTATCTGCAGAACATCGGTATAGACACGGACGATGGATTCTTTTGAGTCGGCTACTGGTATCTGGGGAGTTGATTCGGCGGCGACCTCGGTCGGGGCTACAGGAATGTCATCCGCCGTTGTGGCAGGCGACTTTCCGTTAGACTCGGGCAGCGCTGGGGGAGCGTCCTCGGTGTTGGGCATCAGTCGGGCAGTTTCCTGCACGGCCGTCGCGGTCTTGGCATCTTTGAAAGCAACCCATTGCGTGAGTAGCATAAACGACAGTACCGCAATGGCGCCGATAAGCAGAGAGCGTTGCAAATCCATAATTCAATATCTATTGCTTAGTGGAAGTGTGGGTGAGGGGGGACAGGATCTTCCCCACCTTCGTGCCAGGGATGACATCGTGCTATGCGCCGTAACGCCAGATAGCTTCCTTTGCAAGCGCCGTGGGAGGCAATTGCTTCCTGGGCATAGGCGGAACAGCTGGGATAAAACCGGCAATTGTCGCCCATGAATGGACTGAGGCAGGCTCTGTAGCAGGCGACTAAAAAAATCAACAGGCGACGCATTAGGGGTCCTGAGTGTTGCTGGGTAGCGTTTTGGCGGTGTGGCGAACTACTTTCTGCCACTGCTGCAGCAATATAGAGGATAGTTCCGCATTATCCAACAGACCCATGCCTCGCCTTGCTAGCAGGACAATGTCCAAATTGGGCTCATTGCTGGGTAAATTGCGGAAAAGCTCCCGGGCTACCCGTTTTATTCGATTGCGATGAACGGCTAACCGAACATTTTTTTTGGCGATGACCAACCCGAGTCGATGCTCGGGTCCGTCGTTGATTTTTGCCAATACTAATAAGTGCTGATGTGAGGCTCGCGCATCCGGACTGTCAAACACCCGCCCATAGTCTGTGGCATTGAGTAAACGCTTTGCTTTGCCGAAACGGGTGTCTGCGGCTTGGCCGTCCAATCTGCTGCTCTATGCGGACAGACGTTTGCGACCTTTGGCGCGACGACGATTCAATACGTGGCGGCCGCCTTTGGTGGCCATGCGGGCGCGAAAGCCATGAGTGCGCTTGCGCTTCAGGATGCTGGGCTGAAATGTTCTTTTCATGGTTTGGTTCCAGATAAACAGAGTAGGCAGTGGTTCGGCAGACTTACGTGCTGGCTAAGACGTCCCCTGCCGGAAAAAAGGTTGGCTATTCTATGTAAATGCACTGTCTAATTCAATCTAATGCGCGGTATTTTTACGCAGCGGGGCGAATCAATTCTAGGAGTAACCCTGGCACCTTGGGCGGCGTTTTTTGCGGGTGGCGAGTTCAGAGTAAAGTACAACAGCGGCGGGTATTTAGGACATCGGCGCACACCTTTTCAAAAAGATACCCACAAGTTATCCACAACAAAACTTGTTCATGTCCGGTTCGTATTAATTTGCTCACTAAATAGGCTAAAATGATTTAACATATTGAAAAATATAAATAAGTTATTTTTGAGCCCTCGCCTTTTATTTGTGGATAACTCGCCGATTCAGCGGTATCATGCGCCCATTCGCCGGGCAGATATGCCGGGCAAATAAGAATTGTTATCGGTAACTACTTTTTTCGAAAGCGTGGGCGTCCAGCCCGACTTTAAGGGGTTTTCATTGCCTGAAGCAGTGTGGCAAAAGTGCATCAATCGTTTGCGCGATGAGTTGCCCTCGCAGCAATTCAATACTTGGATTCGGCCCTTACAAGTCAGTGCCGATGATCATTCACTGACACTCTTTGCGCCAAACCGGTTTATCAAGGACTTCGTCGCGGAAAAATATTCTGAGCGAATAGGAGAGCTGGTGCGAGAGTTTCACCCCGACACCGTCCTGGATATTGCTCTAGAGATCGGTGCAGCCACAGCAACTCTGGAGACGTCTACAGCAGGAATACGAATTGCGCAGCAACCCGCCCAGCAGTCGTATTTTGGCGGTAGCGCAATGGAGCCGGTACTCTCGGGTCAAGCAGTGTCCCCCGTGCTGTCTGTGGCCGAGACCTCTTCATTCAAGGCAGTGCCAGCACCGCGTGGTCTGTCTCGCAGAGTCGAAGTCGAGGGGTCTTTGCTGCATCAGCACCATCTGTTTGAAAACTACACGTTTGATAGTTTTGTAGAGGGTAAATCCAATCAGCTGGCCCTGGCAGCCGCACAACAAATTGCAGAGAATCCCGGCAATTCGTACAACCCCTTGTTCTTGTATGGCGGAGTCGGCTTGGGAAAAACCCATTTGATGCACGCTGTGGGCAATGCGCTTAAGGCGCATAATCCAGAGGCAAAGGTTGTCTATTTACATTCAGAACGGTTTGTTGCCGATATGGTTAAAGCGCTGCAGTTGAATGCCATCACAGACTTTAAGCGCTATTACCGCTCTGTTGATGCACTACTAATTGACGACATTCAGTTTTTTGCCAAGAAAGATCGGTCGCAGGAAGAGTTTTTCCACACCTTCAACGCGCTGCTTGAAGGCGGGCAGCAGATGATTCTGACTTGTGATCGTTACCCTAAGGAAATCGACGGCCTGGAGGAGCGGCTCAAGTCCCGCTTTGGTTGGGGTCTCACCGTTGCGGTAGAGCCACCGGAACTGGAAACGCGCGTTGCGATCCTGATGAAAAAGGCCGCCGAGGTACGCATCGATTTACCACCCGATGCCGCGTTCTTCATTGCGCAGCGCATACGCTCCAATGTCAGAGAGCTCGAAGGGGCGTTAAAGAGAGTCATTGCCAGTGCCCGCTTTGTGGGCCGACAGATCGATATAGAGCTGATCAAGGAAAGCCTTAAAGATTTGCTGGCGCTGCAGGACAGGCAGGTCAGTATGGACAATATACAGCGAACGGCGGCGGAGTATTACAAGATCAAAATTGCTGACATGATGTCACGCCGTCGCAGCCGCTCGGTAGCAAGGCCACGCCAAATGGCAATGGCCTTATCCAAAGAATTGACCAATCATAGCCTACCGGAGATCGGGGATAGTTTTGGGGGTAGAGATCACACGACAGTTCTTCATGCATGCCGTAAAATAAAGGAGCTTCGCGAGACAAATTCTGATATTCGGGAAGACTACAAAAACCTTTTAAGAACACTTACGACCTGAGCGCAAATACAAAACATAATTTTGTTTTTGGCACAACACTGATGGGGAAATCAGCGGTATGAAGTTTAGTATTTCACGGGATAGCTTGGTCAAGTCTTTAAATCTCGTGGCGGGAGTTGTGGAGCGTCGCCAGACCTTACCCATTCTAGCCAATGTTTTAATAGTACTGGAGGAGGATCGCCTGTCTCTGACCGGGACCGATCTTGAGGTAGAGCTGGTGGGGAGGGTAAAACTGGCGTCCGCCGGTGATTCGGGGGAAATTACGGTTCCCGCACGAAAACTGCTGGATATTTGCAAGTCTCTGCCGGAAGGCAGTGCAATCGAGTTCACTGCCAAGGATAACAAGGTGTCGGTGAAATCAGGCCGTAGCCGCTTTACCCTCGCCACACTTCCTGCCAGGGAGTTTCCCAATGTTGAAGACAGTATCGGGACGCACCAACTTACCCTCAGGCAGGGCCAGTTAAAGCGCTTGATTGATCGCACCGGTTTTGCCATGGCCCAGCAGGATGTTCGTTACTATTTGAACGGCATGCTGTGGGAGCTCGATAGCAAGCAGGGGTTGCGAGTGGTCGCTACGGATGGCCATCGTTTGGCCATGTGTACCTTGCCAGAAAAAATCAAGGTCACCGGCGAGGGTGGCACCCAGGTCATCCTGCCACGCAAGGGCGTGTTGGAGCTGGCGCGTCTGCTAATGGATGATGAAGCCGATATAGCCATTATCATTGGCAGCAACCACATTCGAGCCGTGACAGAGGACTTTACGTTTACCTCCAAACTGGTGGACGGCAAATTTCCTGATTACCAAAGAGTGCTGCCGCGGTCTCCGGATAAATTTTTGCTGGGCTCCCGTCAGGAGTTGCGACAGGCATTTACACGTACGGCGATCCTGTCAAACGAGAAGTATCGAGGGGTGCGTTTAAAGTTGACCAAAAACACCCTGAATATCATCGCCAATAACCCCGAGCAGGAAGAGGCCGAAGAAACGGTGTCGGTGGAGTACTCAGGCGATGCGCTGGAGATTGGCTTTAACGTAAGCTATTTATTAGATGTTTTGGCAGTGCTCAGTGGTGACCTTGTGAAACTATCGTTGGCTGACCCTAATAGCAGTGCGCTGTTGGAGGAGTCTGAAGCAGGCGATTCGCTCTACGTTGTTATGCCGATGCGCCTGTAGCAGAGCGCATTCTCATCCTATTCCGGCGATTAGTGGTTTTTTCCAGAGCCCTCTCCTACTAGCGTGGCGCTGACGCAACTACAGATCACCCATGTGAGAAACCTGCAGGAGGTGAGGCTTCGCGACTTGCAGGCAGTCAATGTGTTTTTCGGGTGTAACGGCAGCGGAAAAACCAGCGTGCTGGAGTCGATACACCTGCTGGGAATGGCCCGCTCCTTTCGCGGGAGCAGTGTCAAATCACTGATAACGCACGAAGAACACACTTGCACTGTTTATGGGACAAGCACCCTGTCCTCCGCTGCTATCGGTATTGCGGCACCTGGAATTGGGTCGCCCCGAGTAGGGTTGTACAGTGGCGGACCACCACATGAAGCAGGAATACCCCTCGGTGTGCAGCGTAACCGCGTTGGCGAAGCCCAGATCAAAGTCGGCGGCCGGATAGTCCGAACCGTGGCAGAGCTGGCCGAGCAGTTGCCATTGCAGGTCATTACGGCGGAGAGTTTCGGGTTGCTGACAGGTTCCCCTGGTGCCAGGCGGCAATATCTGGACTGGGGAGTGTTCCACGTGGAACAGCGTTTTTTCGGGCAGTGGCAGCGCTTCCAAAGATGCATAAAACAGCGCAACAACCTGTTACGACGTGGTAAAATATCTGATCAAGAACTGGCTGTATGGACCCGGGACTTGGCCCAGACTGGCACAGCTATCAATGAGTATAGAAAAGACTATTTCCGGATTTTGTCGCCACGTTTCAAGGAGATAATGGCTAGATTGGCACCGTCTTTACATGCGCTTGAGTTACGGTATCAGCAGGGATGGGGCCGTCAACTGAGCTATACCGAGGCGTTGCAGCAGGGACTCGCTGCCGATTTGGAGCAGGGGTATACGCACTCTGGCCCGCAGCGTGCGGATATCAGGGTCATGTCGGATGGGCATTTAGCGGCAGAGACTTTGTCCCGAGGGCAACAGAAGCTCGTAGTTTGCGGATTGAAGCTGGCACAGGGGCAATTGATGGCGCAGCAGGGCCGAGGCTCATGCACGTATCTTATTGATGACCTGCCCTCTGAATTGGATCATCGCCACAGTGTGCTGGTTTGTGAACTGCTGGCCTCAATGGAGGCGCAGGTGTTTATCACTTGTATTGATCACCAGGATATTCGGTCCGTGTGGCCCAACAGCGGGGAATTAGCGATGTTCCACGTGGAACAAGGTACCGTACAATCTGTGTCCATCACATGACGCGCGGGAACGATAAATAAATATCAATAGTATTGAGAGTGGGTATCCATGAGTGACGGTGTGAGCAACTACGATTCGACAAGCATAAAGGTACTGAAAGGACTGGATGCCGTCCGCAAGCGTCCTGGTATGTACATTGGCGACACGGATGATGGTTCCGGGCTGCACCACATGGTGTTTGAGTTGGTGGACAATTCGATAGACGAAGCCCTCGCGGGCCATTGTCAGAAGATCAACATCGTGATTCACCCGGATGAGTCGGTATCTGTCGCCGACGATGGCCGCGGTATTCCTACGGAAATGCATGAGGAAGGGGTGTCGGCAGCCGAAGTCATCATGACTGTACTCCATGCCGGGGGTAAATTTGACGACAATACCTATAAGGTGTCTGGCGGATTGCACGGTGTAGGTGTCTCTGTGGTGAATGCGCTGTCGGAAAAACTGACATTGACGATCCGTCGAGAGGGAAAGATGTATGAGCAGGTTTACCGTCATGGGGTACCGGATGCGCCTTTAGCGGAAATTGGCACCACCGAAACAACCGGGACCGCTGTGCGATTTAAACCGTCGTCCGCTACCTTTACCAATATTGAATTCCATTTTGAGCAGTTGGCCAAGAGGCTGCGTGAACTTGCCTTCCTGAATTCCGGTGTACGCATCATCCTGAAGGACGAGCGCAGCGGAAAGGAGGAAACCTATCAGTATGAGGGCGGCCTGAAGGCGTTTGTAAACTACCTCAACCTGAACAAAACAGCGGTAAATAAGCCCTTTTACTTTCAGGTTGATACTGAAGACGGTATTGGGGTCGAGGTGGCGCTGCAGTGGAATGACTCCTTCCAGGAAAATGTCTTCTGCTATACCAACAACATACCGCAGCGTGATGGCGGTACACACCTGGTCGGCTTCAGGGCCGCTCTCACCCGTAGTCTGAACACCTATATCGAACGGGAGGGCCTGGCCAAAAAGGCCAAGGTTAATACGACCGGTGATGATGCGCGTGAAGGGCTGACCGCGGTAATCTCGGTCAAGGTACCCGACCCCAAGTTCTCATCACAGACTAAGGATAAATTAGTCTCCTCTGAGGTAAAAACGGCCGTCGAACAGACGATGAACGCGCAGTTTAACGACTATTTGATGGAGAATCCCGGCGAGGCCAGAGCCGTGGTCGGCAAGATGCTCGATGCTGCGCGGGCGCGCGAAGCCGCGCGCAAAGCGCGGGAGATGACCCGGCGCAAGGGCGCTCTGGATATTGCCGGATTGCCTGGCAAACTGGCAGACTGCCAGGAGAAAGATCCTGCTCTGTCCGAGATTTACCTGGTGGAGGGAGACTCTGCCGGTGGCTCAGCGAAACAGGGCCGCAATCGCAAGTATCAGGCAATCCTGCCTCTGAAGGGCAAGATTCTCAACGTTGAAAAAGCGCGTTTCGACAAGATGCTGGGGTCGGCGGAGGTAGGCAACCTTGTAACCGCTCTGGGGTGCGGCATTGGTAAGGAAGAATTCAATGCGGATAAACTGCGCTATCACAGCATCATCATCATGACAGACGCGGATGTAGATGGGTCTCATATTAGAACCCTGTTATTGACGTTTTTCTTCCGGCAAATGCGGGAACTCGTCGATAGAGGGCATATCTTTATCGCCCAGCCGCCCTTATACAAAATTGCCAAAGGTAAGCAGCATCAGTATTTAAAGGATGACGAAGCACTGGATAAGTATTTGACCCAGTCTGCGCTGGAGGGGGCTTCTATTTTCGTCAATCCGGATGCTCCTGCTATTGCGGGCAGCGGACTGGAGGAGTTGGTCAACCGCTACCGCTCTGTGGCGGCGACCATCCATCGCCTGAGTCGGTTGTATGCAGAAAACGTGCTCTGGCAGATGGTCTATGGCGCATCCCTTACTCTGGAGCAGATGCGAGATGAGCAAGCCGTCAGAGCCTTCTGCGAACAATTGAGTGAGCGCTTGCTTACGGTTGCGTCCAAAGGGAGCCTCTATACGGTTCTGGTACGCAAGGATCAGGAACGCCAACTGTACTTTCCCGTAGTGAAGTTATTGTCTCACGGCGTGGATTCGGAAACGGAATACCACCACGAGTTTTTCTCCTCGGGAGAGTATCGCAGCCTGACCGCCCTGGGTGAAACGCTCAATAACCTGATTGATGAGGATGGTTACTTTCAGCGCGGGGAAAAAGTGCTGCTAACCCGCCGCTTCGCCGATGGGTTGGACTGGCTGATGACGGAAGCGCGCAAGGGCTACAGTATCCAGCGCTACAAGGGTCTGGGCGAGATGAACCCGGAACAACTGTGGGAAACCACCATGGATCCCGAAGTACGCCGGATGCTCAAGGTCACGGTAGAGGATGCTATCGCCGCCGACCAGATTTTCACCACATTGATGGGTGATCAGGTTGAGCCTCGCAGGGAGTTCATCGAACAAAATGCGCTGTCAGTGGCTAACCTGGATATCTGATACGTTAAATCTATTACAGCTCGCGCTCCCCCAGCAGCGCAGCTGTAACCTCGTTGTTCGAGTCGCCGATGACTAACCCTAGTCGATCGCTTTCGATCTCCTCGTGAATCGGCTCCAGCCCAGCCATCTCCTTATTCGCCCTTGTGGAAAGTTGTTGGAAGCGTTCGACCTTCCCGTGCAAGCCCTGCTTGCCCACCAGCCCTGTTACCGTTTCGTTGTAGTGGTTGTTGGCGGCCCTTAAGGTATTTCCGAGCCTTTGCAGTCGTTCGGCGACCAGACAAACCTGATTGTAGATATCCCCTGCCCTGCTGCTGATCTCTTTCGCTTCCCTATTGCTTTGTTCGACCATCCACAGGTTGGCGACGGTGCGCAGTATCGGCATAAGCGTCGTATGGGAAACCATCACCACACCCTTGCTGTAGCCGTAATTAAACAGGCCCTTGTTGTGTTTCATCGCCTCTATATAGGCAGGCTCGATGGGCATAAACATCAGCACAAAATCCGGACTGCCAATCCCCGGCAGGTTGGAGTAATCCTTAGAGGCCAAATCGTCAATATGATTGCGTACGGCCTGCGCATGGGCGTTGAGCGCTTCTGTTCGTTCTTCATCGGTGTCGGCCGCGATGGCTCGATCGTAGTCGATCAGTGATACTTTGCTGTCGATGATCAGGTTTTTGCTGTCGGGTAACTTGATCACGAAATCCGGCAGTTTGCGTTTGCCATCCTCATCCCGGTAAGCGGTTTGCGCTTCGTAGTGCTCCCCCGCCTGCAAGCCGGCCAGCTCCAGGGTCCGCTGCAGTTGTGCCTCGCCCCAGTTACCGGCGGCCTTTTTGTCCCCCTTCAACGCCACGGTCAGGTTGCTGGCCTGATGATTCATCTCCAGGCCTACCGTCAGGACTTTTTGAATTTCTTTCTCCAGGGCAGTATTGCCCCGGATCGACTCCGAGTGAACTTCATTGACGCGCGTCTGAAACCCTGTGATCTGCTCCCGAAAGGGCTTCAACAAATTCTCCAGTGATGTCTGACTGGATGCGGTGAAGCTTTTACTCTTATCCTCAAAAATCCTGTTGGCAAGATTCTCGAATTCCTTCTTTAAATTTTCTCTGGTTTCATTGAGCAGTTGTATTTGTTCCTGGTGCCGGTCTTCGCGTTCCCGCAGCCGTGTCTGCAGTTGTGCGTGTTCTTTCTGGGAGTGGCTGAGCCGAGAGCTGCTGTCTGCCAGCTCGACTTTCATTGCTAGCAGCTCGGTCTGGGCAGCCTGTATCTGCTGCTGGCTCTGTGTTAGCGCGACGGATTGCCCGCGCTGTTCTGCCCGTGCCTCGGCCAGCTCCTCTTCGCGGATTCGCAACTGCTCCAGGCTGCTGGCGAGCGCCCGACGGATGGTGATGCCCTGCCAGATGCTGACCAACAGGGCAGTTAAAACCGTCGCAGCCAGAGCGGCGGCGATAACGATCAAGCGGTCGTAGCCTAGCGTCATCCGATATCCCCTATCACTGCCAGTCAGTTTAAATCAATCTGCGCCAGTGAAGGGGCTTACTTGCCACCGGCTAACAAGGAGATATCCGCAACATTCAGGAACAGGTCGCGCAGGCGTTTTAGCAGATTGAGTCGATTGTCACGCAAGGTAGTCTCTTCCACATTGACCATGACATCCTCAAAAAATGCGTCCACAGGCTCGCGCAAATCGGCAAGGCAGGTCAGGGTCGCGGTATATTCGTCCCGGGCCAAATGCTCGTTGCAGCGCACTGTCAGCGCGTCGAGCTGCTGGGCGAGCACCTTCTCTTGCTCCTCCACCAGTAAGTTAGCATTCACATCGCCAAATAAGTGAGCGCTATCCAACTTCCCCAGGATATTGGCAACACGCTTGTTGGCGGCGGCCAGTGCCTGGGCCTCTGGCAGTTTTGCGAAAGCGTGCACGGCCTGCACCCGGCGGTGAATATCCAGCGGGTGCGAGAGATTTCTGGCACTGACGGCCTTAAACACTGCGGCGGGAATGTGTTCCTCTTCATACCATGCGCGGAAGCGCTCGATCATATACTCAAGGACCTGCTCGGCGGTTCCAGGGGCGATGATGTTCGCCGGGAATTGTGCTGCTGCGAGAGTCAGGCACTCGCGTAAATCCAGATCCAGTTCTCTTTCCACCACAATGCGCAAGACAGCCAGTGAGGTCCTGCGCAGTGCAAACGGATCCCTGGAGCCTGTTGGCGGCTGACCGATACCGAAGATGCCTACCAACGTATCCATGCGGTCGGCCAGAGCCAGGGTGCAGGCTGTCGCCGTTTCCGGCAGACGGTCACCGGCAAACTTCGGCCAATACTGCTGCGCCAGAGCCGAGGCCACGTCAGCGTGTTCACCATCGTGCTGAGCATAGTAGGAGCCGGCGATCCCCTGCATGTCGGCAAACTCCAGCACCATGTCGGTGACTAGGTCCGCCTTACTCAGATGTGCAGCCCGTTGCGCAAGCTCCACCGGAGCGCCAACCAGGGGAGCCAGGGCGGCAGCCAAGTTGCTGACGCGTCCCGTCTTCTCCAGCACCGTCCCCAACTGTTGCTGAAAGACGATATTGCCCAGCGTCTGCACCCGGTCAACAAGGGCGATTTTTTTGTCCGTTGCAAAGAAAAAGGCCGCATCCGACAAGCGCGGACGAATAACGCGCTCGTTACCGGCAATAACCTGTTGCGGGTCTGTGCTTTCTATATTTGCAACGGTGATGAAGTGAGGTTTGAGTTTGCCCGCCGTATCCACCACATGGAAATATTTCTGGTGCTCCTTCATCGACGAAATCAGCGCCTCGGCGGGAACCTGCAAAAAACGCTCTTCGAAAGAGCCAGTCAACGCGACCGGCCACTCCACCAGGCCGGTGACTTCATCGAGCAACTCGGGGTCAATGACCGCTGTTGCGCCTAGGATATTCGCTTGCGCCTCTACTTGTTGGCGAATGAGTTGTTGGCGTTGTTCAAAGCACGCCACCACGTTGGCAGCGGCGAGCGCAGACGCATACTGCTCGGGCCGGTCTAACGAAATAGCAGTGTTGCCGTGAAAGCGGTGGCCCCGGGTTGTATTGCCAGTGGGCAGGCCGAGAATGTCGCCGTGATCACTCTCCCCCCCGAGCATTGCTACCACCCAGTGCACCGGTCTGACAAACTCTTCGCGGCTGGCGCCCCAGCGCATGCGGCGAGGAATGGGGAGGTTTTGTATGCTGCTGCGGACAATGGCATTCAGAGCGTCCTGTGTACTTGCCCCGGAAACGATACTGCGCAGCCCGAGTCGCAGGCCCTTGGGCGTATCAATAGTCTGTAATTGTTCCGGTTCCACGCCCTGCTTTTTGGCGAAACCGCTGGTGGCTGCGGTCCAGTTCCCCGCCTCGTCCCGGGCGCGCTCTACCGGCGGTCCGAGCACTTCAACACGTTTGTCGGGGGCTTGTAGTTGTACTTCAAAAATGAGCACTGCCAGACGCCGCGGCGTAGCGAACCACTGCACCTGGCCATGGGCCAACTCTTTTTGCTTGAGGCCGTCTACGATGCCATCACGAAAAGCGAGGCCCAGAGACTTCAGCGCTTTGGGTGGTAATTCTTCTGTGCCCAGTTCTACCAGCAGGGTGTCGGTGCGCATCTGCTACTTTGCCTCTGCTTGCATGCGATCCAGGACTTCCGCGCGCAAGGCAGCCGACGCCAACGGGAATCCCAGCGCCGCGCGCGCGTTGAAGTAGGCCTGGGCAACCGCTCGCGCCAGAGTGCGCACGCGCAGAATGAAACGCTGGCGCTCGGTGACTGAAATGGCGTGCCGGGCATCCAGCAGGTTAAACGCGTGAGACGCCTTCATGACCATTTCATAGGCGGGCAACGGCAGATTTTTATCGACCAGACGCAGCGCTTCATGTTCGCAGTAGTCGAATTGGGCGAACAGCTGTGTCACATCCGCTTCCTCGAAGTTATAGCGGGACATCTCCACCTCGTTCTGGTGGAACACATCCCCATAGGTCACCCTGCCTGCAGGTCCCTCCGACCATAGCAGGTCGTAAATGCTATCGACGCCCTGCAGATACATGGCAATACGCTCAATGCCGTAGGTGATCTCCCCGGCGACGGGATAACACTCCAGGCCTCCGGCCTGCTGGAAATAAGTGAACTGGGTGACTTCCATGCCGTTTAACCAAACCTCCCAGCCCAGACCCCACGCCCCTAGCGTAGGGGACTCCCAGTTGTCTTCGACGAACCGTATATCGTGGATAGCGGTATCGACACCCAGTGCCACCAGAGACTGCAGATACAAGTCCTGAAAGTTTTCCGGGGAGGGCTTCATGATCACCTGGAACTGGTAGTAATGTTGCAGTCTGTTGGGATTTTCACCGTAGCGCCCGTCGTTGGGTCGGCGGCACGGTTGCACGTAGGCTGCGTTCCAGCTCTCCGGTCCCACTGCACGCAGGAAGGTCGCCGGATGGAAGGTTCCAGCCCCCACCTCCATGTCCAGCGGTTGCAGCACCACGCAGCCCTGAGCTGCCCAAAACTGCTGCAGTTTCAGTATTAGCGCTTGAAACGTAAGGATGTCGTGTTTGGTTTCTGCCACTGGGCCGCCCATCAGATCACTGCAAAAAGCCGACTATAATACAGTCTCTTTTGGCGGCATAATACGCGCTTTCCCCGAAAGTGAAATTCTCCCCTCGACGCTACCAGGCGCATGCGGGTCAGGATCGGGATGTCCCCGGATTACCTGCACCCGTTGTGATGGCTGGACTTAGACCGGCGCAGTGTTGAGTTAAATAGGTGGCCCATGTTGTTCGGAAAGGTGATAGGTGGACTGATAGGACTAGCGGCCGCAGGTGTCCCCGGCCTCATTCTTGGCCTGTTCCTTGGTCACGCCTTCGACCGCGCCCTGGCCAATGTCCTGCGCTTTGGCTCACCGGAGAATATCTCACGTATCAACGACAATTTTTTTGAGACCACCTTTCTCTTGTCGGGTTACCTGGCCAAAGTGGACGGCCATATTTCGCAATCAGAGATCAATCACACCGAGCAAATCATCACCAAAATGGGCTTGGGTCAAGAGCAACGCCAGCGTGCCATCGACTTGTTTCGCCGTGGTGCTGCGGATGATTTTGAGATGGAGCCGGTGGTCGCGGCGTTTTTACAGACCTGTGGCGCGCAGCTGCAAATGCAGCGCACCCTGCTGTTGTTTTTGATATCACTGGCGCAGGCAGATCAGGGTATGGAGCCTGCCGAGCACGCGGCCCTCGTGCGCATCGCCAGCCTGATGGGCATGGGTGCTGCGCAACTGGAACTGCTACTGCGTATGGCCCGGGCGCAAGAGCAGTTTCAGGGACACAGCAGCGCAGCAGCGCCGGGCGGTGGTACTAGCCTGGCGGATGCCTACTCCGCACTCGGCGTAGACCGTGGCAGCAGCGACAAGGAGTTGAAACGGGCCTATCGCCGACTGATGAGTGAAAATCATCCCGACAAGTTGATCGCGAAAGGTGTGCCCGAGGCGATGATTAAACTGGCGACTGCACGGGCGCAGGAAATACAGGCCGCCTATGAAATGATAAAAAAATCTCGCCCCGGCATGCGCTAAAACAGGTGTGCCAGAAGCTACCCGTGCCGCATGCACGGGTACGGTGCAAACTGCACGCTCGTATTACGCGGCCTTTTGCAACAGGGCGAAAAATAAACCGTCGGGACCGTCAGTCGACGGTAGCAGTTGCCGCCCGCAGGCTGCGGCTTGCCCCCACGACACATTCGGGCAGGACAGTTTTGCGTTATCCTGATGGGCCAGAAAGTGTTGCACTACCTGACTGTTCTCCTCATCCAAAATTGAGCAGGTGACATAGAGCAATGTGCCCCCGGCTTTTAGTAGAGGCCAAAGGCCCTTCAGAATGCCCAGTTGTTGTTCCGCCAGCGGGCTGATATCGCTTGCCCGGCGCAGCAGCTTGATGTCCGGGTGGCGGCGGATTACCCCGCTGCCCGAGCACGGTGCGTCCACCAGAATGCGATCAAAACTGGCAGGCCCCAGGTGCGCTGGTGGGCCTGCCGCATCGCCAATAATCAGGGTCGCTTGCAGAGCGAGGCGCTGCAGATTTTCCGCCACTTTTTGCAGGCGCACGGCGTCGATATCCATCGCCACCAATTCGGTCAGGTCGGGCTGCAATTCCAGAATGTGACAGGCTTTGCCACCCGGCGCGGCACAGGCATCGAGTACTCGCTCGCCGGCGCGCGCCTGCAACAGTATGGCCGCCATTTGGGCCGCCTCGTCCTGCACGCTCACTTCACCTGCGGTGAATCCCGGTAATTCACCTACATCCGTCGGCTGCGCCAACTGGATGGCGTCAACACTCAACTGTCCTGCGGTGGCCGCAATACCTCGATCTTGCAGCGCGGCAAGGTAATCTGGTCGGGTCAGGCGTCGGCTATTCACACGCAAGCTCATCGGAGGTTGTTGGTTGTTGGCTTCGATGATGGCGGTAGCCGAGGCTTGCCACTGCTGCAGTATTTTTTGGTACAACCACTGTGGATGGCTGGCAGCGGCGGCCTGTTCCAGTTTTTGTGTTAGTTGCTCTCGTTCGCGCAGATAGCGGCGCAATACCGCATTCGCCATACTCTTTGCCCAGTGTTTTTTCAGCGCCCGAGTGGCACCCACCGTGGCGGCGACTGCCGCATGGTCGGGCACTCGTGTACTGTCCAATTGGTAGAGCCCGCAGAGCAGCAGGCCCTGCACGTCGCGGTCCTTCTCCCGCAAGGGTTTTTCCAGCAGCATGGCGAGAATCGCTTGCAGTCGCGGAGCCTGGCGCAGAGTGCCATAACACAGTTGTTGCAGCAGGCTCTGGTCCCTCTCGCTGACCTGACTGAGTCTGCGCGGCAGCGCCTGGTTCAGGGAGCTGCCGCCGAGTACGTCACCGATAACAACGGCGGCTGCGGCCCGGACATCCTGCGTCATGCAAGCGCACTGGCGGTCGGTAATTCGAAGCACCTGCCGACCGCAAACAGCGTCTGGGGGGCGCCAAGCAGCTGCTTGGCTGACAGCACTTTGCCGCCGGCGAGTTGTAGAACCTCTAGAGAGAGCTCGCCTTCGCCACAGCGCACCACAATACTCGCATCATCAGCGCGCAAAATGGTGCCGGGGGTTGCCGCTGCGCCTTGTGTGGGTGCTGGGCTTGCTTGCCAGATCCGGACTCGCTTGCCCTGGATGACGCTGAAACAAACTGGAAATGGGTTGAAGGCTCGTACTTTGCGATCCAGTACCGCAGCGCTGCAACGCCAATCTACCTGCGCTTCTGGCTTGAGAATTTTATGGGCGTAACTGGCCTGCTCGTCATCTTGCGCGCGACCCTGTCTGCGCGCGTTTTCGATATCGGCCAGTACCTGTTGCAGTAGCGGCGGACCTAACACTGCGAGCTCATCGTGCAAGTGGGCTGCGTTGGCCCTTGGCCCTATCGGACAGCTCACGGTGGCTAGCATCGCGCCCGTATCCAAACCAGCGTTCATTTGCATAATGGTGATACCCGTGGTGGTATCTCCGGCTTCTATCGCGCGTTGAATAGGCGCTGCGCCCCGCCAGCGTGGTAGTAAGGAGGCGTGTACATTGAGACAACCCAGGTGTGGAATGTCTAGCACCACCTGCGGCAGGATCAACCCGTAAGCCACCACCACCAGGACATCGGCGTTCAGAGCGCCCAGCTGCCGCTGCACCGCTTCATCCTTCAGTGATGCGGGCTGGTAAACGGCCAGGCCGGCCTGCTCAGCCAGCTGTTTCACCGCACTGGCCTGCATTTTCTGGCCTCTTCCTGCGGGTCGGTCTGGCTGCGTAAAGACCGCGATAAGTTGGTGTTCACTATTGATAAGATTCTTTAAATGAGCGGCGGCAAAGTCGGGAGTGCCGGCGAAAATGACACGCAGCGGACGTATTGGCATAGGCGTCAGGCGCGTTCGCGCTGGTCTTTTTCCAGCTTTTTGCGGATACGTTGGCGCTTCAGGGGGGACAGGTAATCGACGAACAGTTTACCGTTGAGGTGGTCGATTTCGTGCTGGAGACAGATCGCCGCCAGACCCTCCAGCTCGCAGCTGAACGGTTCGCCGTTACGACCGATGGCCGTGACCGCCACCCGCAATGGGCGACAGACCGTTTCATAGAATCCAGGCACTGAGAGACAGCCCTCATCGTATTCGCCAAGCTCCGGGTCCTGTACGGTGATGTCGGGATTGATAAATATTTGCGGCTGACTTTTGTCATCGGATACGTCCATGACCAGCAGTCGCAGGTGGACATTGACCTGGGTGGCAGCAAGACCGATGCCGGGCGCGGCGTACATGGTCTCCAGCATATCGTCGATCAGCACACGAATGGCACCGGTCACCCGCGCAACCGGCTTGGCCTGGGTGCGCAGGCGTGGATCGGGGAATTCGAGGATTTCCAGAACTGCCATAAAATTGATTGCCTGCCGGATAGTCAGAAATGGCTTAAATTGGCTGCGTGAATTAATAACATTTGGGGTTGCCAGCTCTAAACCTCGGCAGCAAACTGTCGTTATTATACAACTTGTGCTTAAAGGCCGCCTAGCGCCTCAGCGCTTGGCGCAGTCGCAAGAACTGCACCGATAATCATAAATTGGCAGATAGTAACCAGGCCATACAGGGACACAAAAAATGAAAACAAGGTCGCTATCCATTTGCCTGCTGCTGTTGTCACTGCTGTTCAGCGGCTGGACGCAGGCGGTGGTGGAGCTCAATGCGGATGTGCCGGAAACCTATATCGTTAAGAAGGGCGATACCCTCTGGGGCATCTCCGGTATGTATCTAAAAGAGCCTTGGCTGTGGCCTGAGTTGTGGGATGCCAATCCACAGATCGACAACCCCCACCTTATCTACCCCGGTGATGAGCTGTATCTGGTGTGGGTTGACGGCCAGCCACGTCTGCGCATGAATCGCGGTCGGGAGGTCAAGCTAGCCCCCAATATGCGCGTCATTCCGCTGGATCTTGCCATCCCGATTATTCCCCTGGACCAAATTGGTCCCTGGTTGAAGTACAACCGGGTATTGGACGCCGAGGGCGTCAATAGCTCGGCCTATATTGTCGCTGCGGACGAAAGGCGTTTAATCAGTGGGCCTGGCGACAGGATTTACGGTCGCGGCCCGTTCCCTGATGGCGAGCGTGCCTATGGCATTTATCGCGTGGGCCAGAATTATCTCGATCCGGTAACCAAGGAGTTTTTGGGCTATCAGGTCAAGGATGTTGGCAGTGCCAAGCTCCTCAGTAGCAATCGGGATGACGTCACCGAGCTGGAGCTGACCCGCGTTGCCGAAGAAGTGCTGATCGGCGATCGCGTGCTGCCGCAGGAAGAGCGTGTTTTGGACGCCAGTTTCCACCCCAGGGCACCGGAGCAGGAGATCGAAGGTGGTGTCATGATCGCGGTGGAGGGCGGTGTCTCTCAAATTGGTAATATGAGCATCGTAGTGATTAACAGGGGGAAGCGAGAAGGTCTGCAGATTGGAGATGTGCTAGCGGTTTACCAGAAGGGCGAGCTGGTTTTCGACAAAATTGCGCAAACAAATGTGCAGCTGCCTGACAATCGGGCGGGTCTGGCTATGGTGTTTGAGGCCTACGAAAAGGTTAGCTACGCGATTGTGCTCAAAGCCAGTCGGCCACTGCAGGTTTTTGACTTGGTCAAAAATCCCTGAGATATAGAGTAGGATTGCACCATCTGAAAGTCGCAGGGCTACCGACCCTGCAGTAACTCAACAGACATGACGTCAAGGATGATGTATGAATGTTGCACAAGCGAAAGCTGCGGCCCGTGCTGTAGGCGCTACAGCATTAGACATTGACGACGCGCGCTATCCTGCGCTGCTTCGTACCATTCACGATCCCCCGCCGCTGTTGTATATACGTGGTGATCCCGCCCTGTTACAGGAGCCTCTTCTGGCTGTCGTTGGCAGTCGTCGCGCGAGCCCCGCAGGTTTGCGCGCAGCGCAGGCTCTGAGCGGCCAGTTGGTCGGTGCCGGACTGCACATCTGTTCGGGACTGGCGCTGGGGATAGACGGTGCCGCGCATCGCGGTGCGCTCGATGCTGGCGGAAAAAGTGTCGCCGTTATGGCCACCGGGATAGATCGCATTTATCCGCGGCGCCATCATGCACTGGCGGCACAGTTGGAGCAGGCGGGGTGTCTGGTAACCGAGTTTCCGCCTGGCACTCCGGCACTGCGGCACAATTTTCCTAGACGCAACCGGATTATCAGCGGTCTGTCGCTAGGCGTATTGGTGGTTGAGGCGGCGTTGCCCAGTGGTTCATTGATTACTGCCCGCACGGCCATGGAGCAGGGTCGGGAAGTATTTGCCCTGCCCTGGTCCATACTCCATGATGGTGGCAAGGGTTGCCTGTACCTGATCCGCGACGGTGCCAAGATGGTGCAGGATAGCGAGGATATTCTTGAAGAACTGGGCTCACTGTATGTGCTGCAGCGCGGTTGCGCCACAGTCGCCCGCGCTGCGAGCGAAGCCGCGGCCGGCGAGTCCTGGCTGTTGCCATTGGTAGGCTTTGAAGTCGCTGCGCTGGACGACCTGGTGCAGCGCAGTACGCGACCGGTAGCGCAGGTGCTGGGGGAGTTGACCGCCCTTGAACTGGCGGGGCAGGTGCAGCGGACTGCCGGGGGCTATATTCGTTGCTAGCGACAGTGCTCTTGCCAAGTCGGCACCAGTTGGGTAGATTTCCCCACTTTTTTGCGGCCGCGCGGCCGCTGTTGTCACAGGAGACAAAAAATGAGTAAGCCGTTTGTAGCGATTGTAATGGGCTCGGACTCGGACCTGCCAGTGATGGAGGCCAGCTTTGATGTGTTGCGCCTATTTGGGGTTTCGTTTGAGGCGCGTATTACCTCAGCGCACCGTACCCCGGAAGCTACCAAGGCGTATGTTCAGGATGCTGACCAGCGTGGTTGCGCGGTCTTCATCGCTGCTGCCGGTATGGCCGCGCATTTGGCTGGAGCTGTCGCCGCAGCGACCGTCAAGCCGGTTATCGGTGTTCCCATGAATGCATCCCTGGACGGACTGGACGCGTTACTCTCCACGGTGCAGATGCCGGCGGGAATACCCGTGGCCACCGTCGCCATTGGGAAAGCAGGCGCCAAGAACGCGGCGTATCTTGCGGCCCAAATACTGTCGCTGGCCGATGCCCCGCTGGCACAACGCCTGCGTGATGAGCGTGCAGCGAACGCGCAGGAAATCTATGCCAAGGACGCGGCTCTGCAAACAACCTTAAAAGGCTGACTTTGATGTCTCCCAGCCCTCTGCACTTGCAGGCAGCGGTGAGCGCTCTGCAGCGCGGAGGAGTCATCGCCTGTCCGACGGAGGCGGTGTGGGGGCTAAGTTGTGACCCGGATAATGAGGCCGCCGTGGCGCAGCTGCTGGCACTAAAAAGCAGGCCGGTGAGCAAGGGCCTGCTGTTGGTGGCGGCGAGCGAGAGCCAAATCGAGTTTTTGTTGTCCGACCTGTCGCCGCAGCAGCGACAAACACTGGCAAAGGTGTGGCCAGGGCCTGTCACCTGGTTGTTGCCGCACTGGGGTCGCGTGCCAAGCTGGATTTGCGGGGAGCATGCAACGGTCGCGGTTCGAGTCAGTGCTCACCCGGTAGTCAGAGCTCTGTGCTCGGCCTGGGGCGGGCCCCTGGTGTCCACCTCTGCCAATCTGGCGGGCGCGCGTCCGGCGCGCGAGGCGTTTCAGGTACGGCGTTTTTTTGGCGAAGGACTGGACTACCTGCTACCGGGCAGGATTGGGGCAGAGGCGCGGCCGACCAGCATTCGGGATTTGGGCAGCGGTCAAATCATCCGTCATTAGTGCAGTTACCGTGGGTGGATGCGTATAATGCGCCCCGATGATTCCCCGAGGAACGCCGGGTATGCAGGTCGAGCAAGTCAAATCCTATCTATGGCAGCTACAGGACAGCATATGCGCAGCCCTGTCTGCGGAAGACGGTGGGACCGCCTTTATCACGGATGAATGGCAGCGTCCCGAAGGGGGTGGTGGCCGTAGTTGCGTGCTAGCCGATGGTGCCGTCTTTGAAAAGGCCGGCGTCAACTTTTCACACGTGCACGGGACTGAGTTGCCTCCTTCAGCCAGCGCATCGCGGCCGGAGCTGGCAGGTCGCAATTATGAAGCGCTGGGCGTGTCCCTTGTCATTCACCCGCGCAACCCCTACGTTCCCACTGCGCACGCCAATGTCCGCCTGTTTGTTGCCAGCAAGCCCGGTGAGGAACCCATTTGGTGGTTCGGCGGCGGCTATGATCTCACGCCCTATTACGGCAACAAGGCTGATTGTATTCGCTGGCATCGGACGGCGGCAGACGCCTGTGCGCCGTTTGGCGACAACGTTTACCCGCGCTTCAAGACCTGGTGTGACGAATATTTTTACCTGAAGCATCGCGGCGAGCCACGCGGCATCGGCGGATTGTTTTTCGACGATTTGAACGAGTGGGATTTTGCCACCAGTTTCGCCTTTATGCGCGCAGTGGGCGACTCTTTTATGCGTGCCTACCGCCCCATCGTGCAGCGCAATAAAGACAGGGCTTATGGCGAGCGGGAGCGCCAGTTCCAACTTTACCGGCGCGGCCGATACGTGGAATTTAACCTCGTATTCGATCGGGGCACCTTGTTCGGCCTGCAGTCGGGAGGACGCACAGAGGCCATTCTGATGTCCCTGCCCCCTCTGGTGCGCTGGGATTACAACTATTGTCCGGAGCCGGGGTCAGAAGAGGCGGAGCTAACGCAGTTTTACCTGCGCGATCGCAACTGGCTGGCCGAAGCAGAGCACGAGAAGAGCAATACATGACTGAAAAAGCCAGGTACGCCGTATTCGGCAACCCCATCAAGCAGAGCAAATCACCCGCTATCCACGCCATGTTTGCACAGCAGAGCGCGCAGCAGATGCTGTACCGAGCGGTGCGAGTAGAGCTGGATGGCTTTGCCAGTGCGGCGGGCAAATTTTTTGCTGACGGCGGAGCGGGTCTGAATGTAACCGTGCCCTTCAAGCGTGAGGCTTTTGCATTCGCTGATCGACTGAGCGCGCGCGCCGCGCGCGCGGGTGCCGTCAATACGCTCACGCGCACAGGAGACGGCGTTATCGAGGGCGATAACACGGATGGCGTCGGCCTGGTGCGTGATGTGATCGCCAATCTCGGGTGGGCTGTGCAAGGCTTGCGGGTATTGCTGATCGGCGCCGGTGGTGCCGCTCGAGGTGTAGTGGAACCGCTATTGCTGCAGCGGCCACAAGAATTGCTGATCGTGAATCGAACGGGCGCACGTGCGGCACAACTGGCCGTGGAGTTTGCAGATCTTGGCCCCTTGGAAGGCGGCGCTTACGATCTGGTTGGGGCGCGACAGTTTGATCTGGTTATCAATGCCACCAGCGCGGGGTTATCTGGCGCGATGCCGGAGTTGCCGGGCTCGCTGCTGACCGAGCGTAGTTGCTGCTACGATATGGTTTATGGCGCAGAGCCCACGACTTTTATGCGCTGGTCGGCGCATCATGCTGCCTGGGCTGTGGCGGATGGCCTGGGTATGTTGGTCGAGCAGGCGGCCGAATCCTTTTTTATCTGGCGCGCGGTGCGTCCTGAAACACGGCCAGTTATCAACGAGCTGCGCGAGGCAATGGCTGCCGCCTGAGCTGCTCGATCACGAGGCTGCCGCCTCCAGCTCCGCGATGTGCTGATCCTTCAGCCTGACGTAGTTATTGGCGCTGTAGGTGAAGTAGGCCAGCTCTTTTTCACTTAGCTGGCGTACCTCGCGGGCCGGACTGCCAGCGTAGAGATAGCCACTGCGCAGACGTTTCCCCGGGGTGATCAGCGCGCCGGCGGCAATCACGACATCCTCTTCTATCACGGCGCCATCCATAACCGTTGCCGACATACCAACCAGTACCCGGTTGCCCACGGTACATCCGTGTAGAACAGCGCGGTGGCCGATCGTAACGTCGCAGCCAATAGTCAGCGGCCAGCCCTCGGGGTTGAACGGCCCGGCGTGCGTGATATGCAACACACAGCCGTCCTGCACGCTGGTCCTGGCACCTACCCGGATGCGGTGCATGTCGCCACGGATCGCGACCTGTGGCCATACCGACACATCATCTGCCAGGCTTACCTGGCCCAACACCACGGCGCTGGGGTCAATCAGTACGCGTTGGCCGATATCGGGAGTTGTACCCTGGAAACTGCGGAGGCTGTAGCGGTTGTAGTGGCGCATCGGTGTGAGCTCGTGGCAGGGTAGCCTGTTACAATAGCCAGCCTGATGCGGCATGGCCAGACCTGCGTCGCCACGCGGAGAACGAATTATGCAAGACAACCCGCACCGTCGCCGTTTTATCGCTGGAGCCGTGTGCCCCCGCTGTGCACTGATGGACAAAATTTTGGTTGACCTGGACACAGACCAGCGAAAATGCGTGAACTGTGGCTTCAGTGAAGATCGTCCCGGGCTGCCAGCTTCCAGCCCGTTGGCCGTTGCTGCACAGAAACCGCGTGAACTGCCCACTCGAGTAAGTCGTGCCGCGGCGCGGCGAGTAGAAACACCCGCCCAGTCGATCACTATTATCGACCCCCTCAACGACCGCGCTAAACCCAGTGATTAGGAGGCGAGGCGCAACCGTATTGTTTGGTTTATGGTGGTCAGAGTCTCGGAGCGCACAACCGGCACCGCCATTGCCTGTGTGCCCGGCAGGGCGCGCACTTGCTCCCAAACGTACTCCCTGTGCAGCAATTGCGTTGCAGTAAACTGCACCAGTTGCTCCAGCCGCCCTGCGAACTCATCCCCTAACAAATGATGCACAATAATATTGGCCTCGGTCATATCCAGGGGTAACAGGGGTCGTTGCAAGTGTTTGATATGGTGATCGTTTACCTCTTCCAGTAAACGATGTGCCAGAAACGCCTCGTCCAGCAGGGCCTCCAGACCCTCCTCGTGCTGCAGCTCGGCCGGGGGCTGCAGGAAATAATCTTCGGCCAGATGCAAAAAGGGCGCGGCATACTCAAAAAAACCGAGACGCTTGCTGATCGTGGTGACCAGGCGCAGGCAGCTGGGCACGCTTTGTACATAGCCAGTGATGAAATTCATCAGCGCGGTTATCGGCTCGCGCTCGGGCAGCAGCAGTTTAAGTTGCAATTGCGGCAACTGCCGCTCCAGTCGCGAGCGCAGCTGGTGGGTGGCGTTCTCCGAGCGGAGCGCTGCACTGATGATTTGTCTGATACTCGGTGGGACCATGATCGACCTGATGTCGAGGTGTTTGTGTTGGAATGGATGTCTACAGGCTAGTACATTTCTAACGTTTCGCTAGGGGCATCCTCCCAATCGTTGCTTCCCGTTCGGCAGTGGGCTGGAGGTGTCCGGCGTGAAAAATACCATAGCCCGGCCAATGCTGTAGCCTTGTAGGATTTGTGCCTTTTATCCGCTATAATTCGCGCGTTTTTCTAGGAGCGACATGTTGTCGCAGTCGAAGAACGCGCAGCCACCGGCAGGTTCCAACAGCAAGTGTGCCCGAGCGAGGGACCACATAGTGATCGAGTGCCAGTCAGGGCATAACAGTATTTACTACAGGGAGACACAGGAAATGGGTTTTGAAGCGAAGTGGCTGTGCAAGCTCGCGCTTAGTCCTGTGCTGTTGCTGATGAGCGTCATTGCCATGGCAGCCGGCGATGAGGCTAGCGAGTACAACATGTCCCCCGGGGTCACTGCCGTGGGCCATGAAGTATTTGACCTGCACATGGTAATTCTGTGGATCTGTGTCGTGATCGGTGCCCTGGTATTTGGGGTGATGTTCTATTCGATCATCTATCACCGCAAATCACGAGGTGCTATACCGGCCACCTTCCACGAGAGCACCAAGGTGGAAATCGCCTGGACAGTGGTACCCTTTTTTATCCTGCTTGCCATGGCCGTTCCCGCGACCACCACGCTGCTCAATATCTACGACAATGATGACGCGGAACTGGATGTTGTTGTCACTGGCTACCAGTGGAAATGGAAGTACGAATACCTGAGCGAAAGCGGCGAAAATGTGAGTTTTTTCAGCAACTTGCGTACGCCGCAGACCGAAATTCATAACACTGCGGACAAAGGCGAGTTTTACTTACGTGAAGTGGATGAGCCACTGGTACTTCCGGTCGATACTAAAGTACGTTTTCTCATCACCGCCAATGACGTAATCCACTCCTGGTGGGTGCCGGAGCTGGCAGTCAAGCGAGATGCGATCCCAGGGTTTATCAACGAAATCTCGACCAGGGCTACCGAGGTGGGAGTCTATCGTGGCCAGTGCGCTGAATTGTGCGGCAAGGACCACGGGTTTATGCCCATCGTGGTAAATGTGGTTAGTAAAGAAGACTACGCGAAGTGGCTGGTCACCAAGCAGTCCGAAGCGGCTGAAATCAAGAAACTGATGGCACAGACCTTCACCATGGACCAGCTAATGGAGCGCGGCAAGGCGGTGTACGAACTCAACTGCCTGGCCTGTCACGGCGCTGCCGGTGAAGGTGGGGTCGGCAAGGCGATCGCTGGCAGCGCAATCGCCACGGGCGACATAGCCCCACACCTCGGTATCGGTATCAACGGTGTGCCCGGCACGGCCATGCAGGCCTTTGGCGCCCAGTTGAACGACGTTGATATGGCGGCTGTCATCACCTACCAGCGCAACGCATTCGGCAACAATATGGGCGACATGGTGCAGCCCATTGATGTGTACAACCACAAAAAAGGCTAATTGGAGGAGTTAATGATGGGCGATCATCACCACGGTCCGGCCAAGGGTCTCAGTCGGTGGCTGTTTACGACCAACCACAAGGATATCGGGACCATGTATCTGTGGTTCTCGTTTTCCATGTTTATTCTCGGCGGCTCTTTTGCCATGATTGTTCGCGCCGAGCTGTTCCAGCCCGGTTTGCAACTCGTGGAGCCAGAATTTTTCAATCAGATGACCACCTTGCACGGGCTGATCATGGTGTTTGGAGCGATCATGCCCTCGTTCGTCGGCCTGGCGAACTGGCTGATCCCGATGATGATCGGGGCTCCTGATATGGCCCTGCCGCGCATGAACAACTGGAGCTTCTGGATTTTGCCACCGACGTTCCTGTTGCTGGCGTCTACTTTATTTATGGAGGGGGGCGCGCCACAAGCGGGCTGGACCTTCTACGCCCCGCTCTCCACCACATACGCCGGGCCATCGGTGACGTTTTTCATCTTCTCAATCCATGTACTGGGTCTGTCGTCCATCATGGGCTCGATTAACATCATCGCCACGGTGATGAATATGCGGGCTCCCGGCATGACTTACATGAAGATGCCCTTGTTCGTGTGGACCTGGCTGATCACCGCCTTCCTGCTCGTTGCCGTGATGCCGGTGTTGGCTGGCGCGGTGACCATGATGTTGATGGACGTGCACTTTGGTACCAGCTTCTTCTCTGCCGCGGGCGGCGGCGACCCGGTGTTGTTCCAGCACATTTTCTGGTTCTTTGGCCACCCCGAGGTCTACATTATCATCTTGCCGGCTTTCGGCGTGGTGTCGCAGATTATTCCGGCGTTTTCCCGCAAGCCGTTGTTCGGTTACGACTCAATGGTCTACGCCACAGCGTCCATCGCCTTCCTGTCGTTTATCGTGTGGGCGCACCACATGTATACCGTCGGCATGCCTGTTGCCGGTGAGTTGTTCTTTATGTATGCCACGATGCTCATCGCGGTCCCGACCGGGGTCAAGGTGTTCAACTGGGTCTCTACCATGTGGCGCGGATCCCTGTCGTTTGAGACGCCCATGCTATTTAGCATCGGCTTTCTCATCCTTTTTACCATTGGCGGGTTTACCGGCCTCATGCTGTCCATCGCGCCCTCTGATTTCCAGTATCACGATTCCTATTTCGTGGTTGCCCACTTCCACTACGTGATGGTGGCGGGTGCGGTCTTCAGTATGACAGCGGCCATTTATTTCTGGCTGCCCAAGTGGTGTGGCCGCATGTACAACGAGACCATGGGCAAAACCCATTTCTGGATATCCTTCATCGGCTTTAACCTGACCTTTTTCCCGCAGCACTTCGTGGGCTTGGCGGGCATGCCGCGCCGTATCCCCGATTACGCACTGCAGTTTGCCGACTTCAATATGATGTCCAGTATTGGCGCCTTCATTTATGGGGCCTCGCAGATCCTGTTTCTGTACAACGTAATTGCGACTATCGTGGCTGGCGACCCCGTGAGTGACGAGAAAGTCTGGGACGGTGCGGAAGGCCTGGAGTGGACTGTTGCTACGCCCGCGCCTTACCACACCTTTGAAACACCGCCGAAAATTGACTCGGCACACGCGCACTCATAAGTTAGGAGCCTATGATTCGACTCAGCGCCAAGCCTGCCATCGATACTGTCATCAAGCTGGTGATGGTCGCTGTGGTTATGTTTGCGTTTGTATTTGTGGTCATGGTGCCCCTTTACAACGTGCTTTGTGATGCCCTCGGGATCAACGGCAAGACTGACGGGCAGGCCTACACAGCAGTACAGGCCGGTGTCGATGAGAGTCGCACCGTGACGATACAGTTTATCGCCTCTAACAATGCAGGCATGCCGTGGGAGTTTGCCCCGACCACAACGATGATGAAAGTGCACCCTGGCGCGACCAATGATACGGTGTTTTTCGCGCGCAACACGCAGCCCAATGCGATGGTGGCCCAGGCGATACCCAGCGTGTCACCGGCCAGGGCCGCAGAGTATTTCCACAAAACGGAATGCTTCTGCTTCCGGCAGCAGCCGCTGGAAGGGGAAACATCAGCTGAGCTACCGCTGCAGTTTATTGTCGACCGGGATTTGCCGCAGGACATTAAGACTATCACGCTGTCCTACACAATATTTGATATAACAGCTATGGCAGGTGGTCCAGTAGCCGCTCGCTGAGGTGTGGGTCGCAGACCCGCTCTCTATAAACGGAGAAACAACATGACAAGTCAGACGTCCACAGCGTACGAAAAGTATTACGTACCCGAGAAGAGCAAGATGGCGTTCTTCGCCACCATCGGCCTGATCGTGAGTATTATTGGCGCCGCGAAGATCATGAATGACATGACGTTCGGCGATCCCAATGTGGCGACCAACTCCTGGACTGTTTTGCTTTGCGGATTATTTATCTTTCTCGCTACGCTGTTTGCCTGGTTTCGCACCGCCATCAGGGAAAACATTGCCGGGATGAACAGCGCCCAACTGAAAAAGTCCTATGTGCTGGGCATGTTCTGGTTCATCTTTTCCGAGGTAATGTTTTTCTTTGCCTTCTTTGGCACGCTATTCTATTTGCGCATCCTGGTTGGCCCGTGGCTGGCGGGCGAGGGCGAACACGGGCGGATGAATGGCCTCTTGTGGCCGGGCTTTGAGTTTTCCTGGCCGATGATGGTGACACCCCAGGAGGCCGTGGGTATAGCGGCACAACCGATCGCAAATAACGGTTCTTTCACCAGTGCCCACACCAGCATGTCTTTCGCTGACGCCCATGTGTGGTGGCATTGGCTGCCGCTGTGGAACACCCTCGTCCTATTGACGTCCAGTTTTACCTGTCACATCGCACACCAGGGCATCCTTCAAGGTAACAAGAAGAAATTTAACCTGTGGCTCGCCATCACTGTGGCACTGGGCATGATCTTTCTCTACTTGCAGGCCATGGAATACCATGAGGCCTATGCCGAATTCGGGCTAACCCTGAACGCCGGTGTTTACGGCTCTACCTTCTTCATGCTGACCGGCTTTCACGGCTTCCACGTGTTCATGGGGATGACGATGCTGCTGATCCAGTTGCTGCGCTCGGTCATCGGCAAGCAGTTCACGGCCAGCGACCATTTCGGTTTTGAAGCGTCCAGCTGGTACTGGCACTTTGTGGATGTGGTGTGGGTATTCCTGTTCCTGTTTGTCTATATTCTCTAGGGACTACTCTTATCAGAGGGTGATTGCCGGGTTGTTTGGGGCTTGGTTCCTGCGTCCCAGGGATTCGAATGGCCCAGCTGCCCGGAGGCTACACCGTAAATGATCAGGCCCATGAGCACCGCGGCGATGCTCAGCCTGACACCCAGAGAGTGGAATGTGCGCCGCTTCTGCCCATCGCCCTGGTCCAGCATCAGGAAGTAGAAACCACTTCCCAGGCTGGCGACCAGCGCCAGCATCAATATGACGATTGCAGCTTTTAACAATGGATGTCTCCTTCAGTAGTTCGGTGCAGTATAAACCAGTCGCGACGTTTTGCTCTGGAGCGAGATAATGTCCGGCGTAAAGAGCGGATTACACTTTGACTTCGAGTGGCGCATTACCCTTTTCACTGTGGTAATGGTTCCCCTGATGGCCAGTCTGGGTTTGTGGCAACTGCAACGAGCCCAGGAAAAAGCCGAACTGGCGTCTGCGTTTGAGGAACGCCAGCAGCAGAACCCCGCCCTGCTATCCGCGCTCTGGGATAAAACAGACGAGGCGCTAGCTTATCTGCCGGTGCGTTTGATAGGGAGCTTTTTGCCGGACAAGTATTTTCTTTTGGACAACCAGGTGCAGCGCGGCCAGGTCGGTTACGAAGTCCTGGGGATCCTGCAGCTACCCGATGCTGCGGGTAGTGTGCTGGTCAATCGCGGCTGGATCGCCGGGGATCCTGCCCGGCGCACGCTGCCAGTGGTACCGCCGGTGGTGGGTCCGGTAGATATTACTGGGTACATTTATGTGGCACCGGGAGCACCGTTCCTGCTGGCGGACCAGCCATTGGATGGAAACTGGCCCAAGCGTATTCAGGCAGTGGAAATGAACAAACTAGGGCCAGCGGTGATGGCCTCGCTGGGGGGCAAAGTGTTCCCCTTCCCGGTTCGCATTGATGCCGGCGAGCCGGGTGCTCTGGCCGTCGATTGGCAAGTGGTGAACATGAGCCCGCAAATGCATCAGGGCTATGCGGTGCAGTGGTTCGCGATGGCGACGGTGCTGTTGGTGTTTTACCTGCTGCGCAGTAGTAATGTGTGGCAGCTCGTAACGCGTTCAGATAGAACAGGCAAGTAAATGACAGACGCAAACTCGACCACCCGCAACCGCATGGTCCTGCTGTTGATCGGCGGTATTCCGGTCACCATCATGCTGGTGGCGACCTGGCTGTGGTACTTTGTTGCGCAGGGTGATCTTGATCTGGTCGGTATGGTGGGCACGGGCAACCGCGGCGCGTTGGTGCAACCACCGCGGCAGCTGGATGACCAGGCGCTGTTCGACGAGTCGGGGCTGCAGATAACCATTGCGGAAATGGAGCCGCGCTGGTCGATGGTGATTCCCGCTGCGGGTGGCCGCTGTGCTGAGTCCTGCGAGCAGAGTTTGTATGTGACGCGCCAGATTCATGTCGCTATGGGCAAGGAGTTCAATCGCCTGCGCCGCCTGTATGTCAGCCCAGACGGCGTGGCGAGCACGCCATTGACGGTATTGAAACTCAGCGACGGGCGTCCAGCTCCCCCCGAGTTTGCCCGGTATCTGGAGACCGAACACACAGACCTACAAACCCTGACGCTATCTGCTGCTGACTACGCTGCGTTCTTTCCTGAGCAAGCGGTAGATCCAAGCACCTGGTACCTCGTGGATCCCGCAGGATGGGTCATGATGTCATACACTAAAGAGGTTTCGTATAAAGACGTGATTGCAGATCTTAAATTCCTTCTCAAGAACTCCGGTGGCTAGGAGCGTAATGGCAGACCTACAGCAGACAGGCGCGGCCACTTGGCGCGACTACAAGGAGCTGACCAAGCCCAACGTAGTCCTGCTGATGATTCTCACCTCGGCGATCGGCATGTTTATGGCGGTGCCGGGTATGGTGCCCCTGGATATTCTGGTACTGGGCAATCTCGGCATCGCCCTGTGCGCCGGCTCTGCCGCTGCAGTCAATCATCTGGTGGATCAGCGCGTGGACCAGAAGATGACCCGTACCCACAACCGGCCTATTGCGCAGGGCCGGATAAGTAATCTGCAAGCAGCTCTGTTTGCCACGGTGCTGGGCGGCCTGGGAATGACGATCCTGCTGGTGTGGATCAATCCACTGACTGCCTGGCTGACGTTTGCCTCTCTGGTGGGTTATGCGTTTATCTACACCCTGTTTCTGAAGCGCGCCACGCCGCAGAACATCGTTATTGGTGGTCTGGCGGGCGCGGCTCCACCCCTACTCGGCTGGACCGCCGTCACCGGCGATATTAACGGTCACGCGCTGCTGCTGGTGCTGATTATCTTTGCCTGGACGCCGCCCCACTTCTGGGCTCTGGCGATTCATCGTAAGGAGGAGTATGCCGCGGTGGGCATTCCCATGCTGCCGGTGACACACGGCGTGGAGTTCACCAAGCTGCACATATTGTTGTACACCATCCTGATGTTCCTCATTACCCTGCTGCCCTACGCCACGCACATGAGCGGGCCGTTATACCTGCTCGGTGCGGTGGTACTGGGCGGTGGATTTCTGTATTGGGCCATTGAATTGATGCGGGGCAAAAACTCGAATGCCCCCATGGAGACCTTCAAGTATTCCATCATCTACCTGATGTCGTTGTTTGTGGTCATGTTGGTTGACCACTACCTATTTCCAGTGAGCACCTTGTGAGCCAATCCCGCAATATCAAACTGACAGTCGTTGGCCTGTTGCTGTTTATCACCATCATTATTGTCGGATTCGTGCATCGAATTTCACTGCCACGGGTAATGACCGAATCAGAAATGAAAATTAATGGCCTGTATTTGCTCGATACCCCACGCAGCATCGGCGACTTTGAACTGGTTGACCACTATGGAAAGCCGTTCAATCGAGCCCGCTTTGAGGGAAAGTGGAGCCTGGTGTTTTTTGGCTTCACCTATTGTCCCGATGTGTGCCCCACTACCATGACGTTTCTCAATGAATTTGTGGCTAGCCTGGAAGGTACCGAAGCCCAGGACACCCAGGTGGTGATGGTGACTGTGGACCCGGCCCGGGATACCGTGCAGCAACTGGCGGGCTATGTGCCCTTTTTCAATCCGGATTTTATCGGCGTGACCGGTGAGTTTCTGGATATTCACCGCTTTGCTACTGCCCTCAACACACCCTTTCGCAAGGTAATGGGTGAGGGCGATAACTACCAGGTAGACCATAGTTCTAATATAGCACTTATAAATCCACGAGGCGATTACCACGGATTCTTCAAAGCGCCCCTGGACCTGGCGAAGATGAAGACCACCTATCGTTCTGCCAGATTTCTTTGGGAACAATAGCTTTTTAGAGCCTATTCAGAAAGGCGAGCGTTTACTTACAGAACATAAGTTGGCCGGTTTCCTCCTGGGGCGGCACCTAACACAGTGAGTTCTATTATGGATTCCAATACCGCACCGCTGGTTCTGGTCGATGGTTCCTCTTACGTTTACCGGGCTTTCCACGCCCTGCCCATGCTGACCACCTCCAGTGGACAAAATACTGGCGCGGTGCGTGGTGTGATCAGCATGCTGCGACGGCTGCAGGCGGATTATCCGGACAGCCCTCTGGCAGTGGTGTTCGACGCCAAGGGCAAGACCTTTCGGGACGATATTTTTCCCGCGTACAAGGCCCATCGCCCATCCATGCCGGATGAATTGCGCGAACAGATCGAGCCGATTCATGCCATCGTTAAGGCGATGGGACTGCCATTTATTTGTGAGCCGGGCGTGGAAGCGGATGACGTGATCGGCACGTTGGCGCGCCAGGCCAGTGAACAGGGCCGACACGTAGTCATTTCCACCGGCGACAAGGACATGGCACAGCTGGTCAATGCGCATACCACGCTGGTCAACACCATGACCAACTCGGTGCTGGACGAGGCGGGTGTAGAGGCCAAATTCGGCGTACCGCCGTCGCTTATCATCGACTTGCTGGCGCTCACGGGAGACAAGGCAGACAACATCCCGGGAGTGCCCGGCGTCGGTGAAAAAACGGCGCTGGGCCTGCTACAGGGGCTGGGCGGGCTCGACGCCATCTACGCCAATCTGGAGAAGGTGGCGCAGCTGTCTTTTCGCGGCGCCAAGACCATGGCCGCGAAGCTGGAACAGGAGAAGGACAGCGCCTATCTGTCTTATCTGCTGGCGACCATCAAGATGGATGTGCCGCTGGAGCTGGGGCCACAACAGCTGCAGAACGCACCCCCGGACCGAGAGGCGCTGGTGGACTGGTTTACGCGTATGGAGTTTCGCGCCTGGCTGGACGAGCTGCTGGGAGAGCGCGAGGCTCCTGCGTTACGGGCCGACGTGCTGGCGGTCGAATATGACATCGTCACGGAACAAGCCGCGTTGGACGCTTGGCTGCAAACGCTGGCGGCGGCCGAGTTGTTTGCCTTTGACACCGAAACCACCAGCCTCAATTATATGGAAGCGCGCATCGTCGGCGTGTCCTTCGCGGTCGAGCCGGGCGTGGCGGCCTATGTACCACTGGCGCACGACTATCTGGGCGCGCCACCGCAGTTGTCGCGCGACGCGGTACTGGCTGCACTGAAACCTCTGCTGGAAGATGAAAGCAGGGCCAAGGTAGGCCAGAACCTGAAGTATGATGCCAGTGTGCTGGCCAACCACGGTATTACCCTGCGCGGTATCCGCTTTGACACCATGCTCGAATCCTACGTGCTGGATTCCACCGCCACACGCCACGACATGGACAGCCTGGCGCTGAAATACCTCGGCCACAAAACCATTCATTTCGAGGACGTTGCAGGCAAGGGCGCCAAGCAATTAACGTTCAACCAGATCAAGGTGGAAGAGGCGGGCCCCTACGCCGCCGAGGATGCGGATATTACCCTGCGCTTGCACCGCACCTTGTGGCCGCAGCTGCAGGAGCAAGGCCGCCTGCAAGATGTGCTGACCAACATAGAGATGCCACTGGTGCCGGTATTGTCGCGCATCGAACGCCAGGGCGTGTTAATTTCCAGGGAGTTACTGGTACAGCACAGTGGCGAATTGGGTCAGCGCCTGCAGGAGCTGCAGAGCCAGGCCTATGATCTTGCTGGCGCAGAGTTCAACCTGGGCTCACCCAAGCAGCTGGGAGAAATCCTGTTCGAAAAGCTGCAATTGCCAGTGCTCAAGAAAACACCCACCGGGGCGCCTTCCACCGCCGAAGAAGTATTGGTAGAGCTGGCGCTGGATTACCCACTGCCCAAGGTACTGCTCGAATACCGCAGCTTGAGTAAACTCAAATCCACCTACACCGACAAACTGCCGCTCATGGTCAATGCCACGACGGGCCGGGTACACACCTCCTACCACCAGGCGGTTGCCGCTACCGGCAGGCTGTCCTCCAATGATCCCAACCTTCAGAACATCCCGATCCGGACGCAGGAAGGCAGGCGTATCCGCCAGGCCTTTATCGCCCCAACGGGCTACCAGATTCTGGCGGCGGATTACTCGCAGATCGAGCTGCGCATCATGGCCCACCTGTCCTCAGATGCCGGCTTGCTCAGGGCCTTCAATGAGGGGCGCGATGTGCACACCGCTACGGCATCTGAAGTGTTTGAGGTCGCACTCGAGGCTGTTTCCGGCGAGCAACGTCGCAAGGCAAAGGCGATCAATTTCGGTTTGATTTATGGCATGTCTGCGTTTGGACTGGCCAGGCAATTGCACCTGGGCCGACATGAGGCCCAGCAGTACATTGAGCGCTACTTTGAGCGCTATCCGGGTGTGGCCGACTACATGGAGCGCACGCGAGCCGTGGCCAGAGAACAGGGCTATGTGGAAACGCTGTTCGGGCGGCGCCTCTATCTTCCGGAGATCAACGCGCGTAACAAGATGCGGGCGCAGGCCGCTGAACGCACCGCGATCAATGCGCCGATGCAAGGCACGGCGGCTGATATCATCAAGAAGGCCATGCTGGCGGTGGATCACTGGTTGCAGCAGGGCGAGGCTGACGCCCGCATGATCATGCAGGTGCACGATGAGCTGGTGTTTGAAGTGGCAACCGATGAGGCGGAACCGGTGCGAGAACAGATCTGCCACCTGATGTCGGAGGCCGCCGAGCTCTCGATTCCGCTGCTGGTGGAAGCCGGCGTTGGCAATAACTGGGATGAGGCACACTAGAGCCCATCCGGAATCGCTAATGAACCGATCCCAAAGGGAAAATGCCCTGCCCGCATTAGACGTTCCAGACCCTCTCTGACTGCCCCACAGTGTATCGCTTCAGCACACCGGCTGTTGGAGTTGACTCCGTATGCTGTCGCCACGCAAGGAAGGGCTTGGTCACGCCACCTACGAACGCCATCAACCCGAGCAAACACTTCTCTACCAACTTGTTGAAGCGTACTACCCTGCATTGGTCGACCAACT
>JANNVJ010000060.1:0-68154 GCA_031414375.1 Haliea sp.
ACTTTGAGCAAGCGGAGCATGCCCACTGCCGCTCGCCGCAACGAAGCCTCTACTCGTGATCCAGCGACGACCAGCTTAGTTGTCACTGGTTTACATCAATAGCCAAGCGCAGCTAGTGTTTCCGCCGCTGTAAACATTCCAAAGGGAGACTGCACCACACTAGAAACTAAGGCATATTTTTCCGAAGTGTTGCTGTGACTCCTGCAGGCGAAATGCTGCTGCCAGCTCCTCGAGACCAAAACTGCGATCAATCACGGGCTGCAGACCGATCGCCTCGATGGCTCTGACCATGTCTTCCTGATGCGCCCGCGATCCCACCGTGATACCGCTGATGACCGCATTCTTTTGAAACAGCTCTGCAGTGGGTACCTCACCCTGAATCCCGGTAAGCACACCAATCAGGGAGATATGCCCACCCATGGCAATTGCACGAACTGATTGTGCCAGCGTGCCGGAGCCCCCGACCTCAACGATAACGTTTACCCCTTTGCCCGCGGTGAGCTCAAGGGTTCGGTCACCCCAGTTCTGGAATTGGCGATAGTTGATGACCTGGTCGGCGCCCAGTGCCGTGAGCTTCTCCAGCTTGGCATCCGAAGAGGACGTCGCAATGACCTGGCAGCCTGCCGCCTTGGCAAACTGCAGTGCGAATACAGAGACCCCGCCGCTGCCCTGCACCAGCACGGTATCTCCTGGCTTGACCTTGGCCTCTACCATCAGTGCCCGCCATGCGGTCGCTGCTGCACAGGGCAGGGTTGCCGCCTGCGCAAAGGTATAGCCCTTGGGCATGCGGGTGAATGCCGAGGCGGACATGGTCACCGTCTCGGCTGCAAAACCGTCCGTATTGTCGCCCGGCACACCGCCAAGTTTAGCCGGGTCGTCAGCACGGCCATCGGCCCAGTGGGGGAAGAAGCAGCTCATCACCCTGTCGCCAGGCTGAAACTCGGTCACACCTGGACCAACAGCCTCAACGACGCCTGCGCCATCCGACATGGGAATACGCCCATCGGCAACCGGTAGTAGACCGATTGCCACGACATAGTCGTGGAAATTGAGAGAACTGGCATGATTACGGACCCTGATTTCACCACACTGGGGATCGACTATTGGCGTTTCCACCATCTCCAGATGGTCGAGTCCTCCGGGCTTCTTCAATTTAATCGCGCGCACCAACACCTCCTGACAGGCCATTGCGTGAGCCACAGAACGGTGGCCCGCTTGCCGATATCTTACTACGAAATTGTGGTTTTCCCGCGAGAAATAGACCTTGGCTGTACCCTGCACCGAACCTATGATTATTAGCATGACAGAACAGGGCGACAATCCAGGCCGTAAGATCATCCATGTTGATATGGATGCCTTTTTTGCCAGTGTGGAGCAGCGCGACGATCCGCAGCTGCGCGGTAAGCCGGTGGCGGTGGGTGGTTCGGCACAACGAGGCGTAGTAGCCGCCGCCAGCTATGAGGCGAGAACGTTCGGGGTGCGTTCGGCAATGCCCTCGGTGACAGCAGCACGGCGCTGTCCTTCGCTGATATTTGTACCGCCGCGATTTGAAATCTATCGCGCAGTGTCGCAACAGATACGCCAGATATTCTCCCGTTACAGTGATCTGGTCGAACCGCTCTCGCTGGATGAAGCCTACCTCGATGTGACGCAGGACAAACAGAGGATCGGTAGTGCTACACACACTGCGCAGTTGATCCGGTCGGCCATTCGCGACGAGACAGGGCTGACCGCCAGTGCCGGTGTGAGCTACAACAAGTTCCTGGCCAAAGTTGCATCAGACCAGAATAAGCCCGATGGCATTTTTGTGATCCGGCCACACGAGGGCCGGGAGTTTGTCGCTTCCCTCCCGGTGAGACGTTTTTATGGAGTGGGACCCAAAACCGCTGAGCGCATGGGGCTGTTAGAGATTGTTGTGGGAGCGGATCTGCGTGACAAGAGCAGGGAGTTTATGGTCGAACGCTTCGGCAAATCAGCCGAGTATTTGTATCACGCGGCCCGTGGGATTGACCAAAGAGTGGTGCGTCCGAATCGTGTCCGCAAATCCGTGGGGCGCGAGTGTACCTACAGCGAAGATTTAACCACCGAAGCGGCCTTGTATGAGGCGCTCGAAAGTGTCGTTGACAGTGTATGGCAGAGGATAGGCAATGCCGATGCTGTTGGCCGCACAGTAACTTTGAAAGTAAAATATGCGGATTTTCGCCAAATCACGCGCAGTAGATCTTGCGACCAACCTGTCAGTGACAGGCGGGAGTTTGGATTGATTGCCAACGAATTACTGACACAAACGTTGCCTTCCGCGCTGGGTGTTCGTCTCCTTGGACTGACCTTGTCGGGGCTGGCAGAATCCGTACCGGTACAGTCGCCGAATGCGGCTAGTCAGGTGATTGGTGAGCAGCAGACGTTTGAATTCTGACACCCCACACAACGATTGTAGCAAGCGGGAAGTAGCATGAATATCGTTTTTGATCTCGACGGCACGCTTATCGACAGCGCACCGGACATTCAGTGTGTGGCCGCTATTATTCTGCGCGGACTGGGTAAGGAAGAGCTGACTCTGGATGAAACCCGCTCCTTCATCGGTGAGGGAGCTGCAGTGTTTGTGAGCCGGATGATGACGGCGCGCGGCATTGAAGAGTCGCCTCAAACGCACGCGCAGCTGCATAAGGACTTTCTTGCGCAGTACGAATTTGCTCTCGACAAGGCGGTATTCTATCCAGGGGTGTTGCAGTCACTTGCTGTGCTGAAAACGGCTGGGCACAGGTTGGGGCTGTGTACCAACAAGCCGCAGCTGCCGACTCGCGCCGTGCTGCGACATATGGGGTTGGAACGCATTTTTGACGTGGTCATGGCTGGCGGCATGCTCGATAGTCGCAAGCCCGAACCTGACATGCTGTGGCAGACAATACACGATCTGGGCGGCGGCCCGGCACTTTTTGTCGGAGACAGTGAGATTGACGCAGAGACGGCAAGACGCGCCGGCGTGCCATTTGCACTCTACTCCAGGGGCTACCGTAAGACCCCGGTCAGTGGGATGCGCAAAGACTGGGTATTTGACGACTTCGACATGCTAGAGGGTATTGTTGCTGAGGCCATCATCGCGAACTAAATCCAGTGACTTTCCAGCACCATTTACAGTAATGTGGGTGCAGCCAACGCAATGATAATAGTCTTACAATCGAAGGAGTCTGCAATGTCTGTTCACTTTCCTTTTATGGGCGTTTTTGCCAGCAGGTTGTCGCTGGTCAACGGACTTGTGTTCACCCTGGCAATTGCCGGGTGCTCGAATGGTTCGAACGACAATGCAGGGCTAGACGGTCCCGCAGCGCAGGACCGCGCCTACTATATCCTGCCGCCCGGCAACTTTGGCGGCTTGCCCACCACCCCCAATTCGCTTGACCAGCTACCGCTGTATGACGGACTGACACCGTTGCGCGGCAATGTGACAGACGCCGACATCGAGAGTCACTTCCTGCCAGAGAATTTCAAGCCAGTTGGCGAAACGATTGAAGAACCCACCGGTCGCCCGGGCACGACGATTCTCTATGACGAATTTGGCATCGCCCATGTCACCGGCGAGACCAGGGAAGATCTGGCCTTTGGCGCTGGCTGGGTAACGGGCCGTGATCGGGCGCTGCTGTTGAGTTTGGGTCGTGGTCCAGCCCGGGCAGCGGTGGCGGATGTTCCCGGCATCAACGCGTTCTCGCTGGTCACCAGCGGGCAGTCATTTGTGCCCAGTGTCGAGACTGAGCAGCTCGTGACGGATCAGGTCAATCTCTTGATAGAGGTCTACGGTGACGAAGGCCGCCAAATTGTCGCCGACGCGCAAGCCTATGCCGACGGCCTGAATGCCTACGAAGAGGCCAATGACGTCAACAACCCGGTGCCTTACAACGTCAATGATGTTGTTGCCGTGACCGCTTTTATCGGTTCGATTTTTGGGGCCGGCGGCGGCAGCGAGGCATCCAATGCGGATTTCCTCTCGACGTTGATCGAGGGGCTGGGCGAGGGTCAGGGGCAGCAAGCATGGGAGGACGCCATGTTGTTTGATGACCCGGAAGCGCCGACCACGATCAACACCCGCTTTGAATACGGCCCGCTGACCGGAGGCGAGGTCACGGGCTCCGTCGTTATCGACAAGGGCTCAATCGTGTCATTGGACCCGCGCGATCCGCTGGTGACAGCAGCTTCCGATAGCACCGAGCAATCGGTGTTTGTGCCGGCCGCTGGTACGCCGCCTTTTCGGCGTGCGTCTAACTTCCTGATCGTGAATTCTCCGCAATCGGCCAGCGGCAGCAACCTCGCCGTTATGGGCCCACAACTGGGTTACTACTACCCTGAGATTGTTATGCAGATCCACTTAAGCGGACCGGGGATCGAGGCGCAGGGCGCGGCAGTGCCAGGCCTTGCCATGTACATCCTCGTGGGGCGCACGCAAAATTACGCTTGGAGCCTCACCTCGGCGAGTCACGATGTGCGCGACGTGTTCGCCGAAGCGCTGTGCAACCCCGACGGCTCTGCTCCCAGCCGCGATTCAACGCACTACCTGTTCGATGGCGAGTGCCGTCCGTTCGAGATATTTAATGCGGGCACACTCAACGGTGTGCCAATCCGCTACCCAGTGTCGATCCATGGGCCCATGATCGGTACCGCAACCTCCAATGGCCAGCCCATCGCACTGACCCGTCAACGATCAACATTCGGGCGCGACGGTTTGAACCTGGCTGGCCTGAAGGACATGACCGAGGGTGACGGGTCCACCCCGGAGAAGTTCTGGGAAGCAGCCAACAAGTTCGGCTTCACGTTTAACTGGGGCTATATGTCGCGCACCAACGTGGCCTACTTCTCCTCCGGCTATCTCCCGGTGCGCGCGGCCGGCCTGGACCGGCGGCTGCCCACCTGGGGCACCGGCGAATATGAATGGAATGGCTTCCTGGATTTGGCCGCCCATCCCCATGCGGCGGAAGGGCCGGCGGGGCGGTTGCTTAACTGGAACAACCAGTCCGCACCCGGTTTCATGCACGGAGACGGCGAGCCCTACGGTTCGATACACCGGGTCGAGTTGTTCGACCAGTTCCCGGCGCAGGTTGATCTGGCCGGCGTTGTCAGTGTAATGAACCGGTCGGCGACCGAGGACGTGCGCTCGCCAGTCTGGCCAGTGGTGAGTGAGGTACTGCGTGGCGGTGACGCTCCGAACCCGCTCGCCGGGGAAGTCGTCGACCTGCTCGATGCCTGGGTAGCCGACGACGCTCCCAGGCTCGATGCAGACGAGGATGGATTTTACGACGATGCGGGTGCGACTATCCTGGATGCGCTCTGGAGACCGTTGGCCGAGGAGGTGATGCGCCCGGTATTCGGAGACCTCACGGTGGCCTTGGATCAAATTCGGGATCTTGACAGCACTGAGGGAGCGAGTTTAGTCGACAAGGATCTGCGTACTCTGCTCGGTAAGCAGGTCGAAGGCAAATTCAATCTCAGTTACTGCGGCGGCGGCGATCTCGACGACTGTAGGGACTCGCTGTGGCAGGTGGTGGACAACATCAGTCAGGAGCTCGCTGCGCAGCGGGGCGACGATCCCAACACCTGGCTTCGAACGGCGGGCAGATCCAGCTTTGTCCCCGGACTGATCCCCAACACCTTCAGGCCCACCAATCGACCGACGTTCCAACAGGTGCTGGAGTTCGCCCCATAAGGTAGTGGCAAGCTGCCTTATTCTGGATAGCTTTGGGCTTGTGGCATCCAGACTGATTCGCGCGCGAACACACCGCCCTCGTCGCGCAAATGGATCGTGGCGGCCTCCGCCAACGACACCGGCCGACTGAACAGGTAACCCTGCGCATGATCGCAGCCAAGGGCCTCCAGGAAGCGCAACTGCGCATGGGTTTCAACGCCCTCGGCCACCACCTGCAGCTTGAGGGTGTGAGCGATCGCAATCATCACCCGTATCAATTCTTCCGCGCTTTCGGAGCGGCCGATATCCAGGGTAAAGCTGCGGTCGATCTTGAGATAGTCCAGCGGCAATCGGCGCAGGTAGTCGAGCGAGGAATAGCCGGTTCCAAAGTCATCAATGGCAATCTTCACGCCCAGATCGTGTATTCGATTCAACTCGGACATAACGAATTTCGGATCGTCGATCACGGCGGTCTCAGTCAGTTCCAGTTCCACGTGCTCTGGCGGAATGTTGTGCGATTTCATGGCTTGCTGGAAGGCACTGCGAAAATCACCGGTACGCAGTTGTCGGGTTGAAATATTAATCGCCACATTGGGATACGTCTCGTAGCGTTCGTACCAGGCACGCAATTCACCACACACCTGCCGTACCACCCATTGACCAACCTCGAGGATCTGGCCGGACGACTCTGCAATCGGCACGAATACATCGGGGGAAACCTGCTCAGCGTCCTTCGTTGTCCAGCGCAGCAGTGCCTCGGAGCCCTTAACACTCATGTCCGCCAACTTGATGATTGGTTGGTACAGCAGGGTGAATTCCTCATTCGAAATCGCAGTATCCAGCAATTTTTGTACACGGCGCTTATTCTTCGCTTCCTCCTGCATATCCTGCTCGAAAAAGTGGTAGCAGCCACCACCCTTGGCTTTGGAGCTGTACATCGCCGCGTCTGCGCGCTTGAGCAAATCACTGCCTCCCCCGCTGCGTCTTGCGGGTCCGTGCACGGCGATTCCAATACTCAGGCTGCCATTGATTTTTGTCCCCAAAAGATCGATTGGCTCTTTGACTGCTTCGAGAATCTCGTCAGCAATCGCGGCTGCATTACTTTCCTCGGCCACATCCAGCAGCGCGACGGCAAATTCGTCACCGCCAAGCCGCGCCACGAGGTCGCCGCTGCGAACCCGGCCATTGATACGATCGGCGACAATCTGCAGCAATTCGTCGCCTGCTTCGTGGCCGAAGGTGTCATTGACGTACTTGAAGTTGTCCATATCCAGAAAGAGAACGGCCATCGGCCTTTGTGAGCGATCGGAGCGGGCCACGGCGCGATCCAGGAAATGTCGGAAATGGGCGCGATTGGCCAGACCTGTAAGAGCGTCGAAATTGGCGAGCCGATGGAGCTTGGCATCCTGGCCGCGCCGCTCAGTGATATCCTGGAACACCACCACCACACCGCTTTTTTCTCCGCCGAGGCTGGATATCGGCTCGCAGGAATACTCCACGTAGAAGGGCCTGTCCGCAGCACTCTTCCAACGCAGAGAATGGTATCCCTCATTAGGGCTAACCAGGTTGATGAACTGCATAATGCTCGGCTTTGTATTAGGGGCTTCCATCGATACGTCGTCGTCGGAATTTCTCTCGGCCGGCAGGAAAAATTCCTGAATGTTGCGCCCCTTTAGCAGCTGATGATCCGTATCCAGCAACATGCCTGCTCGCCGATTTGCAAATGAAATCACACCATCAGATTCCAGCCCCAATACACCGTCACCGGCAGATTGCAGCAGGGCCTGCATACGGTTGTTGGTCTCTTCCAATATGCGCTTGGTGCTGGCCGTCAACTGTTCCAACTCCTGTACCCGCTCCAGCATCACGATTCTGCGATCCTTTTTTTGCAGCTGATTGTAGAGAACCTGAAAGAGGATATTGATGATGAAGAATGTGATACCGAGAATGCCGGCCTGCAGTAGATTGTCGGTGTTGGTGCGGTCCAGGGAGATATGCAGGTAAGCTTCCTGGAAAAGACAAACCATCGTGGCGATTGCCGCCACGGCGAGCGCCACGCGCCCGAGCATCATCGCTCCCGCAAAGGCCACTGGCACCATCAGGAAATTACCCAGAATGCTATTGATGCCGCCGCTGCTATACATCAAAAGCCCAAAAAAACTGATGTCGCCGCAAAAAATGACGAATATGGGTATACGCCCGATCACGTACCTCGGCGGTACGACCAGACAGACAATGGCTATTACACTATTGGCAATGAAGTAGGTGTAGACCAGCTGTTGGAACAGGGTTGGATGCAGCCCGCCCAGAAACTGCTGGCCTGGCACATTCACATAAACGTACAGCAGACAAAATGATAGAAATATTCGGTAGTAGTTATACACCCGCAGCACCAGCCTCGACGGCACTCCCGCGGCATTCCTTTCACTACGGTCATAAGATGGACTGGTTTGGGGTATCACGTTGCCACCCAATGTTTATAGGTATGCCCCCTATTATACGGATTCACCCCGCCAGACAGCAGCTGCGGGCATGGTAATAGTCCGACCTTGCTGTCAGTGCGGGGGATCTTGCAGCGCGAATGCCTGAAATTCTGCAGCATGCTTGGTCCAGGCGCTCTCCAGTTCCTGGACCTTGTTGGGATAGCGGAGCGCCATGTTCCTGGTTTCAGAGCGATCGCTACTCAAATCGTAGAGCTCCCAAGGTGATGTGCGGTCGGACACAAGTTTCCAGTCGCCCATACGGATGGCGCGATTGCCATCATGATGCCACCACAGGTATTCGTGCTTTACGGTGCCACTCTTGTAGAGCTCGGGGACAAGGCTGATGCCTGGGAGTGCTGGCACGGGTAAGCCGGCTGCGGTCCGGGGGGCCTTGGAACCTGCAATCTCCAGGATCGTGGGGAGCAAGTCGATCACATGAACAGGAGCGGTGCGCAGTTCATTGTGCGCTTTGATTCCGGCAGGCCAATGCACAATCAACGGTGTGGCGATCCCGCCTTCGTGGACCCACGATTTGTGCAATCGAAAGGGTGTGTTGGCGGCGCTGGACCAACCCGGGCCGATACCCAGATAGGACTTCGATGAGCCCACCGGGGCCATCGGATCGTGACCGTTGCCACGAATGATTTGTTCGGCGGAGGCGCCGTTATCGGACATGAAAAAGATGACGGTGTTCTCTAGAGCGTTCATTTTCTTGAGCTGCTCGAGAATTCGGCCAATCTCGATGTCCATGCGATGCACCATCGCCGCATGCACTGCCATTTTCCTCGCCTGGAATGCTTTTTCGTTGTCGGACAGGGAATTCCACGAAACAGCATGACCGACCTCCCCAGGGCCAACACGCTTTGTCAATTCCTCGTCGCTCAGAGTACCGTTGTGTACCATTGCTGGTTCAAGTGGCGCAAGATCGCCGACGACAATGCCCATCTTGCGCATGCGCTCCAGCCTCTCGTTGCGGACATTATCCCAACCACGCCGATAAATGTCCTCGTAAATCACAATGTCCTGCGGCAATGCCTGAAGGGGAAAATGAGGTGCGTTGAATGCGACGTATTCGAAGAATGGTTGATTGGCGTGTTGTACCGCGTGTTCCTGCAAGAACTTTATGGCGTAATCGGCGGTGGTAATGGTTGAGTAGAACTTGTCATCGTCTTGCACTGTCGGCAGCTTCGCCCCGTCCAGCTGATGGTTGGTCGCGGTGAAGTAGTCAATTTCGTTGTCATTCAGATAAGAATGATCAAAGCCATTTTGCAGAGGTGACCCATCGATGTGCCATTTGCCAGAATGGTAAGATCGATACCCGAGTGGTTTGATATACGCAGGCAACAGTTGCGCCCAGCGGGGTCGGATACCGAAAAAACCCGTTGTGGCTGTTTGACCCTGGCGCTGCTCCGCGTTGCTAAAATCGTCGCGCCTCACCGATTGCGCGTAATACCCGGTCAGGAGACTGGCACGCGAGGGCCAGCAACGTGCGGTGTTGTAGGCCTGCGTGAAACGCACACCGCCCGCAGCCAATTGATCCAGGTTTGGTGTTTGGATTTCTCCTCCATAGCTGCCCGCATCCGAGAATCCCATGTCATCGGCGAGAATGATCAGGATATTGGGTTTTATCGCAGTAGGCTCGGCGGCAACCGGCGAGCTAATAGGGAGTGCAAGGCAGGCGAGGCTGAGCAACAGTCTACAAAATGTCTTCAGGGTCATCCGGTGCTGTAATGTCATGCGCATGTCCTGCCTACCTTAAGTACGTCCAGCATAGCGGCCGCTCTGATCGGGTGTCTTACGCAACATGATTGCCCGGGAGGTGAACTACGCTAGCAGAAACATCCGGGAATTGGGATAGACTGTCCGCCACAGCATTTGAGCCGACGTCGCAATCAGCGTCGTTATCAGTGTCGAAACAGGATAAGTATCATGATGGACAATATCGGCTTTTTGGCCGCAATACTGACGACATTCTCGTTTCTGCCGCAGGCGGTGCTCACCCTGCGCACCCGCAAAACCGACGAGATATCCATGACCATGTACCTGATGCTCAACCTCGGGATCGTATGCTGGCTGATGTACGGTTTGGTGCGGGACGACTTGGCCATCATTTTGGCCAATAGCGTTACCCTACTTTTTTCGCTGCCCATTCTTCTGGTGAAAAGCGCCAACAAACTGGCCGGGAGGGAGTGAGCCGCAGGAGCGGGTTAACTCATGAGGGGCAAGCAATGAATGTTGGAATTTCATGGTATTCGTTCTCAGAGCGTCTAATTCTCCTATACTCTTCACTTGACCCACGGTAGTCGGAAGTGCACTGGTGACGATGGATTATACGGATAGACGTAAACATCAACGCATCAGCGTGGTAAAGGCAATTTTTATTGAAGTTGTCAGCCGAAAAAGCCGTTCTGAATCCGACAATACAATTCTCCGCTGTGAAACCATTGACGTCTCAGTGAATGGTCTGCGCATCTACGTAACACAAGGTATTGCACAGGGCAGTCTTCTCAATATCGCGGTGCCAATGGAGGACTGGAAGGAGAACCTGGAATTGGTTGGCGAGGCCGTATGGGTAAAACCGGCCGAGACGGGTGAGGGCTTCTGGGTAGGTCTTGAGCTGCGCGATTCCAATCTCGACAATATGCGTAAGTGGTTCAAAGTGGTACACAGTTTATCGAGTACCCCGCCTGAAGCACTACATTCAAGCAAAAAGTAGTTCTGGCACTGATCGTTGGGGGATCGAACAGCCAAACTGCTCAACATGGGCTCTATACTCACGCAGACAGGCCATGACAACCTGTTTTGACGCTCAATTACGCCTGATGACCCTCTCATTTCTTCTCTTACTGCCCTATACTTTGTTCGTCGAATACTACGGTTGGCTAGCACATGGTTAGTAAGAAAGGAGCTCCATGAAAGAACACTCCCACGAGCTGATTGAGGAGGCGACTCCGGATGAACTTCTCTCGTGTATTCAGCTGCTGGCTATCAGTGTGGTGCAACACCGGGCGAAATGCGGCTTCGTGACTATAAGGAATTCAACTGAGCAGCTGCTTGCCCACACGGAGGAAGCGGCAGCAACCGGTTTGTTCGTGCAGAGCAAAGAGGTATTGGAAGAGGCGCTTGAAATGGTGAGAACGCTCACCGCAGTGCCGGTATCGACACAGGCTCAAGATGAGCCTGGCAGAGCCCCCGCCGAAGGTAGAACCCAGTTTCGAATTAAAATCGCGGTGCCGATCAAGGTTTTATGGCCCCAGGACTCAAAACCGGTTGACGCAAGACTGGTAGATATCTCATGGGGGGGTGCTTCAATTCATGTTGACGAAGCGAAGATTGATTCAGGTGACACCTTGCAGATTATTCTGCCCAGGAACCAGGGTGGCTCAATATCGATCGAGGCAAAAATACTGAGAACCTGGCAACAGCCGGACGGCGCCGGACAAGGAATGGCGACCCGCTTTTCCAAACTTAGTACACGAGATGAGGCGAAGCTGGAAGAGATATTGGAGCATTTAGGTAAGTCAGCAGACGATGAGGGCCAACGCAATCATGCGCGGTTGACCCAGCGTCTTGACATTCAGTTCGACGATGAACAGGAGCTGCTGTCGACTCTGGATGATATTTCTACAGGAGGTCTGGGAATAACAGTTCCGGATCCGGTACAAATCGGACAGTCTTTGCAGATTGTGATTAGTGCCCTCAATGAAAGTTGCTACCTGAAGTTACGCGCGCGCGTGGTGCGCCAGGAAGCGCTCAAAATGCGGGCGACGCAAGTGTATCGGGTGGGTCTGAAATTTGAGCATCCCACTGAGGAGCTAAAAAAGCGCACCAGCGAGCTTATCAGTAAGATGGCAGCGATGCGGCAAAAGTGAAAAATGCCCGGGGACTCGGTACTGTGGGCCGGCCCGGATGCGCGGGCTCCATGCTTCGTATAGCCTACAATAGGGTTTTGTGTCACTGTAGTCTAAGCTCTGAATGCGGCGTTGAAAAACCGGCTCTGGCCACTCTTTAAGGACTCGCCATGCGAACGATGGTTCTGACTTTAGCCCTGCTGGCTCTCGCGGCATGCGGCTTCGAAGAGTCCAGCGAGACGCATCTCGACCGTGCGAAAGAGTATATCGAAACCTCTGACAACGAGGCCGCTATCATCGAATTACAAAACACGCTAAAGCTGAATGGCGCCTCGGGAGAGGCCCGCTGGCTGCTGGGCAAAGTCTATCTGGAGTTGGGAGAAATCCTGGCCGCCGAGAAAGAATTGCAGCACGCACAGGGTTTGGGCTGGACTGAGGATGACATCCGCCCCGCTATGGCCAGAACGTTGCTGGCCCAGGGTAAGTTCTCGGAAGTCCTTGCGCTTGATGCCAAGGATCTAAGCCCTGCTGCGGCAGCCCTGCTCCTGTCCAGCCAGACGACGGCTGCGTTATCAGAGAAACAGACCGATAAGGCGCGCGAGTTGGTGGCCCTGGCACTGCACAAAGAGCCTCAGTTGTTGGCAGCAAAACTGGCCGAGGTGTCGATTGCGGTGCAACAAGGGGATGCGACCGACGCCTTGGTCAAGCTCGAGGCGATTCTGGCCGGTGCGCCCCAAACCGGCGAGGCGTGGTGGTTGAAGGGACAGGCTTTGTTACAGCAGGGAAAGCTGGAAGACGCCAGAGCGGCATTTGACCAATCCATCGCCCAGTCGACCATCGGCATTGCAGATCGCATCGCACGTGCTCTTGTTAGCCTGCAACTAAAGGACTATGCAGCCGCCCAGTCTGATGCCACGGAATTACTAAAGCTTTCCCCGAAAAACGCCGCCGCCAATTACATTCAGGGTGTGCTTGATTTTCACAACAAAGATTACCGCAAGGCTATCAGGGCCCTGACACTGGCAGAACCGGCAGCGCAGCAGTTTCCATTAGCCCTGTACTACCTAACCTTGAGTTATTTGATCGAGAAGGACCTGGCATTAGCGGAACGCTTCGGGAGCCAGTATGTCGTGCTACAGCCGGACGATGGACGTGGCAGGAAGGTGCTGGCCACCATTCTGGTATTGCAGAACAAGGCCAAGGCAGCCCAGGACATGCTGCAACCGGTATTGGAACAGAATCCGGACGATGTTGCAGCGCTGAATATCATGGCCAATGCTCTGCTACTGGATGACCAGGCAGATACTGGTATGGTGTTGTATGCTCGGATAGCGCAACTACAGCCGGACTGGCGTTTTGTTCCTTTGCGCCTGGAAGCGGGACTAGTGACGCCGGATTCCGTTGAGGAGACAAGCCAGCTCACGGCAACCACGCCAGACAATACAGCGAACTTTCCACAAACCGACATTTTGGCGATATTGAATTATCTGGCGAAGAAGGATTTTTCGCGCGCCATAGAGAGAGCAAAACACTATCAGGTCAAAGATTTCGAGAATATCGCACCCTACCGTGTGTTGGGCAGGGTCTATTTTGCCGCCGGGCAACCCACAGACGCGAAGGATGCGTTTGAGCAGGCACTAAAACGCAAACCGGCGGACCCTGCTGCCAACCTGAGCCTGGCTGAGATGGCGATCGCAGCAGGAGACCTGAGCGCGGCACGCCGGTATTACAAAGCGATATTGGATGGTCACCCGGATGACCTGACCACCTTGTTGCAACTGAGCGCGCTGGAGGCCAAGGAGGAAAATGCAGCAGCCATGGTGGTCTGGCTGAATCAGGCGATGCAGGCCCACCCGGCTGTACTGGAGCCGCGCTTGAGACTGGCGGGCTACTACATGATCTCAGGGAGTCCGGATAAAGTAGAACCCCTGTTTGCCAAACTCACTGCGTTACAGAGGCGCTCTCCTCGGGTGCTGGAGTTCACAGCTCTGGCACAACTCGCCCGCAGAGATAACGACAACGCCCTGGTCACCCTGCAGCAATTGGTTGACGCCAATCCGGCATCCGCCCAGGCCCATTACCTGCTCGCGATGGGCGCCAGCGAGGTGGGTGATCAACAGAAAGCCAAACAGGAACTATTGGAGGCCATACAGCGTGACGCAAAGCATGTGCTTTCACTGCTTGGCTTGGCAAGAATCGCCAAGGGTGAAGGTGAACAGAAGCTGTTCGAGCAGTACCTGGCCACACTCGTAGAGCTGGCACCGGATGCGCCAGATGTTTTGCGCCTGCGGGCACTGTTGGCGCAGTCCAAGGGCAACGAGGTCGAGGCTCTGGTGTTATCACAGCGTGCGTTTAAGGCTGCACCGTCGACGCAAACCGTTCTGGAGTTAACTGCTCTGCAAAAGGCGGCCGGGAGAAAGGAGGCGGCACGCACCACGCTGCAGCAATGGATAAAAGATCATCCGAAGGACGTAGATACCCGTCTTTTTCTGGCCAACGACCTGGCGCTTGAAAATGATAGGACGGGAGCACAAGCGCAGTACCTTGCGGTGCTGCAGCAAGCGCCCGGCAGCATCACCGCGCTGAACAATCTCGCCTGGAACCTCAGACTGGAAAATCCCCAACAGGCGTTGGAGTATATTCGCCGGGCCTCAAACCTTGTCCCGGATCAGCCCGATCTCCTCGATACACTTGCTGTCATTGAGTCACTTAACGGCGATCACAAGAGTGCCCAAACCACGATACAGCGCGCACTGGCAGCCCGCCCCGGCGACCTGTCTATGCGCTACCATGAAGCAATGATAGCGGCAGCGCGTGGCGACAACGCGCAGGCCATTGCAGCGCTGGAAGACCTCGTGACAAAAGATGCCGATGAGTTCCCCGAACGGGCCGACGCGGCAGCGCTCTTGAAGAAGCTCAAGGGGTAAAAAGAGCAGTCCATACTTCGGTGTGCTCGCACCAAGGGATCAGGCTGTGCATGCCGTTGTCAGCTATTTTTACAAAACCCTGCAAAAATCGGGCTCTCAATGTTGCCTCTGCCTATACGCAACCTGCCGTAAACTATTGTTTATAAACGAAAGATATCTCTTTAGGAGCGATAGTGGCCCAGTTATTGCATGCTCTGCTTGTAATCAATCGATAGTTGACCACTTTGGCTATCCACAGAATAACAAGTGCAAGCGTTTTTGAAGAGGTAGAGTATGAGCACCCACAAGCACATTAAGTTACTGGCATTCGCTGTAGCCGCGTTAGCTGCCGGTTCCGCTAATGCTGCAATTATCACCCAGTGGTCAGTCAGCGTTACGTCCACTTTCGATCCTGCCAGCATTGTTGACAGCGATGGTAATACGCCGGGTGGTGTCGTCATCAGCAATGCGGACAAGAGACTGCGCTGGGGCACGGGCGACGATGGCGCAAGCGGTCTGGATATCACCAATTCGCCGAGCAATACCGTCGTGAATACCGGGATTCTCCCCATCGTTTTTCCGCCGGTTGCCAATGTGGGCATAACCCATACCAATAATCCAATTACCGGTGCTACGCTCGATATGGTAACACTGCTGAATTCACTGGTGCTGACGCCAATAACTCCCCCCGGCCTGGGTCTGCCCAGTACGTCTCTGGATTTCCTGATTGATTTCCTTGAAACACCCAACGGCGATGATCCCTGCCCTAATGGTGGGGCTAATGGCTCGGGAGTAAACGATGATGGCTGTGGTGACATTTTCGTTATTGGCACTAATGCGTTGAACTACTCATTCTTTTACGACACCGATGGAGCGGGTGGCGATGATGCTCAGGAATACTTCTTCAGCTTTGTTGAAGCCACCAGCGGACTCAATTCGTTGCCTGCTGCCGCATGTTTGAGTGCGACCGGCAGCAATGCTCCTTGTCTCGGTTTTGTGACACCAGAAAAAGCGACCACCAGCTTCCAGTTTGGCGCACTGATTACGACTGAAAAAGTGATAATTATCCCACCCGATCCAGACCCAATACCTGAACCAGGCATTCTGAGCCTGATGGGTCTGGCTCTCATCACGATGATGAGTAGAATTCGGCGGCGTCGGCTAACAAGCTGATCCAAGGTAGTGCAGATGCAAGGCGGCCCCGAGGGCCGCCTTTTTCATGTGCGCAATCTGCGCTAGAGCCTTCCGGTCCCTCTACTAACACCCCGGGGGGAGCCCTGTAACCCGTTCCCTGAATGCCGCAACAGTAGGTGCCGTTTGATCTATCGCGTCGGCATTCTCTGCGGAACCGACTACCCCGGTGGGCACTCCACTGTAGAGAATATCGGCGTTGGAAAAATGCCCTATGCGTGCGCAACCTCCCACACAGTTATAGGACATGATTGTGCGAAAAGTATTGTTGGGTTCCTGGTATGCATACGCATAAGGAAAAAGCGCAGCACCCGTGGCGTTGGTCGAGTCGTGGTGGGCGCCCTGATTGTGGCCGATTTCGTGAGCAAAGGAGTAGTAGCCGGTGGCACAGCTGTGGTGTACGACGCTGAAGGCGCTGGACGCGAAGCTGGGTGACAAGGTAGCCATTCGATAAGCCAGGCCGCAATACTGCGGAGCATTTGCGATCAGACTAACCAGGTCTGCGCCGTAGATGTCCCGCACAATGTGAAGGTCATCCATGTAGCCGTCGTTAGTTGTCCTCAATCTGCCCAAGTCTGTGCCCATATCGCCGGATTCAATGTAGTCAGTGAGAAAGCTACGGACCAGATTCAGACGGGTGGTCATGCCACTAGTGAGGTACGCCTGGTTGGCTTCAGCGACCGCTTGAATCACGAGTGCGTCGGCGCCCTCGGAGCCGTACAGCGCCGCAATCGCCGGTGTAAAGGCGACCAGCACGTCGATCACAGAGCCGTCAGCGGCGGCTATACTACCCGTATCCGCCGCCGGGGGCGCGACCGAGGTCTTGTCAGCGACGGCAATCGGGTCAAGTTCCGGTGCCGGGTCGGTGGCCTTCACCTCACTCAGCACGTGGCTGCCGTCGGCGCGGGGTTCGAGTTTGAACAGCTTGTCCTGGTAGGAAAAAGTTCCTGCAATAGCATTGCCACTGATGCCGATAACCACGGAATTTTCGGCATTGCCGCTGGCATGACCGGTCCAGGAGTAGCGCCCCTTGCCATGGGTTTTTCGCGACTTGCCCACAGCCTCGTAGGATACGCCGCCGGGCAAACTGACAAAGAATCGCTCTTTCGCCAGCGTGTCTTTGTTGATCCTGACAGTGCGCGATTTCCCTGCAATAGCGTGTATTGGTGACGCTACTGCTTTAGCAGTGGGTAATTCCAGGAAGAGTCCGGGTGGTTCCGGAGTCATTGCGTGCGCGTGCAGGATTGTCAATGAGACGAATCCTATCAGTGCAGCAGCACGTGTAGCGCGTGCTGGTAATCTCAACTTGGTCATGTTCCGTGCCCCCGGGCTCTGGTCCCCACCACAAAGCTAAATCATCGCCCGTACTTGTTGGTTGAGTGAGCTGGTGGAGTTATCAAGAGGCTAGCGGAGAGTTTCTGTGACTGACTACAAAAAACTGGAGAAAACTCGAGAAAATAATTGTTTCCGCGTTATTTCGTGAAAGAATTTGAGGCTATATCTAGCTGCAGGAACCGGGACCTGATCAGGCCTTCACCGACGCGGATGAATGACTACACCTAAAAATAGCGATAGGTAATGTCGAGTCCGTAGCTGCGCCCGTCGCCCCAGATCACAGCGCGACTGGCCTGTGGCAGATTGTCCAGTGCAAATGCCTCGTAATTACTGTCCGCCAGATTCTTGCCCCATAACGCCACTTCCCACTGCCCTCCCGGGCCGTCTATTTCGGACAGTGCCACGCGGGCATTGATGAGGTCGTAGGCGTCGCGATAGGTTGTCTCACTCTCCTCGTTGCGCTTGCCGACGTAGTTGTAGCTGGCGTTGGCGTTTACGACACCGACGGTGGTGGCCGGGAAGGTGTAACCAGCCATAAAACTGTAGGAGTGCGTTGGTGCATTGCCAAATGAAAACTCCTCCACCTCGCCTGAAAACGGGTTCTCAACCGGATCCAGTTCGCTGTCGAGATAGGCGTAACTTAACTGTAGCAGTAAACCGGTAGTGGGTGTCGCCATCAGCTCCACTTCAACACCGGACATCTCACCGTTGTCAATGTTGAACACGCGCGTTCCGGAAATGGTGCCTGGTATCTGGAAATTAAATTGATAATCCTCAAATTTCTGATAGAAAATGGCGGAGCTCAGGCTCACTCTGCGCTCAAGTCCTTCACCCTTGACGCCCAATTCCCAGGCGTTGAGCTTTTCCTCCTTGAAGCCGTTGCTGAAACCCGCTTCTTCGGGGTCTCTGATATTGAAGCCACCACTTTTGTAGGCACCGGCGTATTTGCCGTACACGTTTACGTGCTCCAGGAGGTCGTACTCAGTGATAAAGGTATAGGAGGTATCGTCGAAGTCCTGATCAGGATTCGCACTGAACGAGTCGGGGCCCACAAGATTGAGTAATGACGTATCCAGATCGACCACTGTGTAATCAGTGACTTCGCGCTTGGCCTCACGCGAGTCCTTGGAATAACGCCCACCCAGCGTGAGGTGTAGGCGTTTCTCTAGCACATCCGGCGTCCAGGTGAATTGAGTGAACACCGCCAGCGCATCGTTTTCAATTTCGTTGTATTCAGAGCTCAGGTTATAGATGGTACCGCCGGCAAAGGGATAGGCGTCAAAAATATGATGCAATGGTTGGGCGTCTTCCTCGGCTTTCTCCCAGAAATAATAGAGTCCCGCCAGGTATTCAATCGAATCGTTGAAATTACCCAGCAGTTGGAATTCCTGTGAAAACTGCTTTTGTTGCAGGTCAGGCCGTACGGCGGGGAGGTCCATTCTCTGGTCGCCGGCATTAGCGCCGATTACTGCGGTGTTAAAGTCGATGCGAAACTCCTCAGTCGCACCGCTGGCAAAGTCTATGTAACTCTTGTCCTGCAGCTCGCGCCACGCGGTGATGGAGCGCACAGACATAGTGTCGTTTATCGTCCACTCAGTGTTCAGAGTATGGCCATCAATGGTTGTGTCGGTCGGTAACAGCGGGACGGAAGTAGACAGTTCGCTGAATCGATTGCTGCCGTACTGTATATACTGCTTGGCAATATCCCCAATAATGGCCAGCAGGCTGGACCCCGACTCCCGCGGTGTCACCGCCTGCGCCGTGTAGTTATAGTAGGTAATTTTTGAGTGGTCGTAGCCATAGTCGAGCGTCAACGCATCGCTGAGCTCGGCGCGCACATCCAGCCTGAAGCCGTTCGACTCCCTGTCGCCGAATCCGCCGCCCGGCCCGTTGTTCTCGGTGAAGCCGTCTACATCCTCGTAGAAATATGCCAGCTTGGCGGCGTATTTTTCGGCGAACGGTACGTTTAGCGATGTCTTGCTGCTGAACAGGTCGCGGTTGCCCGTACTCAGGGTCTGGTCAAACGACAGGTCATTGAGATCGGGTTTTTTTGTGATCAGCTTAATGGCACCGCCGGTGGTATTGCGCCCGTACAGCGTACCTTGTGGGCCGCGCAACACTTCAATACGCTCCAGGTCTGCCACATCAAATGTCAGGCCTGCCGAGCGCGCGATGTAAGCACCATTGAGATATACGCCAACGGCTGGATCCTGTGTAATTTGGGTATCCGACAAACCCACGCCACGTATAAACAGGCGCAGGGTCTGGTTATTGGCGGGGAAGTTATCAATACTCAAATTCGGAATCAGGCCGTTGAGATTGGAAATACTGCCAATGCGCTGTTTTTCCAGCTGTTCAGCATTCAGCGTAAAGAGAGAGATCGGTGTAGAAATCGCAGATTCGGTGCGATGCTGGGCAGTCACAATGACTTCTTCCAGGGTGCTTTCGCGGCCCTGTGCCAGTGCTTGTGGTGCCAAAGCGATCACCAGAAGGCCTATTGGCAAACGCATAGACTTCTCCGACTATTGTAATTATTTTGATGATTATCTGTAGTTTTTGACGGTTTATCAAATAAAATTTCACACTAAGCAGGCCCAATGGGCACTGCACCTCCTTAGCTGCTTTCTGGTTTTACTCGGAAATGCGGCCAGTCAAAGCAGTGTATTACTCGCTACCCTCGTCCTCGCGCAGTGATCCAGTTAAGTCTTGCGCGCGTAAGTAGTTGTGAATGAGTACAGGCAGAGGCGCTCCTGCGAGCTTCCTCTTCTTGAAAGTACCCATCCAGGCCTATGGCCCGCACAGAAATGCGCGGGCTTTTTTTATGCGGTAAGCTGGTCGTTAAGTCTAACCCGGTACCTATTGCAGGAGATCACAGTCTATGGCCATCATGCTGAAAGGCCCATGGGATAAAGCACGGATCGATACCTTCCTGCAGAGCAGCACTTTCCCCCTGCGCCTGGCCTGCGTGGGCGACGATGGCTTCCCGCGCGTGGTCTCGGTCTGGTATGGCTATGACGGACAGCACCTGCGCTGTGTATCGCACCGTTCCTCACAGTTGGTCAGCCTCCTGCAGCGCTGCGATCGTGTAGGGTTTGAACTGGCACCGAATGAGCCGCCGTATCACGGGGTGAGGGGGCAGGGGATTGCGACGCTGGATGCTGACGTTGACGGCGTGGTGCTTGGTGAGATGTTGCAGCGTTACCTCGGCGGTACGAATTCAAAGCTGGGCAACTGGCTGTTGTCGCGGGCCGAGGATGAGGTTCTGATCACTATCGAGCCGGTGCGGCTGTTCAGCTGGGATTACCGGGAACGTATGGAGCAAGGCTGAAGCTCTGGCTGAGTTGCTCGACGGTCCGCGTGAGCAGGGGTCCGGCCGGTGACTGGAATTTGATGTGTGCGAGATCATCTGCGCGCGTTACACCGGGATTGAGGATAGCAATGGGCTTACCCAGCTGGCTGGCCCGACGGCAGAAGCGGTAGCCCGAGAAGACCATCAAGGAACTCCCTATCGCGAGCAGGGCATCGGCTTGCGCCAGTGCCTCAAGGCAGGTGTTCACTGTGGCTGTGGGTACGGTACCGCCAAAGAACACCACATCTGGCATCAGGTCGCCCGCGCATAGATAACATTGCGGCAGTACCAGCTGGAGGAGCTGCTCGTCGGCAATCTCCATGTCACCATCGGGTCGTGTGCTGTGGTGGGACGGGTAGGACCACTGATTCTCGCGTTCCAGCAATTGCTGGATGTTGTCCCGGCTGTGCAGCGTGGCGCAGGCGAGGCAGCGCACCCGATCAACCCTGCCGTGCAGGTCGACGACGTGGCGGCTGCCAGCTCTTTGGTGCAGCCTGTCTACGTTTTGGGTTATCAAAAGTTCGATATGACCGCGTTCCTCGAGTTGTGCCAAGGCAAGATGCGCCGCATTGGGCAGCGCGTCGCGGATTACCGGCCAGCCATGCCAGGAGCGCGACCAGTAGCGACGCCGGGCGTGTTCATCATTTAGAAACGCCTGCTCCTGTATAGGCGCGCGGTGCAGCCACGTCCCATGTTGGTCGCGGTAGGTCGGTATCCCCGAGGCGCAGCTAACACCCGCCCCGGTCAGTACCACCACTCGGGGGTGATCGATGAGGAAGTCGGCCAAGTTGCGGCTGTCATGTTGTAGTGTATTCACAAGCGTAGTATACGGTGTGGTCTTGAGATTAGATGACGCGGTTGTATTTTGATCCATGGTGCTGCGCTGGCGTACATTAACCAGAGTCCCGACACAGAGGTACTGATGCGCATATTGCTGACAGGTGGCACCGGGTTCATCGGCACAGCGCTTACCCAGACACTGCTGGCCAGTGGCAGTGATGTCACTATTCTCAGCCGGCAGGCGCAGGGCGACCGACCCCGTTGCCGCTTCATTCGATCCCTTGATCAGATCGTGGCAACCGAACAGCTTGATGCGGTTATCAACCTGGCAGGCGCCTCGCTGGCTGCCCAGCGCTGGACGGCGGCCTACAAGCACGAGATCGTCGCCAGTCGCATGAATGTCACCCGCCAGTTACTCGATCTGCTGGCACGTCTCCAGCACCCACCCGCTGTCCTGTTGAGTGCCAGCGCCATCGGTTACTACGGGCATCACGGTGATGAGTGCCTGACGGAATCTTCTGCAGTAACGCCCGGCTTTGCCCAGACACTCTGCAGTGACTGGGAGTCACTGGCACTGCAGGCACAGCAATTTGGAGTGCGGGTCTGCCTGTTGCGCCTGGGCGTGGTGTTGGACACGGGTGGCGGCGCATTAGCGGAGATGGCGACATCCTTTCGCTTCGGTGTCGCCAGTTGGTTGGGCGGCGGCCGGCAGTGGCTGAGCTGGGTGCACCGACAGGATGTCATTCGCGCCATACAGTTCCTGCTGGGAGATATCGACCAGCAGGGCGCCTTCAATATCACCAGCCCTGCGCCCGTGACCGGACGCGATTTCGCCACAGCCCTGCAGCTACATCATCGTACGTTCATTCGAGCGGGCGTGCCGGCGCCGGTACTGCGCTTGCTGGTGGGGGAGATGGCACAGGAGCTGTTGCTCAATGGCCAGCGCGTGTTGCCTGATCGTCTGCAGGCAGCGGGCTTTACGTTTGCCTACCCCGACATTGCGTCGGCGCTGAAGTCGATTTACGCCACACCTCTGCCTTGACGATTGCGTGCACTTTCGAGGATGCTAAATCGAAACTGTAGCTAAGAACTTCAGTTGAAATCAATAAGCCTCAGCCGTCGAACCTGTGGTGATCCTGGTACGCTTCGACCATGCCTGCATCGTTGCGTAACTTTGCCAGCGCAGAGACCTCCAGTTGCCGTACCCATTCCGTTGAGACTTCCATCTGCACCGCTATCTCAGCCCGTGTTCGCGGGGCGCCTCGGTCGAGGCCCCAGCGTTGGATGACAACCCGCTGTTCCGTGGGCTCCAGAATCTTGATGCTTTGCATCAGGCAGCGATTCAGCGAGTCTTGTTCGGCGGCACCCGCCGTCGTCGCGAAGGGGCCTCCCGCGAGTGTTTCTACCAGCGCCAATCCTTCCGTGTCACCATGGGGCTGAGCGTCCAGCGAGATGGACAAGTTGCCAACTTGCTGCAGTTGCCGCACCGTCTCGGTTTTCATCTTCAGTCGCTGCGCCAGCGTTTGTACGTCAGGCTCATGGCCAGTGATGTTGATATGGTGGAGTCGCTCCCTGTGCAAACGCGCAATCTGTTCGTTTACGCCGGACGGATAGCGAACGATACCGCGCTGATCCTCGATGGTGTTGCGCACGGCCTGGTTTATCCAGTTGAAGGCGTACGTACTGAAGCGATAGCCTTTGCGCTGCTCGAATTTCTCGGCGGCGCGGATCAGGCCCAATACGCCGTTCTGGATAAGATCCCGATAGGGCACACCGCGTCTCGTCAGGCGTCCGGCAATGGAAAAAACGAGCCGCAGGTTGTGATTCACCAATTGATCGCGCGCCGCGTAATACTGTGCAATGTACTGGCGCAATGCTTTCGCCATTTTCGGGTCGGTACATGCCGTTGATGTTTGCGGTAGCGGGGCCCATAGATCTTGCCAACTGTGCAGAGCTGCAGCCACGCCGCGCAGCGTGCCATCATCCACCAACGTTTCAGCCAAGCCCACTACCAGACTGGCAGGCAGTTGCAGCGCAGTGATAGCCTTCTCGTCGCGCTGTTTTCTGGCTGTACCCGCGATACATTTGCTGAACGTGACCAATGCTGGCCGCTGCTCGCCGCCTTCGAGCAATCCCACCTGCTCGCGTCGCAGTAGGTAGTAGTGCTCGCGGATCTCGCAATCCTCCAGGGTGGGCGGCTTGTTCAGCGTATTCGCTGCCCATGCACTCAGGTAGTGCCGGCAGTGCTCGTCAGCAATGAATAGCTGCTGCAACTGTTGCAACGCCGACCATTTCTGCAGGTCTATGGCCTGCTCTTTTTCGGCCGTCAGCAGCGGGTACTTGCGCGCTTTGGTAAACAGCCAGTCCAGCGCAGCATCGTCATTGTCCTTCGCCAGTTCGTTCATCGACGTAGCCTCTTGTTCTTCGGGGTATATACGCGAACAAAGGGCAGTCATGACCAACATTCCATGTGCCTGTCCAGGCAAAGGTGGGACAAAACCTGGTCAGGTCATCCGATCACAGGTGTAAGGCGTATCTATCCTCCACGCACAGGAGAAGCAAGATGGGCGCGATCGAGTTACAACGCAGACCTTTATACAGCATCGGCACAGTAGCCCGACTGACCGGGGTCAAGCCCGATACCCTGCGTATTTGGGAGCGACGTTACCAGTTGGGCGCCAGCCACAAATCACCCTCCGGCCGGAGGATGTTCACCCAGGCAGATCTGGAACATTTGCAGTTGGTTGCGGCGCTGGTCGCGTCCGGGACACGCATTGGAGAGATCGCCACCTCGCAGCGTAAGACGCTGGAAATGCTGCTCCGCTCTCGTGGTAAAGGTGCCCAGAGTGATATTCCAGTGCGTAAGCCGCGCGTTCTGTTCGTGGGTGATGCATTGTGTGATTGGCTGGAGGAGCATCAGGGTTGTCTGGTGCATGTCGATGCCCTGTTGGCGCGCTGTTCGCTGGCGCAAATGGATATCACCCTGGTCGATGCTGCCGCTGGGATCGATGGCCTGGTGGTGGAGTGCGCAGGCCTCACTGCGTCAACGAGCCCGGTGCTGTCGACCCTTGCCGCCGCACTGGATACCAGCAATGTCCTTGTGTTACATCGCTACAGCAACGATCGCTTGCTGGAAGAACTGAACCAGCTGGGTTATACAGCGGCGAGTTATCCTCCCGATCCGGCATTTCTGGCCTTCCATTTCACCCTGAGTATTGCGGTGAAGGAAGCGGGCCTTAGTGCTGAAAGCGTTGGGCAACTGGTGCAGGGAAAGCCCCGTCTGTTCGATGAGCGGGAGTTGTCCGAGGCGCGCAAGATGCGCAGCGCGCTGGACTGTGAATGTCCCCGGCATATCACGGATCTGGTGCGCGCACTGGCCACCTTCGAGGAATATTCGGCAAGCTGCTCAGTAGCGACCTGGCAGGATGCTTCGGTGCATGCCTGCGTTTACGCCTATACGATGCAGGCGCGCTGGCTGATGGAAAAGTCACTCGGCCTTGTTCTGGATGCGCATGCGCAAAAAGCTGAGGAGGGCATTTGCCAATAGGCAGCAATGGCGCGAGGCGATCCTGTTTTCAGGCAGTTGGCTTGAATAATCTCTTTTTTTCTGCCAATCTGGTTTTCTGGTAAATCACCATCGGTATTGCGCGTTGCGGCCTGTTGGTAGCGCCAAAACAAAATAGAAACCGGGAATCCTGCTATGCGACGCCTGCTTGCTTTGCTCCTGTTCCTGAATGTGCTGATTCTGTTCAGTCCCGCCCACGCCACCGGCGCACCGTCAGCAGGGGCAGGCTTTTTCTACGGGAACGTGACCTCCGCTGGCAGTCCTGTGAAGGGGGCCATGGTGACTTTTTCCCACGGCGACCCTATTCACTCACTGAGTGTATTTGCCGATGAACAGGGGCGATTCCTGTCGCCCGACCTGCCCTGGGCGGATGGTTACAAAATTCGCGTGCGCCGGGCAGGCTGGAAAGATGTGGTGCTGGACAACCAGGGTCCTGACCCGGATGGACGCTGGATGGCGGTGGACATGGCGCGGATTAATGATCCGGCGGAGATGATCCAGCAACTGCCCAGCAACTACTGGATGAACCTGGTACTGGAAGAATTTGATAATCGCGACCAGTTGCTGGAGTTCAAGATGCAGTGTACCTACTGCCACCAGCAAGGCTCGCCGCTAACGTCCAGGCGCCAGTTCACGCGCCAGCAATGGGTCGATACCATTCACGACATGGCGCGCCGCAGCGCCATCATCACCAACGATCTCAAGGCGGTGTTGCCGGATCATTACCTGGCCGCCTACGATCAGGCCAATGTACTGAAAAAACTGCCGGCCTACGACGGTGAGAACGGTCCACTGCCGGTGCCATCGGCAGAAGTGCGGCGCGCGGTGATTGAGGAATGGGATCTGGGTGGGCCCACGTCGGGGCAGCACGATCTGATGGTTTACCATGCGGATGGTTCAATCTGGACCGTCGACGGCCCCCTCGACACACTCCATGTCATTCGCTTTGACAAGAATCCCGACGGCGATCGCAAAAGTTATCTCATACCCCGCGGCGACCATAAGCCGGGGGGTGTCTACTGGAAAATGGAGAAATCCAAGAATAAGACATTGCCGAACTACCTGGCTCCGCACTCATTGCAAACGGCCCCTGATGGCATGATCTGGTTGACACTGGCATCCGGTAACCAGTTGGCGGGCTTCAATCCCGCTACAGAAACCTGGGACATTGTTGATCTGGAAGAGGGCATCAATCCGCATACCTTGCGCTTCGATAAAAAAGGACGCCTGTGGTACACGCTCACCGCCACCAATCATGTCGGCATGTTTGATCCGAAAACGCGCGAGCAGACATTTATCACACTCAAATTTCCCGATGTGACAACCCGCCTGATCACCTGGTTTACGCCGTTCTTCATCGAGCATGCCGACCTGTTCAAGCTGGAGGAGCGTTCGGCAGATATGGACGGCGTTACCATGCCCATGCCGTATGGTATCGACATCAGTCCCATCGACGGCAGCGTGTGGTTCAGCCAGCTGAACATGAGCCACATCGGGCGCATTGATCCTGAGACGCTGGAAGTGACGCCTATTGCGACCCCCTTCGTTACCCCGCGCCGCCTGCGTTTTGATTCGAAGGGCAATTTGTGGGTTCCCAGCTACGCCGAAGGCACGCTAAACCGTTTCGATACCAACACCATGGCATGGAAGGAAAGTTACGTGATTCCCGTGATACCACTGGGCAGTGAGGTGCCCTATGCCGTTTTTGTTGATCCCAAAACGGATCATGTGTGGATCACCGGCACCCAGAGTGACAGTTTGATCCGCTTTGAGCCTGATAGTGAAAACTGGACGATGTATCCGCTGCCCACTCTGGTGACCTACACGCGCGAATTGGATATGGATGACCAGGGCGACGTATGGACTTCGCATTCCAGTTCTCCGGCCTGGCATGTGGAGGGCGGCATACCCAAAGTGACCCGGCTGGATCCCACCGGTGCGCCCGACATCGAAGGGTCTGGTCGCTTCAGCGGCACCGGCCCGGTACGCGGTGCGGGTGCAGTAGCACAGCCCGTCGCTCAGTAACCTGGCGCAGAGTTTCAAGACAGATGAAAAGATTGCTGTTTATCGCGGTGTGCCTGTGCGGAACTGCCGCAGCGCTCGCGCAGGATAATACCGGAGGCTGGCCCGTATGGGGCGGCGATGCCGGAGGAACCCGTTTCTCGCCGCTCAAGGACATCACCAGAGACAACATCGATAAGCTGGAAGTCGCCTGGGAATATCATACGGGCGACTCCTCCGAGCTTAAACCTGACATGCCGCCCAGTTCGTTCCTGGCCACCCCCGTTCTGCACAACAACACGCTGTATTTCTGCTCCGGCCTGAGCCGCGCGTTTGCGCTGGATGCCGAGACCGGGCAGGAGCGCTGGGTGTTTGATAGCAGGCCAGAAGTACGCGGGCCGGCCACCGCCAAATGTCGTGGCGTGGCGTTGTGGCAGGATCGCGATGTAGCGTTAAAGGCAGGCAGTCCGTCAGGCAGTGCACCGATACCCTGCCAGACGCGCGTGTTCATGGGCACCCTGGATGCGCGATTGGTGGCAATCGATGCCGCGACTGGCAAGGCCTGCCTGGATTTTGGTGAACGCGGCGCGATCGATCTGCGCGCCGGCATGGGCAACATCGTCGGTGATGAAATGGCCATGACGTCGCCGCCGCTGGTCATCAACGATCTCGTGGTACAAGGCGCGATGGTCAGGGACAACCAGCGCGTCGATTCCCCGGGAGGCGTTATTCGCGCCTGGGATGCGCGCACGGGTGAACTGCGCTGGGCGTTCGATCCGGTGCCGCCGGGTGCGCCTTCCCCGCAGTCAGTGGGCGCACCTGCGAAGCAGCGCTATCACTTCGGGACTCCCAACTCCTGGAGTATTTCGTCGGCTGACACAGTGCGCAATTTAATTTTTATACCCTTCGGCAGTCCCGGGCCGGATTTTGTCGGCGGTCAGCGTAGAAAGAAGGGCTTTGATCTTGGTTACTACGCCAATTCGGTGGTGGCGCTGGATGCGCTGACGGGCGCAGTGGTGTGGCATTTTCAGGTGGTGCACCACGACCTGTGGGATTATGACATCGCGTCCCAACCGGTACTTATCGATATCGAAAAAGACGGCAAAAAGGTTCCCGCGCTGGTGCAGGCCACGAAGATGGGACACCTGTTCATCCTGAATCGCGAGACGGGCGAGCCCCTCTATCCGGTGGAGGAGCGGCCGGTGCCGCAGACCACGGTTCCTGGCGAATACACATCACCGACGCAACCGTTTCCGACGTTTCCGCAGCCACTGCATCCGCACGGTTTGAAAGCGGAAGATGCCTGGGGGTTTACCTTCTACGATCGCCAGGCCTGCCGCGAGAAGATTGCAGCGGCAGCCAATGAGGGCATGTTCACCCCGCCAGCCGTGAACAGGCACAGTGTCCAATATCCCGGTGTCGCTGGGGGGCAAAACTGGGGTGGGCTGGCCTACGACAGCAAGCACAACACACTCATCATGCCGCAAAACTATGTGGTGTCCTTCAATAAGCTGGTACCGCGCGAGCAGGTGCCGCAGGCCAACCGTGATGTCGAGTATGACGATTACTCGCCCAACCTCGGCACGCCCTATATGGTAAAGCATGAGATCCTGCTCTCGCCCTTTGGCGTGCCGTGTCTGGCCCCGCCCTGGGGCAGCCTGCTGGCGGTGAGTCTGGATACTGGCAAAATCCGGTGGGAGGTACCCTTTGGCACTCCCAGGGACATGGTGCCGGCGCTATCCTGGTTTCCGTTTGCGCCTACGATGGGTTTACCCAGTGCAGGCGGCCCCATAGTGACCGACTCGGGCCTCGTTTTCATTGGTGCCACGCTGGACAATTACCTGCGCGCTTTCGATGCGCGCGGTGGTAAGGAGTTGTGGCGTCACCGCTTGCCCGCCGGTGGACAGGCGATGCCAATGACCTATCAAGGCGGTAACAGCGGCAGACAATTCGTGGTGATCGCGGCCGGTGGGCACTCCTTCATGCGCACCACGCTGGGTGACACGCTCATGGCCTTTCGGCTCGCAGACTAGCGGCACATTTTCGCTTTTTCACACACACCTTGCGGCGCGGTGTTTTTCAGGCAGCTGGCTTGAATAATGCTTTTCTTTCTGCCACTCTGGACTGGAAAACGCCGCAATCGCTTTATTTATAGCCATTGCTGCGCCCACCAGAGAGAACTAGAGTGACGAATTTCACGCAGCCCTCGACCCCCCAGGAACTTATGTCCCTCGGCCCGATTGATCCGGCTGCAGATACCATCAGCAAGATACGCGGCGCGGCCTTTCGCGGGCCTTCGCACCTCAAGGTATTGTTCAATACCTGACAAGACTGCATTCCTGATGAGAGCAACATATGGAGCAACTCGAACAATTCCGGGAACAGGTGCGAACCTGGCTGGAGGAAAATTGCCCCGCCAGCATGCGTACCCCACTCGCCGGTGACGACGATGTGTGTTGGGGTGGGCGCAAATTTTCCTACCAGAGTCCCGAGCAGAAAGTGTGGTTGGAACGCATGGCAGCGCAGGGCTGGACAGTGCCGCAGTGGTCGCAACAGTACGGTGGTGCCGACCTCAGTCGCCCGCAGAGCAAGGTACTACAACAGGAGATGGCGCGCCTTGGTTGTCGCGCACCGCTGACCAGCCTGGGCATCATTATGCTGGCCCCGGCGCTGTTCAAGTTTGCCAGCGAGGCGCAAAAGCTCGAACACCTGCCGCGCATTGCGCGTGGCGAGATTCGCTGGTGCCAGGGCTACAGCGAGCCCGGCGCCGGCTCTGATCTGGCCAGCCTGCAAACCTCGGCGCTGGATCGGGGCGATCACTACCTGGTGAACGGCTCGAAAATCTGGACCTCCTACGCCAACATGGCCGACTGGATCTTCTGTCTGGTGCGCACGGATGCGAAAGCGCCGAAGCGCGATGGCATCAGTTTCCTGCTGTTCGACATGACATCCAAAGGAGTGAGTACTGCGCCCATCCAGTTGCTGAGCGGCGCTTCGCCGTTCTGCCAGACGTTTTTTGACAACGTGAAAGTGCCGAAAGAAAATCTGGTGGGCGAATTGAACAGAGGATGGACGGTCGCCAAGTACCTGCTACAGCACGAACGCAATATGGCAGCTTCTATGGGGCGCGGCGGCTCGGGTAAGAAAAAATCCATCGAGCAGCTCGCCCTGGAAACGCTGGGCGCGAAGGACGGTGTGCTGGCAGACGCGGTGCTGCGCCAGAAGCTGGCCCGTTGCCAGATCCGCGAGCAGGCGTTTACCCTGACCATGCAACGGGTAGGTGATGAGATGAAAGCTGGCGCAGACCCGGGCCCGGCCTCTTCGCTGTTGAAATATTACGGCTCCGAGATCAATAAGGAGCGCCAGGAGTTGCATGTGACCATCGGCGGCATGGACAGCCTTGGCTGGGAGGGAGACGTGTTTGAGGAGGGCCGTATTGCGCGCAGCTGGCTGCGCAGTAAAGCTAACTCCATCGAGGGGGGCACCTCAGAGATCCAGTTGAATATTATTGCCAAGCGGGTACTGGGTTTGCCATCCAATACCTGAATCACACGAAAGGTACAGCGCTATGCCACTGGTCTTAAACGAAGAACAAACACTGCTCAAGAGTACAGCGGAAGATTTTTTTCGGCGCAAGGCTCCTGTCAGTGCGCTGCGAGCACTGCGCGATGAAAAAAATGTTGACGGTTTCAGCCGTCAGCTGTGGCAGGAGATGGTTGCGATGGGCTGGCCAGGCGCGTTTCTGCCCGAACAGTATGGCGGCCTGGATTGCGGCTTTGTCGAACTGGGCGTGGTGCTGCAGGCCAGTGGCAGGACACTGGTCGCCAGCCCGCTGTTATCCAGCGTGGCGTTGGCCGCCAGTGGCATCCTGCTGGGCGGTTGTGAACAACAAAAGTCCGAGCGACTGCCGCGCATCGCTAGCGGTGAGCTGCTGGTTGCACTCGCCCTGGAGGAGGGGCCGCACCACAATCCAAGCGCTATCGCCACCACAGCGCCGGCGCACCCGGACGGCTATGTGATCAATGGTTGTAAGATGCATGTTATCGACGGCCATGTCGCTGATGAATTTATTGTGGTCGCCCGCACCAGCGGAGAGCGCGGCGAAGCGCAGGGCATATCGCTGTTTATCGTGAAGCGCGCCCACAGTGGCGTTACGGTGGAACGCAGGGTGATGGTCGACAGCCGCAACATGGCTGAAGTGCGCTTGCAGGATGTCGTGGTGTCGAAGGCTGATTTACTCGGTGATCTGCATCAGGGTCATGGTCTGCTGACCCGTATTCTGGACCGAGGTAATATCGCACTGGCGGCGGAAATGCTGGGCTCGGTGCAGGCCGCGTTTGAGCGTACTCTCGATTACCTCAAGCAGCGCCAGCAGTTTGGCGCGGTGATTGGCAGTTTCCAGGCCTTGCAACACCGCGCCGCCAAAATGTTCTGTGAGATTGAGCTGTCGAAATCCGTGGTGATGAAGGCGCTGCAAGCCATCGACGAGGATGCTGCAAACCTTTCCCTTATGGCCAGCCTGGCTAAAGTGCAGGTGGCGGAGACCTTTCGCTTGGTCAGCGATGAGGCGATACAGATGTTTGGCGGTATCGGCATGACCGATGCCGAGGATATCGGCTTTTATCTCAAGCGCGCACGGGTGGCGCAGCAGACGCTGGGGGATGAACATTACCATGTGCAGCGGTATGCTACCCTGCGTGGCTATTAGCCGGTAGCGCGAAAGACGTAGCTTTCGACAAACAGGCCCATTATAGTTCCCACACTCGACACCTCCAGCGTGCCATCAAGCACTGATATGAAGCACCGATCGAAAACACTGCTTTTTTCCCTGTGCGTCCTGCTTCAGGCCGCCTGCAGCACCAACGCCGTCTACACTGATGAGAGTTTCGCCTACGACAGCCTCTTCAAGCTGCGGACCGATGGCGATGCCGCCATGGCATGCGAGAGCGCGCGGCGCTCCCTGCTCGGACAGGGTTACATCATTGAGACCACCAGCAGCGAGGGGGTTAAGGCACGCAAGGCGTACAAAAGCGAATCCAGCCAGAACACCTTTATCGAGATGAATGTCGTTTGCCTGCCTGAAACCACTGGCAGCACCGTGTTCGCCACCGGCGTGCTCACCACGTATTCGCTAAAAATGAGCAGCAGCTCCGCCAGTGTCGGCGTCAGTGCCATAGGCTCGATCTCGTTGCCCATCGGGCAGAGCGCCGATTCACTGGTGAAGGTGTCGGAAGAGACCATCGACGATAAGGATTTTTATAGGCGTTTCTTCGCTGCGGTTGACACCATCCTGGGCGATATGCAGGCCGGTAAGGTGACCCCCGAACCGGTTGCTGTGCCAGCAGTGCCTGCTCTGACGGCAGAGTCTGCCCCGCTACAGACCGTACCGACGACGGTACCAGAGCCAGTCCTGGCCCCGGCCCCAGTGCAGGTTGCACCAACTACAGCGCCAGAGTCGGTCGTCCCCGCCGTCACGCCGCTGCCTGCACAGGAAGCACCTGCCCTGGTGCCGGAGCCTGCCCCCGCGCAGCCCACGCGCGCGATTGTGGCAGAGCCGGAGTCCATCCCGGTGGAGGACGCGCCAATGACGGTGCCAGAACATTTCCCTGCCCATCTGATTGAGTCATTTGAATAGCCTACTGACATACTGGACATGGGTGTAATATCAGCCATGTATCGCCAGACATTGTTTGAGTGTTGGCGGGTCACAAGAGGTATCTTCAATTAATGATTACTGTAAAGCCAAGTAATCCGACCTCAGATGACAATGTCGAGCTGCTATTTACTTATGCTGGCTGTCCGCTCAGCGTTGTACAACACCAGTTTGGCACTGAGTTTCGGTTAGTCTTTGATGATTCTGGCGCATGTGATTTTTCTCCACCTCCTTATTTCGAGCACACTTGGGATGTTGGCCATATCCCTGGAGGTAAATACAGCGCTACATTCTATACAAGCTATCTGGGTGGACCTCAAAGTCTGATTTATAGTCAAGATTTCATAGTCTCACCTTATCCATCGCCGATACCAACTGTGTCTGGTGCAGTGCTATCGTTTTTGGCGCTTGCGTTAGTCATTGCTGCCTGTATTCGGATCAAGCAGCATAGATTGCATAGTGCCAGCGATGTACTATAAGAAGACAAACTGCAGTGAAGGCCTTGCTGACACGTCAGTTGCAACCGTTTAATTACTACTACTATTTCTTCACAGACGTTTACAATCTGGTCAACAAAAATACAGGAGCGATTTATGGCTAAGGGTCAAGATGCTAAAAAGGCAGTCAAAAAGAAATCTGAAAAAACATTGAAAGAAAAGCGCGCCGAGAAAAAGGACAAGAAGGCCAAAAGAAAATAAATGCGGCGCTCTAAATAGAGGGTGCCGGAACGAAAGCGAATCCGTAAAAAACTGAAATGCTGCGTCTAAAATATAATAAGACGAAGCAAAATCGCCCTGCGGGCTGCGCACGGTAATGCGCGCCATTGCTTGCGACGTCGTGGGTCCCTGGTAACGTAAGGAATACAAAATCAAGCGATTAGTAGAGTGAGTTATGGCCCAATCTAAGTTTGTGATTTGCATAGAAAATTCCGATTACACCGCCTCTCTGGAGAAGCGGAAAATTTATCAAGTAATAACGGACGCAGCGGCGGTGAAAATCAACTATATTCGTGTCGTGGATGAGTCTGGTGGTGACTACCTCTATGCTTCATCGATGTCCATCTGCCAAAGGCCGTTGAAGCTGCTGTGGTTCACGCCGCATAAAAACGGCGACAATCTCGATCCTAATAGTAATACACCACAGATACGCTCGTTTCGATGGTTGGACCTCTAGGCCGCGCAAGGATTTCCGGCGAGCAACCGCTGCGTTCACTCCTCCGTCAACTGCCCATCCGTTTCCCCTGAAAGCACATTTTTCATGATTTTACCCGCTGCATTGCGGGGCAATGGCTCGTAGCGCACCTCCCAGTGGCTGGGTACCTTGAACGCCGCCAGGCGTTCACTGCAGAAGGCGTGCAGGAGCCCGGTATCGGGCGTGTATCCCGCAGTGACTACGATGACAGCTTTCACTTCCTGCCCCATGTCCGGGTGCGGGACACCGATAACGGCTGCTTCGATAATCTCGGGGTGCAGTTCCAGACAGTGCTCAATTTCGACCGGGTGAATATTTTCGGCGTTGCGCAGAATCAGATCGCGAGCCCGGGAGTTGATAAAGAGAAACTCGCCCTCAAAATGGCCCACGTCGCCAGTGCGCAGCCAGCGCCCGGGCGCAATGGATTTGTAGGTGGCCTGCGGGTTGCGCCAGTAACCGAGCATCACGCAGCTGCCGCGAATACAGATTTCACCCTGCGCACGGTTTGGTAGAGGCCGGTTTTTGTCGTCCCGGATGGTGATCTCAATCCCGGGGAAAATCCTGCCCACTGAATTGGGGTGTGCCTCCAGCAGTTCGCCCCAGTTGTGTGTGCCCACGCCCGAAGATTCGGTAAGCCCGTAACCCAGCGCCATGCGGCCGCCGGTCCCCTTGAAGCTGCTGGTCATGCGCTGTTGTGTGGCCGCACTGGTGGGTGCGCCTCCGGAGCCAAGACGGGTAACACTGGACACGTCGTAATGATCAAAGCAAGGATGATTTAGCACGCGCGCGGCCATGCTGCCCAGGGAAGGCCAAGTGGTGACGTGTTCCGCCTCGATCAGCTGCAGGATTTTTTCAGGGTCGAAGCGGCCCAGCGTCCACACCGTTTTCATACCCACGGCCAGGCTGGTAATCACCCCGGTAAACAGGCCGGAGAGATGAAACAGCGGCGCCGAAAAAAGCCCGCAGTTAGGCAGTGAGCTGCCCGCGAGCGATTTTCCCGAATCCGCTTCCATCATCATCATCCGAAATCCGCTGAAGATCGCGGATGCCAGGAAGGTGATCAGGTTACGGTGACTCAGCAGTGCGCCCTTGGCCCGCCCGGTGGTGCCGCTGGTGTAGAGAATCAGGGCCGGGTCATCCTCCGCGATCTGGCAGTCGGGCAGGGTGGGAGCCTTACCTTCTGCCGCGTCCCAGCCCTGCTCCAGCGTGGCAAAGTCATCTTCAATACACAGCACCGGAAACGGCAACTCGCTCCCTGCAATGCGCGCCAGCCGCTTGCGATCGCCGATCAGCAGGCGTGGCAAGGCGTCTTCCAGCGCATGCAGGATTTCATCCTTGTTCCACCAGCCGTTGAGCCCGACACAAATTGCCCCGATGCTCACGGTGGCCCAGAAGGTGATAATCCATTGCGGGTGGTTGTCTGCCAGAAGCGCAACCCGATCCCCGGGATTCACGTCATAGGTGTGGCGCAGGCGATAGGCCACCGCGCTGACCCTGGCCCGGTGCTGACGGAAGGTGAGGCGCTGCTCCTCGCAGACGATGTATTCGTTGTCCCCGTGGTTGGCGGAGCTCCCCAGGATCTCGCGCAGGGAGCGGTTGCGATTTTTGAACACCTTGGTCTGCTCACCCAGGACACTTTCAACGCTCAATTCAAAGGCGCCGCCAGGGCCGATCAGTTCTGCTTCGATCTCTTCTACAGAGCGCAATTCAAAGTCCCCCTCGGTTTCTGGTGTCAGCCGCCCGGCGGTGTATTGGCGTTACCCGCCTGCACCAGTTCGATGCGCATACCGTCCGGGTCGGTGACGAAGATCGCTTTGCTCGTACCGTCATGCGCAATCCGCGTGTGGTCAAGCGGTCGACCACCGGCCTGCGCAACAGCTGCAATAACCGCATCGACGTCCGCCACGGTCAGGGAGAGGTGGGTGAGTCCGACCAGGTTCATGGGCCTTACAGTAGCCAAAGTTTCGTGCCCCGCAACCGGATAATAAAGCAGTTCGATACAGGTGCCATCGAGTTTCAGGTACACGGCTTGCAGGTCGCCACCGGCGATCTCCAATAAACGCTCGGTCACTGGTCCCGTCATCTTCAATCGGGACACTTCCTCAAAACCCAGCGCGTCGCGATAGAAGTGCAGCGAACGTTCCAGTTCGGCAACACAGATCCCAATATGCGTAAGTCGATGCGCGCTCAATTCACCTTGTCTCCGACGCGGGATACGCTAAAGATCGATGGACGGCCATCAGGCAACGATATCGCCCAATTTGCGGAAGTAGTCGACGGCATGTGGCGGTAGCACCGGCGGCTCTTTGCCCACCGCATAACAGCCGAGGATCACTTCGGCACTGCGCTCGATGATCTCGACCATGTCGGCTGCGCGCCGCAAGTTGCGTCCGGCAACGATGATGCCGTGATTGATCATCAGCACCGCCCATTCATCTTCCATGGCGGCGGCGACGGCCTCGGCCAGTTCCGGCGTGCCCGGCATTAAAAACGGTACACGCGGGATATTGCCGAAAAAGGCTGCTTCGGTGGAAATGGGCAGGAAGGGCAAACCGCAATTGGCCAGGATGGTCGCATTCGGGGCATGGGCGTGGATCACCGCGTTGGCCTGTGGTTTGCTCGCCAGTATCTGCGTGTGCATACACCACTCGCTGGAGGGTGAGCGCGCGCCCGGCACCACATTCTCCCCATTAAGGTTAATACGCACCATCAACTCGGCCTTCAGGTCGCCCTTAAATAGTCGGCTGGGGGTAATCCACACTTCATTCTCAGAATCCGGCACGCGTACGCTGATGTTGCCGCCGGTAGCGGTGATAACCTGCGCCTCAAAGAGCTCCTGCATGATTGTGACCAGGTCCTCGCGCACATCATTCGGGCCGATGCTGTGCGCCGCGGCTGCTGTCGCAGTACCGGGACGCGGCACTGCACTAAGGTCACCGGGATCGCCCACGGCGGCTCTGGCGGCACAGTAAATGCGCTCCATATCCGCCTGGATATGTGTCAGCGTCATGGCTTTGGCGGCATCGCCCATAAATGACAGTTCACCATTCATGGCGCACTCCATGGTGTCGATGGTGCCAGTGAACATGCCGTCGAGTATTTCGCCGCGCATCTGCAACTGCACTTCTGCAGCAGTTTCTGGTTGCCCCAGTGCGCTGACGACGCGACCTTGCAGCAGTGCGAGGTGAAAACCCAGACCCAGATCGTGTGCTGTGAAGTGCAGCGTGATGTCCTGGTCCACGCTGAACGTATTGAGCGCGGGGTCTGCGGCCATACCCGCACAGAATTTTTCCAGGATGGCTGTCATCTTCTCGATGATGGCAGCCGGGGCTGCCACTGCCGCAACAGGTGCCATTTCCTGCTTGTTTGATTTGGCCGCTTTTGCGTCGCGTTGCAGGTCGGTAACGGCCGGGCCACTCTTCTTACCAAGTCTGGCCAGTTCCGCCTCATCGGGCTGAGGTTTTGGTCCGTGCCAGTCAAATGTCGCCAACGTTTGCGGATTGAGAACACAGCGCGGGGTTTGTCCGTTTAGCAACTGGAGCATGGCGGTCGATATGCTTTCGCCTTGGTGGTCGGCGACCTCGACTGTGTTGCCGGCCGAATGCGGCGTGCAAATAACAGCGGGGTGTTGTACTAGTGGATGATCAAACCCGGGCGGTTCCACCGCAAACGTATCCAGCCCCGCGCCTCCCAGTGCGCCACTTTCCAATGCATCAACCAGCGCCTGCTCATCAATCAGCGCAGCGCGTGCGGTGTTGATAAAGAAAGCGCCCGGTTTCATTTTGGCGAATTTATCCGCGCCGATCATACCGATCGTTCCAGGCGTGACGGCGGCGTGCAGACTGACAAAATCGCTGCGTCGCAACAGGCTATCCAGGTCAGTCAGTCGAGCGCCCGCCAGCGCTGCCTGCTCGGGGGTGACGAAGGGATCGGCCACAAGGATATCGACTTCAAAACCCGCCAGGCGCTTCGCCACCGCTCGGCCCACGGCACCCAATCCCACCAACCCGACGGTTTTGCGCCACAGTTCCCGGCCCTGCAACTGGCTGAACGCCTGCCCCATTTTGCTCATATTACCTGCGGTACATTCCTCCTGGCGCAGGAACTGCGAAGCTGCGGGCAATTTGCGCGCGAGGTTGATCATGAAACCCACGGCGAGATCAGCGACGGCCACCGCGTTGCGCCCCGGTGCAAACAACACTGGAATACCGAAGGCGGTGCACGCCTCCACATCGACATTGACCGCGTCGCCGCGACAGGCCGCGACTACGCGCAAATCGGGTAGCTGGCGCAGTGCGTTGGCGTCCACCACATCCACTTCGGTGATAAAAATCTGTTTACCTTGTAATGCCTTCACCAGGTCCACTCCGGTCAGCAGGCGCTTGACCTCGCGAAAGCTGGCGTACTGCACGTCCATATGTTGGCGCAGCCTGGCCAAAGAACCGCCATCGAATGACGCCGATACCAGCGCATGCAGATCGGTCGGTGCAGCTGCGGATGACGATGTATGCTCAGATTCCTTTAAGACCCTGGGCAACAAGTGGTCGACAGCAATGGGCACAGTAGTGGTTTGAGCCTGTTCGCGAAACCGCGACCAATTGGCGTAGAGCTGCCCATTCACCGCAGCGTACTCAGGCTGCGCGTTAAAACGCGTGCGCACGCCGCACAGTGCACGGCAGGCGCTGTCAAAATCCGCATAGCTGCCGTTAGCGACTGCGGCGCAAATGGCCGCGCCCAGTGCGGCGGTTTGGTGCGTCTGCGGCACCACCACTTCGCGCGCGGCGATGTTCGCCAACAACTGACCAAATACCTCACTGCGTGACATCCCGCCACACAGTGTGACTGACGCAGGATGGGCGGTTTGTGCGGTAGCACCTGCAACTGAATCCAGTTGTTCGAGGTTGGCGCGTACACCACAGGCACAGCCTTCGATGAGGGCGCGCGCCAGGTGCCGACGTGGTGCAGGATCATCAGCCGCCGCCATGTGGCTGAGCGTGAGGTGCCCCATGGGTAGGGAGGGCGCGCGCATATTCATCACTTCGGCGCCCATGGTGGATAGCATCCCGGCGGCACCCGCTTCAGACAGGGCGGCTTCCGCTAATAGTCGCAGCTCTGGTTCCGGTGCTTCTGGAAACAGCATCCTGGCCACCAGGCTCAGTGAGTAGCCCATGCCACCGCCATTGCTTTCAAGTATCCAGCGCCCCGGAACGACATGATAGGTGCCCAGGGATTTGCCACTGTGGTCGAAAGTGGGTTGCGTCGTTACCCGCTGCACGGGAGCGGTAGTGCCGGCGACGACGGCCACGTCGCCGGGCTCGATGACAGCTGCGCCGAGTAAACTGCACTGGGTATCTGCGCCGCCCATTGCTATCAGTACATCGGTGCTCAGTCCCAGGTGCGCCGCAGCGTGGCTCGCCAGTGTTCCCACAGTGCACCCGGCATCGATCAGCGGGGGAAAGATCGCTCGCGGTAGCCCCAGTTCATCAATTCGCTGCCAGCACCAGTCTTTTTCTGAGAGATGAAACAGGCCGGTAGCGCTGGCCAGGGAGGGATCGATGGCGCGTACGCCGCTCAAGCGATACGTGAGCCACTCACCCATGCCAAATACAGTATGCACCCGGCTGAACGTGTCCGGCTGATGATTCTTCAGCCAGAGCAGGCGCGCCGAGGCGTGCAGTGGCAGCGGCCAGCAGCCTGTTTCTTCCAGCAATTGTTGCCCCATTTTTTCAGCGATTTCGAAGTACTCACCGGCCGCACGCGCATCGCGATTGTCGACGGCCAGCAGGCTTTCATCGTCGGCAGTGAGCACCACCGTACTAAAACGCATAGCGGAAACGGCGAGAGCCGCGACCGTGGCAGGGTCGATGTCTGCCTGTTGCAGAGCATCGCGGCAAACGTTGCCCACAACCGTCCAGACCAGGTCAAGATCAATATCGTAACCCGTGCCGAAAGTGCCGGGTGCAGCGGCGAACCGCCAGCTACCACTGGCGCTGACCAGCGCCCCGGATGACAGATTCACCAGCAGGCAGCGAGCACCGCTACCACCGAGATCTATCCCCATTAACCATGGTTTTTCCATCAGCTGAATCCTTGGTAACCCTTTAAAACACCAGCGCGGCGCACTCTTTGGTGCACGCCATGTTATCATCAGGCACCCGTCTTATAAACATGGCGAGCCCCGGAAAGTTCGGTTATACTTTTTTCACAATAATTCTGTATCCTCCGCTACCTTATCAGGCATATTTCAGCGGATATGAGGTCGTCTTTATGAGCGAGCGAATCCCTCTTCCCATGCCTTTTGGCTGGTTCAGGATGACTGAATCAAAGGATCTGCTGGTGGGCGAGGTGAAAACGGTGCAATACCTCGGCCAGGAATTTATCGTGTTCCGCGGTGCCGATGGTGAGGCGCGAGTCATGGATCCTTACTGCCCGCATCTGGGCGCACATTTGGGTTACGGTGGCACGGTGGAAGGCAACGATATCCGCTGTCCCTTCCATCACTGGAAATTTGACGGCGGCGGACAGTGTGTCGAGGTGCCGTACGCCAAGCGCATACCGGCCCGCGCGCAGATCACGTCCTATCCCACCTGTGAAAAAAACGGCATTGTCTTCATGTGGCACCACCCCAATGGCGACGCGCCAAAATGGGAAGTGCCCGGGGTGCCCGACTGGTGCGCCGAGGGCTGGATGGAGCCGATCTATCACACGGCGAGGGTGCGCAGTCACCCCCAGGAAATGGCGGAAAACGTGGTGGACTCCGCGCATTTCAAATTTGTGCATGGCACACCGGATATCCCGGAGAAAACATTTACGTTCGACGGCCATATCATGCGCGCGTTTCAAGGGCTGACCTTTACGACCCCGACCGGGGAGTTGAAAGGCAGCGTGGATATCGAGTCACACGGCGGCAGTGTTGGCATCACACGCTTCCAGGGGATTGGCGAAACCCTGATCATCGTCACCGGCACGCCGGTGGATAGTGAGTACCATGAAACGGTGATGCGCTTCAGTTTCAAAATTATGGATGGAAATCTCAAAGCCACACAGGGATTGGCGAAAGCGTTCATCGGTGAAGTGACCCGGCAGCACGGCCAGGACGTGCCCATCTGGGAGCACAAAAAATTCCATGCGAATCCGGTACTGTGTGATGGTGACGGCCCGATTCACCAGATCAGGAAGTACTACCAGCAGTTTTATGTGTAAGCCAACAACCCTTGGCGCGCAGCAATGAGTAACGAACCGTTTATTGTGATAACTGCGGATGCCCACGCCGGCGCGTCGATTGAAGCCTATCGCGAGTACCTGGATCCGCAGTACCGCGAGGATTTCGACGCATGGCGGGGCGGTTACCGCAATCCTGCGAAATCACACGTTGGTAGCAAAAAGAACAAGAACTGGGATTCCCAGGTGCGTATCGACGATTTACAGCGTGATGGTGTAGTGGGCGAGGTGATCTTTCCCAATACCGTGCCACCGTTCTATGACGCGGCATTTCATATCAGTGCGCCGCCATCCCCACAGCAGTATCAACACCAGCTGGCCGGTATCCGCGCGCACAATCGCTGGCTAGCTGAGTTCTGTGCCGAGCAGCCTGCACGTCGCGCCGGGATCGGACTTATCCACCTCAACAATATTGAAGATGCGATTGAGGACGTGCAGTGGATTGCCAACCACAATTTGCGTGGCGGCGTATTGCTACCACTGCCATCGCCCTCGGAAGTGCATTTGCAGCCCTTGAATCACCCGGATTACGATCGCCTGTGGGCGGCCATCCAGGACGCAGGCCTGGTCATCAACCAACATTCGGGACAGGGCTCGCCGAGTTACGGTGAAGCCCAGGGTTCCAAGGCATTGTGGGCGATGGAAATGCCGTTCTTCATCCAGCGTGGGTACACTCATCTGATTATGGGCGGTGTGTTTGAGCGCTTTCCGAATCTGCGCTATATCCTCACCGAGTCCGGCTGCGCCTGGGCACCGCGACTCATGCAGCAGATGGACGCGATGTATATGGCCTGGAAAGCAGGCTACATCGGCGAGATCGACACCTCCAAAGACCCTGCGCTGAAGGAAGCACCCAGTTTTTACGCCCGGCGCAATTGTTGGTACGGCGCCAGTTTTCCCAGCGTTGCAGATGTCAAAGGCCGGGATGCAGTGGGCGTTGACCGAGTGCTGTGGGGTAACGACTACCCGCACTATGAAGGCTGTTACCCGTATTCGCGCGAGAACATGCGCTTCGCGTTTTCCGATATCGACGAGAAAGAAGTGCGCATGATGCTGGGTGAGAACGCCGCCGAGCTCTACAACTTCGACCTGGCCGCGCTCAAAGCGTTGGCGCAGGATGTGAATATCAGGCCGCAGGATGTGGCCGTGCCATTGACGGAAATCCCCGCCGATTCGACCTGTATTACCTTTCAGCGTGCCCGTGCCAAGGAGTTCTTGGCCGCGAACACCTGACGGGTTGCGGGAGCGCGACCGCCATGCCGCGACACAGCAGTGTCTCAGCGTTGACTGAGTCGGTAGCGCGCTGTTTGCCATTAACCGCCGTCATTTTCAACAGGTGACTATTTGTCACCAGTTCACTCCCTACTTTTTAAGCTGTTTATCGACATTTTCCAGTCGTTTCGCGCCACCTCGCCGCCCAGGTCGCCGCGATAAGCAATCCTGCAGCCAGCCACAGCCACAGGGCCGAATCCAGGGGCACCGCAATCGCGGTAGTTGTTTCTCCCAGGGTGATGCCCGGATCGAGGCTGAGCACGCCGCTGAAGGTGCCGTTGCTGATAACACGATTGTCCCTGGCAAACGCCGAGACTCCTGTGCCCTCCAAATTGGCGTTGTTGTTGATCGCTTGCGCAATCGCGGCTGCGATCTCGTCGGCGGAAGCGCCCGGTGTCGTCGGAATCAACAGTGTGACACCGTCAACAATGATTCGAATAAAGCCACCACTCGCCGTGCCGCTGAATGCCTGGGTTGCCTCGGTCTCGCAGGCGGCTGTACAACTGTCGCCGTTGACACTATTGCCGTCGTCGCATTCTTCCGCCGGGTCGACCAAATCGTTCTGGCAAATATTGCAGGTGGGCGTTCCCGGAACACACAGTGCGATCAGCGGTGACGGTATTCCGGCGGAGAGATCTGACGGTCCGCTGCCCGTGGATGTGCGTGTGCCGATACCGCCGCCGACCAGCAGCATTCCGTCAACGACTATTGGAGCCGATGCCAGCGCGGCGTTACCCAGATCGTAGCTGCCAATCTGGGTGCCCGCATCACCTTCCGTGTTGAAAAACCGAAGAATTGCCCCTGGTACCTGGCCCACGAACGCTAAGCCCGGAATGGCGCTGGTGGGTGCGAAACTGGCCAAAGCTGTGGTGTCTGCCGCGTTGTTCCAAACGATGGCGCCGGTATCCATGTTCAGCGCGTGTGCCACAGGGCGTTGGGGGCTAAACACACCATTGCTGGCATCGTCCCCCGGTGCGGTGGAAATGTAAATGCGCCGCTGGTCCTCGTCTACCGCCGAGGTCGCGATGATGCCGCCGATATCGCCGCCGGGTACGAGTTGGGTGCGCCAGTACGGCAGCAGTGAGGGATCTACATCATCCCATGCCACAGCGTTGACCTCGTTGATGCCATCTCGATCGAGCACATAGTAAGTGCCGTCCTTGTTACCGACTCCCAGGACATCGCGCGCTGCTCCACCAAAATTGATGGTAAACAGATTCGGCGCGGCGCCAAAAGCCAGATCGTCGTTGTCGACCTCACGCGGGCGCCAGCGCCAGGCTGGAATACCGTTCAAGTCCAGTGCAACGATGGCCTCATCGAAAGGCGGCATCGGCGGTGCCGGGCGAGCGGTGGCCGGATTGTTATCGGTATCGCAATTGCTGCTGGCGAAATACAGGAGGCCGCGTGATTCATCCACTGCTGGAGACGACCAGACATTGCCGCAGCCGGTGACGTTGCGCGCGAAACCGCAGCCCGGGCGCGAAGCGAGGAAACCGGCGGGCAGGCCCAGCTGTGCCTCGCTGTGATAGCCGTCAAACTGTCGGATGTTGTCGCCGGCAGAGGGCGTGCAAGTCGCGCCGGTCGCCAGATCAAAGTACCAGGTGAGCGTGCCATTGGCGGCATCGACGGCGTAAAAGCCACCCTTCCCGGTTTCCACGTCGTTGACATCCATCGCGAATAAGACCTTGCCATCCACTACAGCTACCGAGCTTTCAATCTCATTGCGCTCGCCCGAAAAACCGCACAGGCCGGGTGGGTTGCCCACACTGTCCACGCAACCCGTGCCCGCAGTGAAGCGCCAGATTTCATCACCGTTTACGGCATCCAGCGCATACATGATCTCGCCGGTGCCGACATATACCGTTTCACGACCATTGACTTGGGTGATATCGACCGAGGCCGTGCTAGGAAAGGAGGCGCCCGGCTGCTCGTCAGCCTGGAAGCGCCATAGTTCGGAGCCGTCACGCATGCGCACCGCGTAGATGTAAAAATCCCATGACTGGAAGTACACCACCTGGGTCGGCCCCTCGCCCGGAATATCCACGGAGGCCACGCTGGGCGAACCGGTGATAATCGCCCCGGTGGGAAAACGCCAGGCCTCCTGCAGCAGGTGTACATTCTGGTTGGTGATGATCTGCTCGACTGGATTATAGAAGCGCCGCTGGTAGTCACCGGCGTAGGTGCGCCACTGCGTCCGTGGCTCAAGATTGCCCTCGAACAAAGCGACACCATCAGGGAAAGCGAGGTTCTGGCGCACAATCTCAGGCGGATTGGGATTATTCGAACCATCGAACGTGATGCGCCACACCTTGCCGTTGGGGCCGGGACCCACGCTCGGCAGGGTGCCCTGCAGTGCCAGGTCGGCGTAGTAGATGGTGCCATCGGGACCGACGGTGATGCCCTGCGGATTGCCCGTGACGATCGGCAGTGACACGAACGGCCCCGGGTTCAGGATCATGCGTACCAGATTGCCGTTGAGGTCATACTCACCGATGGTGCCGGTGAGGTTGGTCGCAATGTAGAGATTGCCGTTGGGGGCCAGGGCGATTCCTGAATAGGTGCTGAGTCCATTGGGTGGTAGAAAGACTTCCCGCACAACCGAATCTGCTAACGGTGACCCTTGTGGATCAATGCCGCCGCAACCGCCGGCGGCATCGGGCCCGGTGGGAAAGGGGGGTGAGAACCGCACGACCTTAAGGCCGCCGGAAGACGTGACGTAAATTCGCCCCTGCGCATCGAAGACCGTCTGGCCAGCGGTTCCGATATCCACGGCGATCTTGCAAAAGTTGCTGCTGATGGCGCCGTTCGGATAGGTGCCCGGTGCGCCGGGGAAGACGTCGTATGGCGGAAACCACAGGATCAGCTGCCCGTTGGTGGAGCCAATGGCCTGGCTGCCGACTTCCGTGGTAAACAGTCGCGCCTGGTTGTCGAAGGCACAGCCGTGGGGCTCGGCGCCGTTGGTCTGGTAGGTGGCAGCGAGTTTGCCCTCCTGTACACCGTCGGCTGAAAAGACACCCCAACCAGGGGGTATGGCGGACTGGCCAGTATCTTCACCCAGCACATAACGCCCACTGCCGTCGGGGATCGCGCAGATGGTGCCGTTGCTATCACGACCGTTTATGGGGTCGTCTGCCGCTCTTTGCACAAGGATATCTTCCACCAGCGTGCCGCCGATCGTGTCAATATCATAGCGCCGCAGACGGTTGCCTTCGGTAGAGTAAAGCAGCAAGTCTGAATCATAGGGACCAACGGCCAGTGCGCATTCAGATCCGCCAGGACCCGCAAGGAATGCGGCAAAACATAGGGTCGATAGTCTGCGCAGCAGCGAACACAGGTGGTTAGCGCGATTCATGGATCCCCCGGAACAACTCTTGGCCGACGCAGGCTGTCCACCAGTCTAGTGCAGAAATTGACGGTACGTCAAAAACTAAAAGCGCTCACCCGCTCCGATTGTGGTGCAGGATAACTATGCGGTAATCAGCTCTGTGATAGGCTATAACGATGAAAAAATCCAGGCTCTGGAAGCACTGAACGTAATCGGCACAATACCGCAAGGAGTACATTAATGACCCAGCCTTTCCCGGACAATATGTTTCTAAAAGGACCCACCGCCCCTTCGGGGATTGAGTGCGATGCACCCGATCTGATTATCGAGGGGGAACTGCCGACAGATCTGCAGGGCGTGTACTTCCGCAATGGCCCGGACCCGCTGTATCCGCCCAGAAGTGGCGAGGAGTACCACTGGTTTCACGGCGACGGCATGATCCAGCGCTTCGAGTTCAGTGCTGGTCGCGTGTCCTGGAAAAACCGTTGGGTACGCACCGAGAAGTATGAGCTGGAACGCGCTGCGGGAAAATCGCTGTTCGGGGTACTGGGCAATCCGATGTCGGCCGATCCCTCAGTCGCCGGAAAGCACTACAACACGGCCAATACCCACGTTGTATGGCACGGCAATCGACTCATGGCGCTGATGGAGGGCACCATCGCTGTCGAGCTGGAGCCGAAGACGCTGGCCACGGTGGGGAATTTTAATTACGACGGCAAGATCAACGGCCCCATCACGGCACACCCGAAAATGGATTACAGCAGCGGTGAGATGGTGTTCTTCGGGAGCCAGGCCAAGGGGCCTTTCACTGAGTTCCTGCGTATGAATGTGGCGGACAAACACGGCAATCTGATCAAGGATGAAATGATTGAAGCGCCCTTCCCCTCATTCGCCCATGATTTTTTTGTCACCGAAAAGTATGTCGTTTTCCCCGTGTACCCGCTGGTGTTCAATCTGGAGCGCGCTATCTCCAGTGGTATACCCATGGCCTGGGAGCCGGAGCGGGGCGCACATTTCGGCGTGATGCCGCGCACTGGGACCGCTGCCGATGTCACCTGGCACAGCATGGATCCACGCTGGAGTTTCCATATGGTGAACGCCTGGGATGAGGGAGATTCTATCAAGGTCGATGTCTGCGCCTCGAATGCCACCCGCTTTGCGCCCAAGCTGGATGGCACGATGGCGAGCGCCGACGACGGCCTCACGCCAACGCTGCGCCGCTGGACGATCGATGTGGGCGGTAGGACGAATACTGTCGCGGAAGAGATGCTGGACGACATGCCCTGCGAATTTCCGCGCACCGATGATCGCTTCATGACCCGCACCCATCGTCACGCCTTTCTGGTGGGCGGGCACGACGCGCAGCTGATGTTCAATCGCCTGGTGCATTACGACATGGAAACGGGAGCCCGCAAAGTTTGGGGTGAGGACCATTATCTGCTGGGCGAGCCAGTGTTTGCGCCGCGTTCCGGTGCAGTCGGGGAAGGGGATGGCTATCTATTGATATTGGCCTATGACCAGACAACAGCGCTCAGCCAGTTGCTGATTTTTGCGGCACAGGATATTGAACAGGGGCCGGTGGCCCGGGCAAAGCTGCCGCTGCGTATTCCCTCCGGCTTCCACGGCACCTGGGTAGGTGCCTGAACCAGCGCCTGAATTACTGCGCGCCGAAACGGTAGATCAGGTCGATGCCATAGGTGCGCGGCAATGCATACCCTACGGTGGTGGTGCGCGCCACACCCACTACAGGCACTCCGCCCAGGCTGTGGTCATCAATGTCGGTGAGGTTTTTGCACCAGGCCACCACGGTAGTGCGCTCATCCGGAAGATCCCAGGTGATGCGCGCATCGTAGAACGTTTCTGCGGGGTTGGTGATGTCATCTGCGACATAGAAGCTGTCCCGATCGAAGCCACCGTAGGTTTCATCGCTATAGCGCACCAGGAAATTTGGTGTGATCGTGCCCATCGTCGCGGTCTGGATGTTGTAGTCGGTTGAGAGATAGGCTGTCCACTCGGGTGCGCGTGGCATCGGTTCATCGGATCGATCTATCAAAATCTGGCCGCCGCCAGAGGGGTCGGGAATCTCGGACAGCCATTCCTTGAACTCCGCATCCAGGTAGGCAACACTGCCCATAAAGCGCAGATTGTCTGTGGGCAGCACCGTAAATTCCATTTCCACGCCTTTCATTTCCGCTTTACCGGCATTTTCGATGGCAGGCAAAGGGATGCCGAAATTGGGATCGGGCTTGGTCGTGGTTAGTTGGATGTCGGTGTAATCCTCGTAGAAAATGGCGATGTTGGTGCGCAGCATTCTATCCAGGGCATCGATCTTGAAACCTAGCTCCAGCATATCGACATACTCCGGCTTGAAGTTCTCCAGATCGATAATGTTGTCGCCATCGAAGTCGCCGTTGCCCACTGTTACACCACCAGAGCGAAAGCCGGTGCTGTAAGTCAGGTAGGTCATCGCATCGTCCATGTGCAATCTTTCCAGTACCGCGTCAGTGGCCAGGTACTTGATGCTCGCCATGGGGCTCACGTCGTCATCCTTGCGACTATCGTTTGATTCGCCAAAGGCACCGACTTCAAAAGGCACACCGCCGGCACCGTCCGGATCGAAACCGTAGAGCCAGGATGTCACCGGCGCGCCGCCCGGCTGTGAGAAGGGATGTATGATGTTCGCGGTGTAAATCGTGTCAAGCGCTCCCAGGTAGTCACCATTGCCAATACTCGGTAGATAGACTCTGGCTTCACGGTAATTGGTTTTGCGTTCCTCCCAGGTGTAGCGCAGGCCCAGCGTCAGGATGAGGTCTTCACGGAGGTTATAATCCGCCTGGCTGAATGCGGCATAGGCCGTGTTCTCGGTTTCCCGTTCGGTCAGGTTGGAGCGCGCTAGTAGAATGCTGTTGGGAGCTTTCGTAGTTTCCACGTAACCTGCGAAGTCCTGCAACCAGTCATCGTTGGTTTCTTCATAGAATGCGTACGTGCCCACGGTGTAATTGAGGCGGTCATCGAGGGCATTGCCAATGAACTGGAACTCCTGTGAGTACTGGTCAGTGTCGTTATGTTCGGGCGCGAGGCGGCCGATGATAACCGCTTCCATGCCATCGAGATCCTCGTCAGCTTGCTGCTGCGTATTGCGGTAGGCGCTGATGCTCTTGAACTGCATCTGGTCGTTGATCTCCCAGCTGACGGTATTGGACGCCATGCTGGTGTCAACTTTATACACGCCCTGGAAAAAAATATCGGAGCGGGTGTTCTGCTCGCCCTGGAACTTGTCGATCGGCAGATCTTCACCGCTGCGGTTGCAATACTCCTCGACGGAGATTGGCGACAGGGCATTATAGATACCTTCGAGCGAGCCCTGATTGGGATACCCTGCCGCGGCCAGCTCTTCGCCCAGCCACTTACACTTCTGTCCGATGGGCTTTTGATCGATTTTAGTGTGGTTCACATTCAAATCGACAATAAGTGAGTCAGTGGGTAGCCAGCGCAACTGGCCGACGATCATGTTTCTGTCCTCATCGCTGTATTGGGTGCCGTCGATATCGTTCTCGATATAGCCGTTTCGATTAATGGTGGCCATGGACAGTCGTGACAGCAGCGTATCTTCAATCAGCGGGACATCGACGGCGACGGATGCGTCTTTGCGATCAAGGTTGCCGTAGGTGCCCTTGGCGGTCCCGCCGAATTCCTCGGAGGGTTTGATGGAGGTGTATAAAATAGCGCCGCCGGTGGTGTTCTTGCCGAACAGGGTGCCCTGGGGGCCGCGCAGCACTTGAATGCTTTCGATTTCCACCGCGTCCAGCAAGGCTCCCGAGGCGCGGCCGATATAGACTTCATCAAGATAGATCCCTACACCACCGTCCGTGGTGACCTGGGTCTCCCGCTGGCCGACACCGCGTATATAGGCATTGCCGTCACCCTTTACGCCATTGCCGCCTCCGCCCAGGTTCAGCCCGGGTACCAGCCCTTCAAAATCCCGCATATTCCTGATGCCGAGGGCTTCCATGGTTTCAGTAGTGAAAGCCGTCACCGCAACCGGTACGACCTGCAGCGACTCCTCACGTTTCCTCGCGGTCACCACAACTTCCTCCAGCGCCAGATCCTCAGCGAGGGTAGTCAACGGCAGAGGCAGGTAGACAAGACTGAGTACGATAAGGGCAGGCAAACGATTCGGGCGGGGCATGCGGAATCTCCATTACACGCATTATTATAAAGTCTATGCAGTGTAAGCATAGTGAGACTTCACTCTAGCGTCTAGCAATACAATCCTCTTCTGTACATTGTTTGAACCAAGGGGAACGACCTGTTTACCCTTCTGGGTAGCCTGCTGCCTTGACGGGGCTCATCACAACTTGATAATTAAAATCAGAATTTGAATAGCGTAACGGAGAACAGCGATGAATAAGAAGAATCTGATCTGGCGTGTTGCTATCCTGGCGATGGTCGCGGCAGGATCTGTATCGGCGACTCCGGCGCAGGCTCGCACTCTGGACAAGCCAGCCACCATCGAAATCACTCCGCTATCAAAGCAGGATGGCATCACGCCGAAGTCCGGTGCATTGCTTATAGATGTAGACGGAATCAAGCTATCTGCCGGTGAAGTGGCTGTTTCGCCTTTCACACTAAAGGCGGTGGTCGGCGGCGATAAGATCGAAGTGACGGTTCCCGAGTTTCGAGTCGATCAGGTGCAATGGGAGGCTGAGCCCATCGGCTGCGTCGACAATGATCCCAAGACGAAGTGCCACCCGACCTGGGGTACTGAGTATTCTGGCCAGGTGGGAGGAGATCTCTTTGTGTATGTGGAGTATGCCAACGGGGGGGTCTTTGCCGACTACGGTATCGCCACCTTGTTCCTGAATGTCACGGTAGTTGACAACAAGGTCCGCAGAATAGACGGATATCTACAGATCACCTATAGCGCAGCTACGGGACTTACGAACTACCGGGTCCCGATCCTGGGCAAGCTCAAATAGCTCTTCTCCTTCGTCTTCACGTCTAGGGTGAAGTGGTTTGTTTGGGCTCTTGCGGTTGTTCTCTCTTTAGCTCGTTTACTTTAGCCAGTATCGGTGGCCAATCAATTTTTTGTAGCCCTACGGTACAGCCAGCAATAGATGAGTGATAGTACTGGTTTGTATGTATCACTCTATCTCTGAAAATAAAGAATTCTCTGTAATCGCAGTAACCTAAGTCAGCCCTTGAGCCATAGCGCCATGCAATGACGCCATCTCGAGTTTCCGGATACTGCGGAGTGCCCATTATTTTTAGTACATCTTCCTTGGAAGAGCCGACATCTACCTGAAAGGATTTACTTTCAAGGCCGCTGCAAGCGCTTAAAAACCCCAGCAACATAACAATGATAAAACGTGTCACAGCGGGATACCCCCTCTCTCTCTATGATGGCGATACTATACCGTTTACTCGTGCTACGCAGCTTCTGCTTCGTCCCCGGCTTCCTCAACCACCGGCTCCAACTCCGCCACCCTGGCTTCCAGCTCAGCAACTTTTTTCAGCAACTGAGCATTCTCGGTCTTGGTTTTACCCAATGACTTTTGTAGCAGCTCCGCCGAGTTGGTCTTCTCTGCCAGTCGCTTCTTATTATCATCCAGGCTCTTCTTCATCTTCACTGAATCATACTTTTTCAATTCACTGACCTGATTGCGTTCCTCAGCCAAGTCATTCTGCAGACCCTTGATACGCTGCTTCAGGGTAACCACTTCCTCCTTCATGTTTTCACTGCGGTTGTGCAGTTCACGGTTCTGCTGCTCGATCTTCTGATTGACCGAGGCCTTGCCAGACAAATCGGTGATGGTTTCCAACTGGGTGGCGATGGTGGCCTGCTGTTCAGCCACTTTCTTGAGAGCGCTTTCAATCTCTGCGGATTTGGCATCCAATTGGGATTGATACTGTGATTTGAGATTGTCTTCGAGTTCGATGATCTTTTCCAGTTTGCTGGCTGTAAGCATGTCGCTAATCCTGTAGTGAGAATAAAGGTGGGGAGAGTGACACCCTTCTGCTCCGGTCCATAGCGCTCGCCCCAAACGCAACAGAAGTTGGATGATCTGTGAGTAGACCCGTGAGTCACTGCAAGAAAGGTAACAGATTCTTCTGCTGGGTATGGACATTGTAACCGAAACTGAGCGTATGGTGAACCGGGGCGGGGAGTGTTTTCGCGGATCGAGCTGTATTCGTTAGTCATCTCACCGACGTTATCTAACAGATAACCGAATTCCCGCGCGCAAGGATTTCAGCTAGGACCAGAACGGCACTTCCAAACGGCATAATATTTATTCGATTGGACGAGCTCATACCGCTCGCTAAATACGTGTCCAAATTGCCCACCGAAGATATTGCGCCCGGTAGCGTAATAGTTTGTCATCGAAAATGGTGCGCCCGTTGCCGGAAGAATCCAGATCTCCGTCTTACAGGTTTCGAGCGCTTCAATTGTGCTGGTAGCCATAGTAATGCCGGCCGCATCATAGTCCATTAATGCGCCAGCATCGAGCCAATACGGGTTGCCGTGGGCGACGACCAGAGGCCGCAGAAAGGTGAATTTGTAGCCAGTTCGGTCAGAATATCCCATCTGCATAGAAGAACCAGAATAACGGGTCAATATCTGATGGAGCTCGTGTGACGCTTCCTTGAAATCTCGATCAGAGGCGAGTTGTACCACGATCAAACTCTGCGAACGCACCGCCATGGAAGCGATTACCATGTAGGAACTTACCAGCAGCAAGAATCCGTAAAATGCTGGCCTAGAATCTCTGATCCGGTTCAACAATTCTTGTTTCCCCTGTTCGCGCAAGAGAAGTGAACAAATATATATAAGGGTCGGCAGCATTGGCAGATAATGATGAGGGCCAGCGCCACGCTTGCTCGAAATAATGGTGATTACAATTGACTGAACAATGAAAGCCGCGCCAAGAAGTTTGAGGTTCGGTGAAGGAGTTTTACTGGATCCAATGAGTATGAGTCCGACCACTGGAGTCATTAGTATTAGCAGGTGAGTGACGCTTTTTATGAGCAGTGAGAAACTCAATCCATGCCGAGGAGCGACCGTCAGACTTAGCAAGTAATCGGCAAGGGAAATTTGTGTCAGCAGGAAAGGTGCGGCGGAAACTACCATAAGCGAGGCGATCGCGGTCGTAAGGCCAGACACTGGGGGGCGACGCATAAGGAACAGTGCGATCACCGGGATCATGTAGACAGCACCGTGGATCTTCAAACTCAGTGCTATGCCTGTAGTCACACCAACATAGATAGCTGCAGATCGCAGGGGGGCTGTCGATGCTTTCGACAGGCCAACTACGACGCAAAGAACAAGAAACGGGTCGGGTCTATTCCAATATGAATAATTCTCAAAGATCAAAAGACTCAGCACGAACAGGCCGATCAGAATCAATGCCAATTGCAGCTCGCAATTCCTACGTAGAGTCCTGAATAGAACGAATATCGCTAGAGCACATGCGACAACGCCGGAAATCTTCGATGTGGCAATGTCGCCACCCAGAAGAAACATAGGAAGTCCATCCAGCACGTACAGCATCGGACCATATGACACTGAATATCTGGCCGCAGAGTGCAGGCCATGGTAAAGAGGTTGATCGGTTTGAAATAGCATCAAACTCATTGATGCGACGGCCGCTTCGAAATGATCGTAGTAGCCACTGAATGAAAGGTAAATTATGGAAAGCGTAAAAAGCCATATCGACGCGAGAATTGCCAGTACTTGCAGTGCTACGAATACGCCGGATACCACTTTAACTCGGCATCTTGAAAAGTCTGCACACCATAGCGCGAATGCAATTCCGAAAAGAACGATAAGCTGTGTCCCAATACTGAAATCCCATGTCACCATAGCTTGATAGAGCTCCTTGAGTACAATCTGCGGCGCTATTGCAGGGTTATGGCCATTCTTTCCTGCGCGCTATTCTAGAAAATACGAATAAGGAGAATCAGGCTAGCCATCACGCGTTCATTAGCAGCTTTTTGACGGCGCGCCTCAATCGTTGTACATGGGGTTCCAGGTACTGGTACCGACCATTCCATCCATAGTCCTGGCTAAGAAAATCCATGCAGGCATTGGCCTCAAAAATAACCAACTGCCCTTCGACCACGGCATAGTCTATGCCGAAGATATCCAGGCCTATCCGCTGATAAATGGCTTGGAAAACACTGCCAAAATTGCGGTCTGTCAATCCCTCATCGCGCAGATAGGCTAAATGTTCGTCTTCCTGGCGACACAGCCCATCGTCCACATCCATGAGATCCGATCGGTTCTTGGAGTGGATAAAGTGCTGGTCGGAAACGATAGAGTGACGGGGGTAGGGGGCTCCATCGACCATGATGACGCGAGTCTTTTGGTATAAGTTGCTTGCGTTTCGGGTGTCGATGAATTCTATGAGTAATACCCCCTGGTACAACCATGGGCTGTCCTTGATCGACTCGAGTTGGGTGATGCTTTCCAGCAAACACATGTTTTTGCCGCTATGGTAACCTCTGGCGCGAACAATCAGTGGCCAGGTGGCGAAATTTTCGCACGTAGTTGCCAGCTCGCGAAATGATTGCGCATGGCTTGCAATGACGTGGGGCAGGCGGCAGCCGGGAATGTTGGCCAGGGTAGTCTGTAGTCTTTCGCGGGACGTTTTAAACACATTTTCAGGGCGATTGAAGTAACGCAAGGGGCGAACTTCCTGCGCTATAGTCTGTATTTTTTGTAATGTGCTACTTGATGCATCAGCATCGCCGACGATATTGAAAAGGTTCAGCTTGGCATTCTCTGGTGTCTTGAACGATTGAATGCCAACCATGCCCAGTATGCTTTTTTCCTTCAGGGTGGGGTCGTTCAAAACGAATGGCAGGATGGGTAAGAAGCCTTCCCATTGCGCGCTACCGACCACTCGCTCGGCGTCAGCGAATTCGATGTTGGTTGAACTCTGTCCTTCAATATCTGAAGGGCCCACCAGGAAAAGTGTTTGTTTCATAGGGTGTGCCTGGAGGTGGGAACCGGTTCACAGGCAAAACAATGCAGTTGCCAATGTAAGCCTACCTGATTATCCATCTCGGTGACCCCCAGATAGTCTTGAATGCCTTTTACCACCGTAGGGGTGTCGGTGCGAACCATGCCGAACAGTATTCTGCAAAATTCAGCTAACTGGTTAATGTCAGGCGCACACCACAAATAATTCAGCGGTTTGTCGGTTATGATGTTGAGGCCTGCTTTAGCAAGCTCCGCCCGTGTGGAATTGCCAAAATACCAACCGGAATGCCCTGTATCAGAGTAGCGCCCCACGAAATCATCTAAAAAACGTTGTACGAAAGAATCCTCTGCAATGTCAGCGAGCAATATCAGGCCACCCGGTTTCAGTATGCGCCGCATCTCGCAAAATAGACGGATTTTATTCTCCACATGGTGAAGACCTGCTATCGACAGCACCCGGTCAACACTGCCATCTTTTAGGGGAAACTGGTCGTTTTCATAAAGAATGACATTCTGGCGTTGTTCAACGGCTAACTCGGCGAAGATTTTTGTCAACTCAAGGCCGATCAGTTCTACGTCTTTCAAGTACCGGGATATATAGGCGCCGCCTGAGGGCACATCCACAACAGTCATATTGGGTGCGATGCTGGCTTCGGCCAGTACGCTCATAAACTCCTGTGACCTTGCATCGGGGAATAGCTGCATTGCCCGATGATAGAGCTGACCACGCAACTTGAATATGTCGCTGTAATTCGTTACCGATCCTGATGGCTCTAGATCAAGCATGTGATTGGAATCCCTGTCATGTTTGCTACTTGGAAACTATAGGGACAATACTACAGGTAGGTGCTCAATAGACAAAGATGCATAGGCCACACCATCCAAGCCTTTCTGACCTGCAGACCCTGCCGATTCTGCAGCGTGTCATTCGTCCTATTGTCAGATCACAACAGTGCTTGCCCCTCAGAGGCTAGCGAGTTGTTGTTGATTCAGCCAGCAGGAATGCACGCCGAAGGGTACGCGCTGGGGCAGATGCAGGCGGGCCACTTCGGCCATGCTGGTGGCATCAAGAATCAGTAGCTCGGCACGATCTGCCGTCATCAGCAAGTCCAGCAGGTATCCATCATCCTCGCCTGACGCATTGTTGCGCGGAACGAAAAGAGCCTCACCGCCATAAAACTCGCCGTAATCGAAATAGGCGACTTCGCGCTCGTCGAGCACATCGTACTTCAGCACACCCTTGGCCATCATGCCTTCCTTTTCTTCGTCGAGCAGATAGGCATAGCGGCTCTGGCGGCCGACATAGGCGGTATTGAAGCTGGGGCGCTCATAGAAATGATCCAGCAAAACCCTGTCCTCGGTGACCTGCCCGCTGTCGAGATTCAGGCGCCATTTATTGAACTTGGTATGCGGTTCCTGGGGATTGTGGATGGGAAGGTTGGAAGGATAGCTGCGAAAGACTGGTGCGAACAGCACGATATCGGTGCCACCGTCTTCCCCGGCTTCCTCCCAGCCGTTGACCACATGCCACAGGTGTCCGGGCTGCTCAGTGGTGAACCATCGCACAGGGTCGCCGGCTTGATGATCACGTTTTATGACACCCCAGCGCATCTTGTAATCCGGATCGAAGACCATCGGACTTTTCTCTGGCCCGAACAAGTCTTTTGGATTAAATCGCAGTGAGAGGTCAGGGAATACCAGATAGTGTTCTGTCAGATAGTAGTCGTGCAGAAATGCCAGTGCGGGCTTATGTTGATCGATGACACTGTGATGCTCCAGTTTGCCCTGGCGCAACACCGAGTGATATAGAAGGCCGCTGCTGAACTGGGTGCTGAAGGTGTACCAGTCGCCAGTCGCCGGATCGATTTTGGGGTGCGCGGTATACGGGCTGTCGAGTTTACCTTCGAAGGTGTCCCACTGGCCGGTGCCATCGAGTATCAACTGGCTATCCTGCACACGGGTGTTTAGCGCGAAAGGGTATCCTGTCTCCTGCAGGCAATACAGTTTGCCATGATGGTATTGAACCGCCGTGGTGGACGAGCCGCTTTCAAGTACCTTTAGCGACGGTATTACACCGAAGCGTTGTTTAAGCGCAGCAACAGCCATTCTGGCCACGCCTGCCTTGCCGCCGCCGGCCAGATCGCCGAAATGCAGGTATTGGTCGCTACCTTTCGCGTCTTCTATCTGGTAACGGGGGGTTTTGACATAGGTATTGGAGTAGTTTGCCTTGCCCTCCGTGATCTGCACCTGATGCAACATACCGGCGCCATTGAACATGTGGTAGCGGCCATTGGTCTGTTCAAATTGCAGATTGGTGCCGTTGCGCAGGTAGACGCCTTCAAGATCCTCAGGAATCTTGCCTGAGACCAGCAGGGGCGTGGCGCTGCAAAGGGTGTGTACCGGCTTGAAGCCGGGCGCATTATAGGGGCTGTCACGGTTATAAGCCGCCACATCCAGTGCCTTGTAGGCGAGCTTGTCGGCCCACTCCAGAAAGGGGCGGGGGGCCATCTTTAGCGCTGTCAGAAACAGCAAGGGTAGCGCCAGCAGCAGCACGGCAATCAAAATCAATAGGCCGGATAACATGGAAAGTTGCTCTATTTGGTTAGGCCATTCTTCAGTTAACCCTATGGTACTGGCAAGTGACTTTCCTGTCATTGCCAATGCGTTTTCGCTTTCATCCACATGGTTTAGTTCATTCGTGTGTGCGCCGCCGAACAGAACGCGCCAGTAGCCAGGCTTACTATCACTATGCTAGTAGTGCAGGTCGGGAAAGATTCCCGAATGTTGAAATTTCAATGATGGATGATGAACATGAATGACGATCAAGTGAAGGGCCGTACCAGTAACATTAGTAGCCAACTTAAAGTGGTGGTCGATAAGACCGCAGGCGACAGTGGCACACAGAGAAAAGATACGGTACAGCAAGTAGTCGCAAAGAAAAATGCAGGCTATGGCGACCTAAAAAGTGACCTACAGAGACTCTGGGTCGTTTACTAATCGAGCATTCATATCGACTACAAGAGTAAGCCGTATGATGACGTCTGAATCGCTCTGACACGCCGATCTATTGTGACGTTGCCGGGAGTTATGGCCCGGTAATCTCCAGGCCCCTTGCCCGCCATGTGTGGGCTTTTTTTAGAAGCAGCTAAGTAAGACCAGTGAGTAGATGAAATAACAGCTGACTTTCTGCTACTATTGATGACTTACGAATTCGCCAAGGGCCTGTGTGCTTGTTAGTACGCTCTGCGGTTCAGGAGGAATCAAAAACATATTTCCAATGAAAAATTCCAGCGAGAACGGTATGCCCTTCACCCGCCGCCACTGGACGAGTAACTTTTTTTCGCCCGGAATAGTCGGACGCGCGAAACGGAATATGCTGCAGTTATGAAAGCTGCAATTCCTGCCAGCTTTTACAACACACTCTCTATTGCTTTGGGCTATGCGGTCGGGGCGCAGTTGGGTTTTCTTTTTGCGCTACTGCCGCACTGGAATGCCACCTTACTCTGGCCACCTTCAGGCGTTGCTCTGGCCGCTGTGTTATTAGCGGGGCGTGCAACGCTGCCGGGCATTTTTCTGGGTGCTTTTGTTACCAATCTAACGCAGCTGCCCTTTCCAGTGACACCGCTCATTTTGTGCGTTGGCCTCGCTATTTCGGCTGCTTCCACGCTTTCGGCGTTGGTTGCAGGTGAAATGCTGAAGCGCATTGCCCCCAGAGCGCCATATACCTCAAGCGGAGCGGAACTGCTCAAGGGCTGTATCGCGATTGGCCTCGCTTGTACTATCGCGGCCAGTGGCGGTGTCGGCAGTCTGTATGTGTCGGGTCTGCTGCCTGAGGATGTGGTCGGGGTGACCTGGGGTCTGTGGTGGTTGGGCGACTACTGCGGCATGTTGATCTTCGGGCCAATAGCCTGGTTGGTTGCTCGGTTTTGGAAAGAACATCGAAGCGAAATTCGACCCGGCCCGATAGTTTTTGCAATACTTCTCAATAGTACGTTTGCGGCAGCAGCGGTCTTCGCTTTCATGGTTCTGTGGAATGTTGAGACGGACAAGGTCTCGCAGTCCCTGGCGCGGGAATCGTCTAATGCTGCAAACAGCGTCACACAAGTGTTGCAAACGATGGGACGCTATCTGGAAACGATGCGAGCTTTTCTATATGCATCCGAACACGTTAGCGCTGATGAATTTCGGCGCTATACCGTGGCAGAATTTGAAAATCGAAAAAACAACCCTGGCGCGCAGGGGTTGGAATGGATTCCACGGGTAACTAATCCCGAAGTATGGCAAACCCGGATGGAAAACGAAGTCCATGCTGGAGTTCAGCTATATGAAATTGATAGCTCCGGAAAACGTATCCCCGTGGCGCAGCGTGACGAGTACTTCCCGGTGCAATATGTACAGCCACTTATGGGATCCAATCAAGGCGTAATAGGTTTTGACCTTGGCTCTGAAAAGAGGTGGCGTGCGACTCTTGAGCTTGCTCGCGATACGGGCCATTTGAGCATGGTGGCACCTGTCGCTTTAGTCCAGTTGGATGAATCTGTACCTTCGATGCTGATTGCTGTGCCGGTCTATCGCCCAGACATGACGCTGGATACAGTCGCAGCTCGTCGCGCCAATCTTACTGGTTTTGCTGTAGGAGTTTATCTCATACGGAAAGTGTTCGATGAGGCCCTGCTTGAAACCAACGCTAACATTGACTTGTACCTGTTCGACCAGGCGCTGCCAGCAGGCTCGCAGTGGTACCACACCCGAGCTTCGTCGTCTCGCGCCCATGTTGAAGCCGCTACGCTTGTGCCCACGATCCGGGATCTGCAACAGGGTTTTAACGGCACCGCCAGCATCAGTTTTGCCGACCACAACTGGTTGGTGATAGCGACACCTGGGGCGACATATGTCCAGACTCAACGCACATGGATTCCCTGGGGAGTATTGATGCTTATGGTGGCGCTTGGTATTGCCTTGAGCAGCATTGCAATTGAACGGATTTCTGCGCGAAGAAGTGTGGAGCAGGAGCGCCAGAAGACGCGCGAGGCCTTGCGTGAGGCGCAGGCAGCCAATGAATCAAAATCCTATTTTATGGCGGCCGCCAGCCATGATATCAAGCAACCGCTGTTTGCTCTGACCATGCTTGCCGACACACTGTTAATGACTAATCCGCCAGCAGCAACAGTGGCAATTATTGAAAACCTGCGCAACAGCACCCAAAAGATGTCAACGCATTTCGATAGCCTGATGGATTTTGGAAAATTCCACACCGGTAGCTTTCAAGTGACCCCTGCAAGTTTTTGGCTGAGTGAGCTCCGCGCTCGAATTGATTTGGAGATTGCACCGCTGTGCGCCCAAAAAGGTCTGAGATGGAACCTGGATATGGATGATGTTCCGGTTTGGACAGATCAGGAACTGCTGCTGCGGCTGCTGCGCAATCTATTAGCCAACGCCGTGCGTTATACGGATTCCGGTGAGGTGTGTTGCAGCGCCAAAGCGAATGGCAATGTCGTTGAATTCCTCATTTCAGATACTGGCATTGGCATAGACGCGGCGATGCATGAAGCGATATTTGGTAAATTTGTACAATTGGAGAACAGTGGGGTTGGAACGGCCGGCACCGGGCTCGGCCTTTCCATCGTTGAAAAAATTAGTAAGGCACTGGTACTGAACCTACAGATGTCTTCGGTGATGGGCAAGGGTACGGAGTTCAAGTTTCGGGTGTTCAGTGTATCCGGGAAATGACGGGAAACGTTCTTGCCGCTAAAAAAATGCGCTAGCGTTTCCGCACCCGACGTCGAGAGTTGATTGGGATTGAGCCCCACGCCGCCTAAGCTAGCCTTTTAAAACGGACGATATGGTGTCCATTGGGTAAAGCAGTGCGGAAGCCTTCCCAATGACCTCTCGCAATCACCTCACTGCTTTGTAAATTGGACAATCCTAGCAATGCCCGGAAATAACTATCACGAAAATCCCCGGGCTGTATTAGTTGATTGAGCGAGCCGTTATACGTATCGATAAAGACCTGGCTCGTAAGAACGCGCGTGTCCCGGTTGTTCTGGCGAATTTGAATGCCGACATATAGCAACGAAATAATGATGGCTACTGCGCCAATGATTTCGCCAATTGCGCCCCAATCTTGAACGCTCATATCTTTTACGCTTTGTTAGTTACTATATCTCTGCCGAGGCCTACAATCCATCTTCGTTCTCCGGCAGATACTGCTGGAATATGTCCCCCAGATTTTTATTGTCGTGGGAAGGCACACGGTAATAGGTGCGGATATTGACTGAAAAATCGTCCCCAAACTGGTAGGTTTCCAGGCTGTATTGAACCTGAGGACCCTCTGGCCCTTCAAAGTGATTTTCCAGACACCAGGCAACCTCATTGCCACACACGAACAGCGTCCCAGGTTGTATCCTGAAGTGGACCCGACGCTGAAACAGATCCCAGGAATCTTCACAGCAAGATTTGAATCCACGCTTCTGTGGTGTTCCTACAGGATCGAGCATGCGGAACTCGCCTATGGCTACAGACCGCCAGTTGTTCACCCAGGCTTGCTTGTCACCTGCGTTCCAGAGCGTGGGATAGTTGTTGGCCCAATTCAATAGTGCTTTCTTGTCTGGGTATGCCAACTCGCTATTCCTTGTGTTGGTTGAGTCTGCAGGATATAGGAGATTGGTAAAGAGTAAACCCCGATTTGGAATGCTGCGAATACTGCAACGTGCGCCGAGCGCTTATTCAAACTGCGGGGTCATCGTGCGACAGGGACCACACCAGGGTGCCCAGAAATCCACGAATACCCCCACTTAACGTACCGCTCCCGGTGCCAGCCGGGCAAGTTCGCCGTTCGCCCAATTGAGGATGGCCACCTTCTCTTCGGCGTCTTTGCGCATCCAGTTCTTTACCGTGAGTGCCATACGGGGATTGGTCTTGAGCATGTCGAGATTGCGGTCGACAAAATGCCAGTACAAGCTGTTGTAAGGGCAGCTGTGTTCACCGGTGGCCTGCATCGGATTGTAGCGACACTGTTTGCAGTGGTTGCCCTGCCGCTGAATGTATTTGCCGCTGGCAGCGTAGGGTTTGCTGGCCATAAGTCCACCATCGGCGTGCAGTGCCATTCCCAGCGTATTGGGCAGCTCCACCCACTCAAACGCGTCGACGTACACGGCTAAATACCAGGCACAGACCTGCTCCACATCCAGCCCAGCCAGCAGCGCAAAATTGCCGATCACCATCAGGCGCTGGATATGGTGGGCATAGCCCAGATCCAGCGTCTGACGCAATGCGCTCTGCAGGCAACGCATCTCGGTATCCCCGCTCCAGAACCACGTTGGCAAGGGGCGATGCGCTTGCAGGCTGTTGCGCTGCGCATATTCCGGCATCATCAGCCAGTACATGCCGCGCACATACTCTCGCCAACCGAGCACCTGACGAATGAATCCCTCAGCGGCGGCCAGTTCGCAATGCCCATCCCTCCAGGCAAGCTCTACCCGCCGACAGACCTGTAGCGGATCCAGCAGACCAATATTGAGATACATGGATACCAGGCTGTGGAACAGGTACGGGGATTCTTCCGCCAACGCATCCTGGTAAGTGCCGAAGCGGGCCAGCGCATGCTGCAGGAACCAATTGAAGTGCTCTTCCGCCTGGCCCGGTGTGACGCCCAGATAGAAGCGGGAGAGATCCCCAGGATTGTCGGGGAATTCCCGCGCGACCAGCTCCAGTACATCTGCAGTAATCGGATCGATGGTGACCGCGGGTCGCTGTGGTATCTCCTCTGTATTGCGCCAGCCCCGACGATTCTCGGTATCGTAGTTCCAGCTTCCGCCCTCCGGTCCACCACGTGCATCCAGCAACAGGCCGTGCTTCTTGCGCATGAGCCGATAGAAATATTCCATCCGCAGTTGCTTGCGCCCCTGCGCCCATGCAGAAAATTCCGCATGGGATGCGAGAAAACGGTCATCGTCGACCAGTTCCATCGGTACCGACAACTGCCAGGTGCGAAGCGCGGATAACAGCCGAAATTCTCCGGGCTCACCGCAGCGCAGCACTTGTGCATCGCAGCGCAAAAGGGCCTCCTGTACCGCATCGAGCAGGGATGCCTTGCCGTCCTCGTACTGAAAATAGATGACGGAGAATCCGCATTGGCGCAGCGCGTCCCTGAAGTGGCGCATGGCCGAGAAAATCAGTGCGATCTTGTGGCGATTGTGGCTTACATAGCAGGCCTCCTCCCTAACCTCGGCCATTAGGATGGTGTCGGTACCGGGTCGGGCATTCCGGAGGGCACCACGTTCAAGGGTCAGCTGATCCCCCAGTACCAATACCAAGGCAGGTTTGTTCATGTCGTTATTCCGGGTAGCTGCGATGCACTTTCTTCGGTATCAGGTGATGAAATGTCAGTGACAACAGTCGAGTGCACAAAGGATGAGATTGACTTAACGTTGTTACGCAGCAGCCCGCCTTACCGATGACTCATTCGCCAAGTAAAAGTCGGTTTTCAGGGTCGAGGGTGGTAAGCTCGGGAAGGGAGCGAGGTTTTCCAAGCCGAAATCCGATCTTGGGTCGAATTGATCTGAGCTGCGAACTCACAGAATCCGCGACTGAATGTGTATTTCGTCAGCCACAGGCCCCATAGCAAGGCACTGTATGATAAGAATAATCAGAAAGAACAATAGCATAGAGGTAAGCACTATTATGAAGTCAACTCGGGTGAGCCTACTATTGGCTATTTTTTGCAGCTTTTTCATCCAAAGCAGTTGGTCTTTGGACGACAAAGACGGCACATCGGTAACCTGCGATAACCAGAACAGTTATGGAAACCCCTATTTCGGCGATATGCATGTGCATACGACGTTCTCCGTCGATGCCTTTACCCAGGGGGTTGAGACAACGCCTGAGCAAGCTTACCGCTTTGCGAAAGGCGAGCAAATCGGTTTACACCCCTTCAGTGCAAACGGCATGCCCACACGGTATGTGCAGCTGGAAAGACCGCTCGACTTTGCCGTGGTCACAGATCATGCGGAATTTTTTGGTGAATATAACATCTGCCTGGACCCTTCGAATCTCCTCTATTATGAATCCAAGTGCGAATTGCTGCGCCAACGTAATGGGGCAGCTCTGATTGGGTGGAACATACTGCTGGGTGCATTGCAACCCAATGTAAAGCGCTTTGATTTTTGTGGTCTTAACGGGAGCATTTGTACGAGTGAAGTGACCTCTATTTGGCAAGGTATGCAGGCGACAGCTGAACAATTTTATGACCGTAGCTCGAATTGTGAATTCACCACGTTTATCGGCTATGAGTGGACGGGGGCTCCGACCGAGCTGAATATCTATGGGCAGATAGAGACAAAAAATCTCCACCGCAATGTCATATTCCTCAATAGTAGAGTGCCGAACGCCCCGAGCAGTTATCTGGATGCGCCTTATCCGGAGCAACTGTGGGATGCCCTGCAAACCCAATGCCTTAATGTGGTGGATGGCACCAAGAAGTGTGACGTGCTTACCATCCCGCACAATTCCAATCTGAGTCAGGGCCTGATGTTCCAGACCGTGAACCCGCCCCCTCCAGTCGGCAATGGCCAACCATACGGTGCGGCCCAGGCGCAGCGCAGAGCGAAATTCGAACCCCTGATTGAAATCACGCAACATAAAGGCCAGTCGGAATGCCTGCCGCCCTCCTTGGGTGGCAGTGACGAGCTTTGCGACTTTGAAGTCATTCCCTGGGGGCACCTGGCAGGCAATTTCATCGGTCCGACGGTGCCCAAGGTAGAAGGCACGGTGCGTAACGCACTGAAAGAAGGTTTGCGCTTAAGGGACGGATTGGGCGCCAACCCGTTCCAGTATGGGTTTATTGGTAGCACTGACACACACCTGGGTACCCCGGGGATGGTGGAAGAATCTGCGAGCTACCCCGGGCACGGTGGTGCAGCGGGAGGCGCGAGTGGCCAGTCGGTCCGAACCGGTGTTACCGATACGCCTGAGTTCAATCCCGGGGGGCTGGCCGTGGTGTGGGCCCCGCAAAATAGTCGGGCGGCGCTCTTTGATGCAATGCGTCGGCGGGAAGTGTATGCGACCAGCGGGCCGCGACATGTGGTGCGCTTTTTCGGTGGCTGGAACCTGCCCAGCGATATTTGTAATGTCGGCCAAGATACGGTGGCGCTTGCTTACACCAATAGTGCGGTGCCCATGGGGTCTACCCTGCCGTGGGCAGGCGTCGGACAAACGGTGCCCCAGTTCCTCGTTTCCGCGCTGAAGGATGCCGGTACCGTGAGCAACCCCGGTAATGATTTGCAACGCATACAGATCGTAAAGGGCTGGACCGATAGTGCAGGTGCGAAACACGAAGACGTTTTTGAAGTGGCAGGAGACGCCAACAACGGCGCCAGTGTGGATACCAATAGCTGTGAGACCAGCGGCACTGGCTCCCCCGCATTGTGCCAGTTGTGGCAGGATCCGGCATTCAACGCCCAGCAGAATGCGTTCTACTATGCTCGCGTCATCGAAAATCCCAGTTGTCGTTGGTCACAACGGCAGTGTATTGCAGCCAATCCCTCCGTCGATTGTGGGTCTCCAGCATCGGTTCCTGCAGAATATGCAGCCTGCTGTGATGTGGATGTTCCCAAAACCGTGCAGGAGCGCTCCTGGACGAGCCCAATCTGGTACAACAAACGGCCGCCTGGCTGCTGATAGTGTGTGAAGATCAGGATGCAAAATTTGGAGCCCTACGATATGAAGCAGTACCGAATTTTGGCTGGGTTAAAAGTAGTATGTCTACTCATGGGCTTAGTTGCCGCCCTGGGTGCCAAGGCTGGCAATATTAATGTCGCTGCTGCGGGCTCCGGCTGGTGTAGTGATCAGGCTCTTTATGTTTTGGATGACTGTGAAGACTCCAATCTAAATTTGAATAGCAACACGTTTGCGGGCACCAACTCCGGTGGTTTCGGGGGCGGCATACATCGCGACTGGTTCGCGTTTGATTTGCCAGTGTTGGCCAATATTTCCAGTGCGAGTATGTTCATTTGGAACGATGCTGCCAATTTCAACACGGTTAACCTTGCCGCTATTTTCAACCTCTATGAGGCGTCCGATTTGAGTTTTTCTGGCCTCAAGAACGGCCCGAGCCTGGGAGGTGTATCGGTTAGCGATGCCGATACCGGGCCCAGTCGATACATACAAATTGCATTGAACACCACCGGCATAGCTGCACTTACAGCGAGCTTAGGCAATCGGTTTATATTTGGTGGCGCCAATGATGATGGCGAACAAATATTTGGATATACCAGCGGCCTGCCGAAAGCGTATTTAACGTTTGAGACCGTGCCCGCCCCCGCAACGATTTCACTACTGGGCCTGGCTCTCGCTGCGCTTGGCTTCTGTCGCCGTAAAAGTACATCCAAGGATTCGTAGCGATCACAGGACGTATACAGTCACGCGATAAGCCGCTACAGCGGGTTGCAGTTTTTAATGATCACCCGGCCCTGCAGTAGATCGCCGCGCGAGTACTCGCGAAATTCACAGGTGTTACTGGCCGGATCAAAACTCTCGATCCACAGATGGTCGTCTTTCCAGGTGACGCCAAGATGGCGTTGCCCGTCGGGTACCGAGACGTTCATTACGCCGCCCCAGCGCTTGACCAAAATCTGCTGGAAGTGGAAATAGTACGCCGTCGCGCCGACGACGCCGAGCAGCGCGGCAACCACCACAGCGGCGCCCCAGTGTTTGAGCAGACCGCCCACTAGCCACAGCGCCATCGCCATTGCGGCGATAACAATCATCCAATACAGATACGTCGTCATTGCAATACCCTTCTATGTTTGTCGATAGATTAGTTTTTCGCCATTTGTGCATATCCTGTCACGCCAGGCCGACGGCTGGTGTCTATGCTGGAGTCAATTGGCGCTCTCAACTGGTAGAGAAAATCCAAATCGCGGCTATCGTCCATTACATCTAGCCCATAGCGGATGTCTTGGGTGTCCGCGTAAGTGAGTGTTCCAAACAGCCGGTCCCAGCAAGAAAATACATTGCCGAAGTTGGAATCGGTCCAGGGCGCTTGGTAGTGATGGTGAAATTTGTGCATGTCTGGAGTTACGAAGACGTAGCTGAGCAGTCTGTCCAATTGCCAAGGCAAATGGATGTTGGCGTGGGTGAAATAACCAAAGAACAGGGTGATCAGACGGTAGATGATGTAATAGATAGCCGGAATACCGAAAGCAACAATGGCCACTGTGGACGCAATCAGGCGAAAAGCGAGGTCTCCGGGGTGGTGACGCGTGCCGGTGGATGCATCCACGTGGGTATCTGCATGGTGGACAAGATGCAGTCTCCACATCCACTTCACGTGGTGCAACAGATAGTGCACCGTATATTGGGCGATCAGGTCGAGAAACAGGATCGCCAATAGCAGTTCCGCCCAGACAGGGAGATCGACATGATACAGAAGGCCGATCTGGTTTGACTCGCTCCAGACGCTAGCGATGCCCAGCGCGAACGCAATCGGAATAACAAGAATACCATTCATCGCGAACAGTCCAATGTTGAAGGCGTCGTGCTTGAGTTTGTGATAATCGAAGCGAAATAGTGGAATCAAACCTTCCAGCAGCCAGCAGGAAAAGAGGCAGGCCAACAGCCAGGCAAGTTTCTGCCAGTCGGGCATGGCTGCAAAGAAACTCAGAAGATCTGTCATGGGACACCTTTAAGAAGTTGGGCGGGGCATTCAATCGACTGGCATATCCTGCTGATTCAGCAATCGGGACACACCATACCCCATGCGGTACAGGACCCATAAACCAATAAGCACAACCAAAATCCATGCCAGCGGTATACCAATAATTGTGATTACTAAAAGCGCGCCTACTGCCAGCCACAGCAACGCAAACCAGAAGGTGCGAATTTGCCAACGAAAATGCGATTCCAGATAGGTGCCCCGTACCGATTCCTGTTTTATGTAATTGAGTAAAATGGCAAGGATAGACGGCCAACCACTGAGAAAAGCCGTCACGACAAACGCGCTGGTGAGTACGCCATTGATGGCACTGAACAAATGTAGGCCATATATAAGATACGTGAGTTGGACCATATTGGCATTAGGTAGCTGTTGCATTGCGAATCCCTGAATGTCTGAGAGGAGTACCAGATTCAAGTCGAATTGTATGTCGGAAAGATAGTTGCATCAAACCGGACGTATGCTGAACCGGGATGGGAAGCTCCGGCCTAACGCGGTTCACACACGAATACGGGGATGTTCCGATCAGTCCGCTTCTGGTAGTCATCGTACTCGTGATAGTGTTCCACGCAGATCGGCCAAACCGCTGCCTTCTCGGCGTCGTCGACCTGCCGCGCTCGCATGTTCATCTGCTTGTTTTTATACTGCACGACGATATCCGGGTT
>JANNVJ010000061.1:0-16267 GCA_031414375.1 Haliea sp.
TTCAATGGCACATTCGAGACAGAGGTATATTACGAACATGGTAATCCGTTTTCACAAAAATCAGATACTACTGGAGACGGATTCAAAGACTACGAAGTAAAGTACAAGCATGGAGTTCTCGAAACGATCACTTTCATTGACCCTGAGTCTAAGATGTCCATAAAGATTCAAAAATTCGGCCCATTTAAGCTTGAACAAGCTGAGGCCGACACTACCGGCGATGGGGTCATGGATATCGTATATGAATATAATTCCATTGGAGACGTCGCGAAACAATCTCAAAAGTAAAGCACCCCGACGAATAAGAGTGCTGCTTCTCTATGATTTAATTGGCATGCGCTGATAGCAGTAAGCTATTCTTTTGCCGGGGTGGAAATGGATGGCTTTCACTGTCCCTTAGTTGGACGCGGACATCTAGTTTCTATTTCCTCAGGCACTGCCTGTCAGATTGAGTGCTGGCTCTTACATATAAACCCCCGGAGAACCCCATGTTGCAACAACTTCAACAACTGCCCGCCGACCCCATCCTCGGCATCTCTGCCGCCTGCCGCGCCGACCCCAATCCCAATAAGGTCGATCTCGCTGTCGGCATCTATATGAACGATGCGGGAGTGTGCCCGGTATTTGAAGCGGTGCAACTAGCGCAGCGCGCGCTGGAGGCGGAGGAGGTGACCAAGGCCTACCTGCCGGCCGCCGGTGATGAACAGTTCAATCTGGGCATACAGCGTCTGGTGCTGGGGGAGACCGGTCTCGCGCTGCTGGAAGGGCGCGTGAGCAGCATACAAACGCCGGGCGGCTGTGGCGCGCTGCGTATCGGCGCCGAGATAATTCATGCGGCTGCGCCGTGTGCGCGGGTGTGGGTCTCCGATCCCACATGGCCGGTGCATATCCCGCTGCTGGGCAGTGTCGGTCTCGAATTTAAAAACTACCGCTACTACGAACCTGACACTCACGGGGTGAACTTCGATGGCATGGTGGAGGATTTAAAACAGGCCCGCGCCGGTGATGTGGTGCTGCTGCACGGCTGTTGCCACAATCCGTCCGGTGCCGACCTGACCTTGGCGCAATGGGCCGTTATCGCTGATCTGGCCGAGCAGCAGGGCTTCACGCCGTTTGTCGATCTGGCCTATCAGGGGCTGGGCGATGGTCTGGACGAAGACGCTGCCGGTCTGCGCCTGCTGGTCGCGCGCCTGCCGGAAGTGATTGTCGCAGTCTCCTGCTCCAAGAATCTCGGCCTGTATCGCGAGCGCACCGGCGCTGCTATTTTTGTGTGCGCGGATGCGGTCAATGCCCGCGCGATCCAGAGCCAGACGCTGGCAGCGGCGCGGCGGTTGTACTCCATGCCGCCAGCGCACGGTGCGCTGTTGGCCGGGCGTGTGTTGGCGAATGATCATCTCGGGAAGATCTGGCGCGCCGAATTGCAGACCATGTGCGAGCGCATCAACGGATTACGCAGCAGCCTGCGCCACGCACTGGAAGCGCGCTGCGGCGGGGACTACGCGTTTATCGAACGGGAGAAAGGCATGTTCTCGTTCCTGGGCCTGAGTGCTGAGCAGGCACAGCGCCTGCGCCAGGAGTACGGCGTGTATATGCTCGATTCCTCACGCATCAGCGTGGCGGGCGTTAATGCTCGCAACATTGACTACATTGCCGAGTCGGTGTCGAAGGTGCTGTAGCTGCCATCGGCTCCGGCCGGGAAGGCTTTTTCGCCTGCTTCCCCGATACTCGCATTCGAAAAAGCCTTCCCGACCGGATCCTTGATTCCGATCGCTGCATGGAACATTGGTTCGACTGATAGCACGGAACGAGGGTTAGGGTATCGGGTGTGCAATTCGTTGGCGAGTATCGGGTGGCCCGCACTGGGGAAGCCAGCGATTTGCACACCCGACACCCGAACCCGCTAGAGGCGATGATCTGCCTCGAATCAACATGGCAGAATTTTTCGGCAACAACCTACTGCGATATCACAGCTAGCCGGCGGCAAATAGTTTTTCGAGGTAGTAAGCGGCTAGTGCTGGCGGATACCCGATGAGATCCACCAGCCGTCGATAACATTCGTTCTGATCTGCACCGCGCGCTTGCCACACGGGCACGCGTTTGACCATGGTCTCAACGCATTCCCGCGGCGTGATGATCCAGGTGTCTTGTGGCACGGTCCCGAAGAAGAAGTCCGCCGGACAGAGGCTAGTGGCCATCGGTTTCATATACAGCGCCAGGGTCAACACGCTTTTCGCACCTTTGTCTGCAAGGTAGCGGGTGAGGAACTGCATCGTGCCGCCCCGGTCGCCCAGATCGTCGATCACCAATACAACCTCGCCGTGGACGGGTATGGAAATGTCCTGCTGTACGCGGGGCTTGTCGTAGCGTTCGTTGGGTCCCTTGTAGAGAGACACGCCGACGGTGCCAAACTGCATCAGCGGCGTGCCGGGAGGGCTACCCTTGGCCAAGTGATCGTACAATAGTATACCCGGCAGCATGCCGCCCATGGTGGCCATCAGGGCGCGCGTGATGGGTGCGCCACCTGTGGCTTGCTCCTGCTGGTAGCGGTGTACCTGTTGCGCCAGTTCGAATACTGCCATGGCCTCCACGGCATCCGGGACGAGTAAAAAGGTGAGCTCGTCATCCGGCACCGCGACGCCTTGTGGATTTTTCCAGAAATCGATATCAATATCGCAGGCGGGGCAGTGTAGTTGCTGTTGATAGGTGCTCATGGCGTCTCCATTTCCAGTGCTTTTTTGCATACACGGTAGGTTACGATCAAGGTAAAACGAGTATCGCGCGAAAATCATTGATGTTCGTGCGGGTGGGACCGGTGATTAACAGCGCGTCCAGTGCGGCAAAAAAACGGTAGCTGTCATTGTCGGCCAACAGGGTCTGCGCATCCAGTCCCAGATCGCGGGCACGCTGCCAACTTGCAGGCGTTAGTACCGCGCCGGCATTGTTCTGTGAGCCGTCGATGCCGTCGGTGTCGGCCGCCAGTGCATAGATGCGAAGTGCTCCGGCCAATTCGATTGCGAGACTGAGCAGGAATTCTGTGTTGCGTCCGCCACGGCCTTGGCCGTTCACCGTGACTGTTGTTTCGCCTCCGGACAGGATGAGCCAGGGCGCCTTGGTCGTCTCTCCACGGTGTCGCGCAAGCGCCATCTCGGCCTGTACCTGCGCGACCTCGCGGGCCTCACCCTCGATAGTGTCGCCCAGAAACAGCACTTCGACACCTGCTTCATGTGCAGCACGCGCCGCCGCTTGCAAGGAAAGCCCTGCTGTGGCGATGAGGTGGAATTGATTACCTGTAAAGACCGGGTCGTTCACTTTCAACGTCTCGGAATCGGGGTTTTGCAGCCAGTCCAGAATGTGAGAACTGACTTTTATCGCGTAGCGCCGCAATATCTTCAACGCCTCTGCGGAGGTAGTGGCATCGGCGACTGTCGGGCCAGAGGCAATGACAGCGGGGTGATCGCCGGGCACATCGGAAATTGCGTAGGTGATCAACTGCGCCGGATAGCAAGCCCGTGCCAACCGTCCGCCCTTGATGTTCGACAGGTGCTTGCGTACGCAGTTGATGTCAGTGATGTTGGCGCCGCAGCGCAGCAATTGCTGGGTGATGGCCTGCTTGTCGGCCAGTGTAATACCCGGCGCTGGCAGGGACAGCAGTGCGGAGCCGCCGCCGGAGAGCAGGCAGATGACTAGGTCGTCGGCATTGCTGAGCCCAGACACGAGTTGCAGAATACGCGCTGCGGCGTTCTCTCCGTGCGTATCCGGCACAGGATGCGCGGCTTCGACCACCTCGATGCGTTGGCAGGGTTCACTGTGGCCGTAGGGCGTGATCACCATTCCAGACAGTTCACCCGTCCAGTTTTCTTCCAGTGCGCTGGCCATGGCGGCGGCGGCCTTACCTGCGCCGACGACGAGCGCGCGCTGACCTGTATCCTGTGGTAAATACGGAGGCAGAATCTGGTGTGGATCTGCGGCGGCCACAGCAATCTGGAATAGCTCGAGCAAAAATTCGTGCGGATTGTCCAGTCCTGCGCGCATCGCGGACCTTAGGCGGCGCCACCCTCGAGCGCAGCCCAGCGCTCGAAAGTGTGTTCCAGGTCGGCCTGCACGCTCTTTAGTTCGCTCAGCACCTGTTCGACACTGGCATGATCCCCCTGGTAGAAATCGGGCCGGGACATGGCGTCTTCCAATTCCTGCTGGCGTTGTTCCAGTTTTTCCAGGACGCCGGGCAGGCTGTCCAACTCGCGCTGGAGTTTGTAGGACAATTTGGGCTTTGGCGCAGCGCTGGCTGTTGCGACAGTGGTCACTGGCTGTGCAGTCTTTGCTACCGCTGCCGGGTTGTCCACACCTTGCAGCTGTCCCCCGCGCGCCTGCCAGTCGCTGTAGCCGCCCGCCTGCTCGCTGACTACACCGTCGCCTTCCAGAACCAGCAGGCTGGTGACCACATTGTCCATGAAATCCCGATCGTGACTCACCAGCAACACGGTGCCGTCGAAAGTCGATAGTATTTCCTCGAGCAGCTCCAGCGTTTCGATATCCAGATCGTTGGTGGGCTCGTCAAGTACCAGCAGGTTGGCAGGTTTGCTAAACAGCTTGGCCAGAATGGCACGGTTCTGCTCACCACCGGACAACGCTTTTACCGGCGTGCGTACGCGCTCGGGACTGAACAGGAAATCCCCCAGATAGGAAATCGCGTGGCGGCGCTTGCCATTGATTTCGATAAAGTCCTGGCCGCCGCACACGTTATCGATAAGATTTTTTTGCGGATCCAGCTGATCGCGCAGCTGGTCGGAGTAAGCCACTTCCAGCTTGCTGCCGAAAGTGACCTCTCCCGCGTCGGGTTGCAACTGGCCGAGCAGGATTTTCACCAGAGTGGACTTGCCTGCACCGTTGGGCCCGACGATACCGACCCGGTCGCCGCGCTGGATGATAGTCGACACGTTCTTCAGTACGCACTGTTCGCCGAAATATTTGTCGATGTGCGAAAGTTCGGCGACGATCTTGCCCGATTGCCCGGAGCCTTCCACCGCGAAGGTGGCGCTGCCGGTGCGCTCGCGGCGACTCTGGCGTTCATTGCGCAACGCCTTGAGTGCACGGACGCGCCCCTCATTGCGGGTGCGCCGCGCTTTGATGCCCTGGCGAATCCACACCTCCTCCTGCGCCAGCTTCTTGTCGAACAATTCGTTGGCCCGCTCCTCGGCCTGCAGTTGTTGCTCCCGGTGACGCAGGAAGCCCTCGTAGTCGCTGCGCAGCTGGGTGAGATAGCCGCGATCCAGCTCTGCGATACTATTGGCAACGTTCTGCAGGAAGCGTCGATCGTGAGTGATCAGGATGATGGCGCCGGGGAAGTTGCGCAGCTGTTCTTCCAGCCAGCGTATGGCGGGGATGTCCAGGTGATTGGTTGGCTCGTCCAGTAAGAGGATGTCCGGCTGGCTAACCAGTGCTTGCGCCAGGGCGACCCTGCGCCGCCAGCCGCCGGAAAGCTCGCTCATGGTGGCGTCGGCCGGGAGTTGCAACTGGCTGATGGTGGTGTCAACGCGCAGTTGCAATTGCCAGCCATCAGCGGCTTCCAGTTGTTGCTGCACCCGTGACAGAAGTTCCATATCCGCCGGCGGGTCGGCCTGTATCAGGTGATGGTACTCACTCAACAGGCGGCCGGCATCGGCCAGGCCTGCGGCGACCGCGTCATAGACGGTGAGCTGATCGGCCTCGGGCAGTGTTTGCTGCAGGCGCGCGATGCGCACGCCAGGTCGCACCCAACGCTCGCCGGAGTCGGGTGCCAGTTCCCCCGCCAGCAGTTTGAGTAAGGTGGTTTTACCGGCGCCGTTGCGCCCCAGCAAGCCCAATTTTTCGCCGCGGGTGATGCTCAGGCTCACTTTGTCCAACAGGACCTGGGTGCCATATTGCAGATGTACTGTGTCCAGTCGTAGTAAAGGCATGGGATACGGCAGTGAGTGGGTGGACGCGCATTCTACGCCAGCCAGCTACGCGCTGGCCACATTCCTGCAACCGGTATAAAGTTGTGCCCGCAGCAGTAAATAGCTCACCCTGGCCATCAGGGTAGTTCGTTGTTAGGGAGAACTGGATGTACAGACTACTGGTCTTGTTGATGCTTATGGCCACCACACACGCGTGGGGCCAGATTGCGTCACCGGACGTGACAGTGGCGCAGCTGGATGCAGCCGTCGCAAATGCCACCACAAGCTTGCCTGAAGATGACCCCAAGCGGGTGTCCCTACTCAAGTCCTACGCGGACACGCGCACCGCCCTGTCCAGTTTCGAGCAGTTCAACCAGCAGCTCAAAGGCTTCGCCCTGTCCCGTGCCAATGCCGTGAAGGAGGCTCGGGCTATAGAGGGGACATTGGCAAAATTGCATAGCAAGCCGCAACAGGATGATAAGGACTTGCAATTGACCTCTCTCGCCGAGCTGGAGCAAAAAATCCAGCTTGGCAAGACCGAGTTGGATGCCAATAGAGGCCAGTTGGAAGAAACCAGGGCCGCCATTGATGCCATGCCCCAGCGCCCCGGGGAAATCCGCACGCGTGTGACCGAGTTGTCGCGCCTTGCAACGGAGCTAAAGTCACAGCTTGTATTGGCGAATAAGAAGATCACTAGCGGCAGCAAGGAGGAGGCGGAGTTGTGGCTGGCACGCGCGCAATCCGCCAGTGTCAAAGCGGAAAAGGCAGCGCTGGAAGAAGAATTGCTCAGCCAGCCAATGCGGCTGGAACTGCTGAAGGCGCAGCTCGATCAGTTAAGTTACGAAGTCGCCGAGCAGGAAAAGCGCACACGGACAATGGAGCTGCATGCCGGTGAATTGCGTCAGGGTGAAGCCTTCCAGGCGCAAGCCGCCGCAGATCTGGTATTGGCCGAAATGCAGGGGAAGCATCCACTGATCCGGCAACTTGCAGATACCAATGCCGAGCTGACCAAAACGTTTAGCCAGCGCAGCGCAGACATTGAAAAATCAGAACATCAGGGCGAACTCATTCGTGGTAAGGCAGAACAGTTTGAAACTGACCTAACCACCATCGAGCAAAAGCTGGAACTTCTCGGGATGAGTTCTGCCGTTGGCGGGATTCTGCGCGAACGTCAGGCACAGCTGCCGGAAAAGCGTGAATTAGCGAACAAGATTACGGCCAACGAAGACGCTATCAGGGCTTCGAGCCTGCGACAGGTTGATCTTGAAGAAGAGCGTCGCCTGTTGCGCAACCGAGCAGATTATGTCAAGCAGCTTACCCAGGGTATCGAGCCGCACGTCGCGGAGCAGATCAGTGCTGACCTTACTGAGTTGGTACGTAGTCGCCGTGATTTGATACGAAAAGCGGTGGAGCTGGAGAATACCTATGCCCAGGAACTGGGCAACCTGGATTTTACCCTACGTAGGTATGCAGAGGCAGTAGAAGCTTATCGCAATTTTATCTCGGAACGATTGCTGTGGATTCCGACGCGTGACAAGTCGGGACTATTCCATGGCGAGGGGGCAGACCTGTTTGAACAGGTTCGCGAGGTTTTCGCTCCGGCTCGATGGCGGACAGTGTTCCAGAGCATCCCCGCAGAAATTCTAGCGCGCCCAATAATTGGCGTGCTCCTGTTGCTGGTGCTCATCCTGGTTTACTTCGGCCCGCGTCTCAAGCAGCAATTAGTGGACACCTCAACGCACGTTGGATTGGTCCGTTCCGATACATTTTCCAGCACCTTGCGGGCCTTGGGTTATACACTGTTGTTGTCATTGAAGTGGCCGCTACTGCTGTTGATGCTCGCCAGATTATTTGAAATGCAGGATAAGGAATCAGAGTTGGCCACGGCACTCTATATACCTTCTGTACGTACAGCGTTTTATTTCTGGGGTCTGGAGTTCGTGCGCATCGCTTTATTGCCTAACGGACTGGTGAACACACATTTTCGCTGGACAAGCAGCCTTGTCTCCCGCATCAGTCGGCGCATTGTCAGTCTGGAACTAACGCTTCTCCCCGCCGCATTTCTGGTCGGCTTCTTCCTGAATCTTTATCCCAGGGAAGTGGGCGGGTCTCTGGGTACGATAGCGGTCATTCTGGTGTTGTGCTCGATGGCATATTTCTTTCACCATCTTCCCGAGTTTGTGCAAAGTAAAATGCAGAGCTTGTTGCGCGACAAGATGGCCACAGAAAAACCATTTTGGAGCACACTGATTCGTAAGCTGCTGTTTTGGATTCCCATCGCGGGAATCCTGGGCGTATTGTTGGGATACACCTTTACCGCAATTGAAATAGCCTTTCTGCTAGTTCGGACCTTTGTACTTCTTGCCTGTATTCTGATTTTTCATGAACTGGGTCTGCGCTGGCTGGGTATGACGCGGCGTCGAATGGCGTTCAATGTGAGTCAGGAAAAAGCCAAAACCAGTAACGACGACGGTGAAGTCAGTCCCGAGGACGAGATTCTGGAGAATGATCCCGAACTACTCAACGATGAAGGCACCAAGTTACTGAATCTTCTCACCCTGTTTGGCGGGTTGTTGGGAGTGGCGTGGATTTGGGCTGAGATCTTTCCCGCGCTGGGAATATTGGACTCGGTGAAATTGTGGCATCAGATGGCAGTAGTCGATGGACGAGAAGTCGCCGACCCTGTCACGCTCGCTGACCTGTTTAAAGCGCTGATTATTGCAGCTGTGGGCTGGGTAGTACTTAGCCGAATTCCCAATCTGTTGGAAATTTTTCTGCGCCAAAAGGCGAAAGTACATCCGGCCTCGGCCTATGCGTTAACCAGGGTATTCCAGTACATATCAACCATCTTGTTAATCATTTTCGTGGTGGGCTCCCTTGGAGGAAGTTGGTCATCTATGCAATGGGCGGTCGCCGCCCTGAGCGTGGGTATCGGCTTTGGATTGCAGGAGATTGTGGCCAATTTTATCTGTGGATTGATCATCTTGTTTGAACAGCCCATTCGGGTTGGTGACACTGTCACCGTGGGAGACATTTCGGGCAAGGTGACCAGGATACAGATGCGCGCGACAACCATTCGTGATCCTGACAATCGCGAGCTGCTGGTTCCGAACAAGCAATTCATCACTAGCCAGCTCCTGAACTGGTCGCTGACCGACTCGGTAACGCGCCGGGTGATCCAGATTGGAGTCGCCTACGGTACAGATATGGACCAGGCTATGACGATTGTGAGCGATGTGGCGCGGCAGGAATCCCTGGTGTTGGCAGAGCCGGCATCCATCATTACGTTTGATGATTTTGGCGAGAGCAGCCTGCGCATCAGTCTGCGTTATTTCATCGATCAGTTAGACCAGGTGTTGGCAGTGGACAGCCGCCTCAGGCTCCAAATCAATCGCCGCTTTACCGAGGCGGGGATTGTGGTGGCCTTCCCGCGACGCGACATTTATATCGATACCACGCAACCGCTGGAAATTAAAATGGTGGAAGGTGGTCCGGCTGTTTGATGCATGTCCTGGTATGCGAGGCGGTAAGGTATGACAGTTCCGCTGTGGATTCCGCGCGAAGAGCGCATCGGCAATACGCGGATTACCCGTTTTATACGTTTTGTTAACGAGCACTATCGTGCATCCGTGTTGCCAGACTATTTTTCGTTGCATGCATGGGCCATGGAAAACCCCGTGGATTTCTGGTCGGCAGTCTGGGATTTTTGTCAGGTAGTGGCCAGCGCTCGTGGGACAGATGTCTTGCTTGATGCCCACAAATTCCCTGGTGCGCGTTGGTTTGGACAGGCGCGCCTGAATTTCGCCGAGAACCTGTTACGCTACCGTGATGAACGCCCAGCCCTGGTATCTCTGCTTGAAAATGGCGCGCGCCGTGAACTCAGTTATGCTGATCTTTACCGCCAGGTGACGGCATTGGCGTCCAGCCTGCGCGCCCAGGGCGTGGTCGCCGGTGATCGCGTGGCGGGGTTTTTACCGAACATAGCAGAAGCAGTGGTCGCCATGCTCGCGACCACCAGTATCGGCGCCGTTTGGTCCTCGTGCTCACCCGATTTTGGCATTGACGGTGTGGTGGATCGTTTCGGCCAGATAAAGCCGACAGTGTTGTTTGCAGCGGACGGGTATTTCTACAACGGCAAGTCCTGCGATTCGCTGGATAAGCTGGCAGCCATTGCGCGCCAGATTGAGAGCATTAAAAAAGTGGTTGTGGTTCCCCTTGTTGATGCGCAGCCAGCACTGGAGGGAATTCGCGATAGTGTCCTGTTTAGCGACTATCTGGATACAGATGCAACGGAAATCCACTTCGAGCAACTGCCCTTCGAGCACCCGCTGTACATTATGTATTCTTCCGGGACTACCGGTGTGCCCAAGTGTATTGTCCACGGTGCTGGTGGTACTTTGCTGCAGCACCTCAAGGAACATCAGCTGCTGGTAGACCTGGGTCGCGACGATGTGTTTTTCTACTTCACCACCTGCGGTTGGATGATGTGGAACTGGCTGGTATCGGGTCTTGCTAGCGGCGCCACGGTTGTTTTATATGACGGCTCGCCCTTCGCTCGCAATGGCACGGTGCTGCTGGACGCTATCGACCAGGAGAGGATTTCTGTCTTCGGTACCAGTGCCAAATTTATCGCAGCCCTGGAAAAGGCGGGGCACAAGCCCATGCGCAGCCACCAGCTGGATAGCCTGAAAACCCTACTATCCACCGGCTCGCCGCTGTCTCATGAGAGCTTTGCGTACATCTACCGGGATTTTAAGCAGGATGTGTGCTTGTCGAGCATATCGGGCGGCACCGACATCCTGTCCTGCTTTGTCGGCGGCTGCCCCATCCTGCCCGTGTACAGCGGCGAAATCCAGGCACCGGGGCTGGGTATGGCAGTTGCGATCTGGGACGATGCGGGGCAAGCAGTGCGCGAACAGAAAGGTGAGTTGGTCTGCACGCAGCCGTTTCCCTCCTGCCCCGTGGGCTTTTGGGGCGATGCGGATGGCAGCAAGTTCCATAGCGCCTATTTCGACAAATATCCTGGTGTATGGGCCCACGGCGATTACGGTGAGATCACCCCCCACGGTGGCTATGTCATACACGGGCGCTCTGATGCCGTGCTCAACCCCGGTGGCGTCAGAATTGGTACGGCAGAGATTTATCGCCAGGTTGAGCGCATTGATGAGGTTTTGGAGAGCATTGTCATTGGCCAGGAATGGCACGGTGATGTGCGTGTGGTGTTATTCGTTGTGCTCAGGCCCGGCAAAACGCTTACCGCTACCGTGTGTGACCACATTCGCCAATCGATCCGAGACAATACAACATCCCGGCATGTCCCGGCGAAAATACTTCAGGTGCAGGACATTCCGCGCACGCTCAGCGGCAAAATCGTGGAGCTGGCGGTACGCAATGTGGTGCATGGCAAGCCAGTTAACAATACCGATGCCCTGGCGAATCCCCAGGCGCTGGAGTGCTACCGAAATCGCGTGGAACTGCGCGATTAGCCAATGAATTGCAACAGGGTTTTCCGCAACATTCGGGTATAATCTGCTCTCCTTACAACGATCACCACGCTATGACCAACCCTAATCAAGTGCGCTATGACCGGCAAACTGCGTGGTGGCTGATCACGTGTGCGGCAGTTGTCTTCGGTATGATATTACTGGGCGCGGTCACTCGACTCACGCACTCGGGATTATCGATCGTGGAATGGAAGCCATTGCTCGGCGCGATTCCGCCCCTGACCGAGCAAGACTGGCTGGCAACCTTCCAGCAGTACCAGCAGTACCCCGAGTACCAGAAAATTAACCGGGGCATGAGCCTGGACGGGTTCAAAACGATCTTCATGTACGAGTACCTGCACCGTTTGCTGGGCCGAATTATCGGTGTGCTGTTCGCCGTGCCCTTGCTCTACTTTGCCCTGCGGCATCGTCTGCGGCCGGGGCTGGCGCCCAGTCTGGTCATCCTCTTTTTTCTGGGTGGATTACAGGGCTTGCTTGGCTGGTACATGGTAAAAAGCGGACTGGTCGATATTCCGCGTGTCAGCCAGTACCGCCTTACTGCCCACCTCGGCCTGGCCGTTGTGCTCTATGCCTGTATGGTGTGGTTGGCCTTCGAGCTGTTATTCACATCGGGGAGGGTCTTAAGCACTCAGCACCGGCCTTACGCTCGGTGGACGCTGGCCGCGGTGGCGCTGGTGTATATGATGATACTCTCTGGTGGTCTGGTGGCCGGAACGCGTGCTGGCATGGCTTACCCTACGTGGCCATTGATGGGCGATACTTTTATCCCGCGAGGCCTGTATGCCACGACGCCCGCATGGCTGGCGATGTTCGAGGACATTACGACGATCCAGTTCAATCATCGGATGTTTGCGTATGTGCTGTTTGTGTTGCTGAATGTGATTGCTTTTCTCGTCTATCGTAGCGCATCGGCCGGGCGCGGCAGGCTGGGCGCCATACTGCTCGTCGCGGCTTTGTGGATGCAAGTGGGCTTGGGTATCAGCACACTGTTGCTGCATGTGCCTGTTTGGTTGGCCACTGCACATCAGGGTGGTGCGGTATTGCTGCTGACGGCAACGCTGTTTCTTTGTCACGTGCAGCGGCGCCAGTCCATGGGCGCTGCCTGACCGGGTCACGTGCGGTCGGTCGCAGACGTCATTCAATTACCAAAATTTAACAGTGGCATCATTTTCGCGGCGACCATCGGAATTGCGGCGTACGGATTTGTTGAGGTCAAAGCGGACTTCGCTCCTACGGTCCATGGAGGCTCTGCGATTTTTGCGACGCCGTTCTTCCCCCATATATTTTTTCTTGTTTCGATTAGTAGTGTCGCTGGTCAAGGGCGCAGGATCCCTTGAATAGAATGAAGCTCTTCCCGAAGACATGCCCCTAACCTCTTCTAATACTCTGTGTTAGTGACAGTCTGAACGAAGAAAATTCGCAGTGCATCGGTTTGGGGTGCCCGGAATACTGAATATGGGGCTGATCTGTGAGCATGGTCACAGATCAGCCGCCGCTTGCTCGGAAGGCCAAGATACGCGCCGCGGCGGTGTACCACCTCACGCCTGCCTCGATACCGTCCACGCTAAACTGATAGTGCAGCGATTCGACTGAGGTGACAGTAGAGGAGTTCGGATTCTTCATGCCACTGGTTGAACGCGCCTTGAATGAGTCGCAGCTCGCGCTTGCTACCTGGGTTGTCGCCAATATCCAGACCGCCGCGCTGCAGGCAGCGCACCACATCGCCGGTGACGATAAAAGTATCCTTGCCCATGTTGCGCAGCACACGCTGCCCGGTCATTCCGCCCAGGCGGCTGCCGCGATTTTTTAACAGGGCGAACAGTTCGATCAATTCCTGCACGGGCCAGTTGCCGATGAATTTGCCGAAACTGCCGTGTTCGGCGCTGATGTCCAGAATAAACCGAGCGTTGGCCTGCACACTCAGTACTTTCTGGCGATTGCGGATGATGCGCGGGTTCTGGGCGAAGCGGTCGATCTGGTCCGGGCTGAGCATGACGATTTTTTCCGGTGGGAAACCGAAGAAGACGTCTTCAAAACCTTCCCATTTGTGATCGACCACGCGCCACACAAAGCCGGCCTGAAAGAGACAGCGGGTCATCTGTGCCAGCCAGCGGTCGTTTTTACTCTGCGCCAGCGCCCTGGCACTGCGCACCACCGGCATTAATTCTCCGAGCGCGGATTCTCCGCCGTGGCGCTCGCAGGCGCGTTGATAAATCTGCTCGAAACGCTCCAACTATTTGTGGCTGCCATCACACAGGGGTTGGTTTTTCGTGGCTTTACAGCCGCAGAAAAATACCTTGGCGTCCTCCGTCGCCTCATAGCGCACCGGTGTAAACCCCGTGTCCTTGTGTGAGCCGTCGCAGAATGGCTGGCTGGCGCTCAGGCCGCAGGCGCACCAGAAATACGCCTTGCCGGGTTTGACGAGAACGCCATAGGGGGTGTCCGCAGCGCGTTTGGGTTGGTCCATAATATGATTCCTCAACAGGTTTTATAACGATAGAGCGGGCGTTGCTCGCTCGGGTTGACGCGCTCAGTTTAGGGCAAATTGATGGGCTGGTCACGGGCTTGCGGGTCTGCATGGAGATTTGGCAGACGTTACTGTGCAACCCGGAAGGCGAGCAGGACGTTACCCGGCAGTTGCCCGAACATGGAATAGCCGGATTGCACATACAGCCAGCCGTCCGCCAGCACCTGTCCGCTGACGTCGATGGCGCCGCCGTGGCCCTCGATACCATTGAGCGCGGTGAAGGCTTGCGCTGTCTGTGCCTGCCACAGGATTTCGCCAGTGGCGATGTCATACGCGCGCACCTTGCCGTCGAGCCCGGCACTGAAGACAAGTTCAGGCGTGGCGGTAGCGGCGGCCGACAGGCCGTAATAGAACGAGCATTGGTAAAGCTGCGCAAGGTCCGGTTTCACACCCGAGCGCATACTTTCCAGACCGATCAGTGGTTTGTTTTGCGCGGCGATTTCGCAGCCGCGAGTCACCGGTTGTTGCCACAGCACTGCGCCGCTGGCAACGTCCAGTGCATACAGGCCGGGGCGTGGTGTATAACCCGGCCTATCCCGTTCCGGGTCGGCCACTGGTACTACCAGTCGCTCGCCAGACAGCGCCATGCCCCAGTGGATACCGCCGTTGGTAGTGCCGAGGCTGATGCGGTTGCGCCACAGCACTGCGCCGTTCGCAGCGGGGTCCAGCGCGAATACCTCGCCGGATTTTTGCCCGGCGAGCAACATCTGCGTACCGTCGGGCCGCTCGGCGATGATCACGGATGCTCCAAAGTCGAAATCACCACCGGGGTTGTGCGGGCAGTTGGCGCCGCCGTTCAGGCAAGCCGCATTCCATACATCGCCGACCGTGCCCTGGAAGTGCCAGGCCATGGCCCCGCTATCCAGATCCAGCGCGATGATGGCATCCGAGGTCTCTGTCACCGGGTGCGTGAGATTTTCACCGGTGCCGATATAGATGCGATTGCGTTTGGCATCGATGGCGGGTGTGGTCCATACCGCGGCGCCGGAGGGACCGTACTGGTCCTGGCCATCGGCATTCCGGCCCTGCAGTGTGGCTTCATCCGTGGCGTGCCATTGCCATAATTGTTCGCCGTTACTGGCGTCGAGTGCGATAACGCCGCCATGGGATTTGCAGCAGATATGGCTGGGGCTGCCGGAAACGGCGACCTCGTACGAGGAGACCGGGACGAACAGGCGGTTGTTGTGGTAGCTGATCGAACCGCTGATAACGGAGGTATCGAAGAGGCGGGCAGATGTTTGCCATACGATTTCCAGGCTGGCGGGATCCACAGCGAACACGGTTGCCACTGAATCGGCGAACACCAGCAATTTTTTACCATCGCCCAGCGTCGCTACTGTAATGGCCGAGCGAATGCCGCTGAACACTTTGGTATGGGCTCTGATGCAGCCCGTGGTGCGATCCAGGGCGTACAGTTTTCCGGTCTTGTCGCCGAAGTACAGCGTATCGCCGATGATAGCGGGCTGCGAGCGCATATCAGTTACCTTGGGAAAGGCCAGGCTCCACGCTAACTCTAACCGACCGACGTTGTTCCGGTTGATGCCGGCGTTTTCGCTGGCGACAAAGCGCTGGTTGGCGGTGCCCAGTCCCCAGTTGGTCACGTATTCTGCCTGTGCACTCGAATCTGGCGCACTGCACCGGTGCTGCTCGATCCAGCCGTCCGTGTCCGGTGCGCTGCCCGCCAGGTAAGTGGCGATAAGAAAGCGCTCCTGCTTTCGCAGCTGCGCGGCCATGGGTTGCATCTTGCCGAATTCCAGCGCGATCATGATGCTCTCCTTGGAAAAGCCTGACAGGGCTTCGCGTGTTGGTGCATGCATGGCGGGATTGTCGTGACACGAGGCGCAGTGTTCATCGAACAAACGCTCGCCCAAATACTCCAGCGGCAGTTTGTCCGCATGGCGAATCACCAGAGACTCCAGGGCTTTTCCGGGGGCGTCCATGAGCAGCAAACTACCAGCCGCCAGTAGTGCGGCCGCGACCAGCGCGAAAAGAAAAAGGGCAATAATCTTTTTCATCGCTGCTTGCCAGATACGCTATTGCGGCAGCGGTCGGAGGCGCAACAGCGTGGGCACACCACCCTCCGACTGCCAGGTGGGAAAGTGCGAGTTGGTGGTGTAGATGGCACCGTCGGCCTCGTCTATCTCTATGTCGCGAGTGAAAAATCGCTGGCGCGGCAGCGGGAACACCCGCCATGTTTTGGTGGCGATCGTAAATGCCAGCACAGTATCGGACTGGTTGCCGTTGACCCACACCACGCCCCGCTCCCGATCCACATTCAGCGCGTACGGAATTTCATTGATGACCGGTAGTTCATAGTGCTCGAA
>JANNVJ010000062.1:0-4293 GCA_031414375.1 Haliea sp.
GGTCAGGACTACGCAATACCTGTACGGCGCAACGCTCTTCTTTTTTTAAATCTCGCTGGGCGGGCAGGTTGGCCTTATAAACGCCTTGTTCACCCACTACCCAGGACAATGGCCGACGCTCCTTGCCGATTGCATCCTGTAATAAATTCAAGCCCTGGATAAAAGCCTCCGGACGCGGCGGGCATCCGGGGATGTAGACATCCACCGGCAAAAATTTATCCACGCCCTGAACCACAGAATAGATATCGTACATGCCGCCAGAGTTCGCGCAGGCCCCCATGGAGATCACCCATTTCGGTTCCAGCATCTGTTCATACAGCCGTTGTACGACGGGGGCCATCTTGATAAAACAGGTGCCGGCTATAACGATCAAGTCCGCCTGACGCGGTGAGGCGCGAATCACTTCTGCCCCAAAGCGGGCTAGATCGTGGGGTGTGGTAAAGGAAGTGGCCATTTCCACATAGCAGCAAGAGAGCCCAAAGTTGTATGGCCACAGGGAGTTCTTGCGACCCCAGTTGACGCTGTCATGCAGGATATTTTCCAGTTTGCCGAGAAAGATGTTCTTGTGGACCTGATCCTCAAGCGGGTCAGGTACCGTGGAGACCTGGCTGTTGGGGTAGTGGCCAGGGGCATCCGGATCTATGCGGGTCAGGGTGTAGTCCATGAAATTCTCTAGTCCTATCCAGGTGACGGATACTCAGGAATGCGTTAACGCTTCTTTTGCCTTGCGTCGGCGACTATCGGGTGCCCAGTCGAGGGCGCCGACCTTCCAGACATAGACAAGACCTGCCAGCAATACAGTAATGAAGATCGTAACTTCGATAAAGCCTGCCCAGCCGCTTTCCCGCACCGAGATGGCCCAGACATAGAGGAAGAGCGCTTCAACATCGAAAATGACAAAAAACACGGCCACAAGGTAGAATTTGGACGAGAGGCGTAGGCGGGCACTGCCCACAGAGACGATGCCGGATTCGAAGGGCTCTCTACCGGCGCGGCCCCGGTTGCGGTACCCGATGAAGTGGGAGATGCCCAGCATGGCGACACACAGTATCGCGATTATCACGAGATAAATGCCGAAGGACCAGTATTGCTCAAGTGTATCGGGCGTGGTAGTCACTGACGAATCTCGTATCAGTTTAAATATAAATAAATCAACAAGTTAAAGGAAAATAATTAACTGGCTGGCCTAGGGTTCAAGACCAAGTATGTGTTGGGCATGGTACTGAACCGGACTCAAAATTGCACGACCTAAAATGCCTACTTTTTCCGTTGGCGGAACACAATCGCTGGAGCTGCGTGATCCATTTTCTGATAGCTTACATTTTCATAGAAACGGGAAGCGCCTCCGCGCGGTTTTATCACCACGTGGCTTCAGATTAACCATAAAATGCTCCCCAAGCTTGGGAACTGATTAGACAGGATATTCGCAATAATGCAAATGGGTTCGTCCATACTGCCGTCTAAAAACTGGTTCTATCGAGTGGTGCCGGCCTTCGATTCGTTGCGCGGGTATACCCGCGCAAGCGCGCGTGCTGATTTGTTTGCGGGACTCACCGTCGCCGCTATTGCGGTGCCGCAGGCCATGGCGTACGCCCTTATCCTGGGTCTGCCACCCCAGTACGGCCTGTATACGGCGATGGTTATGACTGCCATCGGCGCGTTATTCGACTCCTCACGGCAACTCATCAACGGCCCCACCAATGCGATTTCAATTGCGGTGCTGAGTGTCGTCGGCGCTATTACGACCCCTGAAACACTGATTAGCGTGGTCATTCTGCTAACGTTTATGGTCGGGGTGGTACAACTCGGCATCACCCTGTTTCGTCTTGGCGATCTTACGCGGTACATCTCGCACTCGGTGATTGTCGGCTTCACCCTCGGTGTTGGCAGTCTGCTGGTGATTGATCAGATGAAGAATCTGCTGGGCATGAAGGCAATGGGCGACCCCCACGACAATCTGCTGTACCGTTTTTGGTTGACCATGACGGGTGGTGGTGGCGTTCACTTCGAAACCGCCGCAGTGGGTTTTGGCACTATTGCGTTGATTTTGGCTCTGCGCTGGATCAAGGCCCGTCTCCGATGGAGTCTATTACCGGAATTGTTTCTGGTCGTCTGCGTGATGGCATTGCTGTCTGCCGTGTTGGGGCTGGAGGCGAAGGGCGTTAAGGTGGTCGGCACCATTCCGGCGCAACTCCCCTCATTTGAGCTGCCCCATTTTGATGCGGCACTGATGGGGCAGTTGTCCACCGGCGCGCTCGCGATCGCCCTGCTTGGCTTGCTCGAAGCGATTTCGATGGCCAAGTCGATAGCGGCCAAAACCAGACAGCGGCTCGATATGAACCAACAATGCCTCAGCGAGGCCCTCGCCAACCTGGGTGGAAGCTTTTTTCAGTGCATGCCGGGTTCTGGCTCATTGACCCGTTCGGCGATCAACCAGCAAGCGGGTGCCGTCAGCCAGTGGTCGGGGGTGATCTCAGCCGTTGGCGTGGCTGTCATTATGCTGGTAGCCGCGCCCTACGCCCACCACCTGCCGCGCTCGGCCCTGGCAGGCATACTCGTGGTGGCGTCCTATGGCATGGTGGACTGGCATGCGCTGCGCTACCATCTGCGCGCTACCCATTTTGATGCGGCGATCGTGGTCGCTACTGCCGTAGGTGCATTGGCGATCTCAGTCGAGTTTTGCGTACTGGTGGGTGTTTTGATGTCGTTTATGCTGACCGTGCCCCGCGCAGGCCGTATGATGATGACGCAGTTTGTGGTCAGCAGTGCACATGGCCATACGCACGAACGCCTCCCGGAAGACTATACCTGTGACCGTATTCTTATATTCGGGCTGGAAGGTGAGCTGTTCTTTGGTGCAACCGACGCGCTTGAACGGCATTTAGAAACGATGGAAGCCGCGGCAACCGACAACACGCAGGTAATAGTTCTGCGACTCAAGCGTTCGCGTAATCCCGATGCCGTTGCGTTGTCCCTATTGGAGAATTTTCTTGAGCGGATGAAGGCACGCAATATCCTGGTGCTGCTGTGCGGAGTGCGACCCGAAATGTACAACGTGCTGGTCAATACTGGCATGATTGAGCGCAGCGGCGAGCAGGTATTCCGTGAGGAAGGGGTTCGCCAGACCAGCACGATGCGCGCAATCCAGTATGCTTACTCGATAATTGGGGAGCCGTGCTCTGCTTGCCCCCGTGTTATGGTCGATTGAGAGTGATGCAGGGGGCCGCCAGGTCGTCCTTCAGCGCAGGAAAGAGAACCGGGTGAGCCGACTCGAGCCCCGCTCGCTGCGATTGATTCGACCCAAGCGCTCGTGCATGCGCTTCATCAATTGCTGTTGTTTTGCTCGCAACCACTCGTCGCGCGTGACATCCGCGCTGCGCACCTGTTCATCAGAACGGCGATAGGCGCAGAATTCATCGTACGCTTCAAGCTGGTGTTGCAACTCGCGCGCTACCAGTTCGATCATAATGGCGTCATCAATCAGCCCAAGCACTGGCACATCGTCAGCAATCAGGTCAGCCGGGTTGTGGAAATAGGCTAATGCGCTGACCACGTCTACGCGTTCCTGTCCGGCCAATGGCCATTCCGGGTCTTCCAGCATGGCAATCATGGTTGCCAGTCGCTGCAGTTGCTCGCGCACGAACAGAGGTGGGTGTACCGGTACCATGCCTTCAAGGACGGCACGTGCCTCGCTTATGATTTCCTCGTCAGATGCAGCCCCGGCACCGTCTTGAGCTCGGTTCATGACGCCACGAAAGAACTCGATGTCTGTGTCGTCCAGTGAGAATGTGATGTCGATAGCCATTTGAACCTCCATGGTGCTAGATAGAGTTGTAGGCGACGCGCTGAGCCTGACAGAAGGTGGGTATCATAAGTCAAATATGTTACAGGATGTAAGCGGTTTGGCAGAAATTCACCCGCGCTGAACACGGGCAAAACCGAAGCCTGAGAGACTGGGCCCACCCCAATTTGCGGGCATAAAAAAAGGAGCTGTAAGAGCCCCTTTTTTCGTTTTACTCCGCGACTGGCACGTCTTAGAGTGGTACTACATTCTCTGCCTGAGGGCCTTTCTGGCCATCCGTCACGTTGAATTCAACCTTTTGACCATCGGCCAAAGTTTTGAAGCCATCGCCCTGGATAGAGCTGAAATGAACGAACACATCGGGGCCATCTTCACGCTCGATAAAGCCGAATCCTTTGGTTTCGTTAAACCATTTAACAGTACCTGTTGTCTTAGACATAAAGTTTACCTGTATAGCTAGCGGCGCCATGTCCAGGCACCTTTTCATTGTT
>JANNVJ010000063.1:0-2515 GCA_031414375.1 Haliea sp.
TAAACACAGACGAGCGACGCTAACAAGGGTTCGTCCATTCCTGCCTGAGTGTATTTGATGTTCCACGTAGGCGTGACCGTCGGCAGAATGTGGGGCTTTCGACGGAAGTGACTCAACCAACCGGAGGGTGATATGGGCAGAGGCGTGGGCGAGCACGGCGGCGTTGCCAGGGTGAGTGAAACAGGCAGCTATGATACGGGATTACCCGGCACCGATTGCCGGCATGTGCTGGACGAGCATCTCGACGCACAGCCGCTCATTGAAATCAGCGATAAGGACTACCGCTCAATTTGCTGGCCCTGCCATGCACTGGAGGAAGCGGGTGACTGACAGTCGGGTAGGCTAGTCCCGGCTTGTGCAGTCACCCTGTGCAGTTTAGTCCTGCGGCGTGATGGCGTTGATGTGATCCAGCGCCTCGCTGTACTCGTTCAACAGACGGAACACGATATCGCGGCAGGACTCGATCGAGTTGATCTGTCCCACCACCTGGCCCACCGGGTTGAACGCTACTTTCTGGCAATCGCCGCTACCGGCATAGCGGTGCGTGCGCCGCACAGCATCGAAGGTCAGGTAGCCCTGCAATGGCATGGGCAGGGGTTTGGGGTTTTCGGCTTTCTCCCAGGCCTCGGTCCACTCGTTCTTCAGCACCCGGGCGGTTTTGCCAGTGAAGGAGCGCGAGCGTACGGTGTCCTCCGAGGTTGCTTTCATGTATGACTCGCGCTGTGCGGGTTCGGCGGAGGCTTCCACTGAATTTAACCACAGGGAGCCCATCCACACACCGGCGGCACCCATGCTCATGGCGGCCAGCATCTGGCGTCCATTGCCAATACCACCGGCGGCGAGCACAGGCAGGGGCGCAACAGCATCGACCATTTGTGGCCACAGGATCATGGAGGTGACTTCCCCGGCATGGCCGCCGCCCTCGGAGCCCTGGCAGACGATGAAATCGAGACCCGCTGCCTTGTGGTTGATGCCGTGCTTGAGGCGGCCAGCCAGTGCGCCGATCAAACGACCAGAATCGTGCACCTGTTTGATGATGTCGGCCGGCGGCGTGCCGAGCGCATTGACGATCATGCGGCACTTGGGGCGGGTCAGGGCCACATCCACCAGCGCCTGGGCCTGCACCGCAGAGAAACTCAGGGTGACTTCATCGTCTTTGTCGGGCCATTCAGGCACTCCGGCGTCGGCCAGCAATTTGTTGGCAAAGTCGCGGTGTTGCTGGGGAATGGCCGCCTGCAGCATGGCCACCAGTTCTTCCGGGCTGGTCTTGTCCATACCCTCGTACTTCTGTGGTATGGCCGTGTCGACACCGTAGATATGGTCGCCGATATGCGCATCGATCCAGTCCAGTTCCTCTTTCAGGCGCTCCGCTGAAAACCCTACGGCCCCGAGTACGCCAATGCCGCCGGCCTTGCTCACGGCCACGACCACGTCGCGACAATGGGTGAAGGCGAAAATGGGTAGTTCAATACCCAGCTGTTTACAGAATTCAGTTTGCATGGTGTGCCTCGTAGTTGGCGGACGGTTTCTTTGACTATCGCCCCACACTACAGTAGTTCAGGTGCCGCAATAATGTCGCCAGAGGCCGGGAAAACTAGCAAAAGTTGACGCCCCTGGGCGTTCAATGGCGCGCTGACGAGAACCCCGTGATTAGGTCGTAAAAAAACCGCGTGCAGGCGGGGTGTGAATTGGCTAGTATTTCTGCCATAAAACAGGGTCCTCAGTGGGCCAGTCAGGGAACACAACTTAAGGATCACCTATGAAAAAAGCGCTAAGAGGCTTAACTGTGGCAGCGGCGGTGGTGGGTGCAAGCACTGCCGCTGCCGGTGGCTTATGGCTGAACGAGTACGGTGACTTTGCCGGCGGGCGCGCGGCAGCAGGTGCCGCGGCAGGGACTGATGAGGCCATGACGATCGCCTACAACCCCGCGAGTATTACCCGCCTGGAGGGCAACCAGGTGTTTGCCTCCCTCGGGGCAATAGTGCCGGAAATGAAATTCGATACCAGCTACACCACGCAACGCCTTGGCACTGTCAATGGCGGTGACGCTGGCGAGGTGGCCGCATACTCCTCCATGGCCTATGTCCACGATCTTGACTCCGACAAATGGAGTGCCGGGATCGCACTGGTACCACTGTCCGGGGCGGGCATTGATTACGATGACAACTGGGTGGGACGCCGCCAGGCTACCGAGGTTTCGCTGGCGCTGATGGCGCTCACGCCCACGCTGGCCTATCAGGTGACCGACGAGCTCTCGCTGGGCGTAACTGTGCAGGCTTACTACAGCTCACTGGAAATAAAGACCGCCATTCCCAGTCTCAACCCGAACAATCCCGAAGGCGAAGCCAAAATCGATGGTAACGATGTCGATGTTGGGTTCACCCTTGGGGCGATGTATGAACTCTCCGACCGCACCCGCTTCGGGCTGTTTTACCAGAGTGAGTTGGAGCCGAAGTACGACGGCGATCTCAAGACCAATCCCGCTAACCTGGGTTTTGATACCGAGACAACATTA
>JANNVJ010000064.1:0-12044 GCA_031414375.1 Haliea sp.
CATCGACGCCCATCTGGGCCTGGCCCGCGCCTACCTTGCAACGGGCAACTACGCGAGCGCCAAATACCAGTTCGAGACCGTGCTGCGCATCGATGACCTGCCGGCTGACCTGCACCAGCAGGTGGAAATTTACGCGCGCGCTGCGCAGGACTACGCCGCGGGTAAGCGCCTGACACACAATGCCTATGCGATCGCCGGTTACGGTAACTATAGCGTCAATGCCACCGACGGCACCGACGAGTTCGGTGGCAGCGACACCGACGACAACTTCTTCGCCCTGCGCGGCGGCGGAGGATTGAACTACCGGCTTAATGACGATTACGCACTCAACGGCAGCCTCGATTACCGCTTCCGGGATTACTACGACAACGACGATCGCAGGGACGACAAGGACCTGCGCTGGAACGGCGCGGTCAACCGATCAATGGGTGAGAATAACGTGGCGGTTGGCCTGCGCGGCCGCAACAGCTATCGCGGCAATGGCGATTACCGCAATGACTACGGTATTTATACCGACTGGCGCTATGCGTTCAGCTCCGCCGACCAGTTCAATGTCGGCGCCGAGTTCAGGCGCCGCGACTATCCCAGCGGACGACTGCGTGAACGAAGCCGCAACATTGCCGAGTTGACCGCAGGTTGGACCCACGCGTTGCTAGACGGCACGGCGAGTTTCACTCTGGCCGCGCACGGCGGACGCGAGTTTGCCACGGACGACCGGCCCGACGGCGATTCCAACTTCATCGGTCTGTCGCCCTCGCTCAACTTTACGCTTACGGAAACGCTCGGCGGCTTTGTCTTCGGCTGGTGGCAGCACGACCGCTACAATATCGAGCGCATCAATGTCGATGCGGCTGATAACGTCCTGGGCGTCGGTGAGCGAGAGGACGATCTCTACGAGGTCGGTGGCGGGTTGACCTGGGAGTTCGCCAAGTCCTGGTCGCTCAACCCCGAGATCCTCTACATTTACGACGATACCAACTTACTGGCCAATGAATACAGCTCGACCGAAATCTGGATAACGGTTCGCAAGGACTTCTAGCGCGAACTACAAGAAGTAAAGGAGATCGAAAATGAAACCAGCACTGTGCATTGCGGCAATCCTTTTTTCCGCAGTGGCATTGTCAGCATCGTCCGCATTTGCCGCCACGGTCTATACCGGCGACACAATTGAAGGGAAGAAAGTCATCAGCCAGCTCGATGTGAACGATCTGGCGCCGGGACAAATACACAAATTCCTTTTCAAAGGCGTCGAGATGGGCACTGGTCAATACTGGTATGTGCCGATTATGGTGGGCAAAGGCGTCAAGGATGGCAAACGCCTGCTGCTGGTTTCAGGCGTTCACGGTGACGAGCTCAATCCCATCGGCGTCGTCCAGAAGGTATTTGCGGAACTGGATCCGTCGAAGCTCTCGGGCACCGTTATCGGCGTTATCGGATCCAGTCGGCCCGGAGTCGAACATACCACGCGCGGGTGGTTGTGGATGGACCTCGGTCACAGCCAGATAAATCCGAACCGTACCTGGCCGGGCATTGAAAACGGCAATACGGTCCAACGGCATTCCTGGCTGCTGATGAACCAGCTCATCAAAGGTAATGCCGATATCGGCGTTGACATCCATACCGGCGGCAATGGCATTGATTTCGCCCTGTTTTCGTTCACCGATAGCAAGGATAAGGAAGCCCTGCAGCTCTCGAAACTGTTTCCGATTGACCAGATCTATATCCACCAGGGCACTGGCGGCTCATTGGCAGCTGCGTTGGTTGCGGCAGGCATCCCCGGTTTCACGCTGGAACTGGGCGGACCCCGCAGTTTCGATCAGGACATGATCAACGCCGGCGTCAAGGGCGTCGAGAATGTTTTCTCGTACTACAAAATGCAGGTTCGCCCGATGGGCCAGACAGCCACGGACAGGAATGCCTTCATCGGAAACCAGCTGGTCGATTTGTTTGCACAAAATAGCGGCTTCACCGAAGTGTTTGTCAAACTTAACGAAACGGTGACAAAAGGCCAGAAAGTGGCTGTTCAAAAAAATGCTTTCGGTGAAATCGTACATGAATACTTTGCCGAAGCTGATGGGCGCGTGGCCATCATCGGTACCGATGCCGTTCGTGAACGAGGTGTCGATGTCGTCAGCATTCTTGCCAACAGCGATAAATGCAAGGATGGAGGATGCGAATACACCGGCGATGAGTGAGCCGGCTCCCCTCATCAATAGCATCTAGCGGATGCACAAAAGGAAATCGAAAATGAACCCAGCACTTCGTATGGCGACAATCTTGTTCCCCGTTTTGGCGCTAATGGCATCGGCAGTTCCTGGACCGTAGTCGGCACCATCGGTGTCGGTTTCATGGGTATTGCGGCCAATATGGGTCTGGATCCGGTGGTGTTATCGCGGACAGTCGGCGATACCGCCACGCCGACCTAAAAGTTACATGCCATTATCGAGGGCGTACATTTCAGGGCAGTGGGTGGGAACTTCGCGAATTCAGCAAACACGTTGGCCATACCCGATAAAGCAGGGCAGGCCCGCGCCCGGTTCAATTCATGTAACGCGTCGGGATAGGGAAGAAAATTGCCTCCCCTTGAGCTTTATTCTGTCCTATACTTTGCTGCGCAATGTTTTTTTAACAAGTGGCTCAGTAGGACTGGACCAGGCAATGAAAACTCCAGACCGAAGCCAGAGCCAATTCGCCCGCGTCATTCATTACTTTGCCACTGTATCCCGCGTTCTTCTAGTATCGATGGTCTCCTGCACCCTGCTGTCCTCTTGCGCGCTGACCAACAGGCTTTTTTCCAATACCGGCGCTGAAGTGCGGGCGGCAGAACTCTTGCAGCTGCAACTCAATGTCATGCGCTTTGCGGACGAATACACTGCTCGTGTCACTGATCAGATTGTTGCCTTTCAACTGGGAACAGAAAGCCCGACCGAACGACTGATGGCGCAGTCCTGGATTGTGTCCCAGGCAACCGCCGCCTTCACCATTGCAAGTGGCCCCAACCCGGAGCTGAACGCGATAGACATGCTGGTATTTGTCACACTCAGCCGGATGGTCATTGAAGACCGCTGGAGCCGCGAACACTCCGCTATACAGGCCAACGAACTGCTCGACGCACACAAGGCGCTGGAAAAACGCATCTGGTCCTTCGCCAGTGAATTGCTGACGCCCAAACAGATTGGCGAGCTTCGATCCAGTCTGGAGACCTGGCATCGGGACAACCCGCTCCAACGAGCAGTGCCCTTCATCCACCTCGAGGACTTTGCATTCACGACCAGCACCGTGCGCACGGGCAACATATCTACCGGCAGCATCTTCTCGTTCATCGGCATTGATCCGCTCAGCAATCTCGATCCTGCGGTCCGGGAGCTCACGCAATCACGTCAGCTCGCCGAGCGCGCTGTTTACTATGCTCAGCGCGCGCCCAAGCTGCTGAGTATGCAGGTGCAACAACTCGTGTTCGAGCTGGCCGTGATGCCTGAATCGGTGGGACTTTTGCAGAACATCGAGCGTTTCAGCGCCGCCGCGCAGCAAACGAGCGCTCTCGCCGCCGACCTGCCTGATCTGTTGGCAAAAGAACGTGAGGCCACGATCAACCAGCTGACTGGCATCCTCGACTCGCGTGAGGGTCTGTTACAGGCATTGATCGTCGAGCTGCGCTCGACGCTGGAGGCCGGCACCGCCACCTCCGATTCAGTTCGGGGAACGATCGCGTCACTGGATACGCTGATGGCGCGCTTCGAACCCACTGCAACGTCGGCAGCTATGTCGGCAGCTACGTCGACAACCACGCCGTCAACCCGGCAACCCTTCGACATCACGCAATACACACAGACGCTGCGCCAGCTCGGCGAGACAGCCCAGCATCTCCAGGTATTGCTCAATCAGGTTGATACCAAGGTGCCTGCCCTGACCCAGTTGTCGGGCCAGGCAACGGCACAGATGCAGTCGCTGGTGGACCATGTGTTCTGGCGCCTGGTGCAGCTCGGGCTCGGACTGACTGGCATGAGCCTGATCGGCGCGCTCGCCTATCGCCTCATCGTGCGTCGATGGCATCGCTCACTGCCAACTTGATCGCCTGCGGTGGCCCTCCCCTTATGCGCCACACGCCGGATATTCTCGTTCACTACCGCGAGATCGCATAACCGATGCGCACGCTCCACGGCTCGCGCTCGTTATAGTCGAGCAGGTACTCGCCGTAACCGGTAAAGGCCTGCAGCATCAGGTAGCCTGACACGCCGGGGTACCAGCGGTTGATTGGGTAGGTGGCTTGCAACTCGGCGCTGAACTTTTCGGTACTGGTCCCTTTGCGCAAGATCCACGCCGCCTGCCAGTCATTGTGTTTCCCATAGCTTAAGTGAAAGTCGCCGTAGCCACGGTATTTGGCGATGTCGGAGTTCTCATTTTTTTCGATGTAGGCATACAGATTGGGTGATGCACTCCAGTGAAAATCACGGGTATCGCCGAAGTTGAAGTAGGGCCGCACGAACAATACATCGAGACTGCGCGATTCAGGGCCGTCCTTACCATTGGACTCATGCTCAATGCCGGCCGCAAATCCCACCGCATTGCCGTCGACGCGCCAGTCGGTATTGGGAATGTAGTAGAAAAGGCTGGGGATGTAGTTGGTGTCGATAAAAGGCTTTGAATACGCGGTGAGATCCCAGAAGGCCGGCTGCGTGTAGCCAAAGTACATGTTGTCCACGAAGTCGCGCGAGGTTTTGTCGGTCGGCTCGTACAACCGCAGCTTGAAGCTCAGCTGCATCTTGGCATTGGCGTCACTGCCATCGCCGACCGCGAAGAACATGGGTTCGAAAAAGCTCAAACGGCCATCAACCTGGCGATTGGGGTCATTGTCGGAACGCACGCTCAGGGTCGTGACCGGCGCGGGAGCAGGCGCGACTGCCTCGCCGGTCTGCGCAATACTTTCCAGGCCACTGGCTGGCAGCACAACCGGTTCTGTTGCAGTTCTTGGCGTTGAGAGTTGCACCAGCATCGCCGGCGCGTCCATATCCACCGCGTCAATACGAACCCGGCCGCGCAAGTTCGGCGGCACCGCACCAACATAGTCGATACGCATGAACTCACCGCTGCGCAGGGTGATCGTATCGGGCACCGGCGTGGCGCGCCGCAACTGGACACTGGCGACAGCACCGAGATCTGGCGTGAGGCTGACGCGCAGCACCTGGGGCAGGGCGTAGTCGCGAGAGTCGGCCTCACCGGTCACCATCAGCGACAGCCGCAGCGGCTGCGTCGGATCAATGGTGCGGCTGGGAGCGACAAGGTTGATGTCGGCCCGCGCCAGGACGGGTAGCAGCGCCAGCAGCAGACTCAATATGGCGACAACGACATTGACAACAACAACGAGCGAAACATTACGCTCGGGCGAGTGATGCAGATCGTACTGCATTTATTTCAAATCCTGTGGTGCGGGCGCCATTGAGGTGGCGATATCGACCCAGCCACCCCCCATGGCCTGGTACACATTGATCAGCTGCGTGTAGCGCTCGGCCTGCAAGCCCACCGCCGCCAACTCGGCGGCGAACAACTCGTTATCGGCCACCAACACTTCGAGATAACCTGAAACGCCCTTATCGAAGCGCAGTCTGGACAACCGCGCGAACTCACGCAGGGCCTCCACCCGGTTGGTCTGCAACTCGAGTTGTTGGGCCTTCTTCTGCGAACCGGTCAGCGCATCGTTCGTTTCGCGAAACGCATTAAGGATCGTCTGCTGGTAAAACAGCAGCGCTTGCCGGTTGGCTGCTTCGGCCGAGCTGACCTGCCCTTCAATGCCACCAAAGGTGAAAATGGGGCCGGCGATATCAGCGGCAATCAGGCGCGCAGCAGCCGGGCCGGTGAGAAACTCATCGAAGGCGGTGCTGACGCTGCCGAGCACGCCGGTGATGGAGAAGGTGGGGTAGTACAGTGCGCGCGCGGCGCCGACATTCGCATTGGCTGCTACCAGATTCTGCTCAGCTTGCAGGATATCGGGACGGCGCTCCAGCAACACCGAGGGCAGATCGGCAGGAATCAGTGGCGCGAGCAACTGGTCGATGGTCTTGCCGCGCGGAATCGGACCGGGGTTGCTGCCTAACAGGATGGAGATAAGGTTCTCCGTTGCGGCAATGGCCTGCTCGAAAGCGGGAATGGCGGCCAACGCCTGCTGCTGCTGCGAGGTGATCTGCATGACCTCGGTTTTGGCCACGATGCCGGCTTTGAAGCGCAAGTCAAACAGCCGCGCGGTGGCGGTGAAATTACCGGCGGTGGCCTGCGCGATTTCCAGTTGTCGATCCAGCGCACGCAGGGTGATATAGCTGCTCGCCACGGCGGTCACAACCGACAACACCACGCCATGGCGCGCCTGCTCACTGCCATACACCTGCGCCTGCGCGGCTTCGCTCAGGCGCGTGACACGACCGAACAGGTCTATCTGCCAGGACGCGCCCAGCGCACCCTGGTAGAGCGAAAAGTAGGGATCAGCCCCTGGCGGTAGTGGCGGCTGGCCCACGCGACTGGCCCTGGCGCGGCCCGCATCTGCACTGTAACCAAGCTGCGGATACAACTGCGAGCGGGTCGCCGTCAGCGCACCAATAAATTGATCGACGCGTGCTGCCGCAATACGCACGTCAAGATTTTCACGCAGCGCAGTCTCTACCAATTCGTTCAACACCGGGTCGCCGAACTGTTCCCACCACTTGGTGTTCGCTACGTCCACCGCCGTGGGGTAGTCAATGCGCCATGCGCTGGGTGACTCCACTGCGGGACGCTCGTAGTCCGGCCCTATCGTGCAACCGGCAACGACGGTGGCAAGCAGCACTACTACCGTGCTGATTCTCATAGCGATTTCCTTCTTGTAAGTCGCGCCAGCGCAGGCCCGAGTGTATGTCATGTGGATGTACCGAAAAAGAGCAGCCCGCCAAACAGTAGCGCCAAGGTGAGCAGGCTGATGCTGGCCACCGACCAGCGCCGGACCAGGTCGTCAGTTTGCTCGAACGCAATACCCACCCCAAGCGTAGCGCGGCGCAGCGGGCCGCTAGTGGCGCTGGCGTTAGCGAGCCCGGAACCGAGTAACGGGCGCTGTGCCAATCCCTGCGCCAATAATATGCCACCCAGAACCACCAATAGTGTTGACAGCAGTTCTCCCGGAGACAGGGGGTTCGACAGGAGATCACCGGATACCGGCCCGAGTGCGGCGAGTGCGAGCAGTAGCGAGCACATGGCCAGCACCAGCGCCGCGTATTCAGACAGTCGCGAAACACGTTTTACCATCGGCAATGGCTCAGAGCGACGGCGCAGCACACTGACCAGCACCAGCACCACATACCCGGCGGTAAACGCTGCCCCGCCCTGCAGCACAATAGTCCACCACCACTGCCCCGAGCCATCGGCGGCATCAAGCAGCAGCTTCTTGGCCAGATACGCACCACTGGGCAGGACTCCCATCAAGGCTATACCGGCCAGCGCAAATGCCAGCACGGTGATGGGCAGTGCGCGAGCCACGCCCGCCATGTCTGCAATGCGATCGTGGCCGAGCGCCGCGTAGATAAGTCCCGCAGCCATAAACATGCTGGCCTTGGCAGTGGCATGCGACACCGCCTGTAGCAGGCCGCCGTTGAGAGCCGCGCCGTGCAGCAGTGTGTTGCTGCCGACATCGAAGGCGAGCGGGAACATCAGGAACAGATAGCCGATCTGGGCCATTGTCGAATAGGCAACCAGAAGCTTCAGGCGCACCTGCCGCAGCGCGACAATGCTGCCCACGACAATTGCCGCAGCACCCAGCCCACCCAGCAGTTGCGCGGCAGGTAGCGTCACCACCCCTGGCATCACGTCAAACCAAAGACGCACGACGAGAAACCACGAGCCCTTGATCACCAGTGCCGACAGGATCGCGCTCGCGGCGGCGGGCGCACCGGCATGTGCCGGCGGCAACCAGATGTGCAGTGGAAACAACGCCGTCTTGGCCAGTAAACCACTCGTCATCAGTGCCAGTACCGTCCAGCTGACGGGCCCTGGCCGCACAGCCGCCGCCAGCAACGCAATGTCCAGCGTGCCGTAGGCGCCGTAGATCAGCACCACACCCAGCAGATAGAGCAGTGAGCCGAGCAGTGCAAACAACAGGTAGCGCAGTGCGGCGCGCAACGTCTCGCCACGACCGTCGAGGCAGACCAGCGGCACACCGGCGAAGGTCAGCAATTCCAGCGCGACGTAGAGCGTGAACAGATCGCCGCTGACGAACACCAGATTGAGCGAGCCCCACACCGCGAGCAACAAAAGCCAGAATGTGAACGGTACGCGCGATTCCGGCGCGCCAGTGGGCGTGGTGAAATCAGCGCAGGCATAGATACCGATGCCGCCGATCACCACAGCAACGGCCAGCAACATAACCACCGACAGCCCGTCAGCGCGCAGCGCAATTCCCAGCGGCGGCGACCAGCCGCCCAGCAGGTAGACCACGGGCGCATCCGACTGCACAAACGCTGCGGCAATAGCAATGGCGATACCCAGGCCCACCGCTAGCGTCAGCAGGGCGACGCGACGCACGTGACCGGCGCCCAGTATGAACCCGGTTAAGACAGCCACGAACGGGACGAGCACGGCCGCTACCAGCAGCAATCCGTCCGGAGTGGTAACGGCATGGAGCGCAGCGGACACCGGCTACACCTCACCCGGAGGGGCTTGCGGAGGTGCTTGTGGAGAGACTGGCGCTGCGGCCGGCGCCTCGTTGGCGAGCGTGACCGATCCTGTCACCGCAAATAACCGCAGCAGCAACGCAACGGCGAGTGCGGTCGCGGAAAACGCGACGACAATGCCGGTGATCAGCAACGCCTGTGGCACCGGGTCACCCCCCATACCAGCAGCAGCGCCGCGCCGCGCAATGGCACCACAAAGCAGAAACACGCCACTGCCGAGTACATTGAACGCAAGTATTTTGCGCAGCGGATGCGAGCTTACAATCAGGCCGAACAGACCCAGGCCGACCAGCAGCGCCGCGCACAGGCCGAACAGGGTTGCCGCGTTCATGACTGCACACCACGCCGGGGTGCACCGAGCAGAAGCAAGCCCAGCACCAGCGTCAGCGAGGGCAGCAACGCCAGTTCGATGGCGACAATCAAGGGTTTGGCCAGCCCCTGCGGATAGCTGAGAAAGGCGTCAGCAGTCAACACGCCTGCGAGTCCGATAGCGATGAACAGCAGCGGCCCGGCCACCAGCCCGACACGCAGCCAGGTGCGGCTGATAGGTGGTGCATCGATTAATCCCGCCATCATCACCAGCAGCCACATCGCGGCCAGAATCGTCGCACCCTGGAACTTGCCGCCGGGATGGTCGGCGCCGACCCAGAAAATATAGGTGCCCACAATAATGCCCAATGGTGGCAGCACGCGCGCCGCATAGGCCAGAATGCCATTCGGGTCGGATTGCGGCTGTGGCCCCGGCCGCCCTCCCCAGCTTTTATCAGATGCCAGTGACCAGACACCCAGCAGCGCAAACAACAGCACGATTGCTTCCAGTAGCGTATCCATCGAGCGAAACGCCAGCAGCACAGCAGTGATCGGGTTGCCGACACCGGTGTCCGCGATATTGTCAGCGACGTGATGCGCCAGCGTGGGTGCAGGGTTGGGTAATGCCAGCACACAGATGACCAGCGCGCCGCTAACGGTGGCAGTAACACCTGCGGCCAGCCAGCGCACCGGTGTAGAGGTTGGTTCGGCACTCACGGCAGCTGCGCTACCGCGCAAGTGAGCTACTGCACCGATGAGCAAGACGCCAGTCAGGCCACCGCCGATAGCCGCTTCGGTGAGGGCCACATCAATGCCATGCAACTGCACCCAGGCCAGCGTCAACAACAAGCCGTAGGCGATGAAGCCGACGACTGCGGCAAAGTCTTCACGCGCAACGATAGCCCATACAGCCAGGCCAAGGATCAATGTGACAAGGCCGATGTTGAGCAAGTCGATCATCGGGATGGGTCACTACTACGCACGTAACGCGCAATCACTTGCGACACACTCGCCGCTGACAGCAGGACCAGCAGCCAGATGCACGCCAGCTTGAAGCCCGCCAGCACACTGTCCACTTGCAGCAGCAGGCCCAGCACCACGAGCCCGAGGCCAAGATTGTCGGCCTTGGTGAGCGCATGCAGGCGCGTCAGCGTATCGGGAAAGCGCAGCAGCCCAACCGTACCTGCGAAAAAGAAGAACACCCCGGCCGCAATCGCGACCAGGGACAGAACGTCCAGCACAGCACTCACGCGTCGCGCTCTGCTGCGGCGTCCTGCCCGGAGGCATCGCTTGCTGCCTTAACGAAAGCAAAAGATGCGAACGCCGCCAACAGTGCCAGCGTCAAGGCCACGTCAACGACAGCATCCTCGCCGGTCGCTGCACCCAGCAGCAACAGCGCGGCGATGCCGCCGGTACCGAGCAATTGCACCGCCATCATGCTATCGGCAGTGCTGGTCCCACGCAGGATGCGGACCAATCCCAGCGCCACCATGGCCAGCACGAAACCCGCTGCCATCAGCAGGAACTCAGCCATGGCTGCGCCCTGCCACTAACGCTCGGGCAAGGCGACGCTCCTCTTCCCACAACTGCTCGACCACCGGTTGGCGGGTGTCGAGGCAGTGATAGACGAGTACACCATCGACTTCGTCGCAGGGTACGGTGCCTGGCAACAAACTGGTAATGGTGGCGAAGGTGTTACGCGCCAATCCCGGTGGGTAACCGAGCGGACAACTGACGAAACCGGGACACAGCGGCAAACGCGGGTCCAGCGCGCGACGAGCGACGTCGATACCGCCGTGCACCGACTGCCACAGAAAATGCGGCAGCAACAACAGCAGACTCCCAAAGTGCAGGCATCCTGCAGCGGGCGGCAGCAGGCGCAGGCTCACCCAGGTCGCGCCGATTGCGGCACAAGCGCCAAGCGCGAGATCGGACACTTTCAGGCTTTGCATCAGCACCAGCCACAGCGCGAAAAATGCCGCGCCGCGCAGCAATGCGCTGCGGCGTGCCGAGTTCAGTCCGGGTGTCGGCTGTACGGTAGCAATGGTCGTTTGGACAGCGGGTTCACGCATCGTTTAGCTGCCCTGGAAAAGTGGGCTCGCTGCGCTCTCCTGTTGTCCCGGAAGACGTTTCGTCATTGCCGAACACCGCCACATAGACCGTCGGCAGGAACACCAGCGTCAACAACGTCGCCACTAGCAGACCGCCCATGATGGCAAAGGCCATTGGCCCCCAGAACACGGTGGGCGCAATCGGGATAAGACCGAGCACCGTCGACAGTGCCGTCAGGAACATCGGCCGCATCCGCGAGGTCGCCGAAGCAAGCACGGCCTCGTGCACGCTCTTACCTTCGGCGCGGTCGGTCTCGATCTGCACGATCAAGATCACCGCGTTTTTTGCAATCATGCCGATGAGCGCGAGAATACCCAGGATCGCCACGAAGCCAAGCGGCTGGTTGAACACCAGCAGCGACAACACTACCCCGATAAGACCCAGGGGGAGTACACAGATCACCATGGCCAGGCGGCGGAAGCTGACCAGCATCACCATCATGATCACCAGCATCAGCACCAGCATCAGCGGGACGACAGCGTAGACCGAATCGCTAGAGATCTTGCTCTCTTCGTAAAGACCTCCGGTTGCGACGCTATAGTGCGCGGGCAGCGTGGCGGCAAACTCGTCGATCTTCGGCGCCAGCGCGCCAACCACGGTGTCGGGCATCACGCCGCTAACCACATCGGCGCGCACGGTGAGTGTGGGAATACGGTCGCGCCGCCACACCAGCGGAAATTCCTGTTCCTCGACAAAGGTGGAGAACTGGCTCAGCGGTACCATGCGTCCGCTGGGTGTCGGTACCTGCAGCGAGCTGAGCGTCGCAAACGACGCACGCTGCTCATCGGTGGCGCGCGCCAATACGTTGACGAGATATATGTCGTCACGTACCTGGGTCACCACGGTGCCGGTGACCGCGGCATTCAGCGCGCTGGACAGTGCGCTGGAGCTAATGCCCAGCTGGCGTGCCTGTTCCTGGTTGACGCGGATATGAAT
>JANNVJ010000065.1:0-76784 GCA_031414375.1 Haliea sp.
CCCTCGCTTGTTAACGGGCTAGACGTTGTCTGCACCTGCCAGGCACCGGGCTGCCATGCTGAAAACCTGTTGCCACAGGTTTGGGCCTCACTTTATCGCTTTCGTAGAAGATGAAAAACTATGGAAAATCGATCATACAAGCGCAACCAGTTTGCGCCCTGTGGGATTTTAACAATAGCGGGCAGGGGCTCCCTCCGTTCGCCGGAGGCGCTTACAGCGCTTCCGCTGCTGCAATCGCTCGACGGACAGTCTGGTGATTCAATTTTCGTGAGTGCGTAAGAGGACCTGTGGCTCGCTACGACACAATTGGACATGGCTATTCCCAGACCCGGCGCGAGGATCCTCGCATTCGTGCGCAGATCCACTCGGCGTTAGCCAATGCTCAGACGGTCGTCAACGTCGGCGCTGGTACCGGTGCATACGAACCATCGGATCGACACGTGATTGCAATTGAACCCAGCGATGTGATGGCGGCGCAGCGCTCGCGCGATCTCGCCCCTGCGATCCGTGCATCCGCAGACAGCATTCCTCTTCGTGACCACTCTGTAGATGCGGCAATGGCAGTACTTAGCGTTCATCATTGGGATGAGAATCGTGAGAAAGGCGTCCGTGAACTTAGACGCGTGGCACGAGGGGCCGTTGTGATCCTGACCTACGATGCGACCATCAGTGCTGCGATGTGGCTGATGGCCGATTACCTGCCGGAAGTCGCCGCGCTGGACCTCCGTATCTTCCCGCCGCCTGAACAGCTAGCAGAATGGCTCGGCGGTGATGTGCGAATCGATAAGGTACCGATTCCATGCGATACCCCTGATTGGATGCTCGGTTCGTTCTGGGCTCACCCGGAGCGTGTGCTCGACGCGAACGCGCGCGCGGCGACTTCAGGTTTTGCGCGCATGTCAACCAACGTTGTCGATCGCGTTGTTTCCGAAGTATCTCGCGACTTGGCCAGCGGCCTGTGGGACGATCGCTATGGGCACTTAAGGAGCCTAGACGCGCTCGATGTTGGCCTTCGGCTCGTTGTCGCAACGTCAAGCTGATCCGGAGGACTTGGCAGTGGATTTTTTATGCCACCGTCAATTCAATTCTACGCCCCCTAAATTTGATGCATGGCTTAAAACCTAGCGTGACCCAGTTGGTAAAGCCCGCATCATCACCTGCATTCGTGCCGCCGCAGCAAAATATCAAACAGGCAAAAGCATTACTGAAGAGATAGCCAGAACACTGCAGCGGCCTCCCCTTCTATTCAGGCGGGTTTTCGCACGGACAGCGGCCCTAATTCCCTGTACAATTGGTCGCAGTCTCCGCGAGGAGGCCCCCTCTTCACTGCTCAAGGTTGCACTATGTCCTCTTCAGATGCGGTAACCAGTTTTGCACAACTGGAACTGCCCGCTCCCCTGCAAAAAGCCCTGGTTGATGTTGGTTACGAAACGCCATCGCCGATCCAGGCGCGCATCATTCCCTATATGCTGGAAGGTGTCGATGTGCTGGGCCAGGCCCAGACCGGTACCGGCAAGACTGCGGCCTTTGCCTTGCCTATTCTGGCGCGGCTGGACCTGAAGCAGAAGTTGCCCCAGGTGTTGGTGCTCGCACCCACGCGGGAATTGGCCATACAGGTGGCGGAAGCGTTCCAGAAATACGCGCGGCATCTGCCGGGCTTTCACGTACTGCCCATCTACGGTGGTTCCGACTACAGCGGGCAATTTCGTCAGTTGCAGCGCGGTGTGCATGTCGTGGTTGGCACGCCGGGCCGGGTCATGGATCATATGCGCCGCAGTTCGCTGGATTTGTCCGGGCTGAAAACACTGGTGTTGGATGAAGCAGATGAGATGCTGCGCATGGGCTTCATCGATGACGTGCAGTGGATTCTGGAGCAGACCCCGAAAGAGCGACAGATCGCGCTGTTTTCCGCCACCATGCCCGATGCCATTCGCCGCATCGCGAAACGCCATCTGCGTAACCCGCGGGAGGTGTCCATCGAGGTCAAGGCGGTGACCACGGCATTGATACGCCAACGCGTCTGGATGATGGAGGGGATGCAAAAACTTGATGCATTGACCCGTATTCTGGAAGTAGAAGAATTCGACGGTATGCTGATCTTTGTGCGCACCCGGATACTGACGGCGGAACTGGCGGACAAGCTGGCGGCGCGCGGCTACTCGGTGGCGGCATTGAATGGTGATATCCCGCAAAAACAACGTGAGCAGACGGTCGAAAAGTTGAAGAACGGCAAACTCGACATTGTGGTCGCCACCGACGTGGCGGCACGCGGCCTGGATGTGCAGCGGATCAGCCACGTAATCAATTATGACATTCCGTCCGACGTAGAGGCCTATATTCACCGCATAGGGCGCACCGGTCGGGCCGGGCGCAAGGGCGATGCCATTTTGTTTGCCGCCAGCCGCGAACGTCGCTTGCTGGGTGCCATCGAAAAAGCCACTGGCAACGCGATCGAGAAAATGGAGCTCCCCACCGTCCAGCAGGTGACAGACAAACGTGTCGGCAAGTTCAAACAGCGCATAACAGAAGCATTGGATACCGCCGATCTGGCGATCTTCAGAAAACTGGTGCAGGAGTACCAACACGAGTATGGCGTGCCGGTGGTGGAAATCGCCGCTGCGCTGGGCATGTTGGCGCAGGGTAAGAAGCCGCTACAAGCGCAGGCTGGCGCCGTCGTGAGGGATGAGCAAAGGAGTGAGCAAAGGGGTGAGCGTGGTGATTCCAGAAGCCGCCCAGATAAGCCCGCGCGCGAACGGCGCGATCGGGATACGGAACGAAAGTCCCCCGACACCAGGTCACCACGAGACTCTGTGTCCAAGCCTCCGCGCAAAACCCGTAGCGAGAAGGAGAAGATGGATGTAGGCATGGAGCGTTTCCGTCTTGAGGTAGGAAATGTGCACGGCGTCAAGCCTGGCAATATTGTGGGTGCGATTGCCAATGAAGCGGAGATCGAGAGTGAATACATCGGGCGCATTGAAATTTTTGATGATTACAGCACCATCGACCTGCCCGAAGGGATGCCGAAGGAGATCCTGAAGCACTTGAAAACGGTATGGGTCAGCGGCCAGCGTTTGCAGATTTCCCGGTTCGAGCCCGCCGGACAATCATCGCCTGTCAGCACGCCCAAGCGAAAGCCCATCAAGGACAAAGACGCTGCGGCGCGTGCCGAAGTGCGGTTTGAACCCAAGGGAAAACCCAGGGGAGCACCTTCCACCAAACCTGGTCCTCGTCGCTCCCCCGCTAAATGATGCGAATTATTGTCGGCATCAGCGGCGCCTCTGGCATTGTGTACGGCGTGCGTGCCCTGCAGTTGTTACGTGATTGTGCCGTGCAGACCCATCTGGTGATGAGCAAGTCCGCGAAACTCACGCTGCACTATGAGTTGGATATGTCCGTCGCAGAACTTGAGTCGCTGGCCGACGAAGTCCATCCGATTAATAATATTGGTGCGTCCATCGCCAGTGGATCGTTTCAGACCGCCGGTATGCTGATTGCCCCCTGTTCGGTGCGCACCATGGCGGAAATCGCCACGGGCGTCACGTCCACGTTGCTGACTCGCGCGGCCGATGTGGTGCTGAAGGAGCGCAGGCGCCTGGTCTTGATGGTGCGCGAAACACCACTGCACACCGGGCACCTGCGCACCATGACGCAGTTGTCAGAGATGGGCGCGATCATCGCGCCGCCGGTGCCCGCATTTTACACCCGGCCCCAGACCCTGGACGAAATGGTGACCCAGACGGTTGGCCGTGCTCTCGATTTGTTTGATCTGGAACATGCAAAGGTGAAGCGCTGGCAGGGCGATGAGATGAACAGGGACGCTTAACACGGTAGTATTTCGTCAATACAGAAGGACGTTTTGATATGGCGACAAATCTTTTTGACCTGACCGGAAAAATCGCACTGGTGAGCGGCGCCAGTCGCGGTATTGGCGAGGAAATTGCCAAGTTGCTGGCCGAGCAGGGCGCTTACGTGATTGTTTCCAGTCGCAAGATTGATGACTGCACGGCGGTGGCCGAGGGTATTCGCAAGTCCGGGGGCAGCGCTGAAGCCTTTGCCTGCAATATCGGCAACATGGACCAGATCACGGAGCTGTTCGCACACATACACAAGGCCCATGGCAGGTTGGACATCTGCGTCAACAATGCCGCCACCAATCCCTACTTCGGCCATGTGCTCGATACCGACCTCGGCGCATACAACAAAACGGTCGAAGTAAATATTCGCGGCTATTTCTTTATGTCGATAGAAGCCGGGAAACTGATGCGCGATCACGGTGGCGGCGCCATCGTTAACACCGCCTCGATCAATGCCCTGCAGCCAGGGCAAATGCAGGGTATTTATTCCATCACCAAGGCGGCGGTGGTCAACATGACCAAAGTCTTCGCCAAGGAGTGCGCGCCGTTTGGTATTCGCTGCAATGCGTTATTGCCGGGCCTGACCAAAACCAAATTCGCCGGCGCCCTGTTCAGCAATGACGATATCTATAAAATGGCCGTGCAGGGTATTCCCATGGGCCGCCACGCCGAGCCCAGTGAGATGGCCGGTACGGTGCTGTACCTGGTGTCCGATGCCAGCAGCTACACCACTGGCGAGTGTATTGTGGTGGACGGGGGCATGACTATTTAGAGGAGTGTCGTTATGGAGCCTGCTGCTATACCTGAACAGTTGCTGGCAGACTGCCACCGCATGGGCAGACTGCCCGCCACGGAAGTGCTGCTGAATCGTAACGCGACCCTGCCCTGGTTCATTCTGGTACCGGATACACGATTGAGTGATGTGCTTGACCTGCCCGATGAACACCGTGAAGCAGTATTAGCAGACTGTGCAGCGGTGTCGTTATTCATCAAGCAGTTGCTGGGATTCTCCAAAGTAAACTTTGCCGGCTTGGGCAACGTAGTGCCCGCGATGCATCTGCATATCATTGGGCGATACCCAGAGGATCCCTGCTGGCCGCAACCGGTCTGGGGAAATTTACCCAGCGGTGAATCCTATGCACCGCAACAGTTGCGTGAATGGCAGGCGAGTCTGGTCCAGATGATTGGTCTGGTTCCGGTGCCGCTCTAGTTCTGCTGCTCTTGGGAGACGCAGAACAATGCTGAAAAAAATTATACTCACACAGCCACTGCCTGGTGCGCGCCTCGACGAACTTGCCGGACTGTGCGAACTGCGGGTGCTGGACGGTGCGCAGGCGTTGCTTGAGGCGCGCGCCCGCGATGAACTGGCGAGCTGCCAGGGATTGATCTGCCTGCTGACCGACCTGCTTGATCGCCCCATGCTGGATGCCATGCCGCAACTGGAGTTTGTCTCCAGCGTATCAGTCGGTGTCGATCATATTGATGTGCAGGCGCTGACCGCGCGCCATATTCCGTTGGGCCATACGCCGGGTGTGTTGGTCGACACCACTGCCGACGCAGCGTTTGCGCTGCTGCTGGCCGCGGCGCGTCGTGTCGCGGAGGGCGATCGCTTTATTCGCGCGGGCAACTGGCGCCCGGATAACCGTTGGTCCCCCGATTTTTTTCTTGGCAAGGACGTTAGCGGTGCGACGCTGGGCATTGTTGGCCTGGGTGCTATCGGGCAGGCGGTGGCCCGCCGCGCGCAGGGCTTTGATATGCGGGTGCTGGGGTGGACACCGTCCGGGCGTGAGGTTGCCGGAGTGGAGAATGTGTCGCTGGAAGAGGTGCTGCAGTGCAGTGATTTTGTCAGCGTCCACCTGGCACTTAACAGTGCGACCCGTAACTTGCTCGACGCGGAGAAAATCGCGGCCATGAAGCCGGGTGCGATACTGATCAACACGGCGCGCGGTGGTATCGTGAACGAGCAGGCCGTGGCGCAAGCGCTGGACAGCGGTCATCTCTTTGCCGTGGGCCTGGATGTATTTGAGCGCGAGCCGGTGGCCATGGACAATCCGTTGTTGCAGCATCCCCGAGTTGTGCTGACTCCCCATATCGGTAGCGCGACAACCCTGACCCGGGCCAAGATGGTGGACATTGCGGTGCGCAATGCAACCGCTGCGCTGCTGGGCGAGCCGATGCCGCATTGCGTCAATCCGGAGGTGTACGCCCAGTAGCCACGGCGCTGAACTAGGGGCGCGATACCTGTGGCAGGGGTTGCAGGGCGCGCGCCAGGTGTTTCTGCAGATTGTCGTCGAGCCGCGAGGTGTCACCGCGGTTGGTATTTTCCACGATGCTGGTCAGGGTGGCCTGCCACACTTCCCGATTACTGGTCCGGTCGTTGAACTGCAGGATGATGTCGTTGGTCTCCTTGACACCGCCGAGCGCGATGGCATTGTCGACGCTGGCCTGATCGATCCGGCGATTGGGCGGGGGTCTGGGAAGGGGTGAGATGTTGCTCGCCAGTGCGCTGCGCTCACCCTGCACTATTCCCGACACGTACAGGTAATCCACGGTAAATTGCGCCCGCTCCCGATCCAGCACATAACCCTTGCCCTGCAGCAGCGCATCGACCTCACGCCGCAGCACCGGGTCTACGCCATACAGCACATCAGAGGAGCGTGTTGCCAATGGCAGGGGCTCGGTGCGCCAGCTGTAATAGTGGTAGTTGCCGGCGGCGAACGGCTCGATGGGACTGTGCTGGATTTGCACGCCGCTGCACGCTGCAAGTGCCATCAGCAGCAGGGTGTACGCCAGAACAGCGATGTGACGCATGGTGTTCCTTGGGACCTGACCGCAGGTATTCATCAGAGGATTTTGCCCAGCGCAGCGGCAGCCGCAGGTTATGGTAGCAGGGCGTGTCGGCAATATGTAACTTTGTCCGGTGTTTTGACCCCGACAGTTTGTTAGCATTTGTAATATAACCATAAGTTATTTCTGGGGTTGAGATGATTTCACGCAAGTTAATTCGTACAGACCTGAACCTGCTGGTCGCCCTGCAAATTCTCCTCGAGGAGCGCAACGTGACACGAGCGGCCGAGCGCCTGTCTGTGTCGCAGCCTGCGCTGAGCAAGACCCTGCAAAAATTGCGCGACTCCTTTGATGACGAGCTGTTCACGCGCACCTCGCACGGTCTGGTGCCGACGCCCCGCGCAGAAGAACTGGGTCGCGAACTCCCCAAACTATTGGAGACGATCGAGCATGTTCTGGGTGATGCTCCGTTTAGCCCCGATACCTATGCCGGCAGTTTCAAACTGCTGATGCCACCTATTCTGTGCGAATCGCTGTTGCCCAACCTGATGGCGGAACTGGCCGTGATCGCACCCAACGTGCAGATCATTATGGCGGAGGTGCCGCCGAATTATCAGGAGCAGCTAAAAAAGGGCGAGGCGGACTTTGCAGCATTTGTGGCGCTGGAGACGGAGCGGGACATTCACGCCGAGCCTATCGCGGCTATCGCACCGCGCTGTTACATGCGCGTCAATCATCCGTTGGCCCAGAAAGAGCTGACCCTGCAGGATTTCCTGGCCTATCCGCACTTGCGCTTGTATCTCCCTGGCCTCACACGGGAGAACACCAGTATGGTGGATGATGTGCTGGGCCAGTACGGCGTACACCGCAGTATCGTACTGGAAACGACGCAATTTTCCTCTGCCGTTGGTGTGCTGACCCGCACTGATTCCCTGTTGGTCGCCAATGCGGGGTTTCAGGAAGGCGGTCTGTATCGCGAGCGCATCGTTGGGCATGAGATGCCGACGGAACTGCAGCGTATGATTCGCAATAGCAACAGCGGCAACCGCGGCAAAATGTCACTCATGCGTCATATACGAACCTCGCGCAGCGCGCCGCACCAGTGGATGCGCGCGCTGTTGATGAAAATCCTCACCAGCTCTCCCGAGATGGTGCCGCCTGATGCGAAGCCTGCGCCCTTAGTTGCGAACTGAGCGACGGTAAGCGCGCGGCGACAAACCGATAGTTTTACTGAACTGCCGTGAGAAGTAGAGCTGGTCATCGTAGCCGAGCGCGGCGGCAACCCCTTTTACGCTGAGCTGACTGGAGTCCAGCAGGTGGCAGGCGTGCTCCATTTTCATATTGAGGAAGTGCTTGATGGGTGAATAGCCGGTCAGGGCTTTGTATTTGGTGGAAAAGTGGTACTTGGAGAGCTTTGCCGCAGCGGCCAGCGTGGCCAGGTCCAGCGGCTGCCCGATGTGCTCCAGCATCAGGCTCTGCACGGCTTCCAGATTGAAACTGTCCTGGTGGCTGGCTTTGGCCTGGCGAATTTCCAGCGCGATATGCGTTAACAGGTGGCGCAGTTGATTCGCAGCATTGATGAAGGCGCGCGTGTTGTAGCCGGTACGATGCACGGCCATCAAGCCCCTGAAGTGAGCGACGAGTTGCGGCGAAATGCCGGCCTGGGTCACCGGCGGAATGCCTTCGCGATCCCCGAGGTACTGGTTGAACACGGCAGTGCTGGTACCCTGGAAGTGTACCCAGTAGATGGTCCACGGATCCTCAGTATCCGCTTCGTACTGGTGGGCAACACCCTGCGGTAGCAGTAGCACCTGTCCTGGCCCGATCAGCCCATGCCAGTTATCGGTCGCAGCGCGACCCCTGCCCTCCACGCAATAAATCAACAGGTTGTCGTCATGGCGCTGCCGTTGCATGCGGTGCAAATCAGCGCTGGGATAGAAGCCCATGGCCGTTGGATAACACTCGCGTGTCAGGGGGTGGCGGGCCAGCTTGTTCAGCATAAAGGCGGGGGTAAGGAAACGAATGCCATTTTCCGGCAGTGGCCACTGGGAGGGTGCGCTCATGGTCTGGGCCTGCGAAGCGATTTTTTTGTGATGAACCTAAAAGCAGCAATATAGTCCATAATATACGCAATTTCCTCCCTTGGAGAGGGCCTCGTGCGCCTGTAGGCTGGCGCTCAGAATTTGATCAGCCAGGCCATGCGAGTGCAACGACTCCACTGGCCTGCGCAGTAACCCACAGCGGAGCACACACCAATGGAAGACAATCGGGAATTGCTGGCAGCGCGAGCGGAAGTGGCAGCGATGATGGCGCGGGCGCGCACTGCCCAGCAGCAAATCGAGAACTACACGCAGGAGCAGGTCGATCAGCTGATAACAGCGATGGTCTGGGCGGTGGCCCGGGAGGATCGTTCGGAAGAAATCGCCCGCTTTACAGTGGAGGAAACCCAGCTCGGCAACTACGAGGGCAAGTACCTCAAGATCCACCGCAAAACGCGCGCCACGCTGATGGATATCATCGGTGACAAATCAGTCGGTGTGATCGAGGAAGACCCGGTACGCAATATTGTGAAGATTGCCAAGCCGGTCGGTGTGATTGGCGCCTTGTCGCCCTCCACTAATCCCGAGGCCACACCGGTCATCAAGGCCATCTCGGCGGTCAAGGGGCGCAACGCTATCATTGTTGCGCCGCATCCCCGTGCCAAGCTGACCAACAAAAAGATTTGCGACTACATGCGCGAGGCCATTGTGGCGATGGGCGCGCCAGCGGATCTGGTGCAGAGTATCGACGTACCTTCGCTGGATAAAACCAACGAGCTGATGCGCCAGTGCGACCGCATTCTGGCCACTGGTGGTGCGGCCATGGTGAGCGCCGCTTACTCCTCAGGCACTCCGGCTCTGGGCGTGGGTGTCGGCAATGCCGTTATCACCGTGGATGACACGGCCAATCTTGACGAAGCCGCGGACAAAATTCGCATCTCCAAAACGCTGGATCTGGCAGCGTCATGCTCCTCGGATAACTCCGTGCTAGTGTTTGCGTCGATCTACGATGAGTTTTTGGAGAAGCTTAAGCGCGAAGGTGGTCATGTTATTGAGGGCGACGACAAAGCAAAATTGCAGAGCGTCTTGTGGCACGATGGCCATCTCAATGCAGGGATCGTTGCACAGCACGCCGTCAATATCACCGGCCAGGCTGGTATCGATTTGCCCGAAGGCAAACAGTTCCTGATTGTGCCGGAAACCGGCACCGGGCCCGATTACCCGTTCTCCGGCGAGAAGTTGACCGTTACCATGGCCCTGTACAAAGTGAAGGATATTGACGAGGCCATCGCCTTGACCAACAGCATCCAGGCGTACCAGGGCCAGGGTCACAGCTGCGGCATCTACTCCAACAGCGATGAGAATATTATGAAGCTGGCACATGCCACACGGACGTCGAGGGTGATGGTCAATCAGCCTCAGTCCGCGTCCAACAGCGGCAATCTCTGGAATGGTATGCGCCAGACCTTCTCATTGGGCTGTGGTTCCTGGGGCGGTAATGGCATCAACCACAACATCACCTGGCGCGACTTGATTAACGAGACCTGGGTTTCCAAACCGCTGGCCAAAACCAAGGTGATCCCTTCGGATCAAGAGTTGTTTGGTTCAGTGATGGGAAAATTCTAGAAAGCGGAAACGCTGACTGAGGAGCCGAGCATGGATTTTTCCCTGACCGAAGACCAGCACGCCTTTGTCGCCAGCGCGCGGGCGTTTTCCGAGGGCGTACTTGCCCCCAACACGGCGCTGTGGGATGCGCAGTCGATCTTTGCCAAAGACGCGTTGCGCCAGGCAGGGGAACTGGGCTTCATGGGCATGTACACCCCTGAGCCAGCCGGCGGCCTTGGCATGAGTCGGCTCGATGCCAGCCTGATTGTCGAAGAACTGGCCAAGGGCTGCACTGCCACTGCCGCCTTTCTCACCATACACAATATGGCTACTAATATGGTGGGCAAGTACTGCACGGATGCGGTGATTGAGCAATGGTGTCCGGATCTGGTGACGGGTGTAAAACTTGCCTCTTATTGCCTCACCGAACCCGGTGCAGGTTCTGACGCTGCAGCCCTGCGCACCAGCGCCACGCGCGAGGGCGATGATTACATCGTCAATGGCAGCAAGATTTTTATCTCCGGCGCTGGCGATACGGATGTACTGGTGGTCATGTTGCGCACCGGAGCGGCTGGCCCCAAGGGTATCTCCGCGCTGTTGATTCCCGCTGATGCTGCAGGTATTTCCTACGGCAAGAAGGAAGAAAAAATGGGCTGGAACGCGCAGCCCACACGCGCCATTAACTTCGATGCGGTGCGCGTACCGGTGGCCAACCGGTTGGGCTCTGAGGGTCAGGGTTTCGCGATTGCTATGGAAGGGTTGGATGGAGGGCGTATCAATATTGCCACCTGTAGCGTAGGCACTGCCCAGCAAGCCCTCGAAGAAGCTACCGCTTACGTTCGCGAGCGTAAACAATTCGATACCGCGATTGCGGATTTTCAAGCCACCCAGTTCAAGCTGGCCGACATGCTCACCGAGCTGGTGGCGGCGCGGCAGATGGTGCGTTTGGCGGCGCACAAGCTGGATACCAAAGATGCACAGGCCTCGACCTATTGCGCCATGGCCAAGCGTTTTGCAACTGACGTGGGTTTCAATGTCTGCAACGATGCCCTGCAACTGTTGGGTGGCTACGGTTATATGAAGGAATACCCCATGGAACGGCATGTGCGCGATACCCGCGTACATCAGATTCTGGAAGGGACCAATGAAATCATGCGGGTGATCGTGTCCCGCAGGCTATTAATGGATGGCGCACTGGAGGTGATCAAATGAGTTTGAGTACATCAGAGAAACTGAAAGTAGAACTGCGCGGCCATACCGCCCTGGTCACGATAGACAATCCCGGTGCCAATACCTGGGACACCGAAAGCCTTCCTGCACTTAAAGAGCTGGTGGCGAAGCTGAACGATAACAAAAACATTTATGCCCTGGTGTTGACCGGTGCCGGGGAGAAATTCTTTTCCGCCGGTGCCGACCTCAAGTTGTTTGCAGACGGCGACCCGGAAACAGCGCGCGCCATGGCGCAGTATTTTGGGGAAGGCTTTGAGGCACTGGCAGATTTTCGCGGGGTGTCCATCGCTGCGATCAATGGTTTCGCCATGGGCGGCGGCCTGGAAGTGGCCATGGCCTGCGACATCCGTATTGCCGAAGAGCAGGCACAGATGGCGCTGCCGGAAGCGAAGGTAGGTTTGTTACCCTGCGCGGGCGGAACCCAGCGCTTGTCCTGGCTGGTGGGCGAGGGCTGGGCCAAGCGCATCATTCTGTGTGGTGAGCGTATCAATGCTGCCACGGCAGAGCGCATAGGGCTGGTGGAAGAAGTAGTCGGCAAGGGCGAGTCACTGCAACGGGCGCTGGCGCTGGCAGAACAGGTTGGGGAGCAAAGCCCGACATCGATTGCCTTGGCCAAACGACTGGTGCACAGCGGTCGCAATACAGTGCTTGCTGCAGGTTTGGCGAGCGAGCGTGACCTGTTCGTGGAATTATTTTCCACGCAGGACCAGCGCGAAGGTGTGAACGCGTTTCTGGAAAAACGCAAACCCGTGTGGAAGAACTGCTGAGGAAGTGCTGTGATGTCTGAAGCACCTATTATTTTCCAGGAGCTGCCAGCGGGTTCGCACAAACTTGGCCGGGTGACACTGAATGTGGCGGCAACGCTGAATTCGCTCACCTTAGAAATGGTCGATCTGTTGCAGCAAAAGCTGGAGGTCTGGCGCGACGATGACACAATCGCCGCAGTATTTATCGAAGGCGCAGGCGAAAAAGCCTTTTGTGCCGGTGGTGATGTACAGGCGCTGCACCAGTCTGCAGTAGCAACTCCAGGTGGACCGTGTGAGTATGCCGAGAATTTCTTTGCGCGTGAATACCGCATGAATTACACGCTGCATACCTACAACAAGCCATTGATTTGCTGGGGCCACGGTATTGTGATGGGCGGTGGACTGGGCGTGATGGCCGCGTGTTCGCACCGCGTGGTGACAGAAAGAACACGCATCGCCATGCCCGAAGTGACCATCGCCCTGTTCCCCGACGTGGGCGGCACCTGGTTTTTGAACCATATGCCTGGAAACTCTGGCTTGTTCCTGGCCCTGACCGGCGCGTCCATCAACGCTGCGGATGCGATTTACACCGGTATCGCGGACCGCTTTATTGCCAGCGAACGCAAGCCCGAAGTGTTAGAGCAACTATTGCGCCAGCAATGGGAAACAGACCCCGCCACCAATCATGCTCGGGTCCGTCATGTGCTGCGCCCCTTTGCGGAGCAAAGTATCGGGCAGTGTCCAGGCGGTCAGGTGGAGCCGCATCTTGGCTCGATCAATACCCTGTGCGATGGCGATGACATTCACGAGATTATCGACAATATTGTGTCCCTGGCGACGCAAGACCCCTGGTTGTCCAAGGCCGGCGAGAGCCTCGCGCAGGGCTCGCCGCTGGCGGCGCTGTGGATTTCCCGGCAGTTGCTGGAAATGCGACACGCCTCGTTGAAGGAAGTTTTTCAGTCGGAAATTCGCCTCGCCACCAGAATCGTACGACATCCTGAGTTTGCCGAAGGGGTGCGTGCGCTGTTGATCGACAAGGACCGCAAACCCGCCTGGCAATTTCAGTCTTCCCGGGATGTGCCGACAGAAGTACTGGATGCATTTTTCACCGCGCCTTGGGACAGCAATCCCCTGGCGGATTTGTAAGCCACGGATATAAAGGAATAGAGTAATGGCAGACGTAGCGTTCATTGGACTTGGCAATATGGGCGGCCCCATGGCCACCAACCTGATCAAGGCCGGGCACTCGATCACTGTTTTTGATCTCTCACAAGCGGCCTGCGATCAATTGCAGGAGGCGGGAGCATCCGTCGCTGGCACAGCCGCCGAAGCGGCGTCAGGAATGGACTACGTGATCTCGATGTTGCCGGCGGGCAAGCACGTGGCGACCACCTATCTCGGAGACAACGGCTTGTTGTCCAAATTGGATAATTCAACCACGATTCTCGATTGCAGCACCATCGACGCGTCGACCGCGCGACAGGTAGGAGCAGCGGCGGCGGAGCTGGGTATAGGCTTTATGGACGCACCCGTATCGGGCGGTGTGGCCGCTGCGGCCGCGGGCACTCTCGCATTTATGTGTGGCGGTGACGCGGCCACCTTCGAGAAAGCCCGGTTGATCCTGCAAGACATGGGTAAAAACATTTTTCACGCAGGCCCGGCAGGTGCAGGGCAGGTGGCCAAGGGCTGTAACAACATGCTGCTGGCCATTCACATGATTGGTACCTGCGAGGCACTGGAAATGGGCGCGCGCAACGGCCTCGATCCGAAGGTCCTGTCCGAGATCATGCTCGCCAGTTCGGGCCGCAACTGGTCATTGGAAGTTTACAATCCTTATCCTGGTGTGATGCCAACGGCGCCTGCCAGCAAGGATTACCAGCCGGGGTTTATGGTGGACCTGATGGTGAAAGACTTAGGTCTCGCGATGGAAATCGCCCAGCAGTGTGATATCGACAATGCCATGGGGCAACTGGCGAGAGATTTGTACCGCCAGCATCAGCAAGCCGGGAATGGGCAGCGAGATTTTTCCAGCATTTTGTGCAAGTTGCAGGGCTAAAGTTGCAGAGCCAGGCAGAACGGCGAAAATGTTTCTTGGAAAATTGAGTTGACTGCTGGTCGTCCCGTACCTTGACCGGTTATGCGGCATATAACTTTTGCACATTCATCTTGGGTGATGCTTGCCGCGCTACCCAAAGATCATACTGCGTTTGCTGATTTAGCCAGCTTTCAGGTGTGGTATTAAAAGCAATAGACAGCCGAATCGCCATATCAGGACTTATACCCGCTCTACCGTTAAGTATGGACGATAACGTTTTGCGGCTAACCCCCAAAGCAGCTGCAGCATCCGTAATGGTAAGACGAAGAGGTTCGAGACAAAGCTCGCGCAAAACCTCTCCAGGGTGCGGTGGGTTGTGCATTTGAACAGACATATTAATGGTAATCCTCGTAATCCAGATCGATTGCATCTGGCGCATCGAATTTGAAGGTAACTCGCCAGTTACCGCTAACTCGAACAGACCAGCGCCCTGTGGACTTTCCTTTTAGCTGATGCAGATACAATCCAGGAAGATTCATATCTTTCGCTTCCACAGCAGCGTGAAGCCTACCCAATATCAGACGGAGTTTCTTTTCATGCGCCGTTTGAATCCCGGAGGTTGAACCCTTGAGGAAGTAGCGCTCCAGTCCCTTGTGCCTAAAACTCCGAATCATGCAGCCCAGCGTAACCCATGTCGTTACAGGTTACAATGGTTATTCGATCACTTCTATCTGAACACTGATCACACCTGAAGACAAATTACCGATACTGCTAAACGCCGATTTTGATAAATCTACAATTCGGCCTTTCACAAATGGCCCTCGATCATTAACGGTAGCAACGACGTTCTTGCCATTGTTAACGTTGGTCACATTTATTTTTGTGCCGAACGGTATCGTTCTGTGCGCTGCCGTTTTTAGATCGTGATTGTATAGCTCGCCACTAGCAGTCTTTTGAAACTGGTGTTTATCAGCATAGAAGGACGCTTTTCCTGTCTCGGCGTAACCAATCCGCTCAGCTTCATCCCTGGGCGGAGCACTACTACAGCCGAAGATTGCTGCTGAGGCCAGAAGAATGATCAATCTGTGTAGAGTGCACTTCATTTAGACATCCCTGCAATTAGTCGCTCTTCTGAAATGGCAAACTTCTTGCATGCGTTCTGTTGCCAGCCTTGAGGTGACAACATGATTGCAGAACGCGTCTTTGAAAGCAGCCAATTTATGCAGCCTTCCGACGACAACGACCCGATCCGTTCGGTCATTACACAGACTGCAGATGCGACAATAATTGCCTGGTATGTTAACCCAGGCCAAAAAATTAGAGCTCACATACACCCCAATGGGCAAGATACCTGGACGATTCTCTCTGGCGAGGCTGATTACCTTGTTGATCTTTACGGGACTACTCGGAAGATTCGCTCGGGAGATATTGTTATTGCCCACGCCAAAGAAGTGCACGGCGTGCACAATAATGGTGAAGACCCCTTCATATTCATTTCCGTGGTCTCACCTGCAGATGCAGGATACGAATTGTTGGACGCTTAACGCTATGTAATCGCCTGGCAGAGGAAAACGGCTCAGAGGAAAAGGGCTCTGACCCTGAGCTACAGACCCTGAGTTACAATACGGCTGCACTAACATAGCTCCGATACATACTCTAAAGGAAATTCTAGCTTTTCTAGAACTGCCCTTAACTTCGAAGCATATTCAGGGTTTTTTTCGTGCGGCGCAGGCAAGACAGATAGGTTGTAGCAAAGGGCAGGCGAGCTATTGCCTTCTAGGATGCTAACGATTATGGCTTCTGGCAGATACTTCTCGAAGCCCGGACCGCCATACAGCCTATTGATCTCTGTGTGGGTAAGTTCGAAAACTACGCCGTAGGCCTTCGCACCCTCCGAGCGCCCCAATGTTGCCCTGGCACCCAAAAAAAGTGCGAAATCCTGGACAAATGCTCGCCGAGGATTCTTTGCGATCACGTTGTTATGGGCCAAGATCTTCTCGTCCATGAAGAGACCGTAGAAAAAGCAATCTACCCTTCTCTCAGTCATAGCGCATTGTTCGGCCAGACGCATAATGCTTCAGGCTGCGCGCACCGAAACCGCGCGGGGCGGTTTTGGTGTCCGTAGCCCTAGCTTGCTATGCTGCCGACTCAGCACTGGCGTCCCAGCCTGGAAATACGAGTACTGCCGGATGACATCTTAGGGCCCTTGCAAGCACCTTAGCGCGCTCGACTCCAAGATTAACTCGCTCTCTTTCGATGGCGGATATTGTGGATTGGGGGATACCAGCAACTTCTGCAAGCTGATTTTGGCTCAGCTCTTGTAACTCTCGCATAATTCGAACTGACTCACCGGAAGAGAGTCGGATACGAGGTTTTGCTCTTCGAAACTCGCTCATTACGATTTCCTCCTATAGTCGTGTGGTGTGACCTCGACTACAAATACTTTGAATTGGTCTCCTTCGACCTGATAAATCACCCGATACTGTTGGTTTAGGCGAGAAGACCGAAAACCACTCCACTCGCCCCGGAGCGTCTCATCCCGAAACCCCTGAACTAGTTTTAGTCCAGCAGGCCCCGATATCTCTACGATGTCCTTCCATTTTTCGTAGCGCTTCTGTATCTCCAACGGAACCCTGGTGAGTTGCTTATCGAGCCGACGATGTTCATAAATGATCCACATACCTAATATAGTATATATACTATATTAGGTATGTCAACGCTCAAGCAGCATAACGTTGCCGCCACAGGCGCGCCCAGCCTGCGCAGCAGGCGGTGTGCGCGGGTTGTTACATGGCCACATGATCATTTCATTAACCGATCTATCTCAGCCCTGAATTCTGCGTCAAATTCTTGTGCAAATTCATTCCAAAACCAAGATCCGCCAGCTGAACCTACTATTCGCTTGATAATAGTTATTTGAGCTTGCCATTCTGAAATTGGCAGGTCGGAGAACTTTGTTTGAGCAAAGATGTTTGACTGCGAAAGCATCAGATTATGAACTAAAAGCCTGAACTTCAAGCGCTCCAGATCATCCAGTTCCTCTGGCGTGGCTAGGCCCTTCAAGTAGACCCTAGCGACCTCGTCATTTTCATAAATCGACTGCCTGGCGATACTGATTGTATTGACTGTGGAATCCAATGCAGCAGAATGGACAGCTCTCGTGTTCTGTCGGATTTGTAGTGCCAGATAGACGAGAGTAATGAAAACGGCTAATGCTCCAACAATCTCACCAATAGCTCCTATTGCGTCCCAGTTCACTTATGCACTCCGATTGGCCATGTAACAGTTACATATAGAGACCGGTCTATATAACACGCGGGCCCAGTATGTAGACCTCCATTGATTGAAATTTAACATCAAATCAAACTCTTATAGTTTTTTGCGGCTCGTATAACGGACAAACTGGGCGAAAAGCGTGATTGAAATCGATACGTTGTCGAGCGTTCACATGCCGCATCGGCACCAGGTCCTCACACTAGAGGCCGCTATTTCTCTCCGCCTCCTCCATGCTCTTCTTCGCAGCATCCTGCATGGATTGCTCCACGCCCTTCGCCTTGTTAACCGACTTCTGGAGTTCCGCCGGTATAGCAGTTTCTGCTTCGCCGCCACCTGCTGCCTGGTACAGCACCCAGCAGACTGCGCCCAGTGCCAGGATAAGACCGATGTATCTCATAGTAGTACCTCCGGATTCCACTCTAGCATGGGCTGCGCATGCTCGTCGCGCTTGTGGAAAAAGTTGCCCGACCGCGCACAAGACCACCTGAGACTGGCCTATTTCGACATGGATCAGGTCTTTTCATAGGCGTAGTCTGGGCAATCGCAAGACTATTCCAAGGTACCCTTATGTCATTTGTTACCGTAGAAAAACCCCGCCCCTATATCACGCTCATTACCTTGAATCGTCCCGAGCGCATGAATGCCATGGCGTTTGATGTGATGGTGCCCTTTAAGGAGGCATTGGAAGAAGTCAGCTTCGATAATGACACCCGTGTGGTGATAGTGACGGGTGCGGGTGCCGGTTTCTGCTCTGGCGCCGACCTGGAAGATCCCGGCTGGCTGGACATTTTCAACGGCCTCACCATCCCCGGTATTGCGCGTCGCGCCATGCGCATACTGGATGATGTTGTGAAAGCCATTCACTCCATGCACCAACCCGTTATCGGGGCGATCAACGGCCCCGCCATTGGCGGCGGTTTCTGTTTGTCCATGGCGACCGACATTCGTATCGCGTCCGATACAGCCTACTTTCGCCCGGCCGGCATCAACAACGGGCTCACCTCCGCCGAATTGGGATTGAGCTATTTACTGCCGCGCGCCATTGGCACCAGTCGCGCGTTCGAAATCATGTTGACGGGCAGGGACGTCGACGCACACGAGGCCCAGCAGATTGGTTTGGTCTCCAAGGTGGTCTCACAGGACAAACTGCTGGACGAGTGTTATGCCATCGCTGAACGTATCAATGGTTTTAGCCAGCTCGGTGTGGAGCTCAGTAAACAAATGTTGTGGGCGGGGATGGACGCGGGTAGTTTGCACACGCACATGAACCACGAAGGACACGCCCAGCTGTTTGTGCGCATGACCACCAAGAATTTTGAAGAGGCGATCAAGGCGCGCAAGGAAAAGCGCGCACCCGACTTCAAGGACTGATCACGTGTCCGCTTTGCCGAGCGCCATGTGCAGCAGCGGCGAATCCTTACTCTGCCATACCCACACAATAGCCGGTGCGAGACTCGGCACAATGAGAACACTGAACTGGTAGAGTAAGCCGATCAAATTTGCATCGGGTACAAATACGCCTGGCTGATCGAGGAAATGCGTGCCAAGGCTGGTCATCAGTTGCTTCAGGCACAGGCACAAAAGCCCGAAGATCATGAGCGGATAGAGGATGAGTAATCCCCACACATAACTACCCAGGTACTCTTTCTTCTGCGTGGCAAAATGCAGGGCGGTGTAGAAGGGTAGCGAGTAGGAAAGGATGCGGGTATTGACCTCGAATCCCAGACGGTACTCGGCCCCGGCAAGGGGAATAAGCTGGCCGTTCTTTTCACCGAACTCCGTCATCAGCAGTGCCTGCGTCCCATCCACGTAAAAGGTGTTCACCACCGCTGGAAACCAGTGGGTGAGGATTATTTTTACCACGCCGATGGCGGGCAGCGCGAGGGGCAGGCTGACAACTGTCCACAGCGCAAAACAGGGAATCAACAGCGTGAATACATACAGCAAAAACTGGCGCATGTGATGTTGTTCAGCCACCAGTCACCTGCATGGGCGCGGCCTGCGTGGGCTCGCTGCGGGACAGGTAGCGCAGGTAGACGATAAAGACGACGAGTACGTCCAGCATTATCAGGGCTGGCCACAGATACAGGTGTATCCATTCGAAGAATTGCATATTCCAGTTGCCCAAATAAAATAGACTGATAATGCGCGCGAGATTCATCACCTGTATGGCCAGAAAACCCAGGCAGATGGCCATGACGCGTGCACGCCAACTGGCCGGAAACGCGACGACTGCTGCGATAAGAACGATAGTGGCTTCAACACCGTTACAGCCTGCTTCAATGGAAACAGCGAAGCCGGTGTCTTTGAACTGCAGGACCTTGCCGTACGCGATGACTGAACTGTCAAAGGGCAGAATCATCGCTGCACTCAAGCGCGCCAACATTGACGTAAAGGGAATAATGACATGTTGCTGTACCGGGACCAGCATTTCAAGGGTGAACAAGCTCACCAGGACTACAACGAAGACGGTAATAAATCGCGCCACAGGCACTGTCCCTAATCTAAAAACAAGGAAATCTTAGCACAGCTGAGTTTCGATACGACTATTTCCCGTTGTAGCTTAAGTGTCACGGTCGGTCTTCCTCGCCTGAGATCAGGCGAAAGTCTATACCTGTCAGGCGATCATAATCATAGGCACTCAGTTTGAAGAACAGCGGGTATTCACTGCTATGAATGAAGTGGCTATCGTTTAGTGTAATCAGCTGCAGGGTCACTTCTCCTGCCAGGCTCTGTATTTCTAACACTAGATTCGCTTCTGTCGCTGACAGCTCGCGCTGTAAGTCTTCGTCTGCGACGCCGTCAACCTGCAGCGTTTTTATTGCTGTAAAGAGCAGTTCGAGTTCCTGTGCGTCGGGGGTGCCGCCCGTAGCGGATAGCCATGCGCCGTTCTCAAAGTGTAGATTGTAGAGGTCTGCATCTATACGCAAAGGCGCTCGTACTTGCAGCAACTTCGGCTCCAACCAGTCAGCGCTGATGGCAGATATCTCAACGCTGTCCAGGGTGATACTGAAGATTGCGTTCTGCTTTTCGTTGCGTGCATGGGTCTTGCGAAAACCCGGTGACGTGCCAAAGTAAACGGTTGCCAATTTTTTGCCTGCGGACAACAGTTTGAGGCGCTTCTGGTAATAGTAGTCGGCTACCTGAAATCGTTGGCGTGCAGCCACAGACCGAGCGATGGGCCAATTTGCGTCCTTGCGAGTGATGCTTTGTAATAAGGCATCAACTTTAGTCGCGTCAGCCGGTAAATTTGACAGATCGCGCAGCAACCACTGATTGCCCGATCGCAACAGGGTAACCTCATTGTCATACTCGTCTCCGATACGTAACTCATCTACCGTATCGATAGGAAGTGTGACAAGCGTCTGCTCGGTTGATACCTCTTGCAGATTGCGCCCTGGCCAGAAAACAACGGCTGCTATGCCACACTGGACCAGTAGCACTAGCAGCAATACAGCCACTGAACGGGTCACAGTGCCAGTTCCCGGGCGTAGCGCCGCCGCCGCAAGATGACACTTAGCCAACTGCCAAGGGCGAGCAATAGCAGCCAGAGTAACGCCAGGCCATAATTGAAATACTCCAAAAGTAACTGCGACTGTCGCTCCATTGGCGGCAGCGTGCGGTTGAAATGCGCGCGCGAGCGAATTTGCAGCAACTGTTCATCCTGTAATGCCCAATCCAGGGTGTTTGTGAATAACTCCAGCGGCCCCAGGTACTGAGTGCCACTTGCCGTGACAATACTGCCCAGCACCTGGTCACTCATAAAGTCGTTGGAGCCATACAGCACAATACGAGCAGATTCCGGTGAGCGTTGCAGGAGTCCCGTAACCCTGCTGATTGGATGTGGTGCGGCATCCTCATCGTGCTGCTGCGTAGCAAATGGAATTTCCCTGTTAGCGAAGAATGATTCGAAGCGCCCCTGCACCACCACGCCCAAATTGTGTGAGTTGATAATCGGTGGAGAGTCAGTAGTATCTTCTGTCGAGACGGGTGGCTGAAAATTGCTGACACCGTCTGCATTCAGGCGGGGCATAATATCCATGGTGTCACTCAGCCAGGAGTTGGCCGAACTTTTCAGGAGCACGGTGTTACTTCTGTCACTCTTCGGTTTGGCGACAACGGGTGAAGCCCAAGCCATGGTGACCTGGGGCAGGTTGCCCGTCACCGGGTGATTCGGTGTCAGCCCTGGCGGACGCAGATCGATAAAGTACGGATAGTCGAGCATCTGCACGTCGCGAAACTCCTGGTCACCGGACTGACGGGTAACGGGGCCGGGAAAGCTCGCGTTCTGCTTGTCCAGCACCAGGGTCTTTTTGACTTCCAGTCCGTTATGCGCCAGCCACTCTTGCAGGCCACTGTAGCGGTCCTGTAGTTGCAATTGGCCATTGTCGGATTGTGCAGTAAAGGGTGACGTCGCCAGAACGACAGTGCCGCCGCGCATCAGGAACTGATCGATGGCAAAGAGTGAATTTTCATCCAGCTGCTGGGGCGCAACCACCGCCAGGATATCCGCCTCTGGCGATACACCACCATCTGACAAATCTTCGAGACGGACACTGTAGTCGCGGGTGACGGTTCGTTGCAGATTGTCGAATGTGGGCCCGCCGAGTTTGTATTGCGCCATCTGCGGGTCGACCTCTGGCACCGATAGCGCCACTACTTTGCTAAAGCCGGTAGTAAAACGCTTAAGCCCTGTATCCAACAGCAAGCGAAACCCCGCAGGAGCGAAATCGTCCGTAGGCAGCTGTACGACCTGGTGAGAATCGGCCAGCGTCAGGTAGAAGAAAAACTGACGGGTGTCTTCCAGCGAGGCAACCATAGGCTTGAAGCCCCATTGCTCTGAAATTTGTTTGGCGACGGCACCATTGCGCGCTTCCGGTTCGATAAACCGTACACTGAACTTACCTTGGGAATTGCGCGCCGCCAACTCCAGCTGGGCTAGAATAGCCTTTTTGTAGGCCACTAACTGCTCCGGTAGCAGCGCATCAGCGGAAACATAGCCAATAAACTCCACCGGCTCGTTGATGCCCTCGAACAGGTTGCCGCCCGAGCGGTAATCAGACAGTACTTTCTTGATCGCTTGCGTAATGTCGTATTCCGGATTGCGCAGCATGACCTCAGCGGGCGCATTGGGGGCGCTGCGCACTTCAATCAGGTCGGCGAAGCCCAGCGACTGATGTTCGCTACCGTAGCGCACCAATACGTTGAAATACGCGTTGACCAGCGACGACTGGTGACGATCGGCGATCTGGAAGGGCGATGCGGAAATCCCATAGCGCTCATTCGCTTCTTGCTCCAGCGTGGGGTCTTCGGCAGGATCAACAAACTCGACCTTAACCTTGCCATTACCTGCCAGTTCATATTCCTTGAGCAGGTCACGCAACTGGGGCACTAGCGGTGCCAGTAAAGGGTGCGTCTTGCTGCTGAAGTAGCCACGGATGAGCAGCGGCTCCTGCAACTCACGCAGAAAATTGTGCGTGGGTTGTGAGATCGAAAATAATTTATTCTCAGTCATATCCAGGCGCAGTGCGGCCAGTTGCCCCAGCCACACATTCGCCGCGACCAAATTGACCAGCATCAGTACGGTGAATAGGCGCCAGTTGCGCTGACGTACAGTGGCTGCCTTGCTCGCCCAACGCCCCTTTTCCAGTGCATACACATTCAGCGTCAGAAATGCTGCGCAAAGGCTGATGTAGTAGAACAGGTCGCGCAGATCAATAATGCCACGCGTGATGCTCGCAAAGCGTGCACCGCTGCCCAGCAGACGCAGGATCTCACCTGTCCTGTCAGCAAAGAATCCGGTCAACGTAGCGCTGCCCAGCAAATAGAGCAGGGCGCACACCACGACCGTGCCGATCAGACTGACAATAGGATTATCAGTGCGGGCTGATACAAACAGCCCAATGGCGAGGTAAGTCGCGCCCAGTAGAAGGGTTGCCACATACCCGCCGATGACCGGTCCCCAGTCCAGATTGCTAATCAGGGCAACGGTAATCGGTAGTGGCAGGGTACTGACGAGCGCCAGCAGCAACAGTGTGCAGCAAGCCCAGAATTTGCCCATGACGAAATGCCATAGACTGGCCGGTTGCGTCAGCACATGTTCCAGCGTGCCAGTGTTTCGCTCCTCGCTCCACATACGCATGGTCAGGGCAGCGCACAGGAAGATCAGTAGTATTGGCATCCATTCGAACAGTGGGCGAATGTCGGCAATATTGCGGGCAAAAAACGATTCCACCCAGAAGAAAATAAATAGTGTGGCAGCGGCAAAACTGGCGAGGAACAACCATGCGACAGGCGATGCGAAAAACAGTCGGATTTCTTTTTGGGCAACGCGGCGCGTGACCGAGTTAGTCGCCATTGTCGTACACCTCGCGAAAAACACTGTCCAGATCGCGTGTCGAGATCTGCAATTGATACAGTTTGGCACCGGCCTCGACGACACACTGGGCGATGGTGTTTGCAGCGATGTCCGTGTCAACGTCAGCGTGCAGGTGGATGTCAAAGTGCATTAGTCCATCACCTGCCACGTTATGTTGCAGCGATTGCACCTGCGGCAGGCGAGTTAGACAAGCATGAAGGGATTGCCCGGCATTGCTGGTGCGCAGCAGCAAGGTTTTACTGGCATGCAGCTCTGCCAGCCTCTGATCCAGCGCCAGCCTGCCGTTGCGAAGCATCAGTACGCGGCCACATACCGCGTCCACTTCCTGCATGATGTGCGTGGAGAGAATGATGGTGGTGCGCCGCGCCAGTCGCCTGATCAGTTGCCGCATGTGTTCGGCCTGGTTGGGATCGAGGCCGTTGGTGGGTTCATCCAGAATCAACAGCCGCGGTTGACCGAGAATCGCCTGCGCCACACCCACCCGTTGCCTGAAACCCCGCGAAAGTATATTGATCCGATCAAGTGCCCGTTCCGTGAGGTCGGTGGCCAGCAGCACTTCTCGCACTGCGCCCAACCGCTCCAGCGCGGGTATGGCCTTCAATGTCGCCACGTAGTCCAGGTAGTCAGCGACCATCATTTGCGGGTAGACCGGTAAGTTTTCTGGTAGGTAGCCCAGGTGTTGTTGCACGCTGCGCGCGTCACTGGCCAGGTTTACACCGTCGATTGTGATGCTACCTGCGCTGGGTTCCAGGTAGCCGCTGAGCATTCTCATGATCGTGGTTTTGCCGGCGCCATTGTGTCCCAGCAGTCCCACGATTTCGTGATTGCCTATGGTGAAAGACACATCCTGCACAGCTGCGGTTTTGCCGTAGTAGCGGGACAGTGATTGCACTTCAATCATACGGACGGTTGTCGTTGTGTGTTTTTCGCTAGGAAGACGGCATGGTATAGCACTGCACGACTACAGTGCTAGAAATCGAACAAAAGCTTGATGATAAAAGCGATAAGTACCAGGTTCAACACCAGCCGAATCATGCGCTCGCCCCCGCTTATCGTAAATCGTGCACCGAGGTAGCCGCCAATCGCGTTGCCCACGGCCAGTGCGAGGCCCACCAGCCACAGTAACTCAATGTTGCTGGCAAAGATGAACAACGCCACAATTGTGTAGGCGGCGACGATGAACACCTTGTGCATGTTGGTTCTTACCAGGTCAAGCCCCATGACCCGGTTCAGAATGGGCATGATGATAAAACCCACGCCAAGTTGTATAAAGCCGCCCCAGAAGCCCACTGCGGTCATCAGCAGATGGCCATACAAAAGTTGCTTGCGAGTAGGCTGATAGTCTGCGGACTGCCGCGCTGCGCCCTTGTCGAAGTGCATCACCACAAGGACACCCACCATGATCAGTGCAACAGCCCGGTTAAACCAGATGCCATCAAGATGAACGCCAAGTAGTGCCCCTGCCACAGCGCCGGGGATAGCGCATGTCGACAGGCTCAGACTAAGGCGGAAATCCCTGAAGCCGCGACGGGTGAAGGTCGCGATGGAGGTGATGCTCTGCGCCAAGATGCCGATGCGGTTGGTGCCGTTGGCTACCGGGCCCGGCAGCCCCAGGAAGACCATGACCGGCACCGTGAGCAGCGATCCGCCCCCCGCGATTGCATTGACAAATCCTCCCGCGACACCCACTGCGATAAGCAGGGCTACCTGCCACAGGCCGAGTTCCATCTCTAGTTCCCCGTCCAGGGTTCGCGCAGGGTAACGAACTCCTCTGCTGTGGTCGGGTGAATGCCCAGCGTGGTGTCGAAGGTTGCCTTGGTGGCTCCTGCGCGCATGGCGATGGCGATACCCTGTATGATTTCTCCCGCATCAGGCCCCATCATGTGCGCCCCCACGACGCGGTCAGTGGCAACCTCGACGATCAATTTCATGAAGGCCCGTTCATCGCGGCCGCTCAGGGTATGCTTTAACGGTCGGAAGCTGGACTTGAACAGGCGGATTTCTCCGAATCTGGCGCGCGCCTCTTCTTCGGTGAAGCCAACCGTGCCAATGGTGGGCTGGCAGAACACGGCCGTGGGGATAAAATCGTAATCTACCTGCTGCTGTAGTCCCCCAAAATTACGCCGGGCGAATGCCATACCCTCGGCCAGGGCGACGGGCGTGAGTTCAATGCCACCGGTCACATCGCCCAGGGCGTAAATACTGGGTTCTCTGGTGCGGTACTGCACATCGATTTCAATGGCGCCCTGTGCACTAACGTCCACATCCACGTTCTCCAGACCCAGTCCCTCAAGGTGGGCTTTGCGTCCGGTAGCGTACAGCACCGCGTCGGCCTGCAGTTCAGTGCCGTCTGTCAGTTCGACTATTAAGCCCGTAGTCCCTTGGCTGATGGATTGCACATTCACGTCGAAGCGCAGGTCGACCCCGCTTTTGGCAATTTCCTGTGCGGCGTGAGCGCGAATATCGGCATCGAAGCCGCGTAAAAACAAGGGACCGCGATAGAGTTGGGTGGTGTGCGCGCCCAGGCCATTGAAAATACCGGCGAATTCCACGGCGATATAGCCGCCACCCACGATGACCAGGCGTTTGGGAAAACGCTCCAGATCAAATATTTCGTTGGAGCTGACCGCGTACTCGCTGCCGGGGAAGGTCGGAATATGTGGCCAGCCGCCGGTCGCTATAAGGATTTTTTCGGCTGTGTAGCGTTTATCCCCCACGGCGACCGTGTGGGCATCGAGGATACGCGCGCGCCCGTCGATCAGCTGTGCGCCGGCGCCATCCAGCATCGTGCGATAGATTGCATTCAGCCGCGCAATTTCCGTTTTCTTGTTGTCTCGCAATGTGGCCCAGTTAAAGCGGGGTTGCTGACTGTCCCAGCCGAAGCCGCGAGCATCCTGAAAGCCTTTGCCGAACTGAGCCGCGTACACATACAGTTTTTTTGGCACACAGCCGACGTTGACGCAGGTGCCGCCCATATAGCGGTCTTCTGCGATGGCCACCCGCGCGCCAAAGCTGGCCGACATGCGGGCGGCCCGCACGCCGCCGGAGCCGGCGCCAATGACAAACAAGTCGTAGTCAAAGTTGCTCATGATGCTTCCTTGAAAATTGGGCCCAATTCTAGCAGCCCCTGCGCAGGCTGCGGAAACGGTTTACAACTCGAACTCCTATTCCACGATAACAGGATACAGATCAAGGAATATTCGTTACACAACTATAATTTCGGCTTACACTGTCAGTGAAGTCCTTCAAACCAATACGGAGTACCCAAACAATGTTGGAAAAAGAATTGGCTAAGGCCACTAAAATGGCTGAGCAGGCGAGTATCAAAGTAGAACAACTGCGCAAGAAGCTGCTGTCTGACTCTGAAAAAACTCATGCCCGTGTCAAACGCGAGCTCGGCGCAGCACGCAATAAGCATAAAACGGCTAATGCACGTTTGAAGAGCGCGAAAAATGCATTGCGCAAAAAGGCTACGCCTGACAACCATAAAAAAGTCGAGGCGCTGATGAAGCAGGCACAAGACTTCGCGGAATCCTTGCCCAAGATCGCGATGGCAGCGTATGAAGCGGCAGAGAAGTACCTGTCTGTCAAAACCAACGCCGTGCTGGAGGAACGTAAAGCTCAGGCCGCAAACCAGGCGGCGAGCCTGGTAGAGCGAGCTGCCGCTAAGCCCAAGAAGAAGCCTGCGGCCAAGAAAAAAGCCGCACCGAAGAAAAAAGCGGCGCCCAAGAAAAAGGCCGCTGTGAAGAAGAAAGCTGCTCCCAAGAAGAAAGCCGCTCCCAAGAAGAAAGCTGCGGCCAAACGCTAGACTGGCTTATAAGTAAGCCCGGGCGGCCCCTCTCAGGGGGTGCCGCTTAGGGCCTAAGCTCTGCACTAATCCTGCACAGCACGCCGCTTGCCTTTGGGTGTAGCGGATTGCCCTGTACTGCTGGTGGTGGGCAGCGATACCAGATATTCCACCGGGAAGTCGAGTTCTGCAATATTGCCATCTACGCGAAAGCGGATGGGCTGGTCTACCGTCAACCAGGCACCGCAGGCCTCACCGGCATCACAGATAAACAGGTCGTTGTCTGCGTCGGTACCGGCCACAATCTCATAGTCTCCGTTCGGGACTCCAGTAAATCGAAACGGATAATTGGCACCGTTACTCCCGGTGATGAACTGCGCCACCGGCTCGTCAAGCACTGTATCGTAAAGCAGGATGTAGATAACGCCGACGTCTTGCGCGGTATCCGTACTGCCTTGCGACACCAGCACGCGCACCGCCAGACTGTTGACGGAGGATTGGGCGTCAATCTGGGCCGCGTAGATGCCCGGAGTGAGACTCTCACGATCCACACTAACCCGGTACTCGCCCAGCCCTGCCGCATCCACATTGACGGCTGCAATCTGCAACCAGGGCTCAGACACTGACAGGTTTATCAGCGCCAGGTCGCCCTTGCCATTATTGCTTAAAACCAGTGCCAGTGACGTACTGCTGCCGCCGAAGTTCAGGGTGCTGGCCGAGGCCGCAAGGCGCGGATTGTCGGCGGGAGAGTTACCAGTGGCCTCCAGCGCGGCCAGTACGGAACGCTGCGCGTTGATGATGCCATTGCCAAATTGATTATCTCGACCCGGCGCGCCGAGGTCGTCGCTGAGTGCGCCTGCTGCCAGCAGCGCATCAACGTCGGCGGGTGTCAGATTGGGGTTCACACTCTTCATCAGTGCCAGCACGCCCGCGACGTGCGGTGTCGCCATTGAAGTGCCATTCAGAAAGCTGTACACAAACCTCACGTTACCGTCGCTCAAGGTGCCACCGGTACTCAAGACACCGTCGGGATAGCCGTCACCATTGAGATCCACGCTGCTGTTGCCGCCAGGAGCCGCTACGTCAATGGCAGAGCCAGTGTTGGAGTAGCTGGCCAGTCGCCGCTGCGCGTCCACTGCGCTGACCGAAATGACGCCCGCATAGGAGGCGGGGTATCCGGGAGCGGTACTGGCCTGGTTGCCGGCAGCGGCAACCACCAAAATGCCCGCAGCCCGCACCTGGTCATACAGGTTTTGGGTGGCCTGGCTGAAGGGCGCCCCGCCCAGGCTCAGATTGATAATGTCTGCAGGTTGCGGCGGCAGCGTACCAGAGTCATTGGGCAGGCCGGCGGCGAAACGCACCGCCTGGTCGACATCATAGGAGGTGCCGCCCCCGCCGGCGCCCAGCGCGCGCAGTGGCATCACGCGCGAGTCGTAGGCAACGCCCGCCACACCCCGTAGATTATTGCCATGCGCAGCCACCGTGCCGCTGACATGGGTGCCATGAAAACTGTCGGACCCGCCACCGAGGGAGTCGCCCGGATCCTGCGGATCGGAATCAATCCCGTCGCCGTCTATGGCGCTGGCCGGGTCACGCACGAAGTCATAGCCGTCCACCAGTTGCCCCGCAATATCGGGGTGATTGGCGAGGATGCCGGTATCGACTACGGCGACCACCACGGAGGGGTCGCCGGTCGTCGTTTCCCAGGCATCCGGCAGCGCTATCAGCGGATAATGCCATTGCAGCGGATAGGCTTCATCATTCGGCACCGCCATGGCGCTGACCTGGTAATTGGGTTCGGCGTAGCGGACGTGTGGATCCTTGCGCAAAGACTTGATGGTCATCAGCGTTTCCCAGCGCGCGCGCAGGCCAGCGTCGCTGCTAACGCCAACTTTGTGGGCAGCACTACCCAGCCGCTGGTCCATTTGTTGCGCGTTGACCAAGCCCCGCTGTAGCGCCATCAGACGCCCGCGTCCGCGACCACCAGCACGCTGCTTCATGCCCAAGCGCTGCGTGACGTTTTCGTTTGTAGGTGCGGTGCCCGTTATCGGGGCCTCATCCTTATAAGTAACGACGGCCTGCCAGGGAATTATGTTTTGCTCCTGTGGTTGGTACTGCGCCGCCGCGTTGGGGGCACCGATGGCGAGTATATAGTTGGTGGCTCCAGCGAAGGCGAAAGCGTTGACCAGATAGGTCCCGTCTGCGGGAATCAGCAGTGTTTCCAATTCCCCCCCATTCAGGGAAAAATCGACGACATTGCCCTGGGCGTCAAAGAGATAGAGGTCCGCATCGGCCTGCTCGAAATCGCCCACCAGCAGGGTGATCGTCTGTCCGGCCAGCAGGTCAATCAAAAAATAGTCATCAACATCGCCTGACTGCTGCGAGCGTCCCGCCTCCCCGGTACCCGGTTGATTGACGTAGCCGCCCAGAGTGATGGGATTGGGAAGGGTCTGGGGATGATCCGGTGTGTCATTGCTTACGGCGGGTCGTGTCGGGTCGTTGGTATCACTGTCACCCGACTGACTGGCGGATGTGGTGATGGTGCCGGACAGCGTGAACGTCTGGGCGGGTGGTTCCGGATCCGGAGGTTCAGGTAGAGTGCTGGTTGTGCTGCCCCCGCCGCCTCCACCGCCACAGGCAGTGTTCAGCGCGGCGATGAGCAAGTAGGCCAGCAGACTACGGGATTCTTTACGCATGCTCTGCTGAAACACCCTTGGCAAGCCATTTGAAACTAAAAGATAGCAGAGATTGTGCGCGGGCAGTACGGTTTTGTCTGAGGCTCCAAGGCGCGCTGCGCGCGTTGACGCATAAAAAAAGTTTACCGAAGACCAGTTTGGCAAAAACGATCTCGACGAAAAGGCCACTTTCCTGCCGGCTACTTAGCCCAGGTAGTGGCGGATGGCGAGATAATCGCGCAGTACGGTATCAGGATCGAAGCTTTGTGGTCCGGTCTTGGTGCTCTGGGGTTCAAAGATGGCCTGCAGCTCGCCCTGTGGGTTGATCAGGAACAGGGTTACGCCGTGCAGCACTTCGTACTCGTTGTCTGCAGGATCAATGTCGGGTCCTGTTGCAGGTAGCAGTTGCGCCACGATACCGAGTCCCTGCTCAAAGGGCAGGTGCGGGTTGTCGCTGTCATCCAGATGCGTGAGTCCAATAAAGTCTGGATGAAAAAAGGGCACATAGGATGCCATTTGAGCGACGGTGTCGCGCCGATGATCGACGCTATAGAACACGACGCGCAGATCGGAGTGACCTTGCTCTTGTAGCCGCCTTGCCACGCTAGTCAGCTGCGACAAGGTGGTGGGACAAATGTCGGGGCAGGTGGTGAAGCCGTAGGACACCAAATGCCAGCTGCCTTTGAAATCGTCGTTGGTAAACTCGTGGTTGTGGTGATCCAGTAGACGAAAATTTGGCAGCTCACGCGGTTGCGGGAGTAGTACACCTTGAATCTGCGGCGGTGCTGCGGGGCGCTTGAGCAGTACCAGGGTTACGGTAACTGCGATGGCAATATTGGCCAGCAAGAAGCCGACCAGGATCCGCGTGCGGGGAGAGATGCTCACATTTTGCCCGCATCTAGCGATCGAAATAAAGATGCCTGGTCAGGAAGGTGTAATCACCTTCTACCGCCATCAGGAGAATCAGTATCGCGATCGCAGACAGTGGCAGGAATAGCACGTATTTCAGCGCCAGTCGCTCCCAGGCGACATGCATGAATATGGCAATGATAAAACCTGCTTTTAGAAACATGAAAGTCAGAATCAGCGTCCAGCGCAGATAGCCCTCGACATGAAAGAAGTCGACCAGATAGGAAAAGGTACTGAGGACGAATAGCAGTAACCAGACCTTTAGATAGAGACCGATGGGATGTTGTTGGCCAGCCGTAGTTGCGCTCATGGTTTCACCTCACCACAGGTAGAAGAAGGCAAAAATAAAGACCCAGACCAGATCGACGAAGTGCCAGTAAAGACCGGCTATTTCGACGATGGCATAGCCTTTCTGCTCGTAGTCTCCGCGCGCCACCTTGCGCGCCACGATGCTCAGGTAAATGACTCCGGCAGTGACATGCAGGCCGTGAAAGCCTGTGATCATAAAGAAAGCTGAGCCGAACTGTGCCGCACCCATCGGATTGCCCCAGGGGCGCACGCCTTCAGCGATGAGCTTGCTCCACTCAAAGGCCTGCATACCCACGAACGAGGCGCCTAACAGCGCGGTCGCAGCCATCAGCCAGGCGGTCTTGCGCCTGTCGCCACGGTAGGCGAAGTTCACCGCCATCGCCATGGTGCCGCTGCTGGTGATCAGCACGAACGTCATGATGGCGATGAGTATCAGGGGTAGATGTCGGCCGGCGATCTCCAGCGCGAACACTTCGCTTGGGTTCGGCCAGGGGTCTGTCGCGGACAGGCGGACCGTCATGTAGCCGGTGAGAAAGATACTGAAGATAAACGTATCACTGAGCAGGAAAATCCACATCATCAACTTGCCCCAGGGCACGTCGAAGGTTTGCCTGTCCGCTGCCCAGTCAGACACCAGTCCGTCGATGCCTGGCGCCGTGTAGCTGGTACTCTTGTCTGTCTGGATCATGGTAGTGCTCTCAGAATCCGCACAGGGCAGCGAGTGCGTTGATAGTGTCTGGTCTGCTGGTCAGGAGTGCGAACAACACCAACCAGACCCCGAGAAGAAAATGCCAATAGGTCGTACACAGTTGCAAAGGGGCTGTCAGCGTCTGGGGATCGTTGTCATACCACACGCGAAACACCACATTGCACAGAACTATCATGCCGCCCATCAGATGCAGCCCATGGATCGCCGTTAACAGATAGAAGTAACTGTTGGCCGGGTTGCCGCTCATGTAAAAGCCCATGGAGTGCAGGTGCAACCACAGATCGAACTGAGCTACCAGGAAGAGCACGGTAAAAAATACGGCGGCGCTAATTCCCGCCACCGTCACGTTGAGTTTGCCGGCGCGTGTCCCGCTCAAGCCCCATTGAATGGCAAGACTGGCGCAGGCCAGCAGGCCGGTGTTAAACCACAGGCGCGAAGAGTCGGTAAATGGTTGCCAGGGCGGCCCCGCCAGCGCCTCAAAATCCGGATACTGGGAACGCGACAGGAAGGTGATGATGAACAGGAAAAAGATGACGCCGACAATGGCCAGGATAAATCGTAGCATGACACGCGCCGCTGCCTGCGCATCAGGCCCGCCGTATTGTGCGACGGTAGCGGCGGCTGTCGGATGCAGCCAGGATTTGTCGAGCAACATTCTCAGGATATTCATGACTTGCCCTCACCGTGGTCACCCGCCGTCTGTTCGGCCGCGCTTACTGGATGGTTCTGGGGAATAAAGTCCTGCTCGGCACCGGGTACACTGTAGTCATAGGCCCAGCGGTAAACGGTGGGCACTACGGGTCCCCAGTTACCGTGGCGCGGTGGCACGTCCGGAGTTTGCCATTCCAGGCTGGTGGCACCCCAGGGATTGTGGCCGGCCGGCTTGCCGTTGCGCAGGCTAGAGATCATGTTGTACAGGAATATCAGTTGGCTTAAGCCCACAATCAACGCGGAAATGGTAATGCTCGCGTTCAGGCTCTGCGCAGATTCCGGTATGAAGTCAGTCCTCCCCATGGCGAAGTAGCGCCGTGGTACACCGAGGAAGCCCAGATAGTGCATGGGCAGGTAAATGGCATAGGTGCCCAGGAACGTGAACCAGAAGTGAATCTTGCCGAGGCGCTCGTTAAACATTTTGCCCGATATCAGCGGGTACCAGTGATAGAGGGCGGCGAACAACACCATGATGGGAGAGACACCCATGACCATATGAAAATGCGCGACCACAAAATAGGTATCGGACAGTGGCAGGTCGATGACGACGTTGCCCAGAAACAGTCCGGTCAGTCCACCGTGGGTAAAGGTGAAGATAAAGCCGATGGCGAACAGCATCGGCACGGTGAGGTGTATATTGCCCCGATATAATGTGAGCACCCAGTTGTAGACCTTGATCGCAGTGGGTACCGCGATGATCAGTGTGGTAGTGGCAAAGAAGAAGCCGAAGGCCGGATCCATGCCGCTCACATACATGTGGTGCGCCCATACGAAAAAGCTGAGTCCGCCGATGCCGACAATGGCCCAAACCATCATACGGTAACCGAAGATATTCTTGCGCGCATGGGTAGCCAGCACATCCGATACCATACCGAATGCGGGCAGTGCGACGATGTAAACCTCGGGGTGGCCGAAGAACCAGAACAAATGCTGGAACAGCACGGGGCTGCCGCCCGAGTAGTCCAGTGATTCGCCCATAGACACCAGGGCGGGCATAAAAAAGCTGGTGCCGAGCGTTTTGTCCAGCATCATCATGATCGCGCTTACCAATAGCGCCGGGAACGCCAGCAAGCCCAGCACTGTGGCGGTGAAAATTCCCCAGATGGTCAGTGGCATACGCATTAGGGTCATGCCGTGGGTGCGCGCCTGCAGGACGGTAGTGACGTAGTTCAAACCACCCATAGTGAAAGCGATGATAAAAATGGCCAGAGAGATCAGCATCAGGATGATGCCCCAGTCATGTCCGGGTGTTCCGGGCAAAATTGCCTGGGGCGGGTATAGAGTCCAGCCTGCACCGGTGGGACCGCCGGGCACAAAAAAACTGGCGAGCAGGACAATGACCGAGAGCAGGTAAGCCCAATAGCTCAACATGTTCATAAAGGGGAAGACCATGTCCCTGGCGCCCACCATGAGCGGAATCAGGTAATTGCCAAAGCCGCCAAGCAATAATGCGGTTAACAGGTAGATCACCATAATCATGCCGTGCATGGTGACGAATTGCAGATAATTGCTGGGGTCGATGAAATCGAAAGTGTTAGGAAATCCCAACTGCAACCGCATCAAGGCGGAGAGGCACAGCGCGACCAGGCCGACGAATATCGCAGTGACGCCATACTGTATCGCGATGACCTTGTGATCCTGGCTGTAAATGTACTTGGTGATAAAAGTCTGTGGATCATGCAGATGGTCCGGTTGGTCGGCGATTGCCACATGTTGCATCGTACTGCTCCTCGCTTGCTTTAAGCCTATGCGTTGCTGGCGCGCTGCACTACAGCGTGTTCAGGTACGCCAGCAAATCATCCACTGATTGCTCGTTTGGTAATGAGCGAGCCATCAACACCATCTGGTGACCGTAGGGATCTTCCCTACTTGCCCCGCGCACCCCGAGACGGAAGTTTTCCAACTGTCGTTTAAGGTACCAGTCATCCTGTCCGGCAAGGCGCGGCGCCTGCAGCGCATAATTGCCCTGCGCCCTGGCACCATGGCAGGTGCCACAGGTGGTGTAATGCGCGGCCCCCTGTTGCGGGTCGCCACTGATCGTTGCAATGGTAGCGCGCGGCTCAAGTGTCTCTATGTAAGCTGTTATGTTGCGCACGGCGCTGTCGTCGGGAAGCATATTGGCCATGGGCGCCATCTGCCGGCCAAATTCATCAGCCTCATTTGCCCCGCGAATGCCCTGTTTAAAATGCTCTATTTGTCGCGCTATGTACCACGACGGCAGGATGGCAAGACTCGGTGCATTCATCGCCACATTGCCTTCGCCCTGTTGGCCGTGGCAGGCAGTGCAGGTGGCAAAATTGGCTTTGCCAGCGATAGGATCGCCAAGCGCGATGGCTTGCATATCGCCCCAGGTTTTTTGCTGCGCGAGCCAGCTGTCGAAATCTTCCTGTTGATCAACGACCACATAGCCACGCATGGTGTAGTGTGCGATGCCACACAACTCCATACACAGGATGTCGAACTTACCCGTGCGAGTTGGCGTGAGCCAGACATAGGTCACCATGCCCGGTACCAGATCCATCTTCACGCGAAATTGCGGTACGGCAAAATCATGCAGCACATCTTTGGAGCGCAGCAACAGTTTCACCGGACGGTCGATAGGCAGGTGCAGCTCATTGCTGCTAATGAGGACGTCGTCATTACCCGCAGGGTCATCGGGGCTCATGCCAAAGGGATTGCTCTCATCGACATAGCGCGAATCGACTTCACCGAGCACGCCATCAGCGCCTGGTAAGCGAAAACTCCACTGCCACTGCGCGCCGACGACTTCTACCTCATCGGCATTCTCCGGTACGTTAACAAAGTCTGCCCATACCACCAGACCGGGTGCCAGCATCGCGGCCACGCCCACCGTTGTAATCACGGTCAGCCAGATTTCAAGCTTTTTGTTTTCCGGTTCGTAATGTGCACGGCGGGACGGGTCGAAGCGGTAGCGGAAAATCGCCCAGGCCAAGAACAGGTTTACCGCAACAAAGACAACACCGGTGATATAGAGCGTAATATTAATGGTGGTATCGATATTGCTCCAATTGGAGGCGACCGGGGTCATCCACCAGGGGCTCCACCAGTGGAATAGCAGTGAGCCGACCACCAGAAGAACGAGCGCCACCACGATTTTCATGCCACCTCCTTGTCCGTTCACCGTGGGGCGAGACGGAGGGCTTCGTACTTGGCGAAGCAGTTATTTTTGTCAGCGCGCTACACTACTGGTGACGCCAGGCCGTGCCCTTGATGATGTGTTCGAATTTTATGCGTGCGCCGATAAACCAGCCGGGGGCGGCAGATCCTTCGCCGGCAGGGGCCAGCGCGGGATGCGCACTGGTTACCCGGCGCAGGATATCCTCCTGGGCATCGCTGACATCCACCACCAACACATGCTTGCCTGCATGCAGCTTGTCTCGAAAGGACGCGAAATCGGCGTGCGGTTCCTGTATCCCGATCAAGCCGCCCTCCCAGGTACAGAAGCCCAGCACAATGACTGCGAGAAAAATGGGGGGCACCCAGGTAATGGTCCCGGCGATGCCGGTGGCCCAGGCGGCGAGGAGGATGATGGCAGCGCCGATGACGCCGATCACAGCGCCGAGCTCCGTGCCGTGGACGACATCCTTGCGCAAGACCGCTTCTACTTCGTTCAGGTGGTGTGACTGGACGCCCGCGTCATCCTCGCTGAGCACATGTATTTGCGGCGTGGTGACGCCGGCATCCTCCAGTTGGTGCTCAATGCTCTCGAGATCGTCCAGGTCGTCACTGATATAATAATGGCGTTTCATAAGCTGTGTACCTCTCAGTCGTAGTAAGTGAGAGTACGAGGTGCGGTGCAATCCGCTCAAGAAAATGAGCATCGTTCTGCGCGTGCGCGAGACTGAAATTGCACTTCTCGCTACGCTCGAACAACCACATTTATCACACGACAGGCCCCGTGCCGACATCCGACTCGAGTATAGCACCGGCGAATTTCTAATCTAGTCGCTGCAATTATTCGCCGCTGAAACATGCGTTTTTAAGCACCTAAACAAACTATTCACATACCTTGTTAGCGTAGAAAGGTATAAAAAGTGCGTATAAACAAGGATTTTTTAGAAAGAGGGTGATCTGATAACGTAGAAACAGAGTCTTTTAAGACTGTTTCGCTACTAGCAAATTTCTTGATAGACGAATAGTGAACAAAAACACCTATATTTTCAGGATAATCTTGCCCATGTGCTGGCCGCTCTGCATGTGGCCGTGGGCCTGCTCTACCTGCTCCAGCGGATAGATGCTGTCAATCATCGGCTTGATCTTGGCGCTACTCAAATGCGGATAGACATGCCGCATGATCTCTTCAACCATCACTGCCTTCTGTGCAAACGTTTGCGCACGCAAAGTGGAACCAGTCATGGTGATGCGCTTCATCAGTAGCGGCGCGAAATTCACCTCGGCCTTGAAGCCGTTCATATACGCGATGTTAACGATGCGTCCTTCGGGTGCTGCGATATTCAGATTTTTCTGGATATAGCTGCCACCGATCATGTCGAGGATGACATTGATCTTGTTGTTCAGTCCAAGCTCGGTTAACACCTGCTCGAAATCTTCTGTTTTGTAATTGATTGCGCGTGTCGCGCCACGCGCTTCCAGTGCCCGACATTTTTCATCGCTGCCGGCCGTGGTGTATACCTCGGCGCCGAGCGTAGAACACATCATCACACCCATGGTACCCATACCGCTGGCACCGCCGTGGATCAGGACTTTCTCTCCCGCCTGTAGACGGGCGCGCTGGAACAAATTGTGCCAAATGGTGAGTAGTGCTTCGGGCAACGCAGCCGCTTCTCCCTTGCTGAACCCGGTGGGAATCGGCATGCACTGGCCGACCGGCGCTACGGCGTACTCGGCGTAGCCACCGCCGTGAGTAAGCGCGCAGAGGCGGTCTCCCACTTGCCAGCTCCCAGCGTTCGCGCCGACCGCGCATACCGTGCCCGCGACTTCCAACCCCAGAATGGGCGATGCATCCGGTGGCGGCGGATACAGGCCATTGCGTTGCAGCAAGTCAGCGCGATTAATGCCAGCGGAATGCACTTTAATCAGTACCTCGCCGACACCGGGTGTCGGGACCGGCCCACTCTTTATGCTGAGATGGCGGTCGTCAGGGTTAACCGCCACATAGCGGCAGAGATCGGGAACGTGGGCTGACTCACTCATGGTAAAACTGTCCTTCGTCTGCTGCGGGGTGGTGTGTTGTGCTGCGGGACGGCACGGCACGGTCTATCCGTTCCATTCTAGGCGCAATGACCGTGAATTGCGCCACTTTCCAGACGCGCTGCGATCTGTTCATCACTAAAGCCGAACTCCCGCAGTATTTCTTCAGTGTGCTGTCCTATAGTGGCGGCGCAGCTGCGGATTGCACCCGGCGTGCGACTGAAGCGCGGTGCCGGTGCCGGCTGCCACACCTCGCCGTCATCGATGAAAGTGCCACGTGACTGGTGATGGGGGTGATGGCGCACTTCACTCATGGAAAGTACCGGCGCGTAGCAGACATCTACACCGTCAAACACCGCGTCCCACTCATCCCGCGTTTTAGTCTTGATAATGCCTGCCATGCGCTCCTTCATGGCTGGCCAATTCGCCATGTCGAACTGGTGTTCAAAGTAGTGGGCGTCATCGCCCAGTTTTTGCAGCAGGGCGGCGTAAAACTGCGGCTCGATGGAACCCAGCGAGATGTATTTGCCATCTGCAGTTTCGTACACCTCATAGAAGTGCGCGCCGGAATCCAACAGGTTGGTCCCGCGCTCATCGGACCAGAAGCCGACCTGGTGCGCGGCGAACGTACTGGCCATCAGGGTCGCCGCGCCGTCGATCATCGCGGCGTCCACCACTTGCCCTGTCCCCGAACTCTTCGCCTCCAGCAGGGCGCACACCATACCGTAGGCCAGCATCAGGCCACCGCCGCCGAAATCGCCCACTAGGTTGAGCGGGATGGCAGGCTTTTCGCCGACCCGGCCGATCGGGTGCAGGGCACCGCTGAGTGCGATGTAATTGATGTCGTGACCGGCAGCTTTGGCCATGGGGCCTTCCTGGCCCCAGCCGGTCATGCGGCCGTAGACCAGCGCCGGATTGCGCGTCAGGCAGACATCAGGCCCCAGCCCCAGCCGCTCCATGACACCGGGACGATTGCCTTCGAGCAGGGCGTCGGCCTGTTCCAATAGCGCGAGCACCGTGTCGACCCCGTCGGGGGTCTTCAGGTTGATGCTGATACAGCGCTTGTTGCGGTTGAGGAAGTCCAGCTTCGGGTTGTGGGCGGCAGCGAACATGCTGCCTCCGGGACGCTCCACGCGAATGACATCAGCGCCCATATCCGCCAGTAACATGGCGCAGAATGGCCCGGGCCCGACACCGGCGATTTCAATGATGGTCAGACCCTGTAGTGGTCCCATGCCGTGTTCTCCGAATGCATTTGATTGAGCACAGCAGGGTGCCGCGATAGTTGCGACAACACAATGACGGTACAGGTCTTACGGAGTGTCCGTGCAGATCAGGTGCTCGAACAGCACCCGGGCCTCCTCCAGCTTGGGTCGCCTATGCAGCCCGGTGCCGATTGCCTTTCACGTAGGGCGAACTGCGAACATAGAAGTAGGTGACGATAGGCCGAAGGATTCGGACGATGGGAGCAAGGAATCCCAAACCCCTCCTCATGTCCGCCTTCAGGTCTTCGAGGTTGCGCGTCTGGTATCGCAGGAGTCTTTGGCTCTCTTCGGTATCCATCCAGTCGCCGGAGAAGCGTGGTGGGTTGGCTCGCACGAATACCTCAGATGGTATTGGCCCGATGCCAATGCCGTCCATTAAGCGGTTGTAGAACGGCGCAGTGATCATCTGGCAATTCTTCCCGCCGCCGATGTACAGGACCTTGCCAATGGCTTCGTCACAACTGACAGCCCGGGCAAATGCCAAGCCAGCATCAGCTGGATGGACGAACTCGATTCGGGAATTGGCGCTGATTTCGAAGCCGGCCCGGGGGTCATAGTGGCTCCCGAGGAGCCGCGTCGGCACCGCGGCCCCGAGCCTCAGAATGGTCCACTGAAGCCGGGACTGGCCGATCGCGACCTCACAGTCCACTTTATGGCGGCCATAGTCGTCACTGGGCGAAACTGGCGTGTCCGCGCGAAGCGGCGGCTCACGATCCTGAACATCACCGAATACGCCTACGGAGGACGCGAAGATGAGGCGCTTTGCTTTTACGGACGCCTCCATGTGCGTGATGAGGTTGCGGGTGCCGCCGACATTCACACGCGTTGCCAGATCGGGATTTCGCGCCACGTTTGGCGGCACCATCCCTGCCAAATGGATAACGGCATCGACCCCCGCAACCGCGGTATGTACCGAGGATATATCGGTGATGTCGCCCCATGCGACGTGCACTCGACCGTCCAACTGGGCGGCGCGCTTGCGCGCCGCCGGCGAATCCAGCTCGAAGGCGACCACCTCATGCCCTTCTTCAAGGAGAGCCTTCAGCGTGTACTCGCCAATATTTCCCAGAGCGCCAGTTAACAATACCTTCATCTGCCAACGTTCCTAATCAGTGACACCATGGCGATTGCTGCCGCCGCCCACAGTGTCGGATACCTTTAGTCGCCATCCCGCTCGAACGGCACGATCTTCGGCATCTCAACACCCTCCGGCAGGATAAAGCGGCCATCCTTGTCGACGTAGCCGGATTTCTTTGTCGGTATTGGGAGTAACGGGTGAGGGCACACCTTGCCGGTTCCCTCGCCGCAAATGCCGCCAACAAAGTAAGACCGCTTTTGAACGTCTTCTGGCCAAGGATCCGCGTGCATGCTGAACCACTGTGCGGGAGCCATGTAAAAGAAAAAAAAGCTCGCACTCACATAAGCGAAGATCGCGAGAAAGCGCGTCAACTGCTGACGCACAAAGCCGCCCGGGACGTTATCTAGCCCGCGTTCGACAATGGTTCGGCCGCGGCTATCAGTGAAATAGCGCAGGCAACAAATGGCGGCTTCTACACTGCCCCACATCACTCCTTCGTAAAGCGGATACTGGTAATGCGTGCCGGCGTTGAGGGACCAGGCTTGGATTGCGCCGGGATAGGCGTAAAACCCGAAGGGCAGCAGGATTAGCCCTTCCATGACGAAGTCGAATGCATACGACCACAGGAAGACCACGCCGATTAACTGCAGATTACTGATACCTGGCCACCGCTCTTTTGCCTTTCGCATGATCCAGCAGCCAAGCATGATGGTCAACAATACGCCGTAACCGTATCCGATGAAGTTGTTTATGAGGGGCTCTGCAACCATTCGGCCGGGCTCTTCGGGGGCCGACCAGCCTGGGACGTGGGAGGTCCATGCGCCCATGTTGAAGAGCCAAGTATTGTAGGTGCACCAGGTGTTGAAGTAATTCAGCAGAGGATCCTGGAATACCATCAAACCAAGGGCGAGCATCAGCATGCCGTCCAAGGTGATCTTCCGCTCCCGGCGCCACGGCTTTATCCAGAAATGCCAGACAGCAAATGGGAAACCGAGAGCTAGAACACCTGCATTCAGGCTGAGAAACACCTTCATGTACATCGGCGGATCGCTGACGCCGGTGGGTACTGGCACGAAGTACGGGCCGGTGATCCATTGGAACCAGACATAAAGCTGAAGAATCAGCAATGCGGCCCCAAAGAAAGCCCATATCTGAACTGTCATGGACCGTGTATGCGCCGAGTCCACGGTGCGCAGCTGCCCAGCAGCCAGGCTTTCAGCGTTGCTCATGTTTCTCCTCCCTAGACTTTCCGAACTGCCCTAACGTTCTGAGATGTATCTGCCTCAGAACGACATTTTTCATTGACCATTCATGTCTGAACGGCATCCAAGATAAGCAAGTTAGTCTTACTTATATCCCGGCAACCTGTCAACTGCCCCAAGCTTGGGTGTATAGTTTTGCGACTGAGAAGCAGACAAAAGTGAGACTCATGAAGCTGAAGGCACCCACCCGAAAACCGCATAGCAAAGTTCACAAGCCGCATCTCTCGACGGTATCGGATGCGCGCGCGGTGCGCAGCAGAGAGAAAATTCGGCATGCATTCCTCCGGCTGCTCCAGACCCACTCTCTCGAAGAGATCACTGTTCGCGAAATTTGCGCGAAGGCATCACTCAACGACGTGACATTCTTCCGTCACTATCTAACGAAGGAGAGCTTGCTTGACGACATCGCTGCAGATGAAGTGAAGCAACTCGTGGCGTTAACACTTCCAGTTTTTAACTCTGAGGACACCGCTGCCGCCGCCGTGACGCTTTGCACCTACGTGGATAGTCGCCGTAAGCTTTGGACCACGTTACTTGTTGGCGGCGCAGCTGCGACCGTTCGCCGCACCCTGATCGATCTGTCGAAGAAGGCGAGCTACGTCCACGAGGATTCCGCGAGTTGGCCGCCGAAGGAAGTTGCCGTGGCGATATTTGTAGCGTCGACGGTGGAACTCCTTACCTGGTGGTTGCAACAGAAAAGGCCTGTACCGGTATTGGATGTCGCACACATCTTCGAAGGATTCATCGTCACGCCAGCGCTCAACGCAGCTGCTGGTCACAAAAACCATACGCCGAAAAAATCGCGCCGCGGGAAGCCAAAAAGCCGCGCCGAAATCGCGGACACCGCATCCTGAATCTCTGCACCCCTGCGGCGACGGGATTGGGGGCAACGCGGGGGCTCAGCGAGGCGGTCATCGGCCAGGTAGCGACCGGACCAGAATTGCGCGACCTCAAGTATTGCCAGGTGTTGTCCCAGGCAGAGCATTAACGGGATAGGTCTTACGGAGTGTCCGCGCAGATCAGGTGCTCAAACATCACCCGCGCCTCCTCCAGCTTGGCGAAGATCGGGTAATCGCTGTTCATGGCCCAGCTGATGGTCAGCATATTGAGCGTACCCACCACCATGGCGGCCAGGATTTCCGGGGAAAACTCCCGGCGTACGTCGCCCAGATTCACCCCTGCAGTAATGAGTCGGATAAAGCTGGCCATGGCGCTATCGCCGATCTCACGCTGCCGCTCCCGGTCCTCGGCAAAGGTAGAGGGTGCGAGCAGGATCAACTCGCGATCCACCTGGTCGTAGCCCGCGAAGTTGGATTCTATATAGTCGATCATCGCTTCCAGCCGGTCCCGGGTGGTCCGGTGGTTGTCCATTAACAGGCGCAGCATGGGTTCTGACTGATCATATAGCCTGGAGATACCCAGGCCTCCGAGCAGGGAATGCTTATTGGGGAAGTGTCCATAGAAAGTGCGACGCGCCACATCTGCCTGTACGCAGATCTGCTCGATGCTGGTTTCTTCAATGCCCTGTTCGCGAAACAAGCTATAGGCCGCTTCCTCTATACGGGTGCGGATCTCCTGTTTGCGTTTTTCGCGGCGCCCGACCGGCGCCTCTGCCTCTGCTATCGCCATGAAATTTCCGTAATACGGTTGCAATCACCCCAGCATTAAACTATTTTGTATACAAATGTGCAAGTTTGCTCATTTGTGAGGCTATAGGCTCCCCTTTGGCAAACAGGATAGAGAGTGAGTGACATGTCTGAACGTATGATTGTGGTGTCTACGGATTGCCACGCCGGCCTGCCCATCGCCGACTACAAACCCTATGTCGAAACGAAGTACCACGAACTGATGGACATGGCGGTGCCTATCACCATCGACATGATGGAAAAAGCCGAGTCCACTTTCCTGATCAAGGACATCAACGATGCCTGGCGAGCACCGATCCAGCGTGAACTGACTGGCGCTTGGGATTATAAGGAACGCCTCAATATGCTGGCCGGGGACGGGATCGCCGCCGAGGTTATTTTCCCCGACGGCATCACGGAGAAGAACACGCCACCCTTTGGCGCTGGCCTCGGCCTGTCGCCCCGCGACATGGTGCCGGAACTGCAATGGGCCGGGGCGATGGCGCACAATCGCTGGTTGGCGCAGTGGTGTGCCAATGACCCCGCCCGCCACATCGGCGTGGCCTCAATTCCCTTGTTGTGGGATGTACAACAGGCCGTGGATGCGGTCCGCTGGTGTGTGGACAACGGCCTGCGCGCGGTGATGATCCCCACCCTGTGGGGCGAACATGATCCCTACCACCATGTAAAGTACGATCCCTTCTGGGCTCTTTGCGAAGACCTTGGAGTGATTGTTCACTTTCACTCTGGGCCAGCCCCACACACAGAATACTTCGGTGCGGGCTTTCCGGTGGAAGATAAGCGCAATGAATTGCCCGGTGCCATGGGCATCTATTGTTCCGAGGTGATGTGGTGGTTGTACCGCCCGCTGACCTTCATGATTTGGGGCGGTGTGTTCGAGCGCTTCCCTAAACTCAAGACCATGATTGTCGAAGGCGGCACCATGTTCATGCTGCCGCCCTGGTTGCGCCAGATGGACTTTCATTACACCGAGGGACAGATCTCCGCCAAGCTGGGCAATTTCCGCAAACACCTGTCCCTCAAACCCAGTGAATACTTCCAGCGCAATATCGGTATTGGCGCCTCCTGCGTGCTGCGTCCGGACCTGGATATGCGCAACGAAATCGGCCTGGAAAAAGTGATGTGGGGCAGTGACTTTCCGCATCCTGAGGGCAGCTGGCCCAATACTGCGCAGTATCTGAAAGACAACTTCAGCAATTTTCCCGAACAGGACGGCCGCAAGATTCTGGGCGAGAACGCCATAAACTTCTATGGGCTGGACCGACAGCGCCTGCAGGCTGTCGCCGACGAAATCGGCCCCAGTGCCACGCTATTTAACTAAGTCTTCACGCAACAGGAACAGTGTATCCGTAGAGGTGTTATGAGTATCGTAGAAGCATGTGAATCCAAAACCAATGCGACGCCGGAATTCCCCATGGGCTGGTATTCGGTGGCGCGCACGCACGAGTTATTAGTGGGTGAAGTAAAGCCGGTGCAGGTCTTTGAGCGTGAACTGGTGCTGTACCGCACCCGCTCCGGCGTGCCCGTGTTACAGGATGCTTACTGTCCGCATTTGGGTGCGCATCTGGGTGTACAGGGCCGCGTGGTGGGCGAGTCTATTCGCTGTCCCTTCCACGGTTGGCGCTACGGCGTAGATGGAAAATGTGTAGAGATTCCCTATTGCGATGAAATTCCCGAACGCGCGCGGCTGCGCACCTGGCATTGCGAGGAGAAAAACGGCGAAATCTATATCTGGTTCCATCCGGAAAATACCGGCCCGCAGTGGGATCTGCCGGACTTTCCTGAACTGGGTAATCCGAACTGGACCAACCCACGTTACACAGAGTTCCTGGTCCCCGCCCATGTGCAGGATATCGCGGAAAACTCCTGTGACCCGGTCCATTTCCAGTTTGTTCATAAAATGCTTGATGTACCGCCATCGGTAGTCACCATAGACGCCGACGGCCGCACCCTGCACCTGAACTCCGATGCCAGGAACGCTGATTTTCCCGCCAGCCTGCACGCCACCGTCTACAACCCGGGCTTTGCCCTGGTGCGCAACACCTACGGCCCCAATGCGGAAATGATCATGTACAACAGCGCGCAGCCCATCAACAAGCACGAGACGCGCATGCGTTGGACGCTGATCGTAACCCGCGCTATCGAAGACGCGGCGGGCGACGATGTGATGGAGGGTATCATTTCAGGTTTGAACGACGACTACCCGATCTGGGCCAACAAGGTGCACAAGCACAGACCTGTTTTCTGCAAGGAAGACAAGACCCTGGTGTTGTTCCGCAAATGGGTGCGCCAGTTCTATCTGACGTCGCAAGACCAGCGGGAGACCGCATAACCGTGCAGGACTTTACCAACAAGGTTGCAGTTATCACCGGTGGCGCCAGTGGCGTAGGTCGCTCCCTCGCGTTTGCTTTGGGGCGGCGCGGTGCGAAAGTTGCCGTCGGCGATGTGGACAAAACCGCCATGCAGCAGATGCGCGAAGATCTTGGCGCCGCAAACATCGACTCAATCGTTGAGTATTGTGATGTGACTGCGCTACAAAGCCTGACTGATCTCGCGGACAAAACCGCGGCCGCGTTTGGCAGTATCGACCTGGTCTTTGCCAATGCCGGCATCGGCGCAGGGGAATCCGGCGCCATGTGGGACTACTCGGAAAAAGACTGGCAGTGGTGCTTTAACGTCAATATGTGGGGCGTGATCAATTCCATTCGCGCGTTTATGCCACGGCTGGTGGCGCAAAACACGGCAGCACATTTTGTGGTGACAGGCTCCGGCAACGGTGCCCTGCTGGTGTATCCGGACGCGCCCATCTACACCGCGAGCAAGGCGGCGGTGCATGCGATCACCGAGAACCTGCACTATCAACTGCAGGCGGCGCAGAGTCCGGTCAAGGTCAGCGCGTTGTTTCCTGGCCCCCATGTGGTGGATACCGGTCTGTTCAATTCGGGCCGGGTGCGACCACAGGATTTGAAAAAAGACATCGAGGGTAATGCTTCCGGCATCAGTTCCGTCGAGGACATGAAAAAAATGTGTGCGGAGTTTGGCATCGAGCTGCAGACCACACACCCGGATGAAGTGGCGGAAATGGCGGTGGCGGGCCTGCTTAAAGATGCCTTTTGGCTGTTGGAGACTACCCCGGAAACCGACATTAAGATTCGCGCGCGAGCCGACATGATTCTCAATCGCGAGACACCAGTGCCCAATATGGTGGGCGCTTAATCCAACAACAATTCATAAGGGAGAGACTATGACCAGTGCAACAGGTGCACCCCAGGGCAACCCGGGCGATATCGTCAATTGGCCTATGCTGAAGATTGTGTACCGGACCGACCCGGACAAGATCGCCGCACTGTTACCACCTGGCATCACGCCGGGCGCCAAACCCAACGTCAACCTCACTATCTATAATTTTCCGGTGCCGGATGAACCCGAGTACGGTATCGTCACCAGCGTGGACGCGAACTACAACGGCGTGGCCGGCGAGTTCACCCTCGGCTACGGCATTGACCAGGAGTCGGCGATTTTTGTCAGCCAGGAAACCAACGGTCAGCCCAAGTACCCGTGTACCACAGAATTCTATCGCCTGGGCCCACAGGTCAAGGCGCGTTGTATCCACCAGGGCTACACGTTTGTTGAGTTCCAGGGTGTCTCCACCGGCCCCTCGACCCCCGGCGAGCCGTTCGAGCAGAATGAGTGGTGGCTGAAGTATTCCCGCGCCGTGAGCGTGGGCGGTCCTGCCACCGGTTTCGATTTTCCGCCCCACGTGGTGCGAGTGTGCAGCCAGTACGGCACCGCGTGGCGCGAAGAAGTAGAGGGCAAGTTGGTGCTGCGCGACAGCCCCTGGGATCCGCTGGCGAGCCTGCTGCCGCTGCGCGAGCAACTGGCAAGCTACCTCTGGTGGCCGACCTTTCTCGGTCGCGAGATGACGTTGGCCGGTAAACTGGATCCGCAAGGCTTCCTGCCCTTTGCCGACACCATCTCCGGTTCGCGTTGGCCGGGTACGAATGGTGGTCCCAGGCGCGGCTGATCACCCGGTCTACCTTTCCTTCGCAGATCGGTGGATTCGAAGCGCACGGGTTCAGCGAAAGTCGGTGAATAGGACCTACTAATGCGAATACTAAAAACCTGGCTCCCCGTAGCTGTCGGCATGCTTTGCTTCGGCCTCGGCGTCGGCCTTATCTCGGTCTATGGCTTCTTCGTTGCGCCGCTGTCACAGGAGTTCGGGGTCGGTGTCGCGGTACTGAATATCGGACCAGTGGCGCTGCTGCTGGTGCCGGGGATACTGGGCGCCATCATTGGAAAATTGGCGGACCGGCTGCCGATCCGCCGCATCCTGCTGGCTGGCGTAAGCCTGGCCATGCTGTCCCTGGTCGCCATTAGCCAGGCTCCGACGCTGGTGCTGGTAGCGCTGGGCTTCCTGAGTTTTTCACTTGGCCTGACGTTATACGGGCCGGTAGTTATCAACGGCCTTTTGGTAAAGATGTACCCAGGGCTTGAGGCCCGGGCACTGGCGGTAGCGGCCATCGGCATGAGCCTGGCTGCCATCAGCTTGCCGCTTTTGGTGGGCAGTCTGCTGGAGCACCTTGATTGGAGGGAGGCTTTGCTGGTTCTCGCCGCAGGTGTACTCATAGTGTTATGGCTGGCCATCTTTGTGGGAATACCACCCGGTGTCGTGGGGACAGTGCCAGCGACCCGGGACACAACCGTGGCAACGTTCCATCGCAATCCGGCGTTCTGGCTGATCGGCTTGTGCGTTGCCCTGGGGCTCAACGTGTCTGTGGTGCTGGGGGTTTCCTATCCACCACATTTTGCCAGCCAGGGGTATACGGTGGCCGATACGGGCTGGTTCCTGGCCGTCTCGGGACTGTCCGGGCTGGCCGGTAAAAGCTGTCTCGCCTGGTTGGGCGATGCCATGCGTTATTATGCGAAATGGTTAGTAGCGGCGCTGTTGTTGCTGCAGATTGCGGGCCTGGGATTGTTGTTTACATCCAACGATGCGTCCGGCGTGATCCCGGGCATGTGCCTGCTCGGATTTGGCATTGGCGCATTTGTACCGCTGCACCCCTACCTCAACAGCCGCTATTTTGATGCGGCCATCAGCAGTCAGGTAATCGGTGCGCAGGCACCACTGTTTCTGCCCTTCGGCCTGGTGGGTGCCCCGCTTGCGGGATATATCTTTGACCAGACGGGCAGTTATGACGTGGTGTGGATAGCCCTTGCGATCACCCTCTCCGTGGCCGCACTACTGGCGCTCAGGTTGCCCGCTGCCCCCGGTTAGGCGCGTCCTTGCAACTACGGTTGCTGTTGTTGGGCGTGCCGCAGTTGAACTAAGGCCAGAAGCTGGTGTTCGGTGTGAGCTCGATAATTTGTCGGCGCCGCATCGATGCCAAGGCAATTTTTCCGGAGGCTGGATCGACAGCAATACCCCGAAAGGACTGATGCTGATCCGGTTCGGCGCTGGAGGGCGGTATGGTATCCAGCCCGCTGTAAATGACGCCGGAAATCTGCGTGTATATTTTCGGCTGCGCAACATGGGCGCGCCAACTCGCCAGGTCAATGTAGCCTATAGTTGATGCAGCCCGGTCCAGTGGTACCAGTGTCTCATTGGCCAGGGTGAACCAGAGTCGATTGGTCGCGGCATCAATGTCGATGGAGTGCAGCTTAACCTGATTCGTAGCCACGGGAATTTGAATCTCGTCGAAGGTGGCAGTTGCCTTGTCAAACCTGAGAATGTCCCCGCTCTTGTACTCTCCGAAGTAGACTGCCTCGTCATCGACGCGCAGGCTCCAGGGAAATCCGCCGAAGAACCATAATTCTGTATGGGGATCAGGTAGCGGATACACCACAACGTCCTTAACATGATCCGGATCCAGGTGCCCTAGAAACCGACCATGGGAGTCGGTAAACCACACCGTATTGTCGACAGGGTCCATTTCAAGGTGGCCAACTCGCAGTGTGGACAGCGGACCGTCAAGCAGAATCAACTCCATGCAGCCATCCTGCTCGGGCGTTTTGCCGGGCGTGCAGTACGGCAGTTTTTGCCTGGCAAGGGCCTGCGGATCTTCAAAATTCAGGAGATTTTCGCAGCTGTTGGGGTCAGGTATGAAGGAGGAAATTGCCGTTGGCCCTGGCCCGAAAAACGTACGACTTTCACCGATCCAGATACGATCGGAGGTTCCGGCCAGGCCGATTACCTGGTTATTGGCCGGTTGGTTCTCATATTCTGGCGGAACGTTGTAGGCACACAGGCGGTCATCGTAAGGCGTTGCGAGAGAGTCGGACAATGAAGGATCGAAGGATATGACCCGGGAGTGATTCTTGAGTTTTGTGGGAGGGCCCTGCATCTCGCCACCCTGCGTGAACCAGAGCCTGGCGCCGATCCGGGTGGCGCGCTCCCCCAATGCAGAAAAGTTTACCGACGAAATATTCTTGCCCAGGCTCGACGAAAATGGCTTGACCGGTTCCAGGACAAAATCTTTCACCACCGCCTGGCGCGCTGTAGGGAGGGTGAAGGACGCGACTGTGCCAGCAGGGCTCACATGTTCAATGTTATTGGCAAATTCGTTGATCAGCCATATTCCGCCGTTGCTGTCATAGGTGATATCCAGAGGATCGCCGAAGCCGAGCACCGCATGGCCAACGCCGGTGCGAAAGTCGTCAGCGTAATCGCGCCCCAGTGTCCAATCCATGTTTGAATCGACCAGAATCCGCAGTTTTTCGGGTGGCGAGCAGGTATTGGTCAAGCTGATGCAGGAAACGAGTTCGAGATCGTGAGTCCCGGGAGTGAGCAAGCGGGCGTCAATGGTAATTCTTCCTGCCGTGGTTTCCAGCAGCGTGCCGCCGCTGTGCGGGGGTATGAGCGTTTTCGAGGACAGGCGCCGCACGTCGCCGGAGCGGCTGGTGAATGCTACCGTCAAGTCCTTACCGGATTCTGCGTAAACCGGATTCCAATCGAGGAAGCGGTCTGCGCCGGTGTAGAAGTCTACCGCTACCCCGGGGCTGCAAAACTCGCGGTCACTACCCAGTGGAATGTGGCAGTCGGACAGGGTGTAAACCTTCTGGCCCGGCGCGCTCACTGCGGATTCCGGTATGGTTAAATTGGCCTGTGCGCCGGAGCGTGGATACCTTGTCGGTGCGCCCTGGAACCAGGCACCGGGAGGAATTATTTTGACTCGTCCTTGCTGGGCAGGCTGGTCGAATGCCGCGTTGCGGCGGTCAACTTTCCAGGCAATGGTTTGGCTGGTCGGCGCCAGCATGTCTATAAAACCCCCGCCGGTGACGTCTGCCAGTCGGTAAGGTGTGGGTACGACGATCGACGCAGGGACATTCACTTGCCCACCATTTGCGCCTTCCACTTTTAGCACCCACCGCTGATACCCGCCCTCGGTGACAGTGATGGTGGTGGAGCAGGTGTTAAAGGGCGCGGCAGGACAGATGGCTTTCTTGAATCCGACATCAACATAGTTCGCGCCATGGTCGTCATAGATATAGACCATTTGCTGCGAATCGATGATCCGCCACTGCAGTGTGACCTTATGTTCGGCAGTGAGTACTGCGCGGAAGCAAGGGTTGGCGGGCAACTCTTGCCAGTGAAGATCGATGGGGGCGCATTCCCAGGGTGGTCCTTGCCAACCCCCGGACTGGACCCCGGCAACCGAGCAGCCACCCAGTAAAGCGAGAACAAGGGTCAATGGCAGTAGGTGCCGCATTTGCATTCATCCAGTTACACCTGCTGCAACAAAGGTTTGGTTTCTGCAGCGAAGCCACATTAACAGCTAGGCGCAATTTAGCAACCGCATGCGTTTGTGTGAGGCGTTTTCGCGTATCTTTGCTAGTATTCGACACCGGGGTTCGCGTCGAGCCTCCATCCAGCCAGTGGAGTAAGGCATGCCGATGTTACTGCGAAAAATGCTACACGCGTTGTACCTGAAGATCATGAAGGTAGTGGTGTTTTTCTCTCCGTCATTGCGGCATACCGCGTTTGTGGGTAACGGCAGCTCGCGGCAACTGTGCGAACACATTCTGCGCACCGGGGCCAAAAAAGTGCTGGTGGTGACGGACAAGCCCCTGCGCGACCTGGGTGTGGTCGACCGCGCAATCGCTGCCCTGCTAAGCGCTGATGTGGATATTGCCTACTACGACGGTGTATTGCCCGATCCCACGTTCGACCAGGTAAGCGCTGGCGCGGCCATTGCTAAACGTCATGGCAGTGAGGTGGTGCTGGCCATCGGTGGTGGTTCGTCCATGGATGCAGCGAAGATTATCGCTGCTGCTGCCACCAGCGCAGCATCGCCGGTGGAGTGGGTGGGTATTGGCAAGATCAAACACACCCTCTTAAAGTTCTACGCCATCCCCACAACGTCGGGGACGGGCTCTGAGGCGACCATCGGTGCGGTGATTTCCGATGCCGTTACCCACGAGAAGAGCATCATTATGGGCGAATGCCTGCTGCCGCTCGCCGTTGCGTTGGACGCGGACCTTATGCTGGGTCTGCCACCGCACATCACGGCAGCAACCGGCATGGATGCGCTGACCCACGGTATTGAAGCCTATATTGGTGTGTGGGAGCGCGGGTCCCGGCTGGAGGATGCGCGTCTGGCGATCAAGCTGATCTTCGATAACTTGCCGACCGCCTACAGCGATGGCAAGAATCTGGAGGCACGTAACGCGATGGCCACGGGCGCCTACTACGCTGGCCTCGCTATTAACCAGGTCAACGTGGGCAACGTGCATGCGATTGCGCATCAGCTGGGCGGAAAATATGGCATTCCGCACGGATTGGCGAACGCGCTGGTTCTGCCGCATATACTGGAGTTTAGTCGCGTGGAGACGCAGCCGCGACTTGCGGAACTGGCTGTACTGATCGGCGTAGGCAGCGCAGGGGAAGACGAGGGAGGCCTGGCACACAAGTTTATACTGGCGGTGCGCAAGCTGCGTACGGAAGTGGGTATTCCGGATCAGATGGACGTGATCAAACGTGCCGATTTTGAGGCCATCAGCCGGCTGGCGATTGCCGAAGGTGCGCTCTACCCGGTTCCTCGCCTGCTGGACCGCGCCAGTGTTATGGTGATCCTGAATAATATTGCGAAGTAGTTTTCCCTGGGAAGGGGTGACTATTGGGCTGGAAACTGACGGTATCGAGCCTATAATGCACAAGGCATAAAATCACACAATAAGGGTGCTCAATATGGAATATAACGCGGCGTTGCACAGCATACAGTGTCCCAAATGCCATCACGGCATGGAGGAGGTCACCCACGGTGAGATTGTCATTGACCGTTGCACGCATTGCAAAGGGCTGTGGTTCGATGAGGACGAAGCCCACCACTTGAAAGCGCTCGACGACAGCCATATGCTCGACTCGGGTGATGCAAAAGCAGGGTGGAAATGGGACAGCCACGCTGACATCAACTGCCCGCGCTGTGGCAAGGAGATGGAAAAGACGGCGGATCCCAGGCAAAAACACATCTGGTATGAGCTCTGCCACGAGCACGGTATGTTCATGGACGCTGGGGAGTTCAAGGACTTCAAATTCGAATCACTGCTGGACCGCTTTCGCAGCCTGATCAAGGGTGATCGCAATGTCGTTGCGCCCTGAAAAAATCGCTCAGTCGTAGTCAGAGGTTGCAGTGTTCTGCTGGTACCAATTTACGCCCTGTGCGTCTTTGGTACGCGTAATCCGGCGCCGGCCGAGCAGGCAATTGAGATGCGCGAGAGTTTCCCCGATGGCCAGGCCCATGGATTCCCCGTCGATTTCGCGCTTAAACAATGCGGGAAAGCAGTCGACGGCGCGCCGTGGCTGCCCGAGCCAGTCGAACAGACTGGCAAGATCACTTTTATGACTCTCAATAAGCTGGTTCAGGCGCACATGCAGGCCGTAGAAGGGTGCCTCATGGGCGGGCAACACCAACAGGTCGTCAGGCAGTATTTCGCGTAAACGGGCACTGGAACGCAGCCACTCATTCAGGGGGTCACCCTCGGGCTCCGTGGGAAAGACGCTGACATTGGGCGTGATTCTTGGGAGTACCTGATCACCAGAGATCAGCAGTTTCAGGGCCGGACAGTACAATGTGGCATGTTCCGGTGAATGGCCGCTGCCGATGATGACCTGCCAGTAACGGTCGCCGATCGTCAGGGTCTCCCGGTCGACCAGCCGCCGAAAGCTGTCCGGCAAGGGGGCAATCGCCCGACCGAAGTTACCGAACTTACTCCGGTAGCGCTCCAACTGCTCATCATCGTAGCCCGCCGCCTGGTAAAAGCGGATCGCGACGTCAGGCGCGGAGCGCCCCGTATCGGCGGTCATGGCGCGGCACATCAGAAACTCCTCGCGCGGCATCCACAACTCGCAGTCGAAGTGCTCGGTCAGCCAACCGGCCAGTCCCACATGATCCGGATGCAGGTGAGTGCAAATGACTCGGCGCACAGGTTTGCCCTGCATGAACCCGGCGAACAGCTGTTCCCAGGTGTCGCGAGCGCTGGGTATATTCAGGCAGGTGTCCACCACGGTCCAGCCGTCCTCGTCTTCCAGTAGCCACAGATTGATATGGTTGAGTGACATGGGCATGGCGAAGCGCGCCCAATACACCCCATCGGCAATTTTATGTGGTTCGCCAGGTAGCGGGTTGGCACCGCGACCCCAGGGATAGGTCAGGCCACGGTACAGTTCGGGATTAGGTTCCAGCATAGACGTGTGATCCGTGATGTGGGTGTCGTCCGCGCGGGAGCAGCGGGGAAGAAGCTAACGAGGACTGTACCAGATCGCAGAAGTGACCGCCCGCTCCTGCAAGCTGACAGGCTCAGGTGCGGGAATCCCGAGTTGCACGGCATCGAAGGTCGTCCAGCGCGGTGTTGGGATCTCGATAACGCGGGCGTAATAGAACGCCTCCACGGTCGGGTCGAACTGCGGGTCGGTCCACACGGTCGATAACTGTGCGGCGCCGATACTATTGTCATACGTGGCAGTGTTCGCATCCACGGTGCTACCCACTGCAGGCAAGTGGCCGGCCGCATCGATTCTTCGGTCTCCTGACCAGGCGACATCAAAGATTTTTTCGTGGGATTTCCCAGCCTCATCTACCCACCCTTTGATGATTTGAATTCTGTCCAGGTTGCCGCTTGCGGGATCGCGGATGGCCCACACTGCAAAACTCGGGGATGCTGCATCACCTGCGGGTAAATCGCCACCCATGGAGACTCCCTGTTGTTCCGCCAGTGCAATCCAGTCCTGTCGCTGCAGCAGGTCACGCGGATAATTCCAGCCGCCGAAGAAGCGCACCGCCATGCGCGGCCCGGATGTCGCATAGGTTTCCTTGCGACGCATCCCGTCATACAAGGACTCACGGGTATTCTCCTGCGCCCACACCGCCGCCAGGCCAGCGGCACTCCAACGCTTGCCTCCGGGCATACTGGAAGGGGTATAGGAGGCCAACCCCATGCGCAATGCCGCGCTGCCGTCCAGCAGCGGCAGTTTACCGTGGTAATTATTCTCCTCCACGGGGGAACTGGCGTTGTGTCCATCGGAGCTGCCGATGACGCCGAAGCGATACGGGTTGAAGCCTTCGCTGTGGGACATTTCCAGTCCAGTGCGCAGGGCGTCTCGTGCATAGCTACTTTTTGCCCTGGAGGTGGTTTGGCTCTGCGCCAGCATCGTGTCGTAAATTTCAAACCCGGCGAACTCATCCTCGTTGGACAGCAGTGGGTGTGTCTCCGACGAACCCTTCACCTGGAAAATCTCGCTTAATGGTTCGTTGTCCATACGCCTGCGCGCGTAGGTGGGATTCATGGGTGTGCCGTCGAACATGACCGTGTCGTACATTTTCCCATCGCTGACATTGCCATTGTGCGGTATGGCGAAACAGTCCATACCCCCCTTGCGCTGCTGCTCCAGTGCGCTCCAGAGATCCTCGGGATTTTCCGAGTCTACCGAGCTGAACGGTAGTTCCGGAACGTGGGCGCTGCGGTAAATGACATTGCGGTGCAGGTTGCGCTCCCCCGGCATGGAGCTCCATTCGTAGCCAACGAAGGTGGTAAAGCGGCCGGGGTCGTTGTGGCGCTCGGCAGTGGCGACCATCTCCTTCCAGGCACCGGCAGAGATGTCTTCCCAGCCGGGAGCGATAGCGTCTTCCAGGTCAAAACCCAGCAGTGATTGGGCAAACACAAGCGTTATTCCAAGGCGCCCGTCGTTAAGCAAGCGCTCGCGCAGGCCGCGGCGACTCAGCGGCAGGTCCGGTTCAGTGGCGCGCAGTACACCCAGGTATTCGGAGTGGTCAGTGACTGCGGCGAAGTCCAGCGGCCTGCGTATACGAATACCATAACCGGCCGCGTGTTCGATCTCGCCCCCTTTGGCAAAAGTGTAGGCGTCATCCGGGGTGGCGCGCACGCCGTTGGTGTAGGCGTCGGTGGAGAAGCTGGTGTGGATGTGCAGATCGCCCCAGTACAGGTTGCGTTGGGGGTTGTACTGTGTGGTGACTTTGACTGGAGGTGGTATTGCGGTTGCGGCGTTGAATTTGGGGAACAGGCTGGGGTCGTCGACGGGGCTGCAGGCGACGGTAACTATTAGAGCAATCATTGCTGCTATTGTCGGCGCCGTCGCGAGTCCAGCGAGTGCGCGCTGGACTCGCCGTGAACCCGTCCATGGGGGCTCGAGCTCGGCATCCATGCCTCGCAGGGTTGTGCGCATACAGTCCGGACTCACTACTGCACCTCTATCGAGCGAGCCCTAACCAATCGCACCCTACAGCGAATGCGATCTTCGCAAGAGTGAACGCTACCCAACCCCACGCTCGGCACCCGCCCAATACTGCGCGCGCACTGCTTTCTTGTCCGGCTTGCCCACCGGCGTCAGCGGAATCCCTGGCACAAAATCAATCGACTTGGGTGACTGCACCGAGCCCTTGGCGGTTTTCACCAGTGTCTGCAGGGCGGCGACAAGTTCGTCGCTGGCCGTAAAATTCGGTTTGAGTACGATCACTGCTTTGACCGCCTCGCCCCACTGCTCATCGGGCACACCGATCACAACTACCTGGCCCACCGCCTCGTGAGTGGACAGCACATCTTCGACTTCGCGCGGGAACACGTTGAAGCCGCCGGTGACGATCATGTCTTTGGTGCGGTCCACGATGTAGAGGAAACCGTCCTCGTCCAGCTTGCCGACATCGCCGGTGTGCAGCCAACCACCGGCAAAAGCCTCTGCGGTTTGCTCGGGCATGTCCTTGTAGCCTTTCATAACCAGCGGCCCGCGTATGCAGATTTCACCGGCTTCACCGCGTGCCACCTCGTTGCCCTGCGGGTCGCGCAGGCTCATGTGAATCCACGGGCTGGGCCGGCCGCAGGAAGACAGGCGCTGCGGTTTGGACAGGTCGTGCTCCTTCTTGCTCATGTTGGCGATCACCATGGGGCACTCCGACTGGCCGAAGAACTGGTAGAAAATCTGGCCCCACTTGGCCATACCTTCGCGCAGGCGGGTCGGGTTCATCGGGGATGCGCCGTAGAAAATGGTCTCCATGCTGGACATATTGGCAGTCGCGGAGCGCGGTGCATCCAGCAGGAAGTACAGCATCACCGGGACCAGCATGGTGCAGGTGATTTTGTGTTGCTCCACCATGTCGAAAAAAGCATCGGGGCTAAAGCCCTGCATCACATAGAAGGCGCCGCCTTTTTGCAGCACGGGAATAAAAAAAGCAGCGGCTGCGTGGGACAGGGGCGTGGCGATGAGCATACGCAGGTCGTCGGGAAACTCCCACTCGGCCAGCTGGATCTGCGTCATGTAAGCGGTGACGCTATAGGTGCTCATCACGCCCTTGGGTTTGCCGGTAGTGCCGCCGGTGAAGTTGACGGAGCCGATATCATCCGGAGTAATAGCGGGAGCAACCAGTGGTTGTGGCGTGAAGCTTGCCGCCAGCGCCAGGTAATCGTCACCCACTTTGGTAGGACCAAAGCCCAGCAGGTTTTTCAGGGCGGGCACACGCTGCTTGAGCGCACCCGCCAGATCGTCGAACACGGAAGCATCGAAGATCAGGGTGTCGATTCCCGCAGCCTCCAGGATATACACGTGATCGTCGAGGGAGCCCAGTGGGTGCAGCGGCGTGCCAATACAGCCATTGAGTTGCATAGCGGCGATATTCGACAACACCTCGGGTCGATTAGCAGAAATGACAGCGACTCTGCTGCCCACCCCAAGGCCTTTGGATTGCAGCGCCTGCACCATCTGGCTGGTGCTCTCACGCACCTGCCGGTAACTGGCGACCTTGTCTCCGAGGAACAAACAGGGCTCGTCGTTATAGCGATTGAGGCCGTCAATCAAAAGGTGCGGCATCAGCGGTTGGTGGTGCAGTGTGTCGGTGGTCATGGTGTCTCCGGATAGCAGGGGTTGTTGGTCAGTTGTGTCAGGCGTCGATGCCCAGCGCACGGCGCAGCACCGCGAACATTTCTGTCGACTCGCGCCGACTGATCCAGGCAGTGGCAAACAGGCTGGAGCCGTGAAAGGTGCCGGGAAAGCTGTGCAGTTCGGTGGCCACCCCCGCCCGCATCAGTTTCAGAGCGTATTCCACGCCTTCATCGCGCAGCGGGTCGAACTCCATGGTGCTGACGTAGGCTGGTGGCAGGCCCGCAAGATCCTCAGCTCGCGCCGGTGCCGCATGGTAGGGCACATCGTCAGCACCGCGCTGATACTCGTCCCCGAGATAATAATCCCAGCTCAGTACTGCGTTAGGTCTGTTCCACATAGGCGTATCGACAAAGCGCTGCATACTGGGCGTTTGCAAGCGGTCGTCCAGTTCGGGAATACCGAGGTATTGGAAACAGATTGCAGGGCCGCCACGATCTCGGGCGAGCAGTGCTGTGGCCGCCGACAAGCCGCCGCCGGCACTTTGCCCGAAAACGGCCAGTCGGGCTGGGTCTATCTTGAGTTGCGCGCTGTTGCTGCTCATCCAATTGAGGGCAGCGTAGCAATCCTCCAGTGGACCCGGGTACGGCGTTTCGGGTGCCAGGCGATAATCCACCGATACCACCACCACACCCAGTGTGCGACACAGGGCGACGCAGGAGCCCAGCTCACTGTCCAGATCGCCGATCACAAAGCCGCCACCATGAATATGGAGTATTCCCGGGACCGCATGATCCAGACCCTCGGGGGAGTAAATACGCACCGGTACATCAGGGGCAGCCGCTGGGCCAGGCACATGACGATTTTCGATTGCAATACCACGGCGGTCGATATCAGCATTAAGGAGAGCGATCAATTCCAGAAAGCCTGTGCGTGCCGTTACCGGATCACTGAGCCCCAATGAGGTGTCTGGCAAAAATTCCAGCAGCGATTGCAGTTCGGGGTCGTAGTTATAGCTCATTGCAGTTGCTTCTTTGCGGCGCAGACGACAGCCTATACTGTCCATTTCGAATGTGTATCTCAAGAGTATAAGAATCGATACTTTTGGGCACTGTATTCCCCTGCGGCGTCAGCGCGCGGATTGTTCGAACTTTCGTCCGATCTGAGACCCGCCGCACAGTTTACGTTTCAGCCCCGCGGCGCGCGATATATATGATGGCGGTAAGGCGTAGGCGGACAAATTCCGGGGCAGGGCCAATGAGACGTATCGACGCGAAGAATAATCTGGTCTGTTTGCGTACCAATCGAATGTTCAAGGCTGAAGAGGGCTGGTTTTTCAAAACCAGGGAAGGGCATACCATTGGTCCGTTTCGGGACGAACTGGAAGCGTCTACGCAATTGGAGGTCTATATCCGACTCGTAACCGCAGGCCTGCTGCCGATGCAGGAAGACGTGCCTCTGGGAAGAGTCGCGGCAAACAGTGCCAATTAAGCGAGCCGCTTGCGTTTCTTTTCGAACTTTCCCTCGCAGACATCGCCTGCTACGCTAGACCTAGTCATTTGTATCCCGGGTTGGATAAGTTTATGGATTGTTTGTGTGCCAGAACTTTACTGCTGTGTTTTCTGGGCCTGGGCCCGGTGCAAGCGGTCTCTGCGGAGGAGCACTCAGACCCTGCGGCCGGGGTAGTCCTCAGCTCCGGCGTGGAGGGGGGCGGCTATTGGAGCGCTGCATCACGCCTGCAAGCAATCGCCACAGAGATGCGCTTTGCGGTGGAAAATCGGCCTAGTAACGGCTCGTTGGAAAACCTCGAACACCTCCTTGATGCTAACAGCCCGGTGAATCTGGCCTTTGCCCAGGCCGATGCCACCCAATATTACCTGAATCGTCACCCGGAGGAGATCAGCCAACTCGACTTGCTGGAAAACATCGGCCAGGAATGTGTCTTCATGGTGACCGGGATCGACAGCGCTATCCGCACTGACGAGGATATGCAGGAGGCCAAGAACCTGCACCTGGGTATTGCCAGCCCCGACAGCGGTGTTGCAGCTACCTTTGACTATATGGTCAGTCAAATTCCGGAGCTGGTCGATGTCAAAGTCAATTACGTGGATACCCTGGCTGTCATGGATCAACTCTCCGCCAGTGAAGCACCTGTCGATGCGGTGATGATGATACATCGGCCCAAAGAGCACTCGCCTGAAGTGGATTACGCGCTAGCGCACGCGGACCGCTACCGCTTTGTTGAGTTGAGCGATGAACGGCTCACGCAGGAGCTGTGGAACGGACGCAAGATTTATCGGACCATGAGTCTCGCGATGCCAGGTGCGGACAAACCGGTGAAGACGATTTGTGTCTCAGGGCTACTATTGGCCAATAAGCAAAAGCTGACGATAGAACAGCGCAACCAGCTGAGCGACCTGGTCAGTTATCACTGGATGAAGGTCTACGCAACGCAGTAAGGATTGCCCCTCAATGAGTAGCACAACCTACATTGCTGCGCGCAGTGTATTCCAGAGAAAATGCGCTGCGGCTCGTTGCCGACACCGGGTGGCAGATTGAATCGCTAAATGATTCCCAAGAAAATATCCAACACTATATGATCTGTAAGCCAGTCTAACTCGAGGCTTGCTTCACCCTTTTCCTGTGTGCAATACGACGAAAAAAGGAGCCCGAAGGCTCCTTTCAAGTTGCTCGCAGCGCGTTAGTAATTGCGACGTGTACGCATTACCCCGATTACGCCGAGCAGCAACGATAACAATCCGAGCGCAAGTACACTCAAGCCTGGCACTGCCTCTGCAACGACCACAACGATAGTCGCGACCGCCGTATCGCAAGCATTTTCAAGCGGAGAAGGGTTGGCTGGCAACGCACAGATTTGATAGGGCACCGAGTAGGTGCCCGGCGTTGCGCCATACGGCACAGTGACGGTACCGTCGCCATTCAACACGAGGAGCGCTGGCGTATCTTCGCAGTCCGCGCAGGTAATCGCGCCGTTTCCGGTAACGCTCACGTTTGACGGGCCGCCGTTCGCGTTTGCTGCATTACTGCCCACCGTGTCGTTGCCAAGCAGCGGCAACACGCTCACCGAATCATTGGGTACCGCGACGGGTGCATCGTCCACTGCGTCGATGATGACCGCATTTGCGGCGACGCAGTTGTTCGTTGTTGCCGACGTCGTGCAGATGCTGCCGCTAATGCCCGAGCTGGTACCGCCAACGTTGTCGTTCGTCGCTCCCGTGGCAGCAAGGAACGTGATGGTCGTTGGATTGGTGTCGTCACTACCACCTGGCGTACCTGACGCAGTAACGGTAAAGGTACAGTTGAGCGAGCCGCCTACGACTACGCTCGTCAAGGTAGAGCCGGCGCTTGCGACGCAAACGATGTTGCTAACCGAGCCCTGTCCCGCGGCCACTGAAGGCACGCATAGCGGGTCATCGGCTATCCAGGGGCCACCGTTAGTGCAAACTAAAGGCAGGCCGCTGAAGACCTGTCCCGGTGCGATCACTGACGGTAACACGCCAAATGCCGGTGTCATGTCGCTAAAGGGAATCTGCACCTCACCGAAATTATTATCGGGCGCCAAAAGCGTTGTGCTCGAAACGGGCACAGTCACGATCTGGCTTGAAGTGGCAGTAGGATTGCTACCGGTACCGCCCGCAGAGCCGGCACTGCTCGTGCCATTGGTGGTGCCCGCCGGTTGCGCGGGCTGCGAGACCGTGTAGCTTGAGCCCAGCGGTACATCGCAGAAATAGTATTCGCCCACGGCTAGCGCCGGTTGCGATGGGCACAAGGTCCCTGCGGCTAAACCGCCAGCTGCTGCTGTCGTTGTCGAGCGACTAAACGGCCCGCCGCTCGCATCGTCACCCGTCAGATTAATGGTTTGACCGGCGATTCCTGCACTGGTGGTTTCGTTGAATACCAGACCACTCACGGCACCTGCAATTTCGCCGAAGTTGTTATCTATAGAGCCTTCTGCAGGAACAGAGGCGATAGCGATACTATTGCCAGGGTTTTCAATGCCCTCTGCGTATTGTAAAGGCTGCGTTTCGGTGATTGAGCAACTTGCACCAGGGTCGATGTTTGCGAACAAGTAGCCGCTCGCCGTTGTGGTCTCAGTGACAGGACCAATCGTTGGGTTCGTACACGACAGGGAGAGTTCGACAGCCGTGATATTGAGATCGTCTGCTGCTGCGCTCACACCGGTGTTGTAAGCTCCGCCATTGTCGCGATCAAGGTACACGCGCCCTGACACAGCTGCGCACACATCTTTGCTCACCGTGCTGAAGGTGTGAAGGCCGCTAACCGCCGTGGTACCGATCGTGCCCGTTGCCGTGTTATCCAGTGGCTCAGCCGCAGAGCAAAATACTTCTACATCAAAACACATTTGTGACGGGTCGCTAGTCCATGTTGCCGTAACAAAGGGCGGTGGATCTGCGTTGTATGCGGCGGGAACCGGAGTCGGTATGCCGCGAAGCTCGAGCGAAATGTCGAGTTCGGTATTCAGTCCCGCATACCCAATGCCGCTGATATCGAAAGGGAATGAGGGTACGTTGACGCCGTTAAAACCCGGCACCGGATCGCCCGCTGAATCACGTATCGTCAACGAGGCAGACGTGAAGTCGGTGCCCATGGTTAGGCCGAACAGTTCAACCTGATTCCAAGTGACGGTATGCGATTTGCCATCGCAGTACGCAATTGCAGGGTTCATCTGCACTTGCACGGTAGTTTTGCCGCCACATGTCGTCCCATCGCGCGGATCGAAGGCGCGAATCTGTCCTTTATCGCCAAGGCCCCACAAGCAATTGGGACGATCGGGGTCGCTGGTCATTTCATAAAAGCGATCCGCGCTTCCGGCCGTCGATGGGCTGAGCGTCGTGTCGAAACCAGCGCAAAAGGCGTTCGTGGCCCAGTCCCAGCAGATTTTTTCGCTTGTAGTCAAAAGTGTCAGCGGTGGGTAGGGGAGGCTGAAGTCCACGATCCAGTAGGATTTGCCGTTGTAGAGTAGTGGTGTAGAAAGTGCCAGGCCTATGACCCCAGAGTACAACGGCGAGTGTGTTTGTAGCGCGGCAGCGAGATTGGGTTTTACCTGAGCGGCTCCGTTGAGGTCATAGCATGTGGTCCCGGCAGCGATATCCCACGCCACGCAGAAGCCATCGGCAACGCCACTGGCATCTGCTGTGGGAAGCAGCGGGCCGAAGGTCGCCGGATTGAGCGGGAAGTTGCCGCCGCCGCACTGGGTGTCGGTTGCCATGTCAAAGCAATTGAGGCGGCGATCGACACCAGCGCCGATATAGGAATACATCCGCGTACCGATCTCAATGGTTTGCCCCGTACCGTAGTCACCGCCGGCCGATGCTGCCGGAAATCCAGCCCCGGCGGAGAAAGTACCGTCGGCTGCCGTTCCTGCACATGGCGCGTTCGTCGCAGTGTCATAGCACGCGTAGGTGGGTGGGTTCGACGCCGTTGTCAGCGCGTACACCCGCGTGCCGTAGACACCACCGTCCATTCCGTAAAAGAGCCCGCCAAAGCCACCCGGGGCACTTGGCGCACTGGAAAACTCATAACTGCCACACGATTCCTGGTTGTTCAGGTCGGCACAAACCACGACAATTTTGTTCGTAACGAAGTTCTTCGCGAAGAAGTAAAGCCGCCCCGTTGCGCGATCGATATACTCAGGGTATTGCCCGGCGGTTAGGAAGTATCCGTTGGCGCTCGCCGTGGTGAAGGCATCGCCTGCTGTTGCCGGGACGTTTGCGGGATAGCCCGGGCATGTGGCTCCGGTTTCAACATCCGCGCAATACAGCGGTCGATTGGAAAAGTGGTGAAATATTGAGTACACACGACCGTTGTACGGAATGATGCGATAGCCGTCACCGCCTGAAGAGCCGCTACTGATCGAAGCTGCAATCGGCACCGGTACAGACGCCACGTTGCCGCGGTCGGCCAGCAGGCCAGATCCCAACCCCTCAATGCGCACATTGGTCACCGCCGAAGCAGGACTGGGCTCAGCCCCGACGTAGGTGGAGCCAAAGTCCGTCGACCATTTTGGGACCGCACCTGGCGGCTGTTTCAACGAACCCGCCGTGTATTGCGTGCCGGCGGGAATCGTGTCGGAAATGACAACCTCGCTGGGCGCGCCCGATGGCAGCGTCAAGCTAACAACGTAGCGAGCCGTATTGCCGGACGCCGTGGTCGTTGAATTGGCGGGTGTAAGAGTGTCGAAGCCGGTTTTTGCAAGCGCCGCTTGTGCCACAACGTTGGCAGTAAATAGTGACGTCGAGGCGACAACAATGGCTGCTGCAGCGAACCGTATCGAATTCCTGTGGTGCATGACATCCCCTATTATTAGTGACGTAAATTAATCCAACGCAATGGCTTCAACGCAGCAATAGCCACCCTATGGTATCGATATACTGCAAACAAAAGAATTTGAACAAAGCAACCAACAGACGTATTGACACGGCACTATCAGGTAACGTAGCGAGGCGTTAACGGGCTGCCCATACAGGAAAAGTCCCGCCACCGGAGACCGGTCGAAGACTGATCGCGCAGCGCAGCCAGCCGGCGTGGAAACAGCTCATCCCAGTACACGTACATCGGAGGTCTTCGACTGGCGGCGGTCCGCGTCGCTGGCGCTTTAGTGCAAAAGGGTTCTGACCCTGAGCTACGAAGCGTCCTTCATCGTGTTCAAATTGCCGCCCTACTACGAGAACTTCGGCAAGTGGGCGATAAAATCTCCCAAGTACTTTTTTACCGATACGGGTCTGCTCGCTTTTTTACTGGGTATAGAAAAGCCCGATCAGGTTGCCCGTGACCCTTTAGTAGGCCAGCTGTTCGAGAACCTGATTGTCATTGAATGCCTGAAAACCAGGGCAAATCAGGGTAGAAGGCCTAACTTGTACTTTTTCGCGACAGCAATGGCAACGAAGTGGACATTCTATTTGAGAGTGGCGGGGAGCTGGTTGCTATAGAAGTCAAATCAAGCATGACCTATCGGCAGGAGCTACTTAAGGGACTAAAACGACTGCGCGGCTTAACCTCAAATATCAGGCAGTCATACCTCGTGTATGCCGGGGAACCTTTTGTATTCAGCGATGAGATCACCGCCTTGCGCTACGACCAGGTTGATCAAGTGTTTGCGGGTGTCGAAGTATCTGCCGGTTAAGGTTGGTTCGCATTCAGGATTGATGTGGCGCGCCTTCGTGTTTAAGCGGTACCACCCCCACCGGGGGCATGTCCTCCAGGCGCGTGGGGATTGACAGCACGCATGTCTGGTGCATTAATGGTGCAATAGTACACCACTGGTGTCATCGGAGGCCTTACCATGCCAAGACAAAGTATTTCCTTTACGCCGCCTAATGACGATTGGCTCAGGGCGCAAGTCGAGAGCGAAGAATATGTCAGTAAGAGTGACGTTGTTAACGACCTCATCCGCAAAGCGCGGGAGATGGAGGCCATTCGCGCCAGACTGATTCAAGCGGAGAACGGCCAGTTCGTCAGTCAGGGGCGGGCGGAAATTCTCGCCGAGGCCAAAGCAGAAGCACGGCGTAATGGGGACTTATAGATTAACGGAAGATGCGAAGTCAGATCTAAAACGTATTTATACACGTGGACTTCAAGAGTACGGTGAGGCCCACGCCGACAGCTACTACAACGCCTTTTTTGACCGTTTCGAACAACTCGCAGAACAACCGCTGTCGTATCCGGCTGTTGACGACTCCGCCCCGGCTACCGACGCAGCGTGTGCGGCGTTGACAGCATCTATTACCGCATTCACGGTGAAACCGTAGAAATCATGGCAATTATCGGCCAGCAGGATCTGGATAACTGGCTTTGAACCCAGGCACAACACACAGGGCGCAGACCTCTACCTCGGAAGTTGCGGCCAATAAGGCTGAACGAGTTATGTTGCGCGCCGTTGAGTGTTTTCGCTACGAGGCATAACTATTTTTGTGTACCATGATGCAAGAAATCCCACAATAAACTCTGAAGCGTCCCAAACCTTATGCTATTTGTTGTCCAACTTGTCGATCTTAGCTTTGTCGAACGCCTCGATGTAATACGAGGGTCAAATGCCGAAATTATCGAGCGGCTTCGTCAAGCCTTTGACTTCCTCCCCAAAGACACAAATATTGAAGTAGCAGACGGGATCGTAACCATTGATATTCCAGATTCAGCCATTCAGGACAAGTCCGAAGCGGACCGATTGCACAGCAAGGCCACCCAACGAGCCAAGCAGGGAGATTATCGAAAAGCAGTAGGCATCTGGGAACGCGTCATTGAACTTGACCCCTCTAATGTTGAGGCAAGAAGAAATCTAGGAATGGCTTACGTTGAATTGCAGGAGACGGATAACGCCAGGGAGCACCTGATCGAAGCAGTGCTGCTTGATCCCAAGGACGCTTGGTCATTTGTGGTCTTGGGCAATATTACGGCAAAAGAGGACGGTTTAGCGGGGGGGGGGGGGTGCAGAGCGCTTTCTCAAACAAGCGCTCGAACTCAAGCCGGACGATGGCTGGGCCCTGAATTCGCTCGGTGCTATCTGCACCGAGCGTCAAGAGTACCAAGACGCAATTGCCTGGTTCGAAAAATCCATTCGGTTCAACCCCCAGTTCGCCAATCCCTACTATGGTCGCGCCCATGCGCTGGTCGGCATGGGCAAGCCAGAAGCCGCATTAGCGTCCATCGAGGACCTGTTTCAAAAAGCAGAGCGACAAGATGCGCGGTCCGATTCGGTTTTTCGGGCGGCGCGCGAGACCTATTGGGAAACCGCCAAGGTAATCGCGGGGATCAACAAGGAAAAAGCCGACAACGCCCTGGAGGTGTACGAGGAACATATCGAGGATCTCTCGGGATTCCCTGTGAAGGAAGAGCGGCGTGATTTGGCGGCAATGATCGCCGGGCAAACGCAAATGGCGTGGAAGAAAAACCGCGATCACCACCTTGTTGTTATTCGGCCCGATTATCCAGAGCCTCTCTTGCAGCACATCAAGGCGCACGAACTGACACACATAGCACTGGAAGCAGAAGCGCGCGCGCTTGGGCGAAACAAGTGGTTCGGAACCACCGCTACCACCCGCGAGCGCGCACTCCGGTCGATGGCGGCGGATATTAAAAAGCTCGAACGCAAGGGGCTGAATAACACACGTACAGCCGAGCTAATGGTGGAATTACTCAACGGTGCATGCGGCTTTGTCTTCAACGCACCTCTCGACATGATGATAGAGCAACGCATTCGGGCGCGTCTCCCGGATCTGCGTTACAACCAGTTGTGTTCTCTGGTTCAGATGGCAAAGGAAGCAGAGAGCGCCTCGACAAACAAAGCCGCGCGAGAGTTGACGCCACACCGAATCCTGCGTGTCAATGATTCCCTCAATGGAGCAATGGCGCTTTGGTTGAGTGATTTCACAGGCGGAGTGGGTGATTTTGCGCATAGCTACCGGAAGTTTGACGCATTCCCCATAGCCCAGAAAATCTATAAGCATTTTCAGGCACGCAGCAAGCGAGGACTCGAACCAGGCGATGAGTACACGCTCATCGACGAAATCGCAGACATGATTGACATCCGTGATTGGTATCAGTGGATCACCGACCCTGGTGTGGTGTCAGAGCCCGTGAGGAATCAGGCCGCCGCGACTCGCGACCAGCCGCAAGGCACTACAAATCCAGAGTTGCTGCGATCCAAGGACATGGCGTCAACGATGTTCCTATTGGCCGCGCTGGAGCGATTCGACAAGCTCCCTGCCGCCAAGGTCAAACAAATAGCGCTTGAAATAGCGGTACTCGGAATGAGCGGGTTGGACTACTCCTCATCGGAAAAAAAGTACAGGCTCAGCACAATTCCTGAAGAGGAATTCTCGGGTCTCGAATTGATGTGCTTAATGCATGTGGGGCTGCGCAATGATGATCCACACATTGAAACGGGAATGGATCTAGATGAACCTCTTGAGACGGCAAAAAAACTTTTTGCCGCAAGAGGCGGAAAGGCTGGATAGTTATGCGCCTCTATGCCTGCCCATCGCAGAATTGCCTTGAAATTGAGCGGGGCCAATATACGTGATCGTCTACCAAAAAAACAAAGCGGAATTTTTGGACGACGCATTCAAGAGTGACATCGAAGAAGTAATTCTTGCGGAATTCACTGCCCGGACCGGTAAAACAGTAGCCGCAGCCGAGATACGCTCGTGGAAGGAGTCTCTACTATCCATCGCAAAAGGCCTGAACGACGAAGATATCCCAGATGACAGTGGCGTCGCCATTGAATACAACATTCCGCAAACAGGAAAGCGTATTGATTTCATGCTGTCGGGCAAAAATGAAGATCATCAGGACCATTTGATAATCATTGAACTTAAGCAGTGGTCAAAGGTGAAGAAGACAGCCAAGGATGCAATAGTCGCCGTCCGCTTCTCCCGGGGGGAAATTGAGGTCAGTCATCCCTCGTATCAGGCGTGGTCATATGCATCCCTATTAGAAAATTTCAACGAAGAGGTCTACAAAGGCGGTATTCGACTATTTCCCTGTGCGTACCTTCATAACTACGTGCCAGATGGCGTGCTCACTGATACCTTTTATAAGGATCATATTGATCGAGCACCGGTTTTCCTGAAAGGAGATATCGAAAAGAAAAAACTACAGGACTTCATCAAGAAGTACGTAAAGTACGGCGATCAGGGCGCTCTAATCTACCGAATAGAAGGTGCAAGGATTCGACCTTCCAAGGGCCTCGTCGACAGTTTGATCGGACTAATCTCCGGAAATGACGAGTTTGTCCTCGTCGACGATCAGAAAGTCATCTTCGAGAATGCGCTTACTATGGCGCGTAAGTCATCGGAAAAATCAAAAAAAGTGCTAATCGTTGAGGGTGGCCCCGGCACTGGTAAGTCTGTAGTGGCCATCAATCTCCTTGTAGCCTTGAGCAAAATGGACATGGTTTCGAAGTACGTCACCAAGAACGCGGCGCCACGAGCGGTGTTCGAGCGCAAGCTGACTGGAACAATAAAAAAGACTGCGATATCGAACCTGTTCTCGGGTTCCGGAGCATTTACAAAGACCAATGAGAACGACTTTGATGCATTGATTGTTGATGAGGCTCACCGCCTCAATGAAAAATCCGGACTGTATGGAAATCTCGGCGAGAATCAGATCAAGGAATTGATCGGCGCCGCCAAATTTTCAGTATTTTTTCTCGACGAGGATCAGAGAGTTACATTTAAAGATATCGGCAGAAAAAGTGAGATCATTCGATGGGCAAAGGCATCGGGTGCTGCAGTCAAACAGCTTAAGTTATCGTCGCAGTTTCGCTGCAATGGCTCGGACGGCTATTTGGCATGGTTGGATAACATGCTGCAGATTCGAGCTACCCCGAATGAGACACTCGATACCGAGGAGTTCGATTTCCGAGTGTTTGACTCTCCGCAGACCTTGCGCGAGATGATTGTCGAGAAGAACAAAGTTAGCAACAAGGCACGTATGGTGGCAGGTTACTGCTGGGATTGGGCCAGCAAGAAGAAACCGAAAGAGGCCGACGTAGTTCTGCCCGAATTTGGGTTCTCAATGCAATGGAATCTGTCAAAGGATGGTGGCCTCTGGATCATGGCATCGGAGTCGGTAAACGAGATTGGCTGCATACACACCTGCCAGGGCCTGGAGGTCGACTACATCGGGGTAATCGTCGGCCCCGACATGATTGTGCGTGACGACAAAGTGATCACATGTCCGGAGAAGAGATCGCGTAACGACAAGTCATTGTCCGGGTTTAGGAAGTTGGTCAAATCCAACGAGAAGGAAGCAAGGGAGCGAGCGGCTTCAATCATTAGGAATACTTACCGAACCTTGATGACAAGAGGAATGAAGGGTTGCTACGTTTATTTTACAGACATAGAGACGGCCGAGTTCTTTCGTAGTCGTCTCGATAGCAATAATAAGGAGCATGTTCAGGCGATACAATCGGTCAAGCGTGGGGTTTCTAACAAGGAGTTGGTCAATGTCGTCCTTCCATTTGAACGGCTTGAGCGGCATGTCGTTAAGCCGTATGTGAATTCTGTCCCACTGGTTGACCTGAAATTTGCAGCGGGAACATTTAGTGATGTTCAAGTAATCGATGACAGTGAGACAGTCTGGGTTTCTCTGCCAGATATTTTTAGGCCGCAGCGTGGCCTGTTCGTAGCCCAGGTAATTGGCGAGTCGATGAATCGCCGAATTCCGAATGAGGCGTGGTGCCTGTTCAGAATTGCCCCCACTGGCACGCGTCAAGGAAAAGTCGTGGTCGCCCAGCACCGAAGTATTCACGATCCAGATCTTGGTGGTTCTTATACGATCAAGGTTTATCAAAGTGAGAAAGAGGCCGCTGCTGATAGTGAGTGGGCGCATGCACGGATTACTCTGAAGCCTGATAGTACGGACTCGACTTACGCAGATCTCGAATTTGGCCCCGATGCCATAGACGATTTGTCGATAGTGGCAGAGCTAATCGCGGTGTTATAACTGACACTAAGACGTATCGCAGTAATGAGAAATCAGGTATGGAAAGAGGCATAGACGATCTGGAAGTGTTGCGCACTAAGCTGGCGAAGTTCGCGGCGCAGCGCGACTGGGACCAGTTTCATAATCCCAAGAATCTGGCAATGGCGCTCGCGGGAGAAGTCGGCGAAGTCCTCGAACATTTCCAGTGGCTGACGTTCGAGCAGGCGTCCGCTCTGCCGTCGAAAACGCGAGCGGAAGTAGCGCTGGAATGCGCTGATGTACTGCTGTTCCTGTTGCGGTTATGTGACAAGCTGGATATTAATCTGGTGAAAGCAGCTCACAAAAAAATGGCGATTAATGCGAAGAAATATCCAGTAAAAAAGTCTCGAGGTAGGGCGACGAAATACAACAAGCTGTAGCGTCAAACCCGAAGCTGCGGTCCGTTGTCCGCTTCCAGCAGTGACCGTCCAGGAATCGACTGCAACAACTGGCGCGTATAGTCCTGCTGCGGCCGCTCGAACAAATCGCATGTGCGGGCCTGTTCCACTATTTTTCCCTGATGCAGCACCACAATGCGATCCGCCAGCTGACGTACCACGGCCAGATCGTGCGAGATAAACAGCAGAGTGAGGCCGTACTCCCTGCCCAGCTCGCGCAGCAGCTCCAGTATCTGCGCCTGAATGGTCACATCCAGCGCCGATACCGGTTCGTCGGCCACTACAAATTCCGGGCGGGTAGCGAGTGCGCGGCCAATGGCGATACGCTGGCGCTGGCCACCAGAAAACTCGTGCGGATACTTGCGCACAAAGGACCGGGCCAGGCCGACGTCGTCCATCAGGCGCAGTACGCGTTCGGCGACTGTGCTACGATTCTCAATGCCGTGTAACAATAGCGGTTCGGCTAGCGTGTCATACACGGTCATACGCGGATTTAGCGAGGCGAAGGGATCCTGGAAGATGATCTGCATTTTGCGGCGCAGGTTTTTCAGTTCTCGTCCGGCCAGTGCCGTGACATCTGTGCCGTCGAATATGACCTGTCCAGCGGTGATCGGGAGCAGGCGAAAAAGGGAGCGACCGATGGTGGATTTGCCGCTGCCGGATTCGCCTACCAGTCCCAGCACTTCACCGCGACGGATATCGAAGCTCACGTCATCGACCGCTTTCACTGTCTCTGTGCCCTGATAGAACCAGGTGCACAGATTCCGTACAGTAACCAACGCCTCCGATGCGCGCAGCTCCTCCGCTTTGCCGCCCTTTGGAATCGCCTGCAACAGCTTTCGGGTGTAAGGATGTTGGGCATTGCGGAAGATGTCATCGCGGTTGCCGGTCTCGACAATACGCCCTGCCTGCATCACCACAATCTGGTCAGCGATATCCGCGACTACCGCAAGGTCGTGACTGATATATAGCACGCCGATATCGCGTTTTTTTTGTAATGCGGCCAGCAGTTGCAGAATCTGCGCCTGAACGGTTACATCCAGCGCGGTGGTGGGCTCGTCGGCAATCAACAGTTTCGGCTCATTGATCAGCGCCATGGCGATCATCACGCGCTGGCGCATGCCGCCGGAGAACTGGTGCGGGTAGTTGTCGATAGTGGAGGCGGGCTCGCGTATTCCGACTTCCTCCAGCAGTTCCAGCGCCCGTTGGCGCGCTTGCCCCCGCGAAACTTTCTTGTGGTAAAGCAGCGGTTCCATCAACTGCTTGCCCACGGTCATGTAAGGATTCAGGCAGGTCATGGGATCCTGGAACACCATGGCGATATCGCGGCCGCGAATTTTGCGCAGCTCGGCCGGAGTTATCTGCAGCAGGTCCTGACCCTGGAACAGGGCGCGGCCACCGTCGATGCGCCCGGGCGGCTGCGGAACAAGCCCGAGCAAGCTGTAGCAGGCAACCGATTTGCCGGAGCCTGACTCGCCGATAATAGCGGTGATTTTGCCGGACTCCACGGTGAAGCTGATATCGTCGACCGCTCTGGTGATCCCCATGCGGGTGACGAAGCTGACGCTGAGGTTTTCGACCTTCAACACGCAGGCCGAAGCCCGTTTGGCGGTACTTGACTGGATCGAAGGCTGGTACAAGCCGCATCGGTAACAATCTGCGCCAAGCTACGTGTTCTCGTTACTACATTCTCCATTAAGTAACACTCCAGTTTGATCGCTGTGCATCCGCAAGACCTTTCGTATTCACCGATTAGACGCGCTCTCAGGGCTGACCGACCAGCGCGATGAGCTTGGCCCGCACTTCGGCCAACTCGACGGGACTTATCGCACCTTTGCGCTTGGCCTTCCGCGCTCGCCAGTCCAGACTCTTGACCTGATCGGCGAGTACCGCACCGGCAGTTTTCCCCGCGATGGACACCTCGAAGGGGTAGCCCTTGATCCGGGTGGTCATGGGGCAGCAGAGCATCAGGCTGGTTTTGCCGTTATAACTGGCGGGGCTCAACACCAGCGCGGGGCGATGCCCGGCTTGTTCATGCCCCGCCTGGGGATCGAATTGCAACCAGACGATATCGCCGCTGTCCGGTACATAGTTGCGCGCCATTACCAGGCCTCATTGCCAACGGCTGGGCCATTCGATATTTCGACATGCAGGTTATCGGCGGTGATTTCCAACAATAAATCCTCGATGTTGTAGGTTTTATGCGCCAATGGCTCGATGATGATGCGCCCGCCTTCTTCGCGCACATCTATCGGATCATCCAGCTTCAGTTGAGCGGCCTCCATAATGGCTGCGGGAATGCGTATGGATGCACTATTCCCCCATTTTTTCACGGTGAGTTTCATGTATACCTCCTGTATATCTACATTGTAGATACGCTACCATGGCATTGCTGCCCCTGCAACATTGTAGATACATGTGCGCCCCATCAAATTTGTGCGATCAGCGGCGTCGCGCGTCACATTCGGCAGCATGCGCTCAGTCCCTCGCGCCGCGCACGTCCAGCGCATCGCGCAGTCCGTCACCGAGAAAATTCAGGGAAAACAGGGTCAGACTGAGGATCAGTCCCGGATATAACAACAGCCAGGGATATTCCTCCATACTTTCGGCGCCGTAGGAAATAAGCAGACCCCAGGAGGTTTGCGGCGGCTGCACGCCCAGGCCGAGGAAGCTGAGAAACGCCTCCAGCAGCATGACGCTGGGAATGGTCAGCGTGGTGTACACGATGATCGGCCCCAGTGCGTTAGGAATGAGGTGGCGGCGAATAATGGTGGCCGGTGACAGGCCCAGAGAAATGGCCGCCTCCACAAATTCCTGCTGGCGCAGGGTTTGCACTTGCGCGCGCATGATGCGGGCCATGGTCAGCCACTCCACCGCGCCGATGGCCAGGAACAGCAGCAGCATGTTGCGCCCGAACACCACCATCAGCAGCACGATGAAAATCATGAAGGGCAGGGCGTAGAGAATATCCACCAGGCGCATCATCACGGCATCCACGCGACCACCGGCGTAACCGGCGACAGCGCCCCAGGTCACACCAATCAGCAGGGCTACCGCCGTGGCGAGAAAACCCACCGCCAGGGAGATGCGGCCACCGTACATAATCTGGGTCAGCAGATCGCGGCCGAAAATATCCGTGCCCAGCCAGTGCGCCGCTGACGGCGGTGCCGCACCGAGTTCCAGATTCTGCTGCGCGTAGCCATAGGGCGCGATCCACGGTGTGAGCAGCGCGATCAGAATAAAAAACACTAACACTGCCAGGCCGCACACCGCCAGCCGATTGCGGCGCAGGCGCAGCCACGCGTCCTGCCACAGGGAGGTGCCCTGTTCGGCCTGGGCGATAGCGGCAAGCGCAGGCGTGTTCATCTACCGTTCACCGAACTGGGCGCGCAGGCGCGGATTCATCCAGGCGGCGAGGATGTCGGACAGCAGGTTGAACGACACGATAAGCGCCGACAGAAATACGGTCGTACCCAGGATCATGGTGTAGTCGCGGTTGAAGGCCGCCTGCACATAGAAGCGCCCGAGGCCGGGAATCTGGAAGATCGTCTCCACCACAAAGGAGCCTGACAGCAGGCCGGCCAGGGCCGGGCCGAGGAAGGCCACTATAGGAATCATGCCGCCGCGCAGGGCGTGGCGCAGCACCACCTGCCATTCCGGCAGGCCTTTGGCGCGCGCGGTGCGAATGTAATCCTGCGACATCACCTCCAGCATTCCGGCGCGGCTGAGCCTGGCGATATAGGCCGCGTAGGCGGCACCGAGGGTGATCGATGGCAGTATTTTGTCCCCGGGGATGTCGCCCCAGCCGGATACCGGCAGCCACTCAAGGTACACACCAAAAACCAGGATCAGCAGCGGTCCCAGCAGGAAGGACGGCATGCAGATGCCGATCATGGCGGCAGACATGGGAATATAGTCCTGCGCTGTGTTGGGCCTGAGGGCGGCGATAACCCCGGCCAGGCCGCCGATACCCAGTGCCACCAGCAGCGCGTAGATACCAAGCTCTGCTGTCACCGGAAAGCCTGCGGCAATCAGTTCGTTGACGCTACGCCCGGGATATTTGAAGGAGGGGCCCAGATCGCCACGGGACAGGTCACCGAGATAGGCCGTGTATTGCTGCCACAACGGCAGGTTGAGGCGGTACTGTGCTTCGAGTGCTGCCTTTACCTCTGGAATGACCGCTTTTTCACTGGAAAAAGGTCCGCCCGGCGCTATGCGTACCAGAAAGAAAGTCACGGTGATGACCACCAGCAGCACCGGGATGGCCTGCAACAGGCGCGAGCCGATGAAGCGCCACATCACTCGCTGTCCTTCTCGTCTTTTTGCAGCGAGACATACCTGAAATTGACGTAGTCCATCAGGTTTGCGGGCATACCGTGCACACTGGGATTAATCAGGTGGTTACTGGTGTAGGTGTAAATCGGAAGGATGGGCATCTGCTGCATCATTAGTGTTTCAGCTGCATACAGAATTGCATAGCGCTCCTCTCGTGACGTTGCCTGTGGCGCCTGCCGCTGGATCATCTCGTCGTAGTGAGGATCGCAAAAACCGGTGTTGTTGTTGCCGCCGCCGCACAGAAACAGGTCGAGGAAATTGTTCGGGTCAACATAGTCGCCAATCCAGCCGCGGCGCGCCATATCGAAATTCATCTGATGCACCGAGTCCAGGTAGACCTTCCATTCCTGATTGCCGAGTGTGACGTCGATATTGAGCGCGTCCTTCCACATCTGCTGCAGAGCCACTGCGATCTTGAGATGACTCTCACTGGTATTGTAAGTCAGTTCCAGTCCCGGCCAACCTTTGCCATCGGGATAGCCAGCCTCTGCTAGCAACGCCCGCGCCCGCGCCACATCGTACCCGAACAGTGTTGGCGGTTGATAGCCGAGTGTGCCGGGCGGCGTGATACTGTAGGCCGGCACTGTGCTGCCGTGCATGACGGTGTTGATGAGGCGCTCCCGATCCACGGCCATGGCGAGGGCCTGTCGCACCCGCACATCATGCAGCGGCGGCTTGGTGGTATTGAGAAGATAGTAATAGGTGCCGAGGTAAGGCACGTTAACGTAGGGGCTGTCTTGCATGGCCCGGTACACCGGAATCTTATCCAGCGGCACAGTCTGCGTGTAGTGCAATTGGCCCACGCGGAACATGCGCTCTTCGCTGGAAATATTTTCCGTGGGGTAGAACACGATACCGTTGAGCTGCACCTTGTCGCGATCCCAGTAGGTATCGCTCTTTTCCACGACGATACGGCGGTTGAGTTGCCAGTCGGTGAGTTGGAAAGGGCCGTTGCCGACGATGTTCTCGACCCGCGTCCACGGCGTGAAACGATCGGTGGCCTTGCCGAACTTTTCGATCGTGGCCCGGTGCACGGCGAAGGTGCTGTCATGATCCATCAGCTGTATGAAATACGGCGTGGGCGCATTCAGCTGTACCTGCAGGGTGTGAGCATCCAGCGCCTTGACGCCAACCGCGGTGAAATCATCCAGTTTCCCGGTGGCGAAGGCCTCGGCGTTGACCACCGGGTAGAGCATATAGGCGTACTGGTTACCCATGGCCGGACTCAGGGCGCGCTGCCAGGACCAGACGTAATCGTCCGCTGTCATAGGGTCGCCGTTCGACCACCGCGCTGCCCGGTTAAGGTGAAACGTGACGGTCAGGCCATCCGCGCTGACCTCCCAACTTTGCGCCACGCCGGGCTCCGATTCCAGCGTGTACGGATTTTTCACGGTCAGCCCCTCGAACAGGGCGCGCACGATGTGGCTCTCCGGAATGCCGGTGACCACATGGGGATCCAACCCCTGTGGCTCGGTGCCGTTACCGAAGTGCAGAATGCCGTCGCGATTGCCTTGTATAACATTCGATTCCCCGCTGCCGCAGGCTAGCAGCGCGAGGCTGGCGCTAACAACACATAGAAACTGCAGAGCGCTAAAACGCATGCGGTCGGTTCAGTCCAGCGACTTGTGGAAGCGCTTGGTGGCAATGGTCAGCACGATCACGGTGAAGCCCAGCAGCCACAGGATATCGGGCAGCAGTTGGCCGGCAGTGGCACCGCGCAGGTAAACACCGCGAATAAGTCGCATGAAGTGAG